>NZ_CAXQZB010000055.1:0-49775 GCF_964228225.1 Nocardioides sp.
GCAAACGGCAGGCGATTCTCGTCGAATCGCCTGCCGTTTGCTTGTGACGACGGGAAGTCCGCTACCCCAGGACGCCGGCGAGGCGGTCGAGGGCGGCCTCGAGGTCGGCGCCGGGGCCGGCGAAGCTGAAGCGGAGGTAGCGGCCGCCGTCAGCGGTGTCGAAGTCGACGCCGGTGGCCACGGCGACGCCGGTGCGGGCGAGCAGCTCGTGGGCGTAGGCGAGGGAGTCGGTGGTGAGGTGGCCGACGTCGGCGTAGACGTAGAAGGCGCCGTCGGCCGGGGCCAGTCGGTCGATGCCCAGGCGCGGCAGGCCGTCGAGCAGGATGGCGCGGTGGGCGGCGTAGCGCCGCACGTGGGCGTCGAGCTCGGCGTAGGAGTCCTCGTGGAACGCCGCGATGCCGGCGCGCTGGGAGAGCACCGGGGGGCAGATCGTGAAGTTGCCGGTGAGCACGTCCACCGCGCGGCGCAGGTCGGCGGGCACCAGCATCCAGCCCAGGCGCCAGCCGGTCATCGCGAAGTACTTGGAGAACGAGCCGAACACCACCGCGGTGCGGCTGGTGCTCCACGCGCTGCGGGACCAGGCCGCCGCGGGATCCCCCGACTCCAGCGGCGCGTACTCGATGCCGTGGTAGATCTCGTCGCTGATCAGCCGCACCCCGCGCGACTCGCAGTGCGCGGCGAGCGCGGCCAGCTCCTCGGGCCGCAGCATCGTGCCCGTGGGGTTGGCGGGGCTGGCCACCACCAGTCCGGCGAGGTCGGGCACGGCGGCCACCTGCTCCGGCGTCGGCTGGAACCGGGTCTCTGGTCCGGTCGGGATCTCCACGACCTCGCAGCCCAGCGCCGTCAGGACGTTGCGGTAGCAGGGGTAGCCGGGGCGGGCGATGGCCACGCGGTCGCCGGCGCTGAACGCGGCGAGGACGGCGAGCAGGAAACCGCCGCTGCTGCCGGTGGTGACGACGACGTCGTCGGGGTCGACCGCGAGCCCGTAGCGGCGGTCGTAGTGTCCGGCGATCGCCTCGCGCAGCTCGACGAGGCCGGTGGCGGGGGTGTAGCCCAGCGGATCGCCGCTGCCGAGCAGTCGCGTCGCCTCGGCGACCACCGGCGCGGGCGCCCCGCTGCTCGGCTGGCCGGCCAGCAGGTTGAGGAGGTCGCCGTGGGTGCGCGTGCGCTCGGCCGCGGCCGCGAGCAGGTCCATCACGTGGAAGGGCGGGACGGCGGCGCGCGCGGCGGCCTCGAAGCGGCTCACGTCGCGCAGCCTACGGCGCGGTCGGGAGCGTCACGGCGCCCGGTTGGTACGACGACGACCCCGGGACCGGCGTCAGGCGGGGGTGGTGGTGCGGGCGAGGTCGGCGGCGTGGCGACCGGCGCGCCGGCCGAAGAACGAGCCCTCGCCCAGTTGGGTGCCGGAGCAGTAGCCCTTGCCGTCCTGGGCGATGTTGGAGGCGCACGCGCCGGCGGCGTAGAGGCCCTCGATCACCGAGCCGTCGGGGCGCTGGGCGCGGCCGTCGACGGTGGTGCGGATGCCGCCGAGGGTGAAGCCCGCGTACATCGCCTTGCCGAGGGTGAGGTCGAAGACCGCCCAGGGGCCGGTGTCCTGCGGGGCGAGCCACTCGGGCGCCTTGCCGCACTCGGTGTCCTCGCCGGCGGCCGCCATCGCGTTGTAGCGCTCCAGGGTGGCGGCCACGGAGCCGGCGGGCAGGTCGAGCGCGGTCTCGAGCTCGGCGATGGTCTCGAAGCCGTCGATCAGCGGCACCAGCGGGAACTTGGGGTACTCCACGTGGTTGCTGTCCACGATCAGGTACGCCGCGTGGTCGGGCTGCTCCATCACGAACTGGGAGGTGCGGGAGTGGTAGCCGTCCTCGTTCACGAACCGCTGGCCGTGCTTGTTCACGATGAACCCGAACATCAGCGAGGACGGCGGGTAGAACGGCGCGGTGATGAACGGCTCGTCCATGTGCTTGAGCTCCGCGCCCACCGACTGGCCGAGCCGGATGCCGAGGCCGTCGTCGTAGGTGGAGCCGAGCACGAAGGGCTTCTCCGCCAGCGCGGGGGTGTAGGCGGCCACCATCTCGCGGTTCATCACGAACCCGCCGGCCGCGATCACCACGGCGGGGGCGAGCACGACGCCGGTGGTGTCGAAGGACTTCCAGGCGACGCCGACGACCCGCTGCTCCGTGCCCTCACCGTCCACCACCAGGTGGGTGGCACCGGTCTCGTAGCGCACCTCCACGCCCGCCTCGGCGAGCCGGTCGCGCAGCAGGTCCATCACCATCTTGGTGCCCTCGGTGTCGCCGGCCACGGGCACCTTGTGCCCGCGGGGCGCGGGCGCGGCGATCTTCTTGAACGCCACCATCTTCTCGTTGCCGGTGAACATCAGCCCCTCGGTGCCGGGCTGGATGACGGCCTTGTGCGGGTAGTAGCTGCGCTCGAACTCGAACCCGAGCGCCTCCAGCCAGCCGAAGTGCTCCACCGAGCCGTCGCAGTAGGCGCGGATCTTGTCGTGCTCGGGCTCCTTGGAGGTCGCCACGAGGTAGTCGTACATCGCCTGCGGGGTGTCGTCGTGGCCCGTCGCCTGCTGCACCGCCGTGCCGCCGCCGAGGTAGAAGTGGCCCCCCGACATGGCGGAGGTGCCGCCGTGGGTGGCGGCCCGTTCGAGCAGCAACACCCGGGCCCCGGTGCGGGCGGCCTCGAGGGCGGCGCACCCGCCGGCGATCCCGAACCCGACGACGACGACGTCGACGCGCTCGGCCGTCGTCGCGTCGACGTCGGCGAGGGGCAGGGCCGCCGGGACCTGGGTGGCCCGGCTCTCGGTGCTCTCGGTGCTGCTCACGCGCCAAGACTAGAACATGTTCTAGTCGAGCGGAACGGGTCATCCGCGCGCCACCGGGCCGAAACGAGGGACCGGTAACCTAGGCACCCGACCCCCCGATCCGAAAAGGCCCCATGACCTTCGACGTCCACGAACTCGAGACGTTCCTGCTGATCGGGTCCGCCGTCACCCTGGTCGCGATCCTGGCGGTCCGCGTGTCCGCCTCCGCCGGCCTGCCCAGCCTGCTGCTCTACCTCTTCATGGGCATCGCCCTGGGCGAGTCCGGCATCGGCATCCCCTTCGAGGACGCCGAGCTCGCCCATGCGCTCGGCTTCGCCGCCCTGGTGCTGATCCTCGCCGAGGGCGGTCTCACCACGAACTGGCGCGAGGCCCGGCCCGCGATGCGGCTGGGGTTCTCGCTGGCCACCCTCGGGGTGGGCGTCTCGATCGCGGTCGTGGCGGTCGTCTCCCACTACGCCCTCGGGCTGTCGTGGGAGCTGGCCGTCCTGCTCGGCGCCGTCACCTCTCCCACCGACGCCGCGGCGGTGTTCTCGGTGCTGCGCGTGGTGCCGCTGCCGCAGCGGTTGGCCTCCTCGCTGGAGGCCGAGTCGGGTCTCAACGACGCCCCCACCGTCGTGATCGTCACCCTGGTCTCCACCGGCGCGGTGGCCGACTACGGCGTCCTCGGCGCGTTCGGCATCGTGGTCTTCGAGCTCGTGCTGGGCGTGGTCGTCGGCCTGGCCGTCGGCTTCGGCGGCGCCGGGCTGCTGCGCCGCGTCGCGCTGCCGGCCTCGGGCCTGTACCCGCTCGCCGTGGTGTGCATGACGCTGCTGGCCTACGGCGGCACCGCGGCGCTGCACGGCAGCGGCTTCGCGGCCGTCTACGTCGCCGCCCTCGTGCTCGGCAACTCCGAGCTGCCCCACCGGCTGGCCACCCGCTCCTTCGCCGAGGGGGTGGCGTGGCTGGCCCAGATCGGGCTGTTCGTGATGCTCGGCCTGCTGCTCTCACCCGGTCGGATCACCCTCGACGTCGTCGTCACGGCCCTCGTGGCGGGGCTCGTGCTCACCTTCCTCGCGCGACCGCTGTCGGTGGTCGTGAGCGCCGTCGTGCAACCCATGCCACCGCGCGAGCTGGCGTTCCTGTCCTACGCCGGCCTGCGGGGTGCGGTGCCGATCGTGCTCACCACGATCCCGCTGGCCGAGGAGGTGACCGACGCCGAGCGGCTCTTCGACATCGTCTTCGTGATGGTGGTGGTCTACACCCTGCTCACCGGTCCGACGCTCCCCCTCGTGGCCAAGGTGCTGCGCGTGACCCGGCGCTCGGAGCCCCGCGACCTCGACCTCGAGGTGGCGCCGCTCGAACGGATCGCGGCCGACCTGCTGCAGCTCACGATCAGCCCGGTCTCGCGGCTGCACGGGGTGGAGGTCGGGGAGCTGCGACTCCCGCGCGGCGCCTCGATCTCGATGGTCATCCGCGACGGCGAGACCCTGGTGCCGGAGAAGCGCACCGTGCTGCGTCGCGGCGACGACCTCCTCGTGGTCACCCCCCGCCGGGCCCGCGAACGCACCGAGGAGCGGTTGCGCCAGATCAGCGCCAAGGGCCGGTTGGCCCAGTGGCTGCCCGACTGACGCGTCCTGTCCCTCAGCCCGGGTCCGCGGCGATCCGCGACAGCGTCGACCACCCCCGCGCCGTGGACCGCACGCCGGTGGCGCGTTCGAGCAGCGGGTTCACCGCCGGCGCCGCACTGCCCTCGCGGGGTCGCGAGGCCGCCAGCTCGCGCTCGCGGACGGCGACCACCCGGGTGCGACGGGTGTCGCCGAGCCGGGCGGGATCCAGCGGGACCGCGTCGTGGCGCAGGAAGGCGACCTCGGTGGTCCAGGCCGCGCCGTCGACCCCGGCGAACAGGTCCAGGGCGAGGAGCTCGCGCAGCCAGGTCACCGAGCGGACGGCCACGAGCTCGCGGCGTCCGAGCACCTGCGCGAGGCCGTCCTCCAGCCGTGCGACGACGCCGTCCGGGCCGTCCAGGGCGGCGGGGTCGGCGGTGAGGGTGAGGTTGCCGGTGGTGAGGTAGGAGCGCACGTCGCGGCCGCCGGCACTCGCGGCGGCGTCCAGCAGGAGGTCGCGGGTGAGTCCCTGGCGTCCGAGGTTGACGTTGCGCACCAGCGCCACCCACCGTGTGCCCCGGCGCATTCCGTCGGCGGCGCCCGTGGCGCTCACTCCGGCAGCGGCCGGCACACGGTGAGGTCGTCGCGGGCGGTGATGATCCCCCGCCCGGAGCGCACGCCGGCGAACTTCTGCCCGACCACGATCACGAGACCCGGCCGGGTGGACTCGGTGTCGACCACGTCCAGGCGCGGGCCGAGGTAGCTGCGCAGGAGGGCGACGTCACTGCGCCGGCGGTCGGCGGCGTAGACCTGCACCGTGCGCACCCCGGCGTCCGGGGCGTCGCCGATCTCGCCGCGACCGAACCCGGCGTCGACCAGCTTCTCCATCGTGCTGCCGGCCAGGCCACCGACGGTGCTGGCGTTGAGCACGCTGACGGTGATGTCCTCGGGTCGCAGCGTCTGCCCGGCCGTCACCAGCGTCGGGGTGCAGATCGACGGCGCGCTCACCGTCTCGGGGAACGGTTCGGTCACCTGGGTGAGCCCCCACCGCACGCCGAGGACCAGCAGCAGCGCCAGCACCCCCAGGGTCGCGGCCGCACGTGCGCGATCGGTCATCCGTCCTCCTCCAGCCGGTGGACCCGGGCGTGCAGCACGTGGCGCTGCTGCAGCGCCGCGCGCAGGGCGCGGTGCAGCCCGTCCTCGAGGTAGAACTCCCCGCGCCACTCGACGACGTGGGCGAACAGGTCGCCGAAGAAGGTGGAGTCCTCGTCGAGCAGCGCTGCGAGCTGCAGCGTGTCCTTGGTCGTGACCAGGTGGTCCAGCCGGATCTGGCGCGGCGGCAGCGCCGACCAGCCGCTCGCGCTGAGGCCGTGCGGGGGATAGGGGCGGTGATCGCCCACCCGCTTGAAGATCACGCACCGGAGTCTAGGGCGTGTCTCCTGACTCGGATGCGCGGCGCCGACGCCGCCCGAGCGGCCTCCGGCATCGTTGCCGATCCTTCGAAGACGCCCGGTCTGCGCTCGGACCGGCGCCTTGCCGGACCACCACCCGAACGACGGCGGCATCCACGCCGAGTCGGGAGACACGCCCTCGGTCCACCCACCGACGGCGCCACCGCCCTCGGCCCCCGCCGGGAACGGGACCGGGCCCGCGCCGGCGTGCGGCGCGGGCCCGGGAGGCCGAGGGGTGGGGCGGTGGTCAGGCGGTCCAGCGGATCGATTCGTCCACGAGGTCGGCCAGGGCGTGCACGCCGCGCAGGTCGTCGCGCTCGGTCATCAGGCGCACCAGGCTCTGCGAGTGCCGGTGGCGCAGGGCGGCGCGCTGAGCCAGGCGCTGCTCGAAGGTGCTGTCGAGCGAGGTCGCGGAACCGGACAGGGACGTGGTGGAGGTCGCCTCGGTGGGGGTCGCCCCCGACGGCGTCGCGTTCTGGGTCATGTCGTCCACTGTGCGCGAGCCACATCGCGGGAAGGTTGATCCCGGGTTACAGGGATGTTCCGTCTCGCGTGATGGCGCTCACACCATCGCCGCCGATCAGGTCTAGGGTGACCGCCGTGACCGACGCCGACGTCCAGCTGCTCCTCGACCTGCGGGCCATCGAGCAGCTGAAGTACCGCTACCTGCGCACCCTCGACACCAAGGACTGGGCGGCCTTCGAGGAGTGCTTCCTGCCCGAGGCCACCGGCGACTACAACGGTCTGGTGTTCCCCGACCGCGCCGCGCTGGTCGACTACATGCGCGCCAACCTCGGCGAGGGGATGCTCACCCTGCACCAGGTGCACCACCCCGAGATCGAGGTCGACGGCGACACCGCCACCGGCCGCTGGTACCTCCAGGACCGGGTGGTCGTGGCCGCGTTCGACTTCATGCTCGAGGGCGCGTCGTTCTACGAGGACCGCTACGTGCGCACCGACGCCGGCTGGCGGGTCTCCCACACGGGCTACCAGCGCACCCACGAGATCCACTACCGGCTCAGCGACCAGCCGCACCTGAAGGTCACCGGCCCCGGCGTCCACAAGCACTGACGCCGAAGCCGGCGGGCCGGCCGCCCCGGTCAGCGTCGCGTCACGTTCCGGAGGCCGGTCACGGCCACGGCCACGAGCGGCACACCGCAGGCGAGGAGCCCGGCCCAGGTGAGCAGTCGTCCGGTCTCGGCGTCCAGGTACTCGGGGTTCTGCACGTACCACAGCAGCGGGATCGAGACCGCGAGTGCGGCCGCGCCCCCGACGGCCCATCCCAGCCCGCTCATGATGCGTCGCGTGGCCAGCGCCATCGACGCGGTGAGCACCACGACGACGCCGGGCACGACCGCGGCCAGCAGGCCGAGGTAGGCGAACCAGCCCCAGCCCTCCTCGGCGGTGCTCGCCACCTCGGTACGGATCGCGAGGGCGCTCAGGCCGACCCAGGCGAGCAGGGCGAGCAGGGGGAGCAGCGCGAGCAGCGTGTGCTCGCCGATGCCGGGGGCAGCAGGGCGCCCCGCGAGTCCGGACGGGCCGGTGGAGTCGGGATGGCGGGTGGTCGTGGTCGGGTTCATGCCTCCAGACTCGCTGCGCCGAGCGGTGTCCGCCTGAGTACCGGTACCCGGTCGCGGGCGTGCACCTACTCGGATGGCCCCGGAGGGCTCAGAGGGCGGGCTCCACCCACGCCGTCTGCACGACCTCGAGCCCGCGCTCGCGGGTGACCAGCCGGCCGCGGCCCGGGTGTGCGGGCTGCGGGCGCAGGTTGCCCAGCAGGGGGCCCTCGTCGGGGCTGCCCGAGAGCAGGAGGCCCGGCATGGCGAGGTCGCGCAGCGTCTGGATCACCGGCTCGTAGAGCGCGCGGCTCGCACCGCCCGAGCGGCGCGCCACCGTGAGGTGCAGGCCGACG
Organism: Nocardioides sp.; assembly: GCF_964228225.1. Taxonomy (GTDB): domain Bacteria; phylum Actinomycetota; class Actinomycetes; order Propionibacteriales; family Nocardioidaceae; genus Nocardioides. The sequence goes on from NZ_CAXQZB010000055.1 coordinate 7,777, forward strand.
TCGCGGGCCTGGGCGAGCAACGGCTGCAGCAGCGCCACGGGCGAGCCCTGCGCGGTGGCCACGAGGTCGTAGTCGTCCACGACGACGAACACCTCCGCGCCGGTCCACCAGGTGCGGCTGCGCAGCTGTTCCGGGGTCACGTCCGGGCCGGGGATGCGGTTGCCGAGGTAGCCCGCGAGGTCGCGCAGCGCCGGCTCGGCGGCGGCCGCCGAGGTGAGGTAGTTCAGCAGGTACTCCTCTGGCACCTCCCCGAGCAGCGAGCGTCGGTAGTCCACGACGACGATCTGCGCCTGCTGCGGCGTGCGGGTGCGCATGATCTCGTGCACCATCGTGCGCAGGAAGGCGCTCTTGCCCGAGCCGCCGTCGCCGAAGAGCAGCAGGTGGGGCTCGGTGTCGGGGTCCAGGCCCACCGGGGCCAGGTCCTTCTCGTTGAGGGCGAGCAGCAGTCGCTCCTCCCCGGTGCCGTGGCGCCGGGCCGCGGCCACCAGCTCGTCGCGGTCCACCCGCTCGGGCAGCAGCCGCAGCTTCGGGCCCGCGGGTCCGGTCCAGGCCGCCGCGACCTGCGCCACGAGGTGCTCGACGCCGTCGCCCAGCGTCGCGGCGCTCGGGTCGCCGTCGATGCGCGGCAGCGCGCCCAGCACGTGAAGCGGCTTGGCCCCCTTGGTGGAGGCCGCGATGAGCCCGCGCCCGGGCCGGCCGACGGGCACCAGCGCCGCCGCCTTGCGGTCCACCTCGGAGTCGATCGCGTCGCCGAGCCGCAGCTCGATCCGGCTGCCGAGCAGGTCGCGCATGGCGGCGCGGAAGTCGGCCCAGCGGCCGGCGGTGGTGAGCAGGTGCAGGCCGAAGGTGAGGGCCCGGCCGGCCAGCTGCTGCACCTGCATCTCGAGGTCGTCGAAGTCCGAGCGGAGCGTGGCCCAGCCGTCGATGACGAGGTAGAGGTCGCCGTACCCGTCGTCGGCGCGGCCCTCGGCGCGACGGCGCCGGTACGTCTCGATGGAGTCGATGCCCTCGGCGCGGAAGTAGGCCTCGCGGCGGTCGACCACGCCGGTGATCTCGGCGATCACCCGGCGCACGACGTCGGGCTCGGCGCGGGTCGCGACGCCGGCGACGTGCGGCAGGCCGGTGAGCGCGGTGAAGGTGCCGCCGCCGAAGTCGAGCACGAAGAACTGCGACTCCAGCGGGGTGGTCGTGAGCGCCAGGCTGGTGACGATCGTGCGCAGCAGGGTGCTCTTGCCGCTGCGCGGCCCGCCCACCAGGGCGACGTTGCCGCCCGCGCCCGACAGGTCGAGGGTCAGGGTGTCGCGGCGCTGCTCCAGCGGGCGGTCCACCGCGCCGATCGGCACGGCGAGCCCGGGGGCGGAGCGCCACCGGCGCGACACCAGGCCCAGCTCGGGGTCGACGGCGAGGTCGGTCAGCAGCGCCTCGAGGGTGTCGGGCAGGTCCAGCGGCGGCAGCCACACCTGGTGGGCCTCCGAGCCGTGCCCGCGCATCCGCTCCACCGCGATGTCGAGCAGCGAGGCCTGGGCGCCCTCGCCCTCGGCGGCGCGCGGCGTCGGGTCGGGGGTCTCGGGGACCTCGGCCACCGGCTCGAGGTGCACCACCTCGCTGATCGTGAACGGCAGGATGCCCCGCACGTGGCCGCCCTCGTCGCGCTGCACCGGACGGCGCGTGGTCGCCGGCGGGCCGGAGACGTAGGCCGCCTTGAATCGCGTCATCGTGGTGGGGTCCGGCTTGAGGTAGCCCAGCCCGGGCACGGCCGGCAGCTCGTAGGCGTCGGGGACGCCGAGCACCGTGCGCGACTCCTGGGCGGAGAAGGTGCGCAGACCCACGCGGTAGGACAGGTGCGACTCCAGGCCCCGCAGCCGGCCCTCCTCCAGCCGCTGGCTGGCGAGCAGCAGGTGGATGCCCATCGAGCGGCCGAGCCGGCCGATGGTGCCGAACAGGTCGATGAAGTCGGGCTTGGCGGCGAGGAGCTCGGAGAACTCGTCCACCACCACGAACAGGGTGGGCAGCGGGGCCAGCGGCTCGCCGGCCGCCCGCGCCTTCTCGTAGTCGCGGATCGAGGCGAGGTTGCCGGCGTCGCGCAGCAGCTCCTGCCGGCGCACCATCTCGCCGGTGATCGCGTCCTGCATGCGGTCCACGAGGGTCAGCTCGTTCTCGAGGTTGGTGATCACCGCCGAGACGTGCGGCATCTCGGCCATGCCGGCGAAGGTCGCGCCGCCCTTGAAGTCGACCAGCACGAGGTTCAGCTGGTCGGGCGAGTGGGTCATGGTCAGGCCGAGCACCAGCGTGCGCAGGAACTCGGACTTGCCCGATCCCGTCGCGCCGATCACGAGGCCGTGCGGACCCATGCCCTGCTGGGCGGACTCCTTGATGTCCAGGTGCACCAGCGCCCCGCCGTCCCCGACGCCGATCGGCACGCGGAGGCGGTCGCGCGCGGGTCGCGGCAGCCAGGCCGAGGACGGGTCGAAGGTGCGCACGTCGTCGAGGCCGAGCAGCTCCATGAAGTCGGTGGGCCCGGTGGGCTCCCCGGTGCCTGTGTCGGCGCCGGCCACCGCCACCGTGTGCAGCGGGGTCAGCCGGCGTGCGAACGCCTCCGCGGTGGCGAGGTCCATCAGGTCGCCGCGGGCGCGGATCGGCTCCTCGCGCAGCCGCAGCGCCTCCAGCGGCACCTGGGCGCCGGTCGCGGCGGTCGCGGAGGTGAGGTCGAGCCGCAGCCGGCTCGGGTCCTCCAGCTCCCACCAGCGGCTGGGGAGGTCGAGCACCGTGACGCCGTGCAGGCCGTCGGGGGGCACGACGTGGTTGCCCGGCGGCAGGCTGGCGCCGTCGGTGACCAGCAGGACGTGGGGCGTCGCGGGACGGTCGGACCCGCCGAAGCGCGGCCGCTCGGCGAGGTCGGGCGGCAGCAGGTCGCCCAGCTCGGCGAGCGAGGTGGAGACGAGCCGCCGGGGCCCGACGGCGTCGCTGGCCTGGGTGCTGGCGGCGTGCGGCAGCCACTTGACCCAGTCCCAGTGCGGCAGGGCGTCGTCGGCGGCCAGCACGGCGATGCGCAGCTGGTCGGGGGAGTGGAACGCCGCCGCCTGGCACACCACGGCCCGGGCCAGGCCGCGCACGACGTCCTCCTCGCCGCACACCTCGATGCGGTCGAAGGCGCGCAGGTCCAGCGAGGCCGGCAGGTCGGGCTGGGTGCGGTGCACGACGAGCAGGCGGTGCAGGGCCGAGGCGGCGGCGGGGTCGACCTCGTCGATCGGCGCGCTCTCGGGCGGCACGAGGGTGAGCGCGAGCGGTTGGGCGCACGTGCCGTACCGCACCTGCAGGTGTCGCGGATCGCCGCCGCCGCGCTCCCAGATCCGGCTGCGCTCCTCGGCGAGCCCGGGCAGCGCGGTGGGGTCGGGGTGGTGCCACAGCAGCGCGCGCCGCTGCTGGCGGGCGGCGTCGCGGGCCACCTGGCGCACGGTGCCGAGGTAGCGCAGGTACTCGGTGCGCGAGCCGCTGACCTGCGCGGCCCGCTGCTTCCGCTGCCGGTCGATCTGCACGAGGATGAAGCCGACCGTGGCGAACAGGAACATGCCCGCCGCGAGGTACCGCGTGGCGTTGCTGCCGCCCCCGGCGCTCGCGCCGCCGCGGCTCATCGTCGCCACGAGCACGATCGAGCCCAGGCTGCCGAGCATCGGGATCGCGTTCATCGCGATGCCGCCGGCGCCCTCGCTGGGCTGGATCTGCGGCGGCGGCTGCAGCTGCAGCTCGCCGCTCGGCATGGCCGGCTCGTCGGTGCGACTGCCGCGCAGGGTGCTCGGCCCGCCCGACGACGACGGTGCGGGGCCGGTCGTGGGGCCGGTCGCGGGGCCGGCAGGGAGCCCCGGGGGCGGACCCGGCGGGGCGCCCCGGCCGGCGCGGGCGCGTGAGGAGCTGCTCGTCGCGGGCACGGCGGGGTCGGTCGTGGTCATGCGCGGGACTCCGGGAGGTCCGAGGGGGTGGGTCGGGCGGCGTGCGGGGCCGGGCGGGAGCCGGGCGCCGACGAGGGTAGAGACGCCGGGGAAGTGGGCATACCGGCCCCGTGGCCGCGCCGTCGGCCGGTCGAGCGCCCCCGTGCGGGGCCGAGCAGGAGGAGCCCGGGTGAGTGCAGGTCCGACGTCCGCCGGTGCGCCGGCGTCCGATGCGCTGTCGCTGACCGTCCACGGTCCCGGAGGCGTCGTGGACCTGCGGGTGCCCCACGGCGCGGCGATCGGTGACGTGGCGACGGAGTACTCACGGTGGGCCAATGTCCCCCCCTCGGGCGTGCTCTACACCCGCACCGGCCAGCGCCTCGCCGTCGAGACGGGCTTGGCGGCCGCCGGTGTCGTCAGCGGCACCGTGCTGGTGCTGGCCCCGCCCCCGGCGCCCACCGGGGTGGCGCCCGGTGCCCGGGGTCCGGGCGGCCGGGGCCACCGGGCGGACCGGAGCGGCCGGGCGGCCGGGCGTGCCGCCCCCGTCGCGCCCGCGGTCGTGACCGGGTGGTGTGCGGTGGCCGCCGTCGCGCTGGTGCTCGCCGGTGCCGTCGCCGCCCTCACGGCCGCCCCCCGGGGCGACGCGCTCCTCCCGCCCGGCGCGGCAGGCGCGGCGGTGCTGTGCCTGGCCGTGCCGGTGCTGCTCGCGCTGCTGCCGATCGGTCCCTGGCACGCCGCGCGGGCCCTGAGCGCCCCCGCCGCGGCGGCCGCCGCGGCCATCGTCGTCTCCTACGATCCCGCGCCCGAGCGGCTGCCGACCGCCCTGGGCATCGCCGGCCTCGCCGCGGCCCTGGCGGCCGCCGTCGTGCGTGCGCTCGACCTGCGCGCCGAGGAGGGGCTGCGGGTCTGGATGGTCGCCGGCACCGGTGTGTTCGCGGTCGCCTTCCTCGCCGCGCTCCTCGACGTGCCCCCGCAGGGGGTGTTCGCCGTGGTGCTCGTGGCGGCCACGTTCGCCGCCCGGTTCGTGCCGCTGCTCGCCGTCGACGTCCCCGACCAGTACCTGCTCGACCTCGAGCGGCTCGCCGTCACCGCCTGGTCGGCCCGGGAGCGGCCGCGCGGTCGGCGCACCCGCACGGTCGTCCCCGTCGACGACGTCGCCGCCGTGGCGCGTCGCGCCGGGCGCTCGGTCGACGCCGCCGCGGTGGCGGTCGCGGTGCTCGCGCCGGCGTCGTCGGCCCTGCTGCTCGCGGCCACCGACCGCCGTGTCGACCAGGTGGGGGCGCTGGTGCTCGTCGCGCTCGCCGCCGCCTCCCTGCTGCTCGCCGCCCGCAGCTTCCGCCACCGGCTCGCGCGCGCCGCGCTGCGCGCCGCGGGGCTCGGGGCTGCCGGGGTGGCCGGGGTGGTGTGGTGGGCGCGCGACCTCGCCGGGGGCGGCGGTCTGCTCGCCGTCGTCACCGCCTGGCTGGTCGTGGGCGGCGCCGTGCTGGTGCTGGTCGCGGTGGCGGCCGGACGCGGGTGGCGCTCGGCCTGGTGGGCCCGGCGCGCGGAGGTCGCGGAGGCCGTGTGCAGCGCCGCCGTGGTGGCCGCGCTCGTGCCGGCCAGCGGTGCCGTGGCGGCCCTGTGGAAACTCACCGGCTGAGGTTTACCCCCCGACGCCCCGGGCATCAGCCGGTCGTGCCGCTCGGTCTCGGGCGGGCGTGGGGTTTCCGGTCCGGTCCCCACCATTCCTCTCGGCGGTCCCGGCCGCCCTTCATCAAGGAGTAGGCGACATGTCGAACGCCCCCGAGTACGGACAGGGAGAAGGCACTCTTTCGCGGGCTGCCGGCCTGGTCTCGGACGCCCGCAGCGACTTCACCACCATCTCGTCGCGCCTCACCGACCAGATCTCGGCCGTCCAGGGCCGCTGGGGCGGCCAGGGTGCCACGGCCTTCTTCACCCTCCACCAGGCGTGGAGCGAGAAGCAGCGCACCATCATCAACGCCCTCGACGACTTCGCGAACTCGCTCACCACCACCGAGCGCGACAACGTCAGCACCGACGACCAGCAGGGCGCCAACTTCGGGCGTCTGTCCTCCCGGCTCTCCTGAGCCCGACTCGAGAAGGAAGAAGGCACCCTGAGATGAACCTCGACGGAATCCGCGTCAACCACGCCGCGCTCGAGCAGGCCGCCGCCGACATGACCCGCACGGTCAAGGACATCGACGACCGGCTCAACCGCCTCGAGTCCGAGCTCGCGCCCCTCAAGAGCGACTGGTCCGGTTCGGCCCAGCAGTCCTACCAGGCCGCCAAGGCCAAGTGGGACCAGGCGATCTCCGAGATGCGCGACCTCCTCACCGAGACCCACCAGTCGGTGAGCCAGTCCAACGACGACTACCGCGCGGCCGACGCCCGCGGCGCCGCCCACTTCCAGTGATCCGGGGGTGAGCACCCGCCCGGTCTCCGGGCACGGCTGATCCGGCGCCCGCGCCGCGAGCACGCCACGACCACCCCAGGGTGATCCCAGGAGGGCCGGCACCCCGTGTGCCGGCCCTCCGTTCACCTCCGCACCGCTGCAGGACCCCCGAGGAGTACGTCCATGACCCACGCCCCGGCCGGCGCGCCCGGTCTCGTGCGGGTGAGCGTCGCCTCCGGCACCCGCCGGGTCGACCTCGTCCTGCCCGGAGCGATCCCCGTCGCCGAGCTCGTGCCCGAGCTCGCGCGCAGCGTCGGGCTCCTCGACGCCTCCTCCGTCTACGGCGGCTACCGCGTCGTCACCGCGGAGGGGCGCCAGCTGGCCCACGACGCGGGTCTGACCCTCCAGGGCGTCGAGGACGGTGCGGTGCTCACCGTCGCCGCCGGCGTCGACGCCCCCGACCGGATCGTCTACGACGACGTCGTGGAGGCGATGACCGACATCGTCGAGCGCGACCTCGCCCCGTGGGACCCCGCCTCGGGGCGGCGCACCGCCCTCGCGGCGGCGGTGGTGCTGCTCGGCCTCGGGGCGATCGCCCTGGCGCTGCAGGGCCTCGGCGGCACCGCGGCGCTCCCCGGCACCGCCGCCGCGCTGGTGGCGGCGGCACTGGTCGCGGCCGCGGTCGTGCTCAGCCGCGCGCAGGGCGAGCCGGAGGCCGCGGTCACCGTCGCCTGGCTCGGCGGGGCCTACGCCGCCGTGGCCGGACTCGTCCTCGCCCCCGCCGACGCCGACCCCGGGGTCGCCGCCGTCAGCACCGGGGGAGCGGTGCTGCTCGTCGGCACCGTGGCCGCGCTCGGGCTGGCGGCCCGCCGTCCGCTCGTGCTGCCGCTGGTGGTGCTCGGGGCCCTCGTGGCGGTGTGGGGCGGGGTGATCGCCCTCAGCGACGTCGACCCCGGCGCGGCCGCCCTCGTCGTCGCCACCGTGATGGTGCTCGTCGGCAGCGTGTTCCCCTGGATCGCCCTGAGCGTCACCGGCACCCGGGTCGAGGCGTGGTACTCCGTGGCCGACCTCGTGGCCGACCCCGAGGACATCGACCCCGACCGCGTGGCCGCCGACGCCCGGCTCGGGCACGAGATCCTGGTGGCCATCTCGGCCACCGTGGGCCTGCTCCTGGTGCTCGCCACCCGGCTCGCGGTCGACCGCGGGCTGGCCGGCACCCTGCTCGTCGTCACGGCCGCGGTCGTGCTGATGATCCGCACCCGCCAGTACCGCACCGGGGCGGAGGTGCGGGTCGGCCTGCTGTCGGGCATCGCCACGCTGGCCGCCACGGCGGCGAGCGTGCTGCTGCGCTGGCCCGACTGGCGCCCCGCCACCGCCGTGGTCCTGGCCGCGGCGGGTGCACTCATGCTGGCCGCCACCCTCGTGCCGGGGGCGGCCTCGGTGCGGCGCGGGCGCGTCGGCGACGTCCTGGAGACCATCGCCCTGCTCGCCCTCGTCCCGCTGCTCGTGGTCGCGGTCCGCTTCTCGGGGAGCTGAGCGTGGCCACGAAGAAGGACCTCGTCGAGGCCTACTCCTTCAGCCGACGACGCCTCGTCACCGCCTTCGTCTCCGGCGCGCCCGGCGGCCGCGAGGTCGAACCCGCACGGCCCGGTCGGGCGATCGCCGGTGGTGTGGCCCTGGCCGTGCTCGTGGTCGTGGGTGCGGTCGTCGTCGGGCTCATCAAGCAGCCCGCCGCCCCCGTGTGGGACCAGGTGCAGCTGGTGAGCACCAAGGAGCGCGGCGACGACTACGTCGTCGTGCCCGGTGCCGACGGCGCCCTCGAACTGCGCCCGGTCACCAACATCACCTCGGCCATGCTGCTCTTCGGGTCCGGGGTGAGCCCGACCTTCGTGACGGCCGAGAACATCGCCGACTCCGGGCTGCGCCAGGGCGGGCTGATCGGCATCCTCGACGCCCCCGCCGTGCCGCCCGCGGCGTCCGCGCTGGTGGAGTCCGGCTGGTCCGCCTGCACCGGCGACGGCCTGGGCATCGCCGTCGGTCTCGGCGACGACGCGGCCGCCCGCGGTGTCGTGCCCCGTCCGACCACGGGCGTGGTGGTGCGCACCCCTGGCGGGCGCTACTACCTCATCGCCGAGGCGATCGCGCCCGGCAGCGACCGCCCCACCCCCCGTGCCACCGCCTACGAGGTGCCCGACACCGACGTCATCGACCGGGTGCTGCAGACCGTCGCCAACGTCAGCCGCGACGACGCCCTGGAGGTGCCTGAGCGGTTCGTGGGGCTGTTCCCGGCCGGCCCGTCGCTCTCGCTGGAGTCCTTCGGGATCACCCGCGACCGGCTCGGCACGCCGGTCGACCAGCCGGGCGCCGACCGCCGCGTGCGGGTCGGCCAGCTCTACGACTCCCCGTCCGGGCCGTTCCTCGTGGCCGACACCGGCGTCTACCTGCTCACCCCGTTCGCGGCCCAGCTGTGGAACGCGCTGCCGGCGGCGGGTCGTCCCGCGACGCGCACCGAGCAGGCGCCGGCACTCGACGCCCCCGACCGGGCCGACCTCGGGGTGGCCGCGTGGCCCACCGAGGTCCCCACCGCCTCGGCCGACACCGAGATCTGCGCCGTCCTCGACGCCGTGCCCGGGGCACAGCCCGGCGTCCGGCTGGGCGGCACCACCACCGGCACGCCGGCCGCCGCGGCGCCCGACCTCGCCGCCGACGCCGTGGTCCGCACGATCGCCCCCGGCGCGGGTGCCTACGTCCTGCGCGGCGACTGGGACGCCACCGGCCAGAGCGTCGACACCCTGGTGGACGACCGCGGGTTCGCCTACCAGGTGCTCGGCACCGCCGAGCGCGCCCAGCTGGGCTACGGCGACGTCCCGCTGCCCGTGGTGCCCGACTCGTGGCTCGACCTGTTCACCACCGGCGTGCCGCTGAGCATCGAGGCCGCCCGCTGTCCGCCGACCACCGGCGCCGCGACCGCGGCGACGACCGCGGGGTCGTCCACGTGCTGATCCGGGTCGGCCTGGCGGCCTGCGTGCTCGGCGCCGGGCTCGTGCTCGTGCCGGGTGTGCCCGCGCTCGCGGCCGGCAGCGACTGCGCGAGCGTGCGCGCCGACGCCACGGACACCGTGGCCGACGACGATCCGAGCGCTCCCCTGGAGGCGCTCGACCTCGACCGCGCCTGGGAGGTCGTGCGGGCGCGCACGGGGCAGGAGCCGGGGGCGGGCATTGGGATCGCCGTGGTCGACTCCGGCATCCAGCGGATCAGCGGCATCCCCCAGGCCTCCGGGCAGGTCGACGTCACCGGCTCGCCCGGGGCCCCGATCTACTTCCACGGCACCGACGTCGCGGGCGTCGTCGCGGGGGCGCCGCGCCCGGCCGCCCAAGGCGGCGATCCGATCGGCATCGCGCCGGGTGCGACGCTCGCCGACGTCAAGGTCTACGAGGCCCCGACCGCCGCCGACACCGACGAGGCGGTCCCGCTGACCTCCGACCTCGTGGCGCGCGGCCTGCGCGGGATCCTCGGTGCCGTGCGCGAGGGCGCGATCCGCATCGTCGTCGTGGCGCTGGCCGTGCCGCGCACCCCCGAGCTCGACGACGCGGTCGCCGCGATCACCGACGCCGGCGGGATCCTGGTGGCCTCGGCGGGCAACCGCCCCGCCGAGGGCGAGTTCGGTGCCGACGAGGCGGACGGGCTGCGCGACGCCGCCGACCTGTTCTGGCCGGCCGGCTACAGCCGCACGGACCCGCTCGTCGTCACGGCCGGCACGACCGGTGCGGTGGACGGCGACGGGGTGGCCGACTACGGCACCGTGCTGCCGAGCTCGGCGATCACCGTCGCGGTGCCCACCGCCGGCGTCGACTCCTACGCCCTGGACGGCTCGCCGTGCACCAACGCCGCGATCTCCACCTCCGCAGCGGCCGGTGAGGTGGCCGGGGTGCTGGCCCTGCTGGCGCAGGTGTTCCCGGGCGACACCCCCCGTCAGCTGGTGGCCCGTCTGGTCGCCACCGCGGCCGGCCAGCCGGGTGCCTCGGGTGCGTCGGACCTGCGGCTGGGGGCCGGTGTCGTGCAGCCCGTCGACGCCCTCACCCGTCCGCTCGAGATCAAGCGCGACGGCGCGCAGCGGCCGGTCGCCAGCCCCCCGCCGGCGAGACCGGTCGTGCTGCCCCCGCCCCCGCCCGACGTCCTGGCCGGCACCCGCCGCTCCGCGGTGTGGTGGGGCGCCGTCGGCCTCACCGGCCTCGTGGTGGCCCTCGTGCTGCGCCCCCTGCTCACCCGCCGCCGCTGAGGTCTCCCGGGAGCCGCCGACGCTCAGGCGACCGGGGTCCGGGTCAGCTGGTAGGCGTTGAAGCCGCCGAGGATGTCGGAGACGTCGGTGAGGCCCCGGCTGCGCAGGTAGCTCGCGGCCACCGAGGAGCGCCAGCCGCCGGCGCAGTAGACCACCACGGGGGCGTCGGTGGGCAGCTCCGCGATCCGGTCCCGCAGCTGGGCCAGCGGCAGGTGGTGGGCGCCGGGGACGCCGCCCTGCTCGAGCTCGGCGGCGTTGCGCAGGTCCACCAGCGTGACGTCGTCGCGCGCGGCGAGGATCCCGTCCAGGGCCAGCGGGGTGAGCCGGCTGCCGTGACCGACCCTGTCGGCCGGCACGGTGGGCAGCACGGCGTCGAGGTCGACGAGCGAGCCGACCACGCGGTCGAAGCCGATCCGCGCCAGCCGCACGACCGCCTCGTCGCGGGCCGCGGCGTCGTCGGCGATCACCACGAGCGGCTCGTCGTGGCGCAGCACCATGCCGGCGGTCTCGGCGAACCGGCCGTCCAGCGGGATGCTCACCGAGCCCGCGAGGTGACCGGCGTTGAAGTCCTCCGCGAGTCGCACGTCGAGCAACGTGGCGGCGGGGTCGGCGTCGACGGCCGCGCGCAGACCGGCGAGGTCGAGCTCGGCCACGCCGGAGGGGTCGAAGGTCTCGCGCTGCTGGCGGTTGAGCATGGCGTCGTAGGCGAAGTAGGCGGGCGCGACCGACTGGCCCTCGGTGACGATCTCGACGAACCGCTCGACCGACATCGGCTGGCAGGCGTAGTTGGTGCGCCGCTGCTCCCCGATCGTGGACCACTTCTCGGTGGACAGGTTCTTGCCGCACGCCGACCCGGCCCCGTGGGCCGGGAACACGCGCACCTCGTCGGGCAGCCCCATCAGCGTGCGCTGCACCGAGTCGTGCAGCATCGCGCCCAGCTCGTCGGCGGTGACGCCCACCGAGGCGAGCAGGTCGGGACGGCCGACGTCGCCGATGAACAGGGCGTCGCCGGTGAGCACGCCGTAGGCGCGCTCGTCGGCGGCCCGCTCGTAGACCAGCACCGAGATCGACTCGGGCGTGTGGCCCGGGGTGTGCAGCACCTCCAGGGCCACGGCGTCGGGTCCCTCGCCGAGCACCAGCCGCTCGTGGTCGGCGAAGTGCCGCACGGGGAAGTCGGTGGTGGCGGCGGTGCCGTAGCCGATCCATGCACCGGTGCGCTCGGCCAGCTCGAGGTGGCCGGCGAGGAAGTCGGCGTGGAAGTGGGTGAGCAGGACGCCCTCGATGCGCAGGCCGTGCTCGGCGGCGTCGGCGAGGTAGACGTCGACGTCGCGGCGGGGGTCGACCACCACGGCGCGGCCCGAGGCCTCGTCGCCGATGAGGTAGGAGGCCTGGGACAGGCAGTCGAGGTAGTGCTGGGCGAAGTACATGGTCGGTGCTCCTTCCAGAGCGTGGTGCGGGATCGGGAGGTCAGGCGCCGGCGAGGCTCTGCCAGGCGGTGTAGGCGGCGACGGCGATGAGCAGCAGCGCGAAGCCGCGGCGCAGCGCGGGAGCGGGGAGACGGTCGGCCACGGTGCGGCCGAGCAGGGTGCCGGCCATGGCGGCGGCGGCGAAGGGCAGGATCACGGCCCAGTCGAACTCGGCGGTGGCCGCACGGGCGGCCAGCGAGATCAGGGCGTTGAGGGCGACCACGACCAGACTCGTTCCCACTGCGAGGCGGATCCGCACCTTCAGCACCAGCACCAGGGCGGGCACGATCACGAAACCGCCGCCGACGCCGAAGAAACCGGTGACGAACCCGATGGCGGTGCCGACGGCGAGCAGGGCCCGCCAGGACACGCGGGTGGTGGCGGCGGGAGGTGCGAGGACCGCGGTGGCACCGGTCGCCCCGGGTGCGGTGTCGGGGGCGGTCCCGGGCGTGGTGTCGGGGGCGGTGAGCGCGCGGTAGGCGGCGTCGCGGGCGGCCTCGGCGGCACGGGCCGCACGGCAGCGCCGGCCGCACTCCGGCTTGGCCATCATGACCCCGGCCAGGACCATCAGCGCGGCGAAGCCGGTGAGCAGCACGCGCTCGTCGACGACGCTCGCGAGGTGCGCGCCGAGCCAGGCGCCCGGGACGCCGGCTCCGGCGAGCAGCAGTCCCGTGCGCCAGTCGACCCCGCCGGCGCGGACGTGGGCGATCGCGCCGGTGGCGGCCGCGAGGCCCACGATCACGAGGCTGCCGGTGGTGGCGGCGGCCGCGGACTCGTCGAGGGCGAAGACCAGCACGGGCACGGTGAGGATCGCGCCACCGCCGCCGAGGCCGCCGAGCACCAGCCCGATGGCCAGGCCGAAGCCGAGCACCACCAGCCAGGTCATGACGCCGGCCCGCCGGTGCTCGGCGCCTCGGGGTGCACGATCGGGAGCCCCGCCTCGGCCCAGGCCAGCATGCCGCCGCTCATGTTGACGACGTCGGTGCGCCCGGCGGCGATCAACCGCTCGCAGGCCTGGCCGGACCGGTTGCCCGAGCGGCACACCAGCACCAGCGGACCCTGCGCCGGCACGGTGTCGGCGTCGACCAGGCCCAACGGCAGGTGGTGCGCGCCGGGAGCGTGGCCGGTGGCCCACTCGTGGTCCTCGCGCACGTCGAGCAGCACCCAGCCGGCCGCGCCGCGACGCTGCGCCTCGACGACGTCGACGCACTCCGGGATCGGGGCCCCGGTGTCCATCGGGCTCATCGGGGGCTCCCGCCGACGGGACGCGCGGTGATGCGGTCGGGGGAGGAGAGGTCGGTGTCGAGGGCGAAGCGGTCGCCGCGGATCACCGTCTGGCGCCACTCGATCGGCTGACCGCGCAGCTCGCCGACGCGCTCCAGGTGCAGCAGCGCGACGCTCGCGCGGCCGGCCGGGTCGGCGGGGTCGACGGGCAGTTCGAGCAGCCGCTGCTCGCGCTCGCGGGCGATGACGGCGCGCACCTGCTCGTGTCCGCCGGTGAGGCGCACGCCGCAGCGGGCGTCGAGCTCGGCGTAGAGCGAGGTGCGGGTGAAGTCGGCCTCCAGCAGGGGTGCGGCGATCCGCGCGGGCAGCCACACGCGGTCCAGGGCCAGCGGTGCGTCGTCGAGCAGGCGGAGCCGCTCCAGGTGCACCAGCGGGGTGGACTCCTCCAGGCCGAGCCGGCGGGCGATGACGCCGTCGGCGCGGGCGTCGAGCGCCAGCACGATGCTGCGCTGGGTGTGGCCGGCGTCCTCGGCGGCCGAGAACAGGCTGTAGAGCACGCCCTGGGTGGCGGTGATCGGGGCCGGGGCGACGCGGGTGGGGCGGCCCCGGCCGGCGTCGAGCAGGCCGTCGGCGCGCAGTGCCCGCAGCGCCTCGCGCACGGTGTGGCGGCTGACGGCGTACTCCTCGACCAGGTGCAGCTCGCCGGGGAAGACGTCGTCGAACTCGCCGCGCTGGATGCGCGCGGTGATGTCGCGCTGCACCTGCGCCCACAGCGGCAGCGGGTCGCGGCGATCGGGTCGGGTCGGCATCGGGTCACCCCATCTCTTGACGTCGGGACCCCCGGGGGGGATCCTTCTCCTGATCCAAATGTACGGACATACGGACATGCAGGCAAGATCGCGATCTGTGGAGCAGATCACGTCGGGTCGGCCGTCCGGACCACCAGCGGCCCCGGAGGTCGCCCGCACCAGAACGGAGCCCCTCATGTCCTCCCACTCACCAGCGGCACGGCGCACCCACCACCGGGTCGTCGTCATCGGCGGCGGCACGGCCGGCATCGCCGTCGCGGCCCGTCTGCGGCGCGGCGGCATCGACGGCGGTGACCTCGCGCTCATCGAGCCGTCGGACACCCACTACTACCAACCGCTGTGGACCCTCGTCGGCGGCGGACTCGCCCCCGTGGAGGCCAGTGCGCGACCGATGGGTCGCCTGATCCCCGCCGGGGTCGACTGGATCCGCGATGCGGCGGCGTCCATCGATCCCCGTGAGCGGGTGGTCCACCTCGCGTCGGGGGCACAGGCGAGCTACGACCGGTTGGTCGTCGCGCCGGGCATCCAGCTGAACTGGGACGAGCTCTCCGGGATGGGGGAGGCCGTCCACAGCCCCCGTGCCTCGTCCAACTACTCGCCCACCCTGGCCCCGAAGACCTGGGAACTCATCCGCGGGATGCGCGAGGGCACCGCGGTGTTCACGATGCCGGCCAACCCGATCAAGTGCGCCGGCGCGCCCCAGAAGATCGCCTACCTGGCGGCCGACCACTGGCGACGCGAGGGGGTGCTGGACCGGATCCGGATCGTCATGGTGCTGCCGACGCCCGGGATGTTCGGGGTCCCGGTCTTCGCCCGTGAGCTGGAGCGGGTGGTCGAGAGGTACGGCATCGAGGTGAGGTTCAACAGCGAGGCCGTGGAGTTCCACCCGGACGCGCAGGAGGTCATCGTGGCCGACAACGCGGCGGGCACCAAGGAGGCGCTGGCCTACGACCTGCTGCACACCGTGCCGCGGCAGAGCGCGCCGGACTGGCTGCGAGCCACCGAGCTGGCCGTCCCCGACAGTCCGACCGGCTACGTCGACGTCGACAAGCACACCCTGCGTCACGTCCGGTTCCCGGAGGTCTTCGCGCTCGGCGACGCCGGGTCGACCCCCAACTCCAAGACCGGGGCGGCGATCCGCAAGCAGGCCCCCGTCGTCGCGGCCCACGTCCTCGACTCGCTCGCGGGCCGCGACCTCGGCGCGCACTACGACGGGTACGCCTCCTGCCCGCTGACGACCGCGCGGGACCGTCTGCTGCTCGCCGAGTTCGACTACACCCTCGAGCCGCACCCCACGTTGCCCGTCATCGACACCCTGCGGGAGCGCCGGGACCGTGGGGTCTTCAAGCGCCGACTGCTTCCGGCGATGTACTGGAACGCGATGATGCGGGGCCGTGCCTGATCGGTTCCTGCTCCATGACGACGGCGAGGCCGGCTCCCCCGCGGGGGAGCCGGCCTCGCCGTCGCCGTGACCGGCGGCTCAGCCGAAGGCGCAGCCCCGGTCCAGCCCGAGCCGGCGGAACACGATCGCCGCCGGGCAGAAGCCGGTGATGCTGGACTGCAGGAGGTTGGCGCCCACGAACCCGGTGAGCAGCAGCCACCAGGGCGAGACGAGCGCGACGAGCAGCACGCTGACGAGCGTCATCGTGCCGGCCATCGCCAGCACCGCGCGGTCGACGTTCATCGCCCGAACAGCTTCGCGAGCAGGCCGCCGCGGGCGGGGGCGTCGGGGTGCGACTTGTCGCACCACTGGTCGGCGGGCACGCCGGCCGTCACCGAGGCGATGTGCTGGCCGCAGCCGGCCCAGGTGGTCTTGTGGCAGGTCGAGCAGGTGGTGGGTCGACACATGGGTCTCTCCTTCGTGACGAGGGGTGGTGGGACGGGGTCGGGTCAGCCGTGGGAGAAGGTGATGCGGGGCAGCACGCGCCGCAGCCAGGCCGGGGTCCACCAGGCGGCGCGGCCCGTGAGACGCAGCATGACCGGCAGCAGCACCAGGCGCACCAGGAAGGCGTCGAGCAGCACGGCGACGCCGAGCACGATGCCCATCTCCTTCGGCGGGATCGGGCCGGAGAGGGAGAAGGTGAAGAACACCGCGACCATCACGGCACCGGCGGCGAAGATCACGCGACCGGAGTGCGCGACGGCACCCACCATGGCCTCCTTCGGGTCGCCGGACTTCTCCCAGTGCTCCTTGGCGGAGGCGAGCAGGAAGACGGTGTAGTCCATCGCGATGGCGAAGATCATGGCGAAGAAGAACACCGGCGCCCAGGCGTCGAGGAACCCCTGGGGCTCGAAGCCGAACAGGCCGGCGCCGTGCCCCTCCTGGAAGATCAGCCGGGCGACGCCGAAGGCGGCGGCGGTGGAGAGCAGGCTGGCCAGCGTGCCGAGCAGGGAGATCAGCGGTGCCTGCAGGGCGATGAGCAGCAGCAGGAAGCCGAGCACCAGCACGACGCCGATCACCAGCGGGGTCGACTCGTCGAGCTGCGTCTTGAGGTCGAGGTTCTCCACCGCGGCCCCGCCCACCTGGGCACGGTCGGGCAGGTCGGCGCGCAGCCGGTCGACGGTCGCGGCGAGGGCGGGGTCGGAGGGGTCGACCGTGGGCACGGCCTGGATCAGGGCCAGTCCGCTGGCATCGGCCGCGGGCTGCGCGGGCATGGCGCCGGCGATGCCGGGGTCGGCGGCCAGCACCGTGGCGGCGGCGTCGGCCTGCGTCGCGGGGACGACGATCTGCAGCGCGCCCGGGGCGCCCTCGCCGAAGGCCTCCTGCACGCGGTCGTAGCCGACGCGGGCGGAGGCGTCCTCGGGCAGGACCTTGATCGAGGGCATGGCGGTCTGCAGGCCCAGGATCGGCGCGGCGAGGGCCAGCAGGAGCAGCAGCGAGCCGGCGCCCCAGACGATCGGTCGCTTCCAGAGCCGCTCGCCCCACGCGGCGAACCGGGCGGAGCGGTGCTCGCCGGTGTGGACCCAGCGCAGGGCCAGCTTGTTGATGCGGTCGTCGAGCTTGAACAGCACCAGCGGCAGCAAGGTGAGGGTGGCGGCGAGCACGAAGACCACCGAGAGCATGATGCCGCCGGCCATCGACCGGAAGGACGGGCTCGGCACGAGCATCACGGCCGAGAGCGAGACCAGGACGGTGAGGCCGGAGAGCAGCACGGCCTTGCCCGCGGTGTCCATCGTCTCGGCGATCGCAGCCCGCGGCTCCAGGCCGGAGCCCCAGCGGGCGGCGCGGTAGCGGACCACGAGGAACAGGGCGTAGTCGATGCCCAGGGCGAGGGCGAACATCATCGCGAAGTTCATGGCCCAGATCGACACCGGCACCAGCTCGTTGATCAGCACGAGCGACCCCGCGGAGGCGACGAGGCCGGCGAGGGTGAGCAGCAGCGGCAGGCCGGCGGCGACCAGCGCGCCGAAGGCGAGCACGAGGATGCCGAGGGTGACCGGCCAGGAGAGCATCTCCGAGGTCAGCATCGCCTCGAGGTTGGCCTCGTTGAAGTCGCTCCAGAGCAGCGAGGCGCCGGTCGGGGTCACCTCGACCCGGTCGGTGCCGGCGGCGACCAGCTCCTCCTTGAGGTCCGTGGCCGCGCGCACCATCTCGTTGGTGTCGGCGCCGGCGCCGGCCAGGATCACCGCCGTGGTGCCGTCGGGGCTGACCGTGGCGCCGGGCTGCGGAGCCACGACGGTCGCGATGCGGTCGTCGCGCTCGAGCAGCGCGGTGACGTCCGCGATCACCGCGGGCCCGTCGCCCTGATCGAGCGGGGTGCCGTCGGTGCTGCGCAGCACCACCTGGATCGCCGAGGAGGCGTTGCCGCCGAAGTGGGCGCGCGCCAGCTCGCGCACGGCGACCGACTCCGAGCCGTCGGCCTGCCAGCCGGCGCCCGAGAGGTCCTGCTCGACCCGCGGGGCGAAGATCCCCAGACCGATGACGAGGGCGACCCAGATCAGCGCGACGGCCTTGCGGTGGTGGGTGACGGCGACGCCGAGCCGGCCGAGTGGGCCGGGTCGTCCGCCGTGGTGCGCCTCGTGATCGACCGGCGCGGGTCGGGTGGTGGTCATGGATCCTCCAGTGAGTGCTCCTAACCCCCCGGGGGGTTAGCTTCCTGGGTGACCGTAGCAACCCCCCGGGGGGTTGTACAATCGATGCGTGCGACGACGCCGTCGACCCGCGCGCGACCCTCACCCAGACCCGGGAGCCCCGCCATGACCGACCTCGACCCCGCCGAGATGAAGGCGATCATCACGCGCATGAAGCGCGCCCACGGCCACCTCGGATCGGTGATCCGGATGCTCGAGGAGGGCACCGACTGCGAGTCGGTGCTGACCCAGCTCGCCGCGGTGAACAAGGCCGTCGCCCGCAGCGGCTTCGCGATCGTCGCCACCGGGATGCAGCAGTGCCTGGCCGAGGTCGAGGAGGGGCAGGACGGCGTCGACCCGGCCAAGATCGCGAAGATGGAGAAGCTCTTCCTGTCCCTGGCCTGAGCGCGGGCCTGATCGGGGACTCGGGACCCTTGTGTCGCCGCGCGGCGGCGGCGATGCTCGGGGCTCACCGCACCGAGCCCGCCCCGAGCCCTCCAGGAGTCCATCGATGTACCCCGGAACCTTCGCCGCGACGACCCCCGACAAGCCGGCCGTCATCATGGCCGGCAGCGGCGAGACCCTCACCTACCGCGACCTCGACGACCGCTCGGCCCGCCTCGCGCGTGCCCTGCACGACCTGGGCCTGCGCCCCGGCGACGTGCTGGCGATGCTGAGTGACAACCGTCCCGAGGCGCTGGTCATGTACTGGGCGGCGCTGCGCTCGGGGCTCTACATCACCGCCATCAACCACCACCTCTCGGCCGAGGAGGTGGCCTACATCGTCGACGACAGCGACGCCGGCGTGCTGATCGCGGTGGACGGGCTGGCCGACCTCGCCGCGGCGATCGTGCCGCTCACCCCGCGGGTGCGGCACCGCTTCGTCGTCGGCGACCCGATCGAGGGCCACGCCTCCTACGAGGCCCTGGTCGCCGGAGCCGGGGAGCGGCTGGTCGACCAGCCCCGCGGCGCCGACATGCTCTACTCCTCCGGCACGACGGGCCGGCCCAAGGGCATCCGGGCCGCGCTCATGCCGCTGCAGGTCGACGAGCCCGGCGACCCCGTGTACGCCCTGCTCGGGATGGCGTTCCAGATGGGGCCCGACACCGTCTACCTGAGCGCCGCGCCGATCTACCACGCCGCGCCGCTGCGCTGGTGCGGCTCGGTGCACGCCAACGGCGGCACGGTCGTGATGATGGAGCGCTTCGACGCCGAGGCCGCGCTTGACGCCATCGCCGCCCACGGCGTCACGCTGCTGCAGATGGTGCCCACGATGTTCGTGCGCCTGCTGCACCTGCCCGAGGAGCGTCGCGCGGCCGCCGACGTCGACACGCTGCGGATGGCCGTGCACGCCGCGGCGCCGTGCCCGCCCGAGGTCAAGCAGGCGATGATCGACTGGTGGGGGCCGATCCTGGTCGAGTACTACTCCTCCACCGAGGCCAACGGCCTGACCATGATCGGCTCCGCGGAGTGGCTCGAGCACCGGGGCTCGGTGGGCAAGGCGCTGCTCGGCGTCATCCGCATCTGCGACGACGACGGCACCGAGCTGCCGGCGGGCGAGATCGGCACCGTCTACTTCGAGCGCGACGCCGTGCCCTTCGCCTACCACAAGGACGAGGGCAAGACCGCCGCCGCGCAGCACCCCGCCCACCCGACGTGGACCACGGTGGGCGACATCGGGTTCGTGGACGCCGACGGCTACCTCTACCTCACCGACCGCAAGGCGTTCATGATCATCAGCGGCGGGGTGAACATCTACCCCCAGGAGATCGAGAACGTGCTGGCGCTGCACCCGGCCATCGAGGACGTCGCGGTGATCGGGGTGCCGGATGCGGAGATGGGCCAGCGGGTGCGGGCCTACGTGCAGCCGCGCGCCGGCGTCGTCGGCACCCCCGAGTTGGCCGAGGAGATCCGCGGCTACGTGCGCGAGCGGATCGCGGGGTTCAAGGTGCCGCGGGAGGTCGAGTTCCTCGAGGCGATCCCGCGCACGCCCACGGGCAAGCTGGTCAAGCGTCGGCTGGAGGCCCTGACGGCGTGACCGGCCTCATTAAGACCCGTCTTTAATCTGCGCTCGGGCTGTGGTTGACTCCGGGGCGTCCCCCGCCTCGGAAGGTCCCCCATGACGCTCGACCCCGCCGCCGACCCCGTCGTCGCCCTCACCGCTGCCCCTCCCTCCGGTGGCGGCGGACGACCCGGGCCGCTGGCGAACGCCGAGCGACCCCGCACCGCGGTGGTGGTGCAGGCGCTCAGTGCCGTCGTCCTCGGGATGGCACTCGTGTTCGTCTCGCTGGGGCAGCAGGCCCTGTCCGAGGTGGGGGGCGCCTGCGCGAGCGGCGGACCGTACGTCAGCCGCGCCGCGTGCCCCAGCGGTGCGGGCTGGCTCGGGGCGGCGATCCCGCTGCTCATCGTCGCCACGATGCTCGGCCTGGTCACCGCCGCCGGCAGCCGGACCCCGCTGCCGGCCTTCCCGATGTGGGCCGGGCTGTTCGGCACCCTCGGCGTCGGCCTGCTGCAGGAGGACGGCACCGCGGCGAGCGTCGTCGGCGGGGTGTTCCTGGTGATGGCGCTGCCGGGTCTCCTCCTGGCACTCGCGGCGCTGCGCGCGCGCCCGGGCGACGCGCCGTCGGCGCGCGGGATCCGGGCCCGGTGGCTGCTGGCCTACGTCGTCCTCGGTGGCCTCGGCGTCGGGCTCGGTCTCCTCGTGCACGCCCTGGTGTGACGCGCCCGGCGGGACCCCTCAGATCGATCGCGCGCGAGCCGATCGAGGGGGAATGACCCTCGCCCCACCGTCGTCGGCCTGCCTGGCGGGCCCTGCCGCGGCGGCGGTGCCGGCCGATCCGGCCGACCTCCTGCTCCACCTGCTCGACTCCGCCCCCGACGCCGCGCTGCTGGTGGGCTCCGACGGCACGGTGCACCACGCCTCGAGCCGCACCGCCGGGCTGCTGTGGCGCGACCCCGCGGACTGCCGCGGCCGGTGCCTGGCCGACCTGGTGGCCCCGGAGTACCGCGCGCGACTGGGCGAGCGCGTGGAGTGGACCGCCGCGGTCGGCGGCCGCCGAGCGGCGGGATTCAAGGTCGCCCTGCTGCACCCCGACGGCGCCGTCACTCCGGTGCGCATCTGGCTCGCCGACGCCGGGATCCCGGGTCGTGTCGTGGTGTGGCTGCGCGAGGTCGAGCCGCGTGAGGACGCCGGGGTGCCCGCCGCGATCGCGGAGATCAACGACGCGGTGCTGCAGGACCTCGCCGCCGCCTCCTACGCCCACCAGCGCGGGCAGCACCAGGACGTCGCCGACGCCATCGGTCGGGCGGCGCTCGGCGCGCGCCGGATCCTGCGGTCGCTGCCCGCCCCCTTCCGGGCCTCGCGGCCCCGTCGCGCCGCGACCGGTGAGGCTGCGGGGGCGGTGGATCCCGGGACGGCCCGTGCCTCCGCGCACCGCGGCGTCGTGCGCACCTTGCTGGCCGACGACTCCGCCGTGGTGCGGGCGCAGGTGCAGGCCGTGCTGGCCTCGATCGAGGGCGTCGAGATCGTCGGCGTCGCGGCCGACGGCGTCGAGGCGGTGGAGGCGGCCCGTCGGCTGCGGCCGCACCTGGTGCTGTGCGACCTCTCGATGCCGCGGCTGGACGGTCTCGGCGCGATCCGCGCCATGCGCCGGGACGATCCCGAGGTGCGGATCGTGGCCCTCTCGGGCTACGCCGGCGCCCAGGTCGCGGGCGAGGCCCTGCGCCACGGCGCCTCGGCCTACCTCGAGAAGGGCGGGGCACTGAGCCGCTTCGCCGCCGTGATCGACCAGCTCTTCCCCGAGCGCACCCGGGCCGGTGCGCTCAGCGTGCCCGTGTCGCCGGCCGCCCGCGGCGGCGACCCCGACCTCGTCGCGCTCTACGCCCACGAGCTCCGCACGCCCCTGACCACCCAGCTGCTGTGCGCCGACCTGCTGCTGGAGGGCGACACCCTCGTCGACGCCGACCGCCGGCTGGTCGAGCGCGCGCGCGGCAGCGGACGCCGTCTGCAGCAGCTGGTCGAGGCGATGGTCGACGCCGGCCGGGCGGGCGCGGGCTCCCTCAACATCGTCGTCGAGCCGGTCGAGCTGGCCCTGCTCGTGCACCGGGTGACCGGCGACCTCGGCCACCTGCTCACCCGGGACCGGCTGCTGCTGCGCCAGGAGTCCGGCGGCTGGGTGGCCGCCGACCCGCTGCGCGTGAGCCAGGTGCTGGAGAACGTCGTGTGCAACGCCGCCAAGTTCGGACCCGCGGACGCGCCGATCGAGGTGACCCTGCGGGCCGTGGAGGACCGGATGGAGATCGACGTCGCCGATCACGGGCCGGGGATCCCGACCGCGGAGCGCGAGCGGGTCTTCGAGCGGTTCGCCCGCCTGGACCGGCGGGCGCCGGGGCTCGGGCTGGGGCTCTACCTCGCCCGTGAGATCGCGCGCGCCCACGGCGGTGACCTGCAGGTGCTGGAGCAGGGCACGACCCCCGGCGCCACCTTCCGCTTCAGCCTGCCGCAGCTGCGCGGCTGACCTCCCCGATCCGGTCCCTGCTCAGGCCGGCCGGGACGACCGGCGGCCCCGCCGCAGCAGCCGCGGGCCCAGCAGCAGCACGCCCAGCACGACGGTGGTGACGACGACGAACGACGTCGCGGTGCCCTCGCCGGCGACCCGGCGCGCGATCATGCCGAGCACCACGGTGTCGATCCAGACCAGTAGGCCGGGGGCCAGGTCGGCCGGGTGCCAGCCGCGCGGGCGGCCGACGACGACGAGCGCGGTCCACGCCACGGCGAGGCCGAGGAGGAAGGGGCCCGCGGTCTCGAGCACGCCGGGCACGCTGAGACCCTCCTCGTGACTGCTGCGGCCCACGGCCGCGAAGAGCAGGACCGCCACGACGTCGATCGGCAACCACCACATGCCGCCATCCTCCCAACATCCGTGTGTTCCCCCCTACCGCGGCCCCGTCGGGCACGGCAGGCTGGGCGCCACGCCGGGGCGAGGGGCTCCGGCGCGCCGACGAAGGATCGCCCCATGAGCCTGCTCCGCCCCCGTCCGACGACGCGGCGCCTCGCCGTCCTCGTGAGTGCCGTCGCCCTGGCGGCCTCGACGCTGCTGCTCCCCGCTCCGGTGCAGGCGGGGCCGCCCGGCACGTGGAGCAGGGTGCTCGAGAACGTCGCCGCCACCGGCCGCAGCATCGCCTCCGCGCGTGGCGACGACGGCCGGCTGCACGTCGTCGCCGTCGGCGACACCAGCGGCGGCAAGCGCCTCACGCACGTGACGATCGACCGCCAGGGCCGGGCGGTGCTCGGTTCGGAGTCGGTCATCGTGAGCGGATGGGACGCCATCGCCTCCACCGTGCAGCTGCTGCCCCAGCCCGGGAACGGCCTCATCGCCTACTGGGTGGGCAACGACCCCGACGTGGCCGGGGTCAACGCGATCTGGTCGGCGTCGAGCGCCGACGGCGGCCTGACCTGGGGGGCGGTGTCCTCGGCCTTCGGTGACACGGTCCCCAACGGCACCGACACCCTCAGCGTCGTCGCGACGCCCGGCGGCTCCTCCCGTGCCGGGTACTCCGACGCCAGCACGGTCTTCGTCGACGGCCCTGCCCAGATGCCCAGCTCCTTCGCCTCGCCCTGCGGCGCCTGCATCGACAACGTCACCCTCACCGCCCTCGCCGACGAGTCGGTGGACCTGACCTACACCCTCAACGGCGGTGCCCCGGGCACCACCGGCACCTTCACGCGCAACGTGGCCTTCTGGGTCAGCGACCCGATCAAGGCGCCGAGCTCCAGCGTCGGCGGGGCGGCCAGCGGCAACCAGCAGGCGGTGCCGGCGGTGGTGCGCGGCTCGAGCGTCGTGCGCGCCTACTGCGTGGGCTACCCCGACTGCGACTACGTCGGGCTGTGGGCCGGCGGCACGAAGGTGGTCAAGGTGCCCGGCTCGGCGGACGCCCGCAACATCATGCTCGCCGTCGACGCTCCGGGCCGGCTGTGGGTGGCGTGGGTGGGCAGCGACCGGATCGTCCGTGCGGTGCGCACCTCGCGCACGGGCTTCACCTTCGGCGCCCTGCGGCGGCTGCAGGCCCTGCCCGAGACCGTCGACCCGATCGGCGGTGACGCCCAGCCGACGCGCTTGGACCTGCTGGCCGTCACCGACGGCAACGTCTTCCACCAGCAGGTGCTGCCGGGCCTCACGCTGCGCGTGTCGCCGCGCTCCTTCGACGGCGACCGCCGTACCCGCGTGACCGCGCGGGCCACCGATGCCGGAGCCCCGGTGGCCGGTGTGCGGATCAGCGCGCGTGGTGCCCGCTGCACCACCGCCGCCAACGGGAAGTGCACCCTCACCTTCGCCCCGCGGGGCCCGGGCCGCCTCCGGGTCAGCGCCACCAAGGCCGGCGACTACGCACCGGCCACGGCCACGCTGCGCGTGCGGAGCTGACGGACCGCTGACGCGCCCGACCGACGCCCGGACTGACGCTCGGACCGGCGCCTCGCGGGACGCGGGGCGTCAGTAGTGGCGGCCGGTGACCACGGGGAGGTCGCGGAGGGTGACCACGCCGGGCGGTGCGGCCACCACGGCCGGGACGGCGTTGAGCGCGGGCATCGCGGTGTAGATCATCCCCGCGCCCATGAAGCCGGGCTCGTCCCAGTCCTGCGGCGGCAGGCAGTGCAGCACCGTGCGGTAGTTGGGGCGCCCGAAGACCTGGACCACGTGGCCGTGGGCCAACGGCTTGGGCGGGTCGACCAGGCCCATCGTCCAGTTGAACCCGACCGAGACGACGTTGCGCTCGCCCACCCAGCCGCGGTGGTAGCCGAACACGCTGCCCACCGTGCCGGCGGGGATCGTCATGAACCCGAGGTCGGCGTCGGTGTGGGCGGGGGTGAAGACGACGTCGAAGGTCATCCGGTCCAGGGTGACGCCGAGGGCGTCGGCCATCATCGCGGCCGACTCGGCGAACACCTCCGACTCGGTGCGGACGTAGTCCGCCAGCCCCGGGGTGCCGGGGTCGCGGCCGAAGCCCATGTGGCTCATCGTGCCGGCCGACTCGTAGGTGGAGCAGTCGACGGACTCGGTGATGCGGATCTCGTCCACCCGCTCGCAGGCCCCGGAGAGCACCATCCCGACCATGTTCGTCAGGCCCGGGTGGGCGCCGGAGCCGAACATCGTCGCGCCGCCCCGCTCGCACGCCGCCGCGATCCGGGCCCGGTCGGCCTCGGGGTGACGTCCGCCGGTGATCCAGGCCGCGGTCGAGACGACGTTGATCCCGGCGCCGAGCAGCCGCTCGAGCTCGTCGAGGTCGCACCACAGCGGGTTGTAGCTGCAGGCGTCGGGGGCCAGTGCCAGCAGCGCGTCGACGTCGTCGGTGGCCAGGACGCCGGTCGGCTCGGGCCAGCCGCACAGCTCGGCGGCGTCGCGCCCGACCTTGTCCGGGCTGTGGGCGTAGACCCCAGCCAGCTCCAGGTCGGGGCGGGCGAGGATCGCGTGCAGGGCCCGGGAGCCGATGTTCCCGGTGGTCCACTGGATCACCCGCAGCGGGCGGTCGGAGGCGCTCATGGACGCTGAGTAGAACGTGTTCTCGTTTCGTTGTCCAGGGTCGCCGCCGCAGGCCTGTCGGCCGCTGAGATCCGGGGTCAGCGGCGCAGCGGCGGGGCGGTGATGACGACGCCGTCGTCGAGGCCGAGCACGTCGAGGGCGTGGCGGGCCATCGCCGCCTCGCCCCGGGCGTTGGGGTGCACGACGACGGGGTTGGTGGTGCCGACGACCGGCTCGATCCAGCGGCGGGTCACCGGCGCGCAGGCGTCGCGGCCGCGGGAGACGCGGGAGAAGTCGACGAAGGTGAGGTCGCGGGCCCGGCGGGTGGCGCGCTCGATGGTGTCGTTGAGCACCCGCTGCAGCCGGTGGAGGAACGGGAAGTCGCCGGGGGCGATCGGCAGGCCGACGCACGAGCCGCGCTCCGGGGTGATCCAGGGGTAGCCGAGCACGGCGATCGTCGCGTTCGGGGCGGCGGCGCGGACGGCCCGGAACGCCTTCACCAACTGGGGGAAGGTGCGGGTGCGCACGGTGCGCAGGTAGTCGGCCTGGTGCTGCTCGGTGCAGGGCCGGCCCTGGTAGCCGGCACTCAGTCCGGCCACGGCGCAGTCGCGGATGGAGCCGATGAACACGCCGTTGTTGTTGCCGCCGATCGTCATCGTCACCAGGTCGGTGCGGGCGCTCAGCGCGGCCAGCTGCGGCGGGGTCTGGGGGTAGAAGCGGCTGAAGTAGTGCTTGCTCTGCGCGCCGCCGCAGGTCACGTCGGTGAGCACCGCGCCGGTGACCCGGGCGATCACGGCGGGGTAGTTGCGGGTCGAGCGCAGGCACTGCAGGGGTGCGTCGGTGGCCACCGGCAGCACGCCCGAGGCCGCCGAGTAGCTGTCGCCCATCGCCACGTAGTCGATCCGCTCCTCACCCGCGCGCGGCGACGACGGCGCGGCGGCGGTCGACGTCGGGGCGAGCAGCGCGCCGAGCATGGTGCCGAGGAGCAGCACGCTCAGCAGCACGGTCGGCAGGGGGGACGAGGGGCGCGGCGAGGGGCGGGTCACCCCGCCATCCTCACCCATGGAGCGCCGCGCCGTCCCCGTCCCGAGGTGGATCGTGGCCGCACCCGGCCCCGGAGGTCAGCGGGGGCTGAGGCCGTCCCAGGTCATCACCCAGTACTGCACGCCGTAGGGGTCGTCGTCGTAGGCCACCCGCGCCGGGGCCCAGGAGACGAGCTTGGCCGCGGCCAGCAGGGGGTCGACCTCGGCCCACAGCTCCTCGCCGAGGCCGGCCTCGGGGGCCTCGCCGTCGCCGTGCAGCCAGGCGCGCACGGCGTCGTCGAAGGCGTGGGCCCGCTCGTCGAGATGCCCGGGGGCCTTCTCGGTGCGCTTGGCCGAGCCGTTGCCGACCACGAGCAGCCCTCGGCCCGCGCCCCTGCGGGCGCCGGCGGTGGCGGCCAGCAGGTGCTCGGCCACCCGCGCGCCCTGGGGCGTGGCGATGACGTCGACCTCGGCCGGGAGGGCGGTGACGGCGGTGAGCGCGGCGGTGCGCAGCGCACCCAGCGGGTCGCGCTGGGCGGCGTAGGCCGGCAGCAGCGCGAGGGCGCCCGGCACGAGGACCACGCGGTCCGGGGTGGAGACGACCTCGGGGGTGGGGATCAGCTCGGTCACTGGAGTCCTCGAATCGCGAGGGCGGGGAGACGACGCCCCGCGATGGTGTTGGCCATGTCGACGGTCATCCGGGTCTCGACGACCTCGTGGACCCGGTAGATGCGCGCCCCGGCGAGGGCGCAGGCGGTGGTGGCGGCGAGGGTGCCGATCAGGCGCTCCCCGACGGGCCGGTCGAGCGACTCGCCCACGAAGTCCTTGTTCGACACCGACACGAGCACGGGGTAGCCGGTGGCCACCATCTCGTCCAGGCGCCGGGTGATCTCCAGGGAGTGGAAGGTGTTCTTGCCGAAGTCGTGGGCGGGGTCGATCACGATCGCCTCGCGCTTGACGCCGGCGTCCAGCGCCCGCTGGGCGTAGGCCAGGGTGTCGTCGATCGCGGCGCGCACGACGTCGTCGTACTCCAGCCGGTAGGGGCGGGTGCGGGGCGTGACGCCGCCGGTGTGGGTGCAGATGATCGCGGCGTCGTGGGCGGCGGCGACGTCGACCAGCTCGGGGTCGGCCCCGCCCCAGGCGTCGTTGAGCACGTCGGCGCCGGCGCGGCACACGGCGTCGCCGACCTCGGCGCGCCAGGTGTCGACCGAGATCACGACCTGCGGGAACGCCTCGCGCACCCGGGCGACGAAGTCGACCACGCGCGACTTCTCCTCGGCGGCGTCGATCTCGACGCCGGGCGCGGCCTTGATGCCGCCGATGTCGACGATCTCCGCACCCTGGCCCACCACGGTGGCGACGCGCTCGAAGGCCTTGTCCTCGGCCCAGGTGGCGCCCTGGTCGTAGAAGGAATCGGGCGTGCGGTTGACGATGGCCATCACCAGGGTGTCCTCGTCGGCGAACTGGTGACGGCGCAGCTGGAGGGTCATCTAGTCGAGGAACTCCTGGGCGGGACGCCGTTCGGTGACGTCGACGGTCCGGTCGTGCGGGTGCACGGCCGGCAGGGCGGAGGGAGCAGCGGGGGTGCCGCCGGGGCGGCGCGGGTGGAACTGGCGCAGCACCGGGGCGTCGTCGTTCTTGGTGGGCAGGCCCGAGCGCGCCAGGCTGGCGGCGGTGATCTGCAGCCCCATCGCGGCGAGGTCGAGCAGCGGCTGGTGCCGGTGGGCGCGGCGGCCGAGGTCGACCTGGGCCAGGGCGCCGGGGCCGGCGAGGTTGACGGTGTCGATGAGCGCGGCGAGCTCGACGGCGTAGCCGGTGGGCACGTGCAGGGAGGCGAAGTGGTCACGGCGGATCGCCCACTCCCCGGCCAGCGGCTGCACGAGCTCGGCCAGGTCGGGGTGGAGCAGGGAGATCAGGGGGCGCGCGACGAGCTCGGTGACCCGGCCGCCGTCGAGGGCGCCGTGCTCGCCGGGGCGCTCGTAGAAGCCCTTGACCAGCAGCACCTCGGGGTGGGTGAGCAGCGGCCCGAGCAGGCCGGGCACGAAGTGGGTGTCCCACTCGGTGAGGTCGGCGTCCATGAACACCAACAGGTCGCCGGTGGTGACGAACAGCGACTTCCACATCGCCTCGCCCTTGCCGCGGAAGCTGCCGAGGTCGGGGCGGATCTCGGCGGCACGGAACACGCGGGCGCCGGCGTCGGTGGCGACGTCGAAGGTGGCGTCGGTGGAGTCGGAGTCGATGACGACGATCTCGTCGACCAGGTGCGCCGACTCCATGAGCGCCTCGCGGCTGCGGGTGACGACGTCGCCGACGGTGGCGGCCTCGTTGCGCGCGGGGACGACCAGCGAGACCCGCAGCCCGCCCTTGAGGCGTTGCAGGTCGGCCAGCGACCAGTCGTTCCAGCGGCCTGTGAGCACCTCACGAGCCTAGGCAGCCCGCGCGGGCCGCGCCCCCATCCCTTCGGATGTCCGCCCTCGGGGTGGGGCGCACGGCCGGGCCGGGGGTCCGCTCGGGGTGGCCCGGACGCCGTCAGGACGCGGCGCACGGGCCGTCAGGGTCGCATCAGGATGGTCGCGGCGCTCTGGCGATACACCCCCGCGGGCGGGTGGAGTGGGGGACATGGCCCCTCCCGCTGGACCCGTCCTGCTCCTCGTCCTGATCGCTGTCGCGGCGGTGCTGTCGCTGGGGATGCGACTGCTGCTGCCGGACGCCTGAGCGCCGGTGCGTGCGCGCGACCGGCCTCAGGCCGGCGGTGTCAGCTGGTAGGAGGAGCCGCCCACGGTGGCGATCCAGGAGCGGCCGCCGTCGGCCTGGCGCAGCTTGCGCTTGAGCGAGGCGACGGTGAGGTCGGCGAGGTAGTCGGACTCGATGAACTCCCCGCGCCACACCGACTCGACCAGCGCCGCGCGGGCCCACGGCGAGCCGGGCGTGCGGGCGAGCAGGGCGAGCACGTCCCACTCGCTGCCGGTGAGCGGCAGCGGGCTGCCCTCGAGCAGCGCCAACCGGGCGGCCGGCACGATCACGAGCCCGCCGCCGACGTCGATGACCTCCGCGGCAGGGGCGCTGCGCTCGCGGGGACGACGCAGCAGGGCGGCGACGCGGGCCCGCACCTCCCGCGGCGAGAACGGCTTGACCAGGTAGTCGTCGGCGCCCGCGTCGAGGCCGACGAGCCGGTCGGCCTCGTCGCTGCGACCGGTGATCATGACGATGTAGGCGTCGCTGAACTCGCGCAGCCGCTGGCACACCTCGGTGCCGTCCATGTCGGGCAGGCTCAGGTCGAGGGTGATGAGGTCCACCGGCTGCACCCGCACGTGCTCCAGGGCGGCGTCGCCGGAGGAGGCGGTGTCGACGTCGAAGCCCGCGCGGCCCAGGGTGATGGTGAGGAGGTCGGCGATCTCGGAATCGTCGTCGATGACCAGCGCCCGGCGCCGCTCCTGTGTCACTGCCTGGTCCTCTTTCGTCGCCGCGGCCCCCGGTGGTGCCGTGCCGGGACCATGGTGCCATCACCGCCCCTGTGCCGCGGCGGGGTCCGGAGGATCCCCGGGCGTTCTCCGGGTGATCTGCGGTCGGCGTCCGGTGGACCGGGGTTCACGATCCGGTCACACTCGGGGTTCGGTCGTGCGCAACCCGCCTCGGTCCTGTCAGGATGGCGACGTGGTTGCGGTTCCCGGGTCGGACGACGTCCGTCAGCGCACGGTCGAGGCCTACGGGCTGATCGACCACGAGGGCCCGGTCGAGCGGTTCGCCCGCGTCACCCGGGTGGCCAGGCAGCTCTTCGACGTGCCGGTCGCCACCATCACCGTCTTCGACGGCGACCAGGCCCGCTACCTCGGTGCCCAGGGCTTCGACGGCGAGCCGCTCCCGCGCCTGGACACCTTCTGCGCCACCACCACGATGGTCAACGACGTCATGATCGTGCCGGACGCCGAGCGCGACGAGCGCTTCCAGGACCTCCCGATGGTCGTCGAGGACGGCGTGCGCTTCTACGCCGGCGCCCCCCTGCGCGACGGCCGTGGCACCGTGCTCGGCGTGCTCTGCGTGACCGACCAGCGCACCCGCGAGGTCGGCCCCGAGCTGACCCAGGGCCTGCTCGACCTGGCCTCCTGGGCCGAGACCGAGCTGATCTCCTCCCACGAGATGGCCACGGCCGGGCGGGTCCAGGCCTCGATGCTGCCCGGCGACGTGCTCGCCGTGCCCGGCTGGGACATCGCGGGCCTGTGCCTGCCGGCGGCCGCGGTGGGCGGTGACTTCTTCGACTACGCCGTCGACCAGGGCGTGATCACCCTCGTGCTGGGCGACGTCATGGGCAAGGGCACCGGCGCCGCGCTGGTGGGGGCCGGGGTGCGCAGCGCGCTGCGCGGCACCCGGGCGGCGGTCGCCGGTGGCGTCGACCTCGGCGTCACGACCACCCAGGTCGCGCGGGTGCTGCAGGCCGACCTCGAGCGCGCCGACTCCTTCGCCACCATCCTCAGCGCCGCGATCGAGGTCGAGGACGGCTGGCTGCGCTGGGTCGACGCCGGGCTGGGCCTGGCCGTGGTCGTGCGCGCCGACGGCACCGTCGAGCAGCTCGGGGGCGAGGACCTCCCGATCGGGGTGCTGCAGGACTCCTACTGGACCGAGCACGGCACCACGCTGGCGCCCGGCGATCGGCTCGCCGTCGTGAGCGACGGTCTGCTGGACCTGCTCGAGGAGCCCCTGGAGTGGTGGAACGAGCTGGGCGCGATGCTGCGCGGCGCCGGGTCGGCCACCGACCTGCTGGCCGAGGTGGCCCACCTCAACGGCCGTGCCCCCGCCACCGACGACGTCACCGTGATCGCGGTGATCCGCGAGCCGGAGCAGGACGGCTGATGGCCCGCCGCGAGGGCGGTCGCCACGCCCAGCCGTCCCCCGGTCCCGCCGACGACCGCGACGCCGCGGGCGTCAGCCGCGACCAGCAGCGGCGCGTGGCGGCGCTGGTGGCCGAGCGCGGCCGCCCCGAGCGGCTCCCGCTGACGCGCCGGCTGCTGCTCATCCGGATCATCGTGATCCTCACCGCGCTGCTCGGCATCAACTACGTCGCCTGGCGTTGGCTGTTCTCGGTGAACTGGCCCTACTGGTGGATCGCGGTGCCGCTGGTGATCGCCGAGACCTACAGCCTCATCGACTCCCTGCTCTTCGGCATGACGGTCTGGCGGCTGCGCGAGCGCGGCGAGCCGCCGCCGGCGCCCGAGGGGCTCACCGTCGACGTCTTCATCACCACCTACAACGAGCCGATCGAGCTGGTGATGACCACCGCGCGGGCCGCCAAGGCGATCCGCTACCCCCACCGCACGTGGGTGCTCGACGACGGCAACCGGCCCGAGATGCGCGCCGCCGCGGAGGCCGAGGGCATCGGCGTCATCAACCGCTCCGCCGACTGGGTCGGGATGCCGCGCCACGCCAAGGCCGGCAACCTCAACAACGCCCTGCTCGCCACGGACGGTGAGTTCCTGATGATCCTGGACGCCGACCAGATCCCGACCCCGGAGATCCTGGACCGCACGCTGGGCTACTTCACCGACGAGCAGATGGGGCTGGTCCAGACCCCGCAGTACTTCGTCAACGTGCCCGACCACGACCCGCTCGGCAGCCAGGCGCCGCTGTTCTACGGCCCGATCCAGCAGGGCAAGGACGGCTGGAACGCCGCCTTCTTCTGCGGCTCCAACGCCGTCATCCGCCGCGAGGCGCTGATGCAGATCGGCGTCTCCCGCTACGCCCACGACATCGAGGTCGGCGTCGGCAAGGCGCTGCGCACGGCCGGGGCGGTGCTCGAGGAGGCCCGGGCCGCGCTGACCCCGGAGGACCAGCACCTCGCGCCCGCGCTCGACGCCCTGGAGTACGACGTCAAGAAGGCCCGTCGCGAGCTGGCCCGCGGGGTCGCCCTGTTCGACGTCACCTACCGCTTCCAGCGCCGCGTCGACGACGTGCACCGCCAGCTCGTGGCCGCCGACGTGCAGGCGCTGCAGGAGGACCTGGCCTTCATCCGTCAGCTCGAGGCGGTCGCGGAGGACCCCACCGACTCCCTGGCCGACGTCAGCGAGAGCGCCCTGGACACCATCGCCCACCGGGCGTGGTCGCCGCTGGGGGCCATCGACGCCGTGCGCGCGCTCGTCGACGCCGTCGACGTGGGCCGGGCGGGCGAGGCCCAGCCGATCATGCCGATGGCCACGATCTCGGTCACCGAGGACATGGCCACCTGCATGCGGATGCACGGTCTGGGCTGGCGCAGCGCCTACCACGACGAGGTGCTGGCCCACGGTCTCGCGCCGGAGGACCTGCAGACCATGCTCACCCAGCGGCTGCGCTGGGCGCAGGGCACGATGCAGGTGCTGCTGCGCGAGAACCCGCTCACGCAGTCGCGGCTGCGCTGGCCGCAGCGGCTGATGTACTTCGCCACGATGTGGAGCTACCTCTCGGGCTTCGCCGCGCTGGTCTACCTCGCCGCCCCCATCACCTACCTGATGATCGGGGTGCTGCCCGTACAGGCCATCAGCACCGACTTCTTCGTCCGGCTCATCCCGTTCCTGATCGTCAACCAGCTGCTGTTCTTCGTCGTGGCCGACGGCAGACCCACCTGGCGGGGGCAGCAGTACTCGCTCGCCCTGTTCCCGACCTGGATCGCCTCGGTGACCTCGGCGTTCGGCAACGTCGTGCTGGGCCGCGACCTCGACTTCGCCGTCACCCCCAAGACCAAGCAGGCCGACACCGGTCCGCGCTGGGACCTCGTGCGGCCCCAGCTGATCGCGATGGGCCTGCTGGTGCTGGCCCTGGTCGTCGGCTCGATCCGGATCGCGGTGGGGCAGGCGGGCCCGCTCGGCACGATCTTCAACATGGTCTGGGTCGTCTTCGACCTCGCCATCTTCTCCGTCATCATCCGCGCGGCGCGCTACAAGGGCTTCGAGCCCGCCAGCGCCGCCCCCGATCCCCACGAGCCGGTCGCCGCAGGAGCGGCCGGCGGACCTGCAAGCCGAGGAGCAGCATGACCGAGTTCGCCGTGAGGATCGATGGCCGGGGCGTGGGCGTCGTGACCCCCCAGGGGCGGCTGACGATGGTGTCGGCCCGCAGCCTGCGCACCGCCGTCGAGGAGCTCGTGGCGGGCGGGGCCCCCAAGGTCGTGGTGGATCTCTCCGAGACCACGTTCCTCGACTCCTCCGGCCTCGGGGCGCTGATCGCCGGGCTCAAGACCTGCCGGCAGGCCGGGGGCGACCTGCGGATCGCCTCCCCCACCGACGCCGTGCTGGCCGTCCTGCAGCTCACCAACCTCGACAAGGTGCTGCGTCCCCGCGAGTCCGCGGAGACCGCCTTCGATGTCTGACCACGCCCCGCCGGGCGGCCCGCTGCGGTGGGAGGTGACCGCCCCCGCCGAGCCCGCCGTCGTCGACACCGTGCAGGACGGACTGGTCGCCCTGTGGCGCGAGGGTGCGGTGGACCCGCACGTGGCGCTGCGCCTGGAGCTGGGGCTGGTCGAGATCGTGGCCAACATCGTCGAGCACGCCTACGACCCCGCCGAGACGGGCCGGGAGATCACCGTGGTGGTGGAGGTCGCCCCCGGCCGGGTGACGGCCTCGGCGTGGGACAACGGCCGCCCCACCGGCATCGACCTGTCCACCGTGGCCCTGCCCGAGGACGACGCCGAGTCCGGCCGTGGTCTGGCGATGGCCCTGGCGGCGCTGGACGAGCTGCGCTACGAGCGCGACGGGGAACGCAACCGCTGGTCGCTGGTGTGCCTGCGGTGACCACGCCCCCCACCCGACTCCCTCGCGTCCCCGCCCGGCTGCTGGCGCTGCTGGCCGCCCTGGCGGTGCTGATGCCGCTCGCGCTCGGCCTCGCCGCCCCGCCCGCCGGTGCCGCCGCGGGTGACGCCGGCGACCCCTCGCCCGACCCGGTGCCGGCCCTGCCCGAGGCCGGTCGGCCGTGGTTCGGCCCCGGTCTGGACTGGAGCGCCGACTCCGCCCAGGCCTACGCCGACCGGCTCGGCACGACGCCCTCGCTCTACGCCCAGCGGGTGCACTACCCGGTCACGTCCCAGGACGAGGAGTTCCTGCGCCAGTTCGCCCAGCAGGCCGCGAGCCAGGGCGCCGTCGCGGTGGTGAGCATGGAGCCCCAGCTCGCGCTGGACCAGCTCACCGAGGCCGACGCCACCCGGTTCGCCGGGATCCTGGCCGACCTCCACACCGAGTACGACGTCTACTTCCTGGTGCGCTTCGCCCCGGAGATGAA
This sequence comes from Nocardioides sp., assembly GCF_964228225.1. Taxonomy (GTDB): domain Bacteria; phylum Actinomycetota; class Actinomycetes; order Propionibacteriales; family Nocardioidaceae; genus Nocardioides. Next base: position 42,721 of record NZ_CAXQZB010000055.1, read on the forward strand.
CGGCACCTGGGTGATCTGGGGCCAGCAGCCCCGCCAGTTCAAGACGGCGTTCCGCACCGTCGCCGACGCCGTGCACGCCGCCACCGAGCACGCCGCGATGGTGTGGTCGCCGGCCTACGGGTCGGGCTACCCCTACGGCGCGGCCTACGGCGAGGTGCCCTCCGCCGGACCCCGCGAGACCGACCTGCTCGACACCGACGGCGACGGCGAGGTGACCGAGGCCGACGACGCCTACGGTCCCTACTGGCCCGGCGACGACGCCGTGGACTGGGTGGGCCTGTCGCTGTACCGCTTCGGCGACGCACCGCCGTTCGGTCCCAACACCCTGCCCGACCCCACGGAGTACCGCGACCGGCTGGAGGAGACCGCCGGCTACGGCACGGGCGGGGTGCGGCAGCCGTTCTACGAGCGCTACGCCGAGGACCGCGACCTGCCGATGCTGGTCGAGACCTCCGCCCTGTTCAACCTGCAGGCCTCGGTCGGTCCCGGCGACCTGGCGATCAAGCGCGCCTGGTGGGAGCAGGTCTTCGACGCCGACAGCGACTACCCCCTCATCCGGGGCATCAGCTGGCTCGAGCTGACCCGCCCCGAGGCCGAGATCGACGACGACCGCGCCTCCTGGGAGGCCACCCGCACCGAGGAGCTGGCCTCCGCGCTGCGGGCCGGGCTGGAGGCCGGCGACCTCACCCTGGGGGCGGTCACCCGGGTGCTCGACACCGAGACCAACTCCCTGGCCACCGCCCAGGGCCGGCTGCCCCAGGGCGAGGACTCCGGGGCCGCCACCGGCATGGGGTGGATCGTGTTCTGCGCCGCCGCGCTCGCGGTGCTCTACCTGCTCGCCGGGCTCGCGGGGCGCTTCGTCCCGTCGTGGCGCTACCCCGACGAGAACGCCTCCCGCGACCGCCGGCTCGACCTGCTGCGCGGGTGGATCATCATCGCGGTGGTCGTGACCCACACCGAGGTCAACGGCCTGTGGAGCTACCTCACCCTCAACGGCATCGGCGCCATCACGGGTGCGGAGCTGTTCGTGCTCCTCTCCGGGATCGTGCTCGGCATGGTCTACCGGCCCGCCGTGCGCCGGATGGGGGAGTGGGTCACCGCCGTCACGATGTGGCGCCGGGCCCGCAAGCAGTACGTCACCGCCGTCGTGGTGGTGCTGCTCGTGCCGCTGCTGGGGCTGATCCCGTACGTCAGGGCCGAGGTCGTGAGCACCTTCACCGACCGCGGCACCGGTGAGAACGGGGCCGCCGCGCTGGGCCAGGTCTACGACCTCTACCCCAACGTCGAGCGGCTGCTCGACTACCCGCCGCCGTGGTACGCCGTGCGCTCGCTGCTGCTGCTCGAGATCGGTCCCTGGGTCTTCAACATCATGGGCCTGTTCGTCGTGCTCAGCCTGCTGCTGCCGCTGCTCATGGTGCTGATCAAGCGGCGGCTGTGGTGGGCGCTGCTGGCGCTGTCGTGGACGGCCTACGTCGTCGGCACGATCACCGACTACCACCCGCTGAACTCGCAGTTCGAGTTCGTGTTCCCGCTGCTGATCTGGCAGCTGCCCTTCGCCCACGGGCTCGTGATCGGCTGGTACCGCCGCGAGATCACCGCCGCCCTCACCAGCCGCTGGGGCAAGATCCTGGTCGGCCTCGTCGTCGTGGCCTACGCCGCGGTGCTGGTGTGGCTGTGGGTGTGCTTCCGCGAGGGCTGGAGCCCGGTGTTCCTGCCCGACTCGACCTACCTCTGGCTCTACGACAACGCCTACATCCGGGTCTTCCTCCAGCCGGGCCGGCTCTTCGACCTGCTGCTGATGATCGTGGTGCCCTACGCGGTGCTCACCACCTGCTGGAAGCCGATCGACAAGGCCGTCGGCTGGTTCTGGACCCCGCTGGGCGAGAACAGCCTCTACGTCTTCATCGTCCACGTCTTCTTCGTCATCGCCGTCGGCAGCCTCACCTTCCTCCCCGTGGAGAACTACTGGGTCGGCACCGCCGTGCACACCGTCGTCGTGCTGCTGATCTGGGCCATGGTGCGCTCGAAGTTCCTCTTCAAGGTGATCCCGCGGTAGCCGTCTCCCGTTGTCACCAGCGGAATGCACCGGTTTCCGGCAGGAAATGGTGCATTCCGCTGGTGACAACGGGGAGCCGTACCCCCCACTCGCCTGATAAGAGTGATTCCCATTAGCATCTGCGGGTGCCTGGTTCTGCCCTGCTGCTCGACGGCGTGTGCGTGGACGCCCCGCGCGCGCGGCTGCTGCACGGCCTGACGCTCACCCTCGCCCCGGGTGAACGGGTGGCGCTGCTCGGGGCGTCGGGGTCGGGGAAGTCGGTCACGGCCGGGGCGGTGCTCGGCACGCTCCCGCCCGACCTGCGGGTCTCCGGGCGGGTGGAGGTCGACCGCTCGGCGCTGGCCTGGGTGCCGCAGTCGGGAGCGGCCGTGCTGCACCCGTTGCGACGGGTGGGGTCCCAGCTGCGCCGTCCGCTGCGGGCGCGAGGCGACTCGCCCGCCGCCGCGTGCGCCGCTGCCGCGCGCCTGGTGGAGCGGCTCGGCCTCGACCCCGAGCCCACCCTGCGCGCCTTCCCCCACGAGCTCTCCGGCGGCCAGCGCCAACGCGTCGGGATCGCCCTCGCGCTCGCCCTCCCGGCCCGGGTGGTGGTTGCCGACGAGCCCACCAGCGCCCTCGACGGCGTCGCGGCGGCGCGGGTGCGCGAGGCGCTCGACGGCCTGGACGCCGCGCTGCTGCTCATCACCCACGACCTCGCCCTCGCCGCCGCGCTGTGCGACCGGCTGCTGGTGCTCGACGACGGCCGGCTGGTCGACGACGTCGACTGGCGGCGGTGGCACGACACGCCCCGGGCGCCCGCGGCCACGGCGTTGCTGGAGGCCACCCACCGACTCGCGGGTGGGGCCCGGTGACGCTGCTGGCCGCCCACGGCGTCACGGTCCGGGTGGGGGCACGCACCCTGCTGCAGGACGTCGACCTCGCAGTGGGCTCGGGTCGGACCGTCGCCCTCGTCGGCGCCTCCGGGGCCGGCAAGTCCACTCTGCTGCGGGTGCTGCTCGGGCTGCAGCCCGTGGCGGCCGGTCGGGTCGAGGCCGACGGCGCGCCACTGCCGGTGGGCCGCGGGAGCGCGGCGCGGCGCCTGCGGGCCCGCGTGCAGTACGTGCCGCAGGACCCCGGCCTGAGCCTGGACCCCCGCTGGAGCGTGGGGCGCAGCATCGCCGAGCCGTGGCACCGCCTCGTCGGTGGGTCGTCGGCGCAGGCGCGCCGCGCGGTGTCGGCCGCGCTGGAGGCCGTCGGGCTGGACCCGGACCTCGCCGCCCTGCAGCCCGGTCGGCTCAGCGGCGGGCAGGCGCAGCGCGCCGCCGTGGCCCGCAGCCTCGTCACCGGCCCGGACCTGCTGTTGGCCGACGAACCCACGAGCGCCCTCGACCCGGTGCGCCGCGACCGGTGGCACGACCTGCTCGTCGCTCTGCGCCGGGACCGCGGCCTCGGCCTGCTGCTGGTCTCCCACGACCTCGCCGCGGTGCGCCGCTGCGCCGACGAGGTGGTCGTGCTCGACGGCGGCGTCGTCGTCGAGCGCGGCGGCCCCGGCCTGGTGGAGGCCCCGTCGCACCCCGCCACCGCCGCGCTCGTGGCGGCCGCACTGCCGCTGCCGCGCGGCCTCACCCCCCGATCCGCCTGCGCCGCCGCGGCGCGGGCCCACTCCGAGGAGAACCCATGAACCGACGCCGTGCCTCCCGCGCTCGCGCCGCCGCCCTGAGCCTGACGGGCCTGCTCGGCCTGACCACCCTCACCGCCTGCGTGGGTGGGGAGGAGGAGCCGGCCGCGGCCGGCGAGGAGCGGCTCCGGCTCGCGATGCTGCTGCCGCCCCGCTCCGGCCTGAGCCCGTTCAGCGACGACGCCTTCAAGCTCTCGCGCTGGAGCACCGGCGAGACGCTGGTGCGCCTGGACGCCGACGGCGTCGCGCAGCCGGTGCTGGCCACCGCCTGGGAGCAGCAGGACGACCCGCGCACCTGGCACCTCGACCTGCGCGCGGGGGTGACCTTCCACGACGGCACCGCCCTGACCAGCGCCGAGGTCGTGACGGCGCTCAACGCCGTCACCGCCGCCGATCCGGTCCCGCGGGTGCTGGACGGGGTCGACCTCGAGGCCGCCGCGGTGGACGACGACACGGTGGCCGTGACCACCGCCGTGGCCGACCCGCTGCTGCCGAACCGGCTCTCCAGCCCCCAGCTGACGATCCTGAGCCCGGCGGCCTACGACGGCGGGCCGGTGGACCCGGTCGGCACCGGTACCGGGCCGTTCGAGCTCACCGAGGTCGCCGGCACGACCGGCGCGACGCTGGAGCGCTACGACGACTACTGGGGCGAGCCCGCGGTGCTCGACGGCATCGACGTGACCTTCGTGCCCGACGGCACCGCGCGCGCGGCCGCGCTGCGGACCGGCACCGCCGACGTCGTCGAGGCCGTGCCGGTGGCGCAGGCCGCCGCGATCGGGGACGACCTGCTGCACGAGGTGGCGATGCCGCGCACCAACACCCTCTACCTCAACAACGACACCGGCCCGTTCGCCGACCCCGCCGTGCGGGCGGCCGCGCGGGCGGCCATCGACCGGGCGCTGCTGGTGAGCGACGTCTACGAGGGGCGGGCCGACGTCGCCGAGGGTCTGCTCGGGCCCGCCATCCCCTGGGCGGCGGAGCTGCGCGCACCCGTGGCCGGTGCGGAGCCCGCGAGCCCCGCCGAGGTCGGCGGCGCCGAGATCACCCTGGGCACCTTCACCGACCGGGCCGAGCTGCCCGAGGTCGCGGTGCTGATCGAGCAGGCCCTCGAGGTGGCCGGGTTCGAGGTCACCCAGGACGTGCGTGAGTACCAGTTCATCGAGGCCGACGCCCTGGCCGGGGAGTTCGACGCCTTCGTGCTCTCCCGCGCCACCCTGCTCGACACCGGCGACCCGGTGGCCTACTTCGCCAGCGACTTCTCCTGCGAGGGCGGCTTCAACATCGCCCAGCTGTGCGACCCCGCGGTCGACGCCGCCATCGAGCGGGCCGCCGGGCTCGCGCCGGGGCCGGAGCGGCAGGCCGCCACGATGGAGATCGAGTCGCTGCTGCTGGCCCGCGACGCGGTGGTGCCGCTGCTGCACGAGCGGGTGCTGCAGGGCGAGGCCGCCGGGGTCGCCGACGTCGCCCGCGATCCCCGGGAGCGGGAGCTGGTGACGTCGATCTCCGCCGTCACCGCACGGTGACGGCGGGAGGGTCCCGGGCCGATCTGGGTGGCGCGGTCCTCGTCGGCGCCTCCCGCGCGGGGGCGATCGCCGGTCTGATCGGTCTCGTGGCGCTGCTGCCGTGGGTGGCGGCGACCGACCCCGCCTCCACCGTGCTTCGGGCGCGCTACGCCGAACGCGAGGCCACCCCGGAGGCGGTCGCCGCGGTGCGGGCCGAGCTGGGTCTCGACGCCGGGCCGCTCGCGTTCCTCGGCGACTGGCTGGGTGGCCTGCTGCGCGGCGACCTCGGCACCTCGTGGGTGAGCGGCCGCCCGGTCACCGCCGGCCTGCTGGACGCCCTCGGGGTCTCGCTCACCCTCATGGCCCACGCCCTCGGCGTGGCGCTCGTCCTCGCGGTGCTCCTCGCGCTCCCGTCGCTGCGGGCGGCGGTGCGGGGACGTCCGCGGTGGGGCGTCGGCGCGATCGGCGTCGGTCTCACCGCGGTGCCGGAGTTCGTGCTCGCCCTCGCGCTGCTGCTCGTGGGCGCGGTCGGGCTGGGCTGGTTCGATCCCTACGGCTGGGACAGCCCCTCCGACGTCGTCCTCCCGGCGCTCGCCCTCGGCCTGCCGGCCGGCGGGCTGCTCGGACGGCTGCTGGCCACCGCCCTCACCGGCGTGGCAGGAGAGCCCTGGGTGGCCGCGTGGCGGGTCGCCCGCTGCCCCGCGCCGGCGCTGGCGGGCGCCCTGCTGCAGCGCGCCCTGCCCTCGGTGCTGGGCCAGCTCGGCCTGGTCGTCGTCGGGCTGCTCGGCGGCGCGGTGGCGGTGGAGCAGGTCTTCGCGGTCCCCGGGCTGGGGCGCGCGATGCTCGGGGCGGCCATCGCCCAGGACCTGCCCGCCCTGCAGGGCTCGCTCGTGCTCGTGCTCGCCGCCGCGCTGGTGGTGGGGCTGCTGGTGGCCCTGCTGCGTCGGGCGCTGCTCGGGCCGGCGGTCGGGGCCGGTGCGCTGCCGCTGCCCCCGCCGGTCGTGGTGGTGCGCCGTCGCGACGCCGTCGTCCCGCTGCTCGGGCTCGCCGTGCTGCTCGTGATCCTCGGCGCCGGGCTGGTGCGCGACCCGTTCGCTCCGGACCGGGGCCGACTCACGAGCCCGTCGGCGGCGCTGCCGTTCGGTGCCGACGCGAGCGGCCGCGACCTCCTGGCCCGGGTGGCCCACGGTGCGCTGAGCACGCTCGGGGCCGCCGTGCTGGCCGTGCTGGCCTGCCTGCTCCTCGGCCTGGTGGTCGGGGTGTGTCAGCGCGTGGGCACGGGCCCGACCGAGGTGGCCAACGCCGCCCCGCCGGTGCTCGCGGGACTGGTGGTCGCGGCGATCGCCGGCCCCTCCCTGCCCGGTGCCGTGGTGGCCGTGGTGGCGGTGGGCTGGGCCCCGCTCGCCGCGCACGCCGCCGCCCTGGTGACCGAGAGCCGCGCCCAGCCCCACGTGGCGCTCCTGCCCGTGCTCGGGGTCGGCCGGGTGCGCGGCCTCGTCGTCCACGTCCTGCCCGCCGTGCTGCCGCCCCTCGCCCGCCACGCCGTCGTCCGGCTGCCCGCCACGGCGCTGGCGCTGGCCTCGCTCGGCTTCCTCGGTCTCGGGTCGCAGCCGCCGTCGCCGGAGTGGGGTCGCCTGCTCGCCGAGGGCAGCCCCTACCTGGAACGGGCCCCGTGGACCGTGCTCGCCCCGCTCGGGGCGCTCGTCCTGGTGGCGGTCACCGCCGTGGCGGCGTCGGTGTGGCAGCCCCGGTCTCGGTAGCCCGACGTCACCAGCGGAATGCCCCCGTTTCCGCCCCGAACCGGTGCATTCCGCGGGTGACGACGGGAGGCGGGGAGCCGCAG
>NZ_CAXQZB010000056.1:0-40787 GCF_964228225.1 Nocardioides sp.
CCCTACCTGGACGACGAAACTGGCACGTGGACGAGGGAACTCCGTCGTCCACGTGCCAGTTTCACCGGCCGGCCGGTGAAACCGGCCCCGCCGGCCTACAGCTTGCGCAACCGCACCCACCGCACGGAGTGGTCGTGGTCCTTGCGGAGGACGAGGGTGGCGCGGGAGCGGGTGGGGAGGACGTTCTGCTCGAGGTTGGGGCCGTTGATGGCGTCCCAGATGCGGCGCGCCTCGTCGACGGCCTCGTCGTGGGTGAGGGCGGCGTACTTGGCGAAGTAGGACGACGGGTCGCGGAACGCCGTCTCGCGCAGGCGCAGGAAGCGGTCGACGTACCAGTCGCGGATGTGGCTGGTGGAGGCGTCGACGAAGATGGAGAAGTCGAAGAAGTCCGACAGGCCGAGGGCGGTGCGGCCGTCGTCGCGCACGCGGGCGGGCTGCAGCACGTTGAGGCCCTCGACGATGACGATGTCGGGGCGCTTGACGACGACGCGCTCGCCGGGCACCACGTCGTAGACGAGGTGGGAGTAGACGGGCGCCTCGACCTCGTCGCGGCCGGACTTGATGTCGATGACGAAGCGCAGCAGGGCGCGGCGGTCGTAGGACTCGGGGAAGCCCTTGCGCTGCAGCAGTCCGCGGCGCTCGAGCTCGGCGTTGGGGTAGAGGAAGCCGTCGGTGGTCACCAGCGCCACGTTGGGGTGCTCGGGCCAGCGGGCGAGCATCTGCTGCAGCACGCGGGCGGCGGTCGACTTGCCCACGGCCACCGAGCCCGCCAGGCCGATCACGAACGGCGTGCGGGGTGGGGTGCGGCGGTGCAGGAAGGCCTCCTGCTCGCGGTGCAGTGCGGACGCCGAGCTGACGCGCATGCTCAGCAGCCGCGACAGGGGGAGGTAGACGTCGCGCACCTCCTGCACCGACAGTGAGTCGCCGATGCCGCGCAGGCGCTGGACCTCCTCGAGGGTCAGCGGGCTCTCGGTCTCCGAGGCCAGCTCGGCCCAGGTGGCGCGCTCGAGCTCAACGTAGGGCGAGGCCTCGCGGGTCGCCTCGTCGTGGTGGTGCCCCGCGTGGTGGTGGCTGCTCGCCATGATCGCGATTCTTACAGCAGCGGTGGCGAGGGCCACGCGCGCGTCCGGGATCGGGACCGGCCGAGGCTGAACTACAGTGTCGCTCTATGTGCGGGATCGTTGGATACGTAGGGCCGAGGTCGGCCCAGGACACGGTCATCGACGGCCTGCGCCGCCTGGAGTACCGCGGTTACGACTCGGCCGGCGTCGCCCTGGTCACCGAGGGGCGTCTGGCGCTGGAGAAGCGGGCCGGCAAGCTCGCGAACCTCGAGAAGGCGCTCGCCGACGACCCGCTCCCCACGGCCCACGCCGGCATCGGCCACACCCGCTGGGCCACCCACGGCCCGCCCAACGACGTCAACGCCCACCCGCACACGGGCGGCTCGCGCCGCGTCGCGCTGGTGCACAACGGCATCATCGAGAACTTCATCGAGCTGCGCGAGCGCATCGAGCGCGACGACCACGTGCTCCTCAGCGACACCGACACCGAGATCGTGGCGCACCTGATCGAGCTGCAGGTCCAGTCCGGCGTCGATCTCACCACCGCCATGCAGCGCGTGTGCCAGCAACTGGACGGCGCGTTCACGCTCGTCGCGGTCGACGCCGAGGAGCCCGGCAAGGTCGTCGCGGCCCGCTGCAACTCGCCCCTGGTGGTGGGCATCGGCGAGGGCGAGAACTTCCTCGGCTCCGACGTCGCGGCCTTCATCGAGCACACGCGCGAGGCCCTCGAGCTCGGGCAGGACCAGATCGTCGTCCTCACCGCCGACGGCGTGGATGTCATGGACTTCTGGGGTCGCCCCGCCGACGCCACGCGCTTCCACGTCGACTGGGACCTCTCGGCCGCCGAGAAGGACGGTCACGACTGGTTCATGCGCAAGGAGATCTTCGAGCAGCCCCGCGCGGTGGCCGACTCCCTCATCGGACGACGCACCGCCCGCGGTCAGCTGCAGCTCGACGAGATGCGCCTGGCCGACGAGGAGCTGCGCGACGTCGACAAGATCATCATCATCGCGTGCGGCACCTCCTTCTACGCCGGGATGGTGGCCAAGTACGCCATCGAGCACTGGACCCGCACGCCGGTGGAGGTCGAGCTCGCCTCCGAGTTCCGCTACCGCGACCCGATCATCGACTCCACGACGCTGATCGTGGCGATCAGCCAGTCGGGCGAGACCGCCGACACGCTGCAGGCCATCCGCCACGCCCGCGCCCAGCGCGCGAAGGTGCTGGCGATCTGCAACACCAACGGCTCCTCGATCCCGCGCGAGTCCGACGCCGTGATCTACACCCACGCCGGCCCCGAGATCGGCGTGGCCTCCACCAAGGGCTTCTTGACCCAGCTGGTGGCCTGCTACCTGCTCGCGCTCTACATCGCGCAGGTCAAGGGCACCCGCTTCGGTGACGAGATCGACGAGATCATGGAGCAGCTCGAGCAGATGCCCGGGCACATCGAGACCGTGCTCGGCGACGCCGACACGATCTACCAGCTCGCCCGGGAGCACTCCGGCACCCGCTCGGTGCTCTTCCTCGGCCGCCACGCGGGCTACCCGGTGGCCCTCGAGGGCGCGCTGAAGCTCAAGGAGCTCGCCTACCTGCACGCCGAGGGCTTCGCGGCCGGCGAGCTCAAGCACGGCCCGATCGCGCTCGTCGAGGAGGGCCTGCCCGTGCTGTGCGTCGTGCCGCCCAAGGGCCGCGACCAGCTGCACGGCAAGATGCTGAGCGGTATTCAGGAGGTGCGGGCGCGCGGTGCGCGCACCATCTGCCTGGCGGAGGCCGACGACACCTCGATCGAGCCCTACGCCGACGTCCTCGTCCGACTGCCCAAGGTGCCGGTGCTCCTGCAGCCGCTGGTGTCGGTGGTGCCCCTGCAGCTCTTCGCCTGCGAGCTCGCCACGGCGCTGGGCCACGACGTCGACCAGCCGCGCAACCTGGCCAAGTCGGTCACGGTCGAGTAGCGGGCGCGGGCGCCCGGCGAGCGGGGAGGCGGCGCGTGGCCGTGGTGGGTATCGGTGTCGACGTGTGCGACATCGCCCGGTTCGAGGCCTCCTGCGCCCGCACCCCGGCGCTGCTCACGACGCTGTTCACCGACGCCGAGCGGCAGCTGCCGGCGGCCTCGCTGGCAGCACGGTTCGCCGCGAAGGAGGCGCTCGCAAAGGCCCTCGGTGCCCCGGGCGGCATGAGCTGGCAGGACGCCGAGGTGGTGCGCGAGCCGAGCGGGCGACCCGTGTTCGTGCTGCGCGGCACCGTGCAGGCGGCCCTCGAGCGCGCCGGCGCCGCCTCGGTGCACCTCTCACTCACCCACGACGCCGGCATCGCCTCGGCCTTCGTGGTGCTCGAGAGCTGAGCCGGGCGCGAGCCCCGAGGCCCTGGGAGAAGGAGGACGACGTGCTGCGAGCCCACACCGTCGAGCAGGTGCGCGCCGCGGAGGCCGCGGTGTTCGCCACGCTGCCATCGGGTGCCGAGGACGCCCTCATGCTTCGCGCCGCGCGCGGTCTGGCCCACGCGGTGATCGACCTGCTCGGCGGCGCGGTCGGACGACGGGTGCTGCTGCTCGTGGGCAGCGGCGACAACGGCGGCGACGCGCTGCACGCGGGGGCGGTGCTCGCGCGGCGCGGGGCAGCCGTCGAGGCCTGGTTGCTCGGATCCGCCGTGCACGAGGGCGGTCTCGCGGCCCTGCGTGCGGCCGGTGGTCGCGCTCGTCCGGCGGGGGAGGACGTGCCGACGCTGCCGGAGCTGCCGGCCACGTGGCGCGCGGCGGGGGCGGACGTCGTCCTCGACGCGGTGGTGGGGATCGGCGGGCGACCGGGCCTGCGCCCGGCGGCCGAGCGCGCCTTAGCGGCGGTCGAGGCGTACGGCACCCCGATCGTCGCGGTCGACATCCCCTCGGGCGTGGACGTCGACACCGGCGCCACCCCGGAGCGCCACGTGCGGGCCGCGCTCACGGTCACCTTCGGCACGCTCAAGCCGTGCCACCTGCTGGACCCGGCAGCCTCCGCCTGCGGCGCAGTGCACCTCGTCGACCTCGACCTCGACCTGCCGCCGGCCGCCGTCGAGGCGCTGCAGCCGCACGACGTGGCGGCTCTGGTGCCGAGGCCCGCACCCGACGCGCACAAGTACACCCGCGGCGTGGTCGGCGTCCGCGCCGGATCGGCCACCTACCCCGGCGCCGGCCTGCTGAGCGTGGCCGGAGCGGCGTGCGGCCTGGCCGGCATGGTGCGCCACGTCGGCGACGACACCGTGCGCGCGCTCGTGCGCGCCGCCCACCCCGAGGTGGTCGGCGACGGGCGCGTGCAGGCGTGGGTGGTGGGCTCGGGCAGCGACACCGATGCCGCCGAGGCCCTGCGCGCCTGCCTCGAGGACGACGTCCCGCTCGTCGTCGACGCCGACGCGATCGCCCACGCCGACCTCGTGCGCGGGCGCCCGGCGGTGCTCACGCCGCACGCGGGCGAGCTGGCGCGACTCACCGGCGTGGAGCGCGAGCAGGTGGAGGCCGAGCCGCTCCGGCACGCGCGTGCCGCGGCGGCCGACCTCGGCGTGGTCGTGCTGCTCAAGGGACGACGCACGCTCGCCGCCCACCCCGACGGACGCGTGCGCGTGACCACCACCGGCACCCCGTGGCTGGCCACGGCGGGCGCCGGGGACGTGCTGGGCGGGTTGATCGGCGCGCTGCTCGCCGGTGGCCTCGACCCGTTCGACGCGGCGTCCGTGGGCTCGTGGCTGCACGGGGCGGCCGCCACCGCGGCGTCCTCGGGCGGCCCGATCGTGGCCGGTGACGTGGCGCGGGCGCTGCCCGGGGTGCTCGCCCGCCTCCTCGACGCGACTCCCCAGGTCCCCACCGCCGAGCACCCCCTGGGATGATCGGGCGCATGACGCGCGGGCCGCAGACCCCCGAGATCGTGGTCGACGTGGCCGCGATCCGGGCCAACGCGCGGTTGCTGCGCGAGGTGACGGGCGTGCCGCTCATTGCGGTGGTGAAGGCCGACGGCTACGGCCACGGCATGCTCGAGAGCGCCCGTGCCGCGCTCGAGGGCGGCGCCACCATGCTCGCCACCGCGACCCTCGACGAGGCGCTCGCGCTGCGCCGCAGCGGCGTCGAGGCGCCCCTGATGTGCTGGCTCACCGCACCCGACGCCGACCACGTGAGCGCGCTGAGGGAGAACATCGAACCCACGGCCTACACGGTGGCCGAGCTCGATGCGCTCGACGACGCCGCGCAGCACGACGGTGCGGAAGGCCTCGCGCGGCTCGGCAGCCACCTGCCTCCCGGCGTGCAGCTCAAGGTCGACACCGGGCTCTCCCGCGGCGGCGCGGCGCGCGCCGACTGGGAGGCGCTCTTCGCCCGCGCCCGACGCGGCGAGGTCGAGGGCCGCTGGCGCATCACGGGCATCTGGTCGCACTTCGCCTGCGCCGACGAGCCCGACCACCCGGCCAACGAGCGGCAGGAGACCGCCTTCCGCGAGGCGCTCGCGCTGGCCGAGCGCCACGGCCTCGCCCCGACGCTGCGGCACCTGGCGAACTCCGCCGCGGCGCTGCTGCGTCCCTCCGCCCGCTTCGACGCGGTGCGCTGCGGCATCGCGCTCTACGGGCTCGACCCCGCCCCCGGGCAGGTCGACCTCGCGGCCGTGCCGCTGCGCCCGGCGATGACCGTGCGTGCGCCGCTCGTGATGGTCAAGCACCTCGCGGCCGGCGACGCCGTCTCCTACGGCCAGCGCTGGGTGGCCCCGGCGCCCACGACGGTCGGGCTCGTGCCGGTCGGCTACGCCGAGGGAGTGCCGCGCGCCGCGTCGCGCCCGGGCGAGCGGTCGGTCGACGTCCTCGTGGCCGGGCGACGCCGCCCCGTGCGCGGCACCGTGTGCATGGACCAGGTCGTCGTCGATCTCGACGGCGACGAGCCGCCGGTGGGCGCCGAGGCCGTGCTCTTCGGCGACGGTGCCGACGGTGCCCCCACCGCCCAGGAGTGGGCCGAGGTGTGCGGCACCATCAACTACGAGATCGTCACCAGGATCGGGGGACGCATGATCCGCAGGCACGTCGACAGCGACGGCGTCGCGCTGCCCGAGGAGGCCGCCCGATGAGCCGCCGCGCCCGGATCGCCGGCTCCCTGGCCGGAGCCCTCGGCGTGGCCGCCGCCGGATCGGTGGCGGTCGGCGTGCTGCGCCAGCAGCGCCAGATCAGTCGTCGCGCCGGCGACCAGGTCGCCTTCGGTGCCCTGCGCTCCGAGCCCGTCACCGTGCTCGCGGACGACGGCGTCGCGCTGCACGTGGAGATCGACGAGGTCGACGAGCCCGGCGCCGACCGCGGCGCCGTCGACCGGCTGCTGCGCCGCCAGCGCTCCGGCACGCCACCGGTCACCGTGGTGTTCGTCCACGGCTTCTGCCTCGAGCTCGACTGCTGGCACTTCCAGCGCGCGGCCTACCGCGGGCTGGTGCGCACGGTCTACTACGACCAGCGCTCGCACGGGCGCTCGGGCGACTCCTCGCGCGAGAACGCCACGATCGACCAGCTCGGCCACGACCTGCGCGCGGTGATCGAGGCCGTGGTGCCCGACGGCCCCGTGGTGCTCGTGGGCCACTCGATGGGTGGCATGTCGATCGTGGCCCTGGTGGAGCACTACCCCGAGCTGGTGGGGGAGCGGATCGTCGGCGTGGGGCTGGTCGCCACCACCGCCGGGGGTCTCGACCCCAGCCGCGTGCTGCTGCCGATGCTGCCCGCGCGCCTCAGCGGCCCGCTCGCCGGCCGGGCCCTGCGGGCCCTGCGCCACGGCCACCGCCCGATCGACCTGCTGCGCCGAGCGGGCGGAGCGATCGCCCTGGTGGCCACCGACCGCTTCGCCTTCGGCGGCGAGGTGCCGCGCAGCTACGTCGAGTTCGTCGACCGCATGCTCTCGGCCACGCCCTTCGAGGTGGTCGCCGACTTCTTCCCGACCCTGGGCTCGCTCGACAAGTTCGACCAGGTCGAGCAGCTCTCGGCCGTGCCCACCTCGGTGATCTGCGGCACCGCCGACAAGCTGACCTCGATCGGCCACTCGCGCAAGCTGCACGCGCGCATCGAGGGCTCGCGCCTGCTCGAGTGCGAGGGCGCCGGTCACCTCGTGATCATGGAGCGCCACGACCTCGTCAACGCCGAGCTCGACCAGCTCATCACCGCCGCCACCGCCCGGGCGGAACGTCGATGACCGCCCCGACCCCGACCGGTCCCGCGGCCACCGACGACGGGGGCGTCGTCGTCCACGTGGTCGGCCCCGAGGCCGCTGCACAGGTGCTGGCCGTCGTCCGCGCGGCCTTCGCGGCACGACCCGCGCTCGACCCGCCGGCCGACGCCCTCGCCGAGACCGAGGAAAGCATCGCCGCGCTGCTCGGCAACGGCGGCGGCCTGCTGGCCCTCGACAGCACGCGCGGCGACGAGCCCGTCGGCGCGGTCGTGCTCGACACCGTCCGCGGCGCGATCTCCGCGGACGACGCCGTCTACTTGCGCCGCTTCGGCATCGCCCCGCACGCCCAGGGGCGCGGGGTGGCCACCCGCCTCGTGCGAGCCGCGCTGGCCGAGGTGGCCAGGCGCGAGGGCCCGGCCCGCGTGGTGGTGCTCGCGCGCGAGGAGCTGCCCCGCACGGCCGGTTTCTGGGCCGACATGGGCTTCGTCGAGTCGGCCCGGCACCGGCCCTACATCGAGATGGCTCGCACGGTGCCGGTGGTGCGCGAGGTGCCCTCGGCCGAGGCCATGCGCGATCTCGGACGACGCGTGGCCAGCATCCTGGAGGCCGGTGACCTGCTCGTGCTCACGGGCGACCTGGGGGCGGGCAAGACCACGTTCACCCAGGGTCTCGGCGACGGCCTGGGCGTGCGCGGCGGCGTGACCTCGCCGACCTTCGTGATCAGTCGCGTGCACCCCTCGCTCGGCGACGGCCCCCCGCTGGTGCACGTCGACGCCTATCGCCTCGGTGGCCGCGCCGAGCTCGACGACCTCGACCTCGACACCGACCTGGCCGACGCCGTCACCGTGGTGGAGTGGGGTGCGGGCGTGGCCGAGGGGCTCGCCGACGCCCGGCTCAAGGTGCGCATCCGGCGCGCCACCGCGGCGGTCGACGTCGATCCCGAGGCCGATCCGCGCGTCGTCGAGATCGACGCCGTGGGTGCGCGCTGGTCCGGCGTCGACCTGCGCGGCCTCTGACGGCGCGGCCCGCGCGCGGCGCCCACCGCCGCGGACCACTCGCCCCGGTCGATCGGATGTGTCTGCGATCGCGCCGGTAAAGCTGCACCGCGCACGCTCAGGTGGCCGCGAGCGCCGCCGATGCACTGCCTGGTCACCCGGTGAGGACCCCGTCCCGCAGACCCGGGCACGCCGCCGACCCGGGACCTCCGCCCATGGACCGAGGTCCCGCGGGGGGTGGGTCGTGGTGACCAGTCGCTCCGGCCCCGCGCAGGTGCCGCCGGAGGCTTCGGCGTTCGTAACCTCGACGTGCAGGACCAGACACGGATGTCGAGGGGGCGCAGGATGCGCGTACGCAGGATGTGGACACGGCTCACGTCGTTGCTCGCCACGCTGATGGTGGTGGGCACGATCCTGGTCGGCACGGCCACCTCGCGGGCCGGAGCCGGCGCGGCTGACGCGGCCCCCGAGGCCACCCGCCACCTGCCCGCCGAGACCGTCGCCCAGGAGGTGCGCGGCGCCACGGGCGACACCGCCGGCGCCGGCGCTCTCGCGGCCGCCCGTGCGATGGGCGGCCTGAGTGCCCGCATCACTGTCCGGGGCTCGAACGTCCTCGTCGCCGGGCGCACCCGCGCCCGAGCCGTCGTGCGGGTGCAGGCCCGTCCGCGCAGCACCGCGCGGTGGACCACGATGCGCGTCGGACGTGCCGACCGCAAGGGCGCCTACCGCCTGAGCGTGCGTCGTCCGAGCGTGCGCAGCACCCTGCGCGTGGTCACCGCCACCGGCGCCCGCACCCTCGGTACCGTCGGCCCGGTCGCCACCGCGGCCGTCAAGGCGCCCTCGGACGCCTGCGGTGTGCGGCCTCGCAAGAGCGACGGCACCTACTGGGCGTGCTCGTTCAACGACGAGTTCTCCGGCGCCGCGCTCGACAGCAGCAAGTGGACCGCCTCCACCGGGCTGGGCACCGGCTTCTGCTACGCCGACAGCCCCGAGGTGGTCTCGGTGTCGGGCGGCGCGCTGCGGCTGAGCGCGAAGCCGGTCGGAGGCTCCCTGCTGTGCCCGGCCGACAGCCTGGGCCTGGCCGCCCCCTACGCCACCGGCACGGTGTCGACCTTCTGGAAGTGGAGCCAGCAGTACGGTCGCTTCGAGGTGCGCATGCGCAACCAGCTCTTCAGCCGTCCGGGTCTGCAGGAGGCCTTCTGGCTCTGGCCTGACATCCGCTACAGCCCCACCGACACCTGGCCGGCCTCCGGCGAGATCGACATCGTCGAGACCTACTCCCAGCACCCGAACCTCGCCATCCCGTTCCTGCACTACACCGAGAACGACAACGGCGGCCCCGTGCCCGGTCTCAACACCGCCTGGAACTGCTACGCCTCGCGCGGCTACTGGCACACCTACACCCTCGAGTGGACGGCGGACCGCGTGACGATCAGCGTCGACGGCCGCACCTGCCTGGTGAACACCGCCGGAGCGCCGAGCTTCCGCAAGCCGTTCATCATCGCGCTGAGCCAGCTCATGGGCGTGGGCGCCAACGCCCTCACCTCGCCGATGACGACGCCCGCCACCACCTACGTCGACTACGTGCGGGTCTGGAAGTAGGGCCGCCGGGCGCAGGGGCCGCCGAGCGTCGGCCGGAGCAGCCCGGACGGTAGCCTCGGGGCCGTGCTGCTCGCCCTCGACACCTCCTCGCCCACCGTGTCCGTGGCCCTCCACAGCGGCGTGGACGACGGTGCGGCGGCGGTGCTGGCGCAGGCCGCGTCGGCGCAGTCGATGAAGCACGGCGAGCAGCTCGCGCCGCTGATCGAGCAGGTGCTGGAGCAGGCGGGTGCGGTGCCCGGCGACCTGTCCGCCATCGTCGTCGGCGCCGGCCCCGGCCCCTTCACCGGGCTCCGCGTCGGCCTGGTCACCGCGCGCACGCTCGGGCACGTGCTCGAGGTGCCGGTGCACGGGGTGTGCTCGCTCGACGCACTCGCCCTGGAGGCGATCGCCCTGGGGCTCGTCGGGGGCGACTTCGCGGTGGCCACCGACGCGCGCCGCAAGGAGGTCTACCTCGCCCGCTACGACGCCGCAGGCGTGCGCGCGGAGGAGCCCGTGGTGGAGCGCCCGGCCATGCTGGCCGAGCAGCTGGGCGACCTGCCGGTCCTCGGGGAGGGGACCCGGCTCTACCCAGGCGTCCTCCCCGGCACCGTGGACGACGACCGCGCACCGCTGCGGCCCGCCGCGGCATGGCTGGCGCGAGGCGTCGTGGAGCGGCGGGTCGTCGTCCTCGAGCCGGAGCCGCTGTACCTGCGGCGCCCCGACGCGGAGGGGCGGTGAGGATGGCGCCGGACGTCGACACCGCCCGCCCCGCCGACCTCGCGTGGATCGAGGAGCTGGAGCAGGTGGCCTTCCCGCTCGACCCCTGGTCGCCGGCGCTCCTCGGTGAGGCCCTCGAGGGGCGGCTGCCGACGACCGCGGTGATCGCCGCCCGCGACGCCGACGGGGCTGCGCTGGGCTACGCGGTGGTCGCCGTCGTCGACGTGGACGCCGAGCTGCAGCGCATCGCGGTCGCGCCCGACGTCCGCGGTCGCGGGGTGGGGGAGGCGCTGGTGCGAGGGGTGGCCGAGCTGTCGCGGAGCCGCGGCGCCACGCGGCTGCTGCTCGAGGTGCGCGAGGACAACGCGCCCGCCCTCGCGCTCTACCGCCGCACCGGTTTCGGCGACCTCGGACGCCGCGAGCGCTACTACCGCGACGGCACGGCCGCCCTCGTGCTGGAGCGGCCCCTGACGAGCCTCGAGCACGGCCACGACGCGACATGGGAGATGAGCTGGTGAACCGCGACGAGCCCCTGGTGCTGGGCATCGAGACCTCCTGCGACGAGACCGGCGTGGGCATCGTGCGTGGCACGACCCTGCTGGCCGACGCGATCGCGAGCAGCGTCGACGAGCACGCGCGCTTCGGCGGCGTCGTGCCCGAGGTGGCCAGCCGCGCGCACCTGCAGGCGATGGTGCCCACGATCGAGCGCGCGTGCACGACCGCGGGCGTGAGCCTGCGCGACGTCGACGCGATCGCCGTCACCCACGGGCCCGGCCTGGCCGGAGCCCTGCTGGTGGGCGTGGCCTCGGCGAAGGCGCTGGCGCTGGGCCTGGGCAAGCCGATCTACGGGGTCAACCACCTCGCCGCGCACGTGGCCGTCGACCAGCTCGAGCACGGTCCGCTGCCGGAGCCGTGCATCGCCCTGCTGGTCTCGGGCGGGCACTCGAGCCTGCTGCGCGTCACCGACGTCACCGGCGCCGCGAGCGGGGTCGCGCCGATGGGCGCCACCATCGACGACGCCGCCGGCGAGGCCTTCGACAAGGTGGCCCGCCTGCTCGGCCTGCCGTTCCCGGGCGGCCCGCACATCGACCGCGTGGCACGCGACGGCGGGCAGGTCGTCATCGACTTCCCCCGCGGCCTCACCAGCCGCCGCGACCTCGAGCGCCACCGCTTCGACTTCTCCTTCTCCGGCCTCAAGACGGCCGTGGCGCGCTGGGTCGAGGCCCGCGAGCTCAGCGGCGAGGCGGTGCCGGTGGCCGACGTGGCGGCGTCCTTCCAGGAGGCGGTGTGCGACGTCCTCGTGCGCAAGGCCATCGACGCCGCGGCCAGCGAGGGCATCGAGGACCTCATGATCGGCGGCGGCGTCGCGGCGAACTCGCGGCTGCGGGCGATGGCCGAGGAGCGCGCCTCGGCCAAGGGCATCCGGGTGCGGGTGCCGCGCCCGGGCCTGTGCACCGACAACGGAGCGATGGTGGCCGCGCTCGGGGCCGAGATGGTGGCGCGCGGGCGCACGCCGTCCTCGCTCGACCTGCCGGCCGACTCGAGCCTCCCGGTCACCGACGTCCTGGCGGGCTGATCCGCCGCACCTGGCATCCCGCCCGGTCGCGCCTTCCAGCGGCCGCTAGGTTGACTGCGACGCACGTCACCCGCCAGCCGGCACCCGTCGCACTCGTCGCAGGAGGAAGCATGCACCAGGTCAAGGCCGTCGTCGCGAAGGCCAAGGGAGCCCCCGTCGAGATCGTGACGATCAACGTGCCCGACCCGGGCCCGGGCGAGGCGCTGGTGAAGGTGCTCTCGTGCGGGGTGTGCCACACCGACCTGCACTACCGCGAGGGCGGCATCAACGACGACTTCCCGTTCCTGCTGGGGCACGAGGCCGCCGGCATCGTCGAGGCCGTGGGCGACGACGTCACGTCGGTGGCGCCGGGCGACTTCGTCGTCCTCAACTGGCGTGCGGTGTGCGGGGAGTGCCGCGCGTGCAAGCGCGGCGACCTGCAGTACTGCTTCGCCACGCACAACGCCACGCAGAAGATGACCTTGGAGGACGGCACCGAGCTCTCGCCGGCCCTGGGCATCGGCGCCTTCGCGGAGAAGACCCTGGTGGCGGCCGGTCAGTGCACCAAGGTGAACGCCGACGCCCGCCCCGCCGCGGTCGGCCTGCTGGGCTGCGGCGTGATGGCCGGCGTCGGCGCGGCCATCAACACCGGTGCGATCACGCGCGGTCGCTCGATCGCCGTGATCGGCTGCGGTGGCGTGGGCGTGGCCGCGATCGCGGGCGCGGCGCTGGCGGGCGCCTCGCCGATCATCGCGGTCGACATCGACGCCAAGAAGCTCGAGAAGGCGCGCCAGCTGGGCGCCACGCACGTGGTGGACTCCTCGCAGGTCGACCCGGTGGAGGAGATCAAGCGGATCTGCGCGGAGGTCTACGAGGGCGCCGACGGCGCCGACGTGGTGGTGGAGGCGGTGGGCCGCCCCGAGACCTGGAAGCAGGCCTTCTACGCCCGCGACCTGGCCGGCACCGTGGTGCTGGTCGGCGTGCCGACCCCTGACATGACGGTGCCCGAGATCCCGCTGATCGACGTCTTCGGTCGCGGTGGTGCGCTGAAGTCGAGCTGGTACGGCGACTGCCTGCCCAGCCGCGACTTCCCGATGCTGGTCGACCTCTACCGCCAGGGCCGCCTCGACCTCGATGCGTTCGTGACCGAGGAGATCGCCCTCGACGCGGTCGAGGCGGCGTTCGAGCGCATGCACCACGGCGACGTCCTGCGCTCGGTGGTGGTGCTCTGATGGCCGCTCCGGTGGGTCGGCTGCGGGTGGATCACGCGGTGTCGTCGGGCACGTTCTCCCTCGATGGCGAGACCTTCGACGTCGACAACAACATCTGGGTCGTCGGCGACGACGCCGAGTGCATCGTGATCGACGCCCCGCACTCGATCGACGACATCCTCGCGGTGGTGGGGGAGCGCACCATCAAGGCCATCGTGTGCACCCACGCGCACGACGACCACGTGCGCGTGGCCCCGGCGCTGCGGGTGGCCGCCAACGGAGGCTCCGGCGCGCCGATCCTCCTGCACCCCGACGACCGCCCGCTGTGGGAGCTCACCCACGGCGGCCCTGACGCGGTCGACGGCGAGCTGTGGGACGTCGACCTCGCCGACGGCGCGCGCCTCGAGGTCGCCGGCACGACGCTGGAGGTGATCCACACGCCCGGTCACGCGCCGGGTGCGGTGTGCCTGTACGCGCCCGACCTGGGCTGCGTCTTCACCGGCGACACGCTCTTCCACGGCGGCCCCGGGGCGACAGGTCGCTCCTTCAGCGACCGGCCCACCCTCGAGGCCTCCATCCGGGCGCGGCTGTTTGCCCTGCCCGACGACACCGTCGTCCACACCGGCCACGGCGAGTCCACCACCATCGGCGCCGAGGCCGCCGCGCTGGGGCGCTGAGGCCCGTCGTCCACGGCTGAGGTGCGGGTCGGCCCGGCTCCGGGGGGTTGCGGTTTTGCGCCAAACCGCAACATTTGCCGGGCAGATGTTGCGGTTTGGCACCAATCGGCGCCCCTCGACCGCACCGGCACCACCCGCCACAGCCGATCAGCAGAGCCGTCAGTGCGGCTCGACGAGCAGCGCCGTGCCGTCGCCACCCACCCGCGTGAGGACGACGGTCGCCTCGCCGTCGCCGCGCAGCCCGAGGCGACGACGCAGCTCCTCGGGCACGACCTCGACGCCACGCTTCTTGATCGTCAGGCGCCCGATGCCCCGCTCGCGCAGGGCGGCGCGGAGCTGCTTCTCGCGGAACGGCAGCTGCTCGACCACCCGGTAGCCGCGGGCGAACGGGGTGACGAAGGCGCGCTCGCTGACGACGTAGGCGATCTTCTCGTCGAGCAGCGCTCCCTCGACGCCGGCGGCGACCGCGGTGACGAGGCCGGCCCTAATGACGGCGCCGTCGGGCTCGTAGAGGTGGTCGCCCGGTGCCACCGCGCGGGTGTCGACCGCGGCGGGGCCGGGGTCGTCGTCCTCGGTGAGGGTGGCCAGGCCGCCGGTGCCGATCACGGTGGCGCGGCGCGCGACGGTGGCGGTGCGCCCGGACCACAGCGCCGCCTCCTTCACCTCGCCGGCCTCGCTCACCCACTCCGCCTCGACGCCGCGCGGCACGAGGTCGTGGGGGATGCCGGGCGCGACCTTCACGCAGGCGTCCCCGGTGAGGACCTCGGTGACCCACGACCACGGCGGCGTCCAGTCCTCCACGCGGAAGGTGCGCCCCGCGCCGGTGCGGCGGGCGGGGTCGGCGAAGGCGAGCTCGAAGGCGCGGCGGTCGATCTCGGTGGCGTCGGCCACCTGGACGGCGCCCGCGAGGCCGAGCGCGGCGAGGTTGGCCCGGGCGACGGCGACCCGCACGGGGTCGAGGTCGACGCCCGCGCAGATGAGCCCCGCCTCGGCAGAGGCGATGAGGTCGCCGCCGATGCCGCAGCCGAGGTCGATCACGGTGCGGGCGCCGAAGGCCGCGGCGCGGCCGGCGCGGTGGGCGGCGACGCGGCGGCGGGTGGCCTGCTCGAGGCCGTCGGGGGTGAAGAAGAGCCGGGGCGCGAGGTCGCCAAACTTGGTGCTCGCCTTGGCGCGCAGACCGATCTGGGTCCAGGCCGCGGCGGCCCGCTCGGGCGTCGCACGCCGACGCAGCGCCTCGCCCGCGGCGAGCGCGTCGGCGCCGGAGGACTGCAGGGAGGCGGCCTCGGCGAGCAGCTGGGCGCCGTCCTCGGTGAGCAGCCATTCGAAGGTCGCCAGGTCCACGGCGCCGATCCTCTCAGCAGCCGCGGGCGCGACCCACGCCGGTTCGGGTCCGGCCGAGTCTTTACGTGCGGAGCGTTGTCCGCCGCACCCGGCCGTCGGTGCCGTTCGCTGCCGCACTGATCGCTGCCGCACTGCCACCTCGCGGCACACCATCGTCTCCCCCTCGGCGGTGGACGGCGTGGGTCGCGCTCGGGCTGGCCGGGGTGCTCGCCGCGCTCGCGGTCTCCCTGTTCGCGCCGCCGGTGAGCTCGCGGGCGACGTCTCCGACGGGGGAGTGGGAGGCGGTCGTCGACCACCCCGCCGCGCTGCTCGACGAGCAGACCCGGGTGCGGGTCGTCGAGCGCGGATGGCTGCGCGACCGCACCGTCGTCGAGCTGTGCGAGGAGTACGGGGTCGCCCATCACGCCCTCGGGTGGCGCGACGAGGACACCCTCGTGATCTCCCGCGCCGGCGGCGCCCCGCAGGTCGTGGTCGAACTCGGCGCGGCGAGCGGCGACGGGCGGGCCCGGGCGTCGATCCTCGGCGGCCGCTCCGACTTCGGCGCCTGCCGCTGACGAGCGGGCGGCGGCCCGGGAGCGCGAGCTGCCGACCTCCTCTGGCACTCGGTTGGAGAGAGTGCTAGTTTCGCTCTGGCACTCTCGCATCGAGTGTGCCAACGCGGATCGCCTCCGGCCCAGCCGGCGGCCTGCCCCGCGCCCGAGAGTCCGAACGCACGCCAAGTAGCACGAGAAAGTGGAGGTCGACATCGTGTCGGTCAACATCAAGCCGCTCGAGGACCGGATCGTCGTCAAGCCCCTGGAGGCCGAGCAGACCACCGCCTCCGGTCTGGTCATCCCCGACACCGCGAAGGAGAAGCCCCAGGAGGGCGAGGTCCTCGCGATCGGCCCGGGTCGCATCGACGACAACGGCAACCGCGTCCCGCTCGACGTCGCCGTCGGCGACAAGGTCATCTACAGCAAGTACGGCGGCACCGAGGTCAAGTACGCCGGCCAGGAGTACCTCATCCTCTCGGCCCGCGACGTGCTGGCCGTCCTCGGCTGAGCCACATCCTCACTCGAACCGCCCGGGACGTCGCCCGCCGGTCGTCGTCTCGACGATCGCGCCGCGACGCCCCGGGCGTTCGGCTTTCCGCAGACCATCGCTAGGAGTAGTCAGTGCCCAAGATCCTGGAGTTCGACGAGAACGCCCGCCGTGCCCTCGAGCGCGGCGTGGACGCGCTCGCCAACGCCGTCAAGGTGACCCTCGGCCCCAAGGGCCGCTACGTCGTCCTCGACAAGAAGTGGGGCGCCCCCACGATCACCAACGACGGTGTCACCGTCGCCCGTGAGGTCGAGCTCGACGACCCGTTCGAGAACCTCGGTGCGCAGCTCACCAAGGAGGTCGCCACCAAGACCAACGACGTCGCCGGTGACGGCACCACCACCGCCACCGTCCTCGCCCAGGCGCTCGTGCACGAGGGTCTGCGCGCCGTGGCCGCGGGCTCGAACCCGATGGGCCTCAAGCGGGGCATGGACGCCGCGGCTGCCGCCGTGGCCGACGCCCTCAAGGCCGCCGCCCGCGACGTGGACGACGAGAAGGACATCGCCGCGGTCGCCACCGTCTCCTCGCGCGACGCCCACATCGGCGACCTGCTCGCCGACGCCTTCGGCAAGGTCGGCAAGGACGGCGTCATCACCGTCGAGGAGTCGAGCACCCCCTCGACCGAGCTCGAGTTCACCGAGGGTATGCAGTTCGACAAGGGCTTCATCTCGGCGTACTTCGTCACCGACGCCGAGCGCCAGGAGGCCGTGCTCGACGACCCCTACATCCTCATCCACCAGGGCAAGATCTCGGCGATCGCCGAGCTGCTGCCCCTGCTGGAGAAGGTCATCCAGGCCGGCAAGCCGCTGTTCATCCTCGCCGAGGACGTCGAGGGCGAGGCGCTCTCGACCCTCGTGGTCAACAAGATCCGCGGCACCTTCAACGCCGTCGCGGTGAAGGCTCCCGCCTTCGGCGACCGCCGCAAGGCGATCCTGCAGGACATCGCCGTGCTCACCGGCGGCCAGGTCATCTCGCCCGAGGTCGGCCTCAAGCTCGACCAGGTCGGCCTCGACGTGCTGGGCCAGGCCCGCCGCATCGTGGTCACCAAGGACAACACCACCATCGTCGACGGCGCCGGAGAGGCCGCCGAGGTGGCTGGTCGCGTGGAGCAGATCAAGCGCGAGATCGAGGCCTCGGACTCCGACTGGGACACCGAGAAGCTCCAGGAGCGCCTCGCCAAGCTCGCCGGCGGCGTCGTCGTCATCAAGGTCGGCGCGCACACCGAGGTCGAGCTCAAGGAGAAGAAGCACCGCATCGAGGACGCCGTCTCGGCGACCCGCGCGGCCATCGAGGAGGGCATCGTCCCCGGCGGCGGCTCGGCGATCATCCACGCCGTCTCCGCCCTCGACGGCGACCTCGGCCTCACCGGCGAGGAGGCCGTCGGCGTGCGCATCGTGCGCAAGGCCGCCGAGGAGCCCCTGCGCTGGATCGCCGAGAACGGCGGCGAGAACGGCTACGTCGTCACCAACAAGGTGCGCGAGCTCGGCCCCGGCAACGGCTACAACGCCGCCACCGGCGAGTACGGCGACCTGCTGGCCCAGGGCGTCATCGACCCGGTCAAGGTCACCCGCTCCGCGCTGGCCAACGCGGTGTCGGTCGCGGGCATGCTGCTCACCACCGAGACCCTGGTCGTCGACAAGCCCGAGGAGGAGCAGCCCGACGCCGGCCACGGCCACGGGCACGGCCACGGTCACTGACCTCCGTCGGCTCCCCGCAGCACCCGGCGGCCCGTCGTCCTCACCTCGAGGACGGCGGGCCGTCGGCGTTCGTGCGCCCGCGCTGTTGCCGCCGCCGCCCCGCTGGCCACCGGCCAGGCGGGATGTAACACGCCGTCCACCCGTCTACCTGACGCCTCTCAGTCGCCGTGGTGCCGATTTCGCCCGGTGAGTGACTGACAGGTGGCGACCAGACGGGTGGACGGCGTGTTACATCGGCGGCCGGTCCGGTCCCGCGGCGGCCGGTCCGGTCCCGCGGCGGCCGGTCCGGTCCATCGGCGGCCGGTCCGGTCCCGCGGCGGATGGCCGGCGGCGGGGCCGACCATCCGCCGGCCGGGGACCGGGTCCCCGGGGCCAACGTCCCGACGAAACGTGGATGAGCGCGGGGCGTGACGCGGCTCCGGCATAGTTGCCCCCATGTTGTGGCGCGTGCGTGCAGGACTCCCCGACCGACCCGGCGCACTCGCCGAGATCGCCGCCGCCTGCGGGCGCGAGGGCGTGAACATCGCGGGGGTGCAGATCTTCCCCGAGGGCGAGAAGGTCACCGACGAGCTCGTGCTGCAGGTGCCCGAGGGCTGGGACCTCGCGCGGCTCACCGAGATGCTCACCGCCGCCGGAGGGACGCGCGTCACCGGCATCCCCGTCACGGCGGCCGCGCTGGAGGACCAGCCCACCCGCTACGTGCTGGCGGTGCGCTCGATCATCGCGCGCCCGGCGTCCTTCCCCGACGTGGTCGCGCACCTCTTCGACGCCGACGTCGAGCCCGGCGAGGGCTCGGAGGACGTGCTGGAGATGAACGTGGGGGAGGCGGCGACGATCCAGATCCGCCGCGACCAGCCGTTCACCGCCACCGAGCGGGCGCGGGCCACGGCGCTGGCCGAGCTGGTGGGCGACGTCCTCGACGCCCAGGCGCCGCCCGCCCCGGCCACCGTCGGCGCGGGCGAGGTCAGCTACGTGACCGACGGGCTCGTCGTCTCCGCACTCGCCGGCGGCCTCGTGGCCGGCCGCGCCGAGGTCACCCCCCTCGAGGACGACGACGCGCCGTGGCCGGTCGACCTCTGGGTCGACCCCGCCTGGCAGCGTCGCGGTCTCGGCACCCGCCTCCTCGCGGACGTCGCCCGCGCGGCGCGCGCGGCCGGCGGTGAGGAGATCGTGCTCACTGCGCCGTCCGACAGCCACGCGGTGCTGCCGATGGTGCTGGCCGCCGGCATGCGCGGGCGGATCCGGATGGCCGGGGAGCGGCTCACGGTGCGCATCGCGCTCACCGACATCAAGCGCGCCTGACCTCCCCGTCGCCCGCCCTCCCGCGCCGTCCACCGCGCCTCGCGGCGTCGCACTAGCGCCCGTCGGAGGGCGCCTCGATACCGGGGGGTGACCCGCCCCATGGCGCTCGTGAAAACATTCACAAACCCGTGAACCGGGCTCTGCGCAGGCGTAGCGTCGAGGACGTGATGAGCATCGACGTCCTCACCTCCCTGGTCCAGACAGCCGGTGAGACGACCGCTCGAGCGGCCGCCGCAACCGAGCCCGCAGGGCTCCTCCCGGCTCGACAGCAGATGGCCCTCTCGCTGGGATGGCACATCATCATCGCCTGCTTCGGCGTGGCCCTGCCCGCGATGATCTTCGTGATGCACCTGCGCGGCATCCGCCGTGACGACCCGGTCGCGCTCGGTCTCGCGCAGCGCTGGGCGAAGGTCTCCGCCGTCCTGTTCGCCATCGGTGCCGTCTCGGGCACCGTGCTCAGCTTCGAGATGGGCGTGCTGTGGCCCGGGCTGATGGGGCCCTTCGGCGACGTCCTCGGCCTGCCCTTCGCCTTCGAGGGTCTCGCGTTCTTCCTCGAGGCCATCTTCCTCGGCATCTACCTCTACGGCTGGGGCCGCATGCCTGCCAAGCAGCACGTGATGATGGTGCTGCCGATGGCGCTCACCGGCATCGTCGGCGCCTACTGCGTGATCGCGGTGAACTCGTGGATGAACGACCCCACCGGCTTCCGCATCGTCGGCGGCGAGGTCACCGACGTCCAGCCGTGGTCGGTGCTGTTCAACGCCCACGCGTTCGTGCAGTTCGCCCACATGTGGCTCGGCGCCTACATGATCGCCGGCTTCACGGTGGCCGGCGTCTACGCCGTCGGCATGCTGCGCGGACGACGCGACGCCCACCACCGCCTCGGCTTCATGGTGCCGTTCGTCTTCGCCTCCGTCGCCGCCCTCACCCAGCCGTTCGCCGGGCACGTGCTGGGCCTCGGGCTCGACGAGCGCCAGCCCGCCAAGCTCGCGGCCTTCGAGCTCGCCGAGACCCAGGAGAGCCCGTCGCCGCTGCGTCTCGGCGGCGTGCTCGTGGACGGCGAGGTGAAGGGCAACATCGACATCCCCGGCCTCGGCTCGCTGATCGCCATGAACTCGCTGACCGACCCCGTGCCGAGCCTGGACCAGATCCCGGCCGACGAGCAGCCGCCGGTCAACACCACGCACCTGGCCTTCCAGACCATGGTCGGGATCGGCACGCTGCTGGCCGCCGGGGTGGCCGGGTTCTGGGTGCTGCGCCGCCGGGGGATCGACCTGCTCGAGAAGCGGTGGTTCCTTCGTTCGGTGGCGCTGGCCGGGCCGCTGTCGGTGATCGCGCTCGAGGCGGGCTGGGTGGCCACCGAGGTGGGCCGGCAGCCGTGGATCGTGCAGGGGGTGCTGCGCACCACCGACGCCGTGGGCGACTACTCCTCGGGCCTGTGGTGGCTGCTGGGAGCCTCCTCCGTGGTCTACACGGCGATGACCATCGGCGCGGTCGTGGTGCTGCGCTCGATGGCCCGCCGCTGGCGCGCCGGCGAGACCGACCTGCCGAGCCCGTACGCGCCCGAGCGCGACGCCGACGACCGCGAGGAGGTGCCCGCCCGATGACGCTCGCCGTCGCCGTGGCCGCCGCCCTCTTCGTCGGTGTGATCGCCTACGCCGTGCTCGGCGGCGCCGACTTCGGCTCGGGGTTCTACGACCTCTTAGCCGGAGGCAGCCGCCGTGGTGCCGAGCTGCGCACCCTGGTCGACCACAGCATCGGGCCCGTGTGGGAGGCCAACCACGTGTGGCTGATCTACGTGCTGGTGGTGTGGTGGACCGGCTTCCCCGAGTCCTTCGCCGCCGCGATGTCGACCCTCGTGCTGCCCCTGCTGTTCGCGCTGCTCGGCATCGTGCTGCGCGGGGCGAGCTTCGCCTTCCGCAAGTACTCCGCCACCCTCGGCCAAGCGCGCTTCTTCGGGGTGGTCTTCGCGACCTCCTCCATCATCACGCCGTTCTTCTTCGGCACGATCGCCGGCGCCATCGCGTCGGGCCGCGTGCCCCTCGAGGGCACCGGCGATCGCTGGGGTGCGTGGATCAACCCCACCTCGCTCTTCGGCGGTCTCATCGCCGTGGGCACCTGTGCCTTCCTCGCCGGCACCTTCCTCGTCGCCGATGCCGAGCGCGGCGGCCACCCGCGCCTCGCCGACTCCCTGCGCCGTCGTGCGCTCGCGGTGGGGGCGGCCACCGGAGCGCTGGTGTTCGCCGCCCTCGTGCCGATCCAGAACGACGCCCCGACGCTGGCCGCCGGCCTCGAGGGCCGCGCCGCCCCGCTCGTCGTGCTGGCCGGCATCGGCGGTGTGGCCACCATGGTGCTGCTCTGGCGGCGCCGCTACGCCGTCGCCCGCCTGAGCGCCGTCGCCGCCGTCGCCGCCGTCGTCTCCGGCTGGGGGGTGGGCCAGTACCCGTGGCTCCTCGTCGACCAGGTCACCATCGCCGACGCCGCCGGTGCCACCGCCACCCTGCAGGGCCTGCTCGTCGCCGTCGGCCTCGCGGTGGTCGTCGTCCTGCCCCCGCTCGTCTACCTCTTCCGCCTCACCCAGACCGAGGCCTGGTCGCGCCACTGACCCCGCCGAGAAGGCAGGGATGATGCGCCGTCGTGGCAGGGATGGTGCGCCGAGACGGCGTCAGGTGAGGTGCAGCGCCCGGCGCGGGCAGGCGCGGACGGCGGCGCGGGCGTCGGCGATCTGCGCGGGGGTCACACCGCCGTCCGCGAGCACGATCGGGTAGCCCCACTCGTCGAGGCGCACGAGGTCGGGCAGCAGCTCGTGGCAGAGCCCGTGGGCCTTGCAGGCGGGCCAGTCGACGCGGAGCCGGGCAGCGTCGCCGCCGGAGCCGCTCACGAGGCCACCTCCTGCGCCGCTCCCGCGCCGCACCCGCCGTCGGCGTGCGCCGCGACCTCCCCGGCGAGCGCGGTGAGCGCCGAGGCCACGAGCCGCGCGGTGCCGTCGGGGTGCGCGCACGCGCCCCGCCCGGTCACGAGTCCGCTCAGGCGGGCGGCCTCCTCGCGCGCCCCCACCACCCCGTGGACGACGCCCCGCACCGCCCGCGCGAGCGCCGGCAGCCCGTTGACGCAGGGCCCGCACCGCCCCGCGCTCTCGGCGGCGAGGTGCTCGACGATCGCGGCGGTGAGCCCGAGCGGGCAGGCGTCGGGGCCGGGGGCGATGATCACGCCGGCGCCCAGGCCGACGCCGCGCTCGCGCAGCTCGGCGCGCGAGAGGTGCGCTCCCGCGAGGGCGGCGGACGTCGTCCACGTGCCGTGGAAGCCGCCGATGAGCACCGGTGCGTCCCACGCCAGGGCCGGCAGGAGAGGTGCGAGCGGCGTCCCGTGCTCGACCTCCACGACGGTGACCGGCGTCCCGGCCGCGTGCAGGGTGAGCAGGGTGGTGCCGGGCTCGTCGCGGGTGCCGCGCTCGAGCGTGGGCCGGATCCCCTCCAGGGCCAGCAGGCCGATGTGCGCCCAGGTCTCGGCGTTCGAGAGCAGCGTGGGCCGGCCGCGGTGGCCGCTCACCGCCTCCGGGGCCCAGGCCGTGACGGGCAGCCCGGGGCGCCCCGCCATCAGCTCGAGGACGGCGCGCGCCTGGCCCGCCACGAAGCGCGCCGGTGCGTCATGCACGCGCCAGGTGAGCCGCGCGTCGGTGCGCTCACCGACGGCGGTGGCCAGCAGTCCGCTCGCCCGCGGCCGGTCGCCCGGCAGCACCACGTGGACCTCGCGCGCCCCCAGGGCCCGGGCCGCGACCGCGGCTCCGTCGAGCACCAGGTGGGGAGCGACCTCGGCCAGCGCGGCGTCCTTCGCCGACGCAGGCTCGCCCTCGCTGGCGTTGACGACGACGATCGGCCTGCGGCCCCGGCGGGCGTGCTCGGCCGCCGTGCGCAGCTTGCGGGCGAAGGGGAAACCGGCACCCCCGCGGCCCTGCACCGCCGCGGCGCCCGCCATCGCGTGCAGCGAGGCCAGGTCGAGCTCGGGCGGCTCGCCGTGGCGCAGCCGGTGCGCCCGGAGGTCGTGCGCGTGCGTGGTGTGGCGCAGCAGCGCCGGGCCCGGCTCGATGCGCGGGTGGTGCTCGATCGAGATCGGGCTTGCTCCGGCGTGCGCGAGGATGTCGCGCTCGCTCGCGGGCGCGGTCACCGGCGCGACCCCGGGCCCGCCGGAACCGCGCCCAGCGGGGGAGTCGCGAGCGCCGTGATCGGGGCGGTGGGTGTGGAGGGCGTCGGTCGCGCCACCACGCGGTAGACGAACGCGATCGCCACGAGGGCGATGCTGAGCACGATCGGGGCCAGCGCCCACGTCGTCCACGACGCGGGGTCGCGCAGGTCGGTGCCGATCATCACCCCGTGGACGACGCCCGCCAGCCACGCCGCCCACGACGTCAGGTGCACCACCCGCCAGGCGCTGTGGCGCAGTCGCCCGCGCACGGCGGTGGTGAGCGCCACTGCGATCATCAGGTCGAACCCGAGGGTGCCGAGGGCCAGCCACACCGGCTCGTAGGTGCCGCCCCACGGCACCACGGCGTGCCACCAGCGGATGTCGACGTACTCGTCGGCCACCGCGGTGACCACGTGGGCGAGCAGCAGCGCCAGGCCCCCGAGCGCGAGGTTGCGGTGCAGCGACTGCGTGACGAAGCGCGGCACCCGGGCGCCGCCGTCGCCCGCCGCGCGCCCGCGCAGGGTGAGCACGCCGAGGGCGATGGACAGGCTCAGCACCACGGTCAGGGTGATGCCGGTGCTGCGGTTGAGGAACCACAGCAGGGGGGTCTCGCTCATCGTCGCTCCTCGCTGGTGATCGGCTCGGTCATCGGCCCGGTCATCGGCTCGGGCGTCGGCTCGGGCGTCGGCCAGGCGCCGATCGGTTGCTCGGTGCCGTCGGCTGCGACGAGCAGCGCGGCACTCACGTGGGGCTTGCTCGCCAGCCAGGCGGCGGCATCGGCGCCCAGCACGATCGCGGCCGTGGTGGCGGTGTTGGCTGCCACGCAGGTGGGGGCGGCCGCCGTCACCGTGCGCCACGCGCCGCTCGCCGGCGCCCCGGTGCGCGGGTCCAGCAGGTGGTGGACGACGCCCGCTCCCCGCTGCCAGCGCCGCACCCGCGTGCTCGAGGTGGCCAGCGCACCGGTGACCTCGACGCGACGCTCGGGTGCGTCGTCCGGAAGTTCGAGCACCGCGACCTCCCAGGGCGTGTCGCCGAGCGTGCGCAGGTCGCCGCCCACCGACACCACGGCCTCGTCGATGCCATGCGCGCCCAGCGCGGTGACGGCGAGGTCGGTGCACCATGCCTTCGCCGTGGCGCCGAGATCGAGCGCGGTGCCCGCGGGGATGCGCAGTGCGGCGTCGTCGACCTCGATCTCGCGCCAGGCCTCCAGCGGCACCGGTGTGCCGGCGGGGCCGAGGGCGTCGGTGTCAGCGCCGAGGAGGCTCGCGGCGGTGGGGGTCGGGAGCAGGCTGAAGGTGCGGTCGTAGCCCAGCTGCACGAGCGGACGACCGAGCAGCGGATGCACGAGTCCGCCGGTGGCGGCCGCGGCGTCGAGCGCGACGCGCACGGCGGCGACCAGCAGCGGGTCGACCTCCACCCAGCGGCCGGGATGGCGGTTGACGACGGCGAGGTCGGAGTCGTCGCGGAAGCGGCTGGCGACCTCGTCGACGTCGGTGAGCACCTCCTCGACCAGCCGCCGCGCGAGAGCGAGATCGGCGCCAGAGCGGGTCTCCACGTGGACGCCGCACCCCAGCGCCGTCCACCGGGCCACGTGGCGCTGACCGGAGGCCGAGGCCCGCTCGGGAGCGTCGGCCGGACGGGTGAGCGAGTTCACGAGCCGCTCGACGCCGGGGGCGGGGGCGGCGGCGGGGGCGGGGGAGGGGCGGGGGTGGAGGTGCCGCCACCGCCGCGTGTGCCCCCGCCGCTGCTCGTGCCGGCGCCCGCGTTGTTGCTCCCGCCGCCGGAGGTGCTCGCCGTCGACTGTCCGCGCGCGCCGCGGCCGCTGCCGGCGCTCACGCTGGAGCGGCCCGGACCGGCCTGGCCGGCCTGGCTGCTCGAGCCTCCGCCCGCGCCGACCACGTAGCGGGTGGTCACGCGGGTGCGGTGCGGACGCTTCTTCCACACCACGGGCGGCGGTGTGGCGGCGCGCTCGGCCTCCGCGAGCGCCGCCTCGTAGGCGGCCTTCTTGGCCTCGTAGGCCGCGAGCTCGCGGGCGCGGTCGGCGCGTGCGGCGGCGTCGTCCTCGTGCTTGAGGCGCGCGGCCTGGCCGGTGATCGCCCCGGTGCCGAGGAGGGCGCCGGCGGCCAGCACGCCGGAGAGGCCGGTGACGGCCCAGCGGTAGCGGTCGCGGCTGCGAGCGGAATAGGTCACGAGTGAATGGTCGGCACGCGCGCGCCAAATCTGTCTCACCCGAGGATCAAATCCACGTCAAGGTTGAACTTGACCTGGATTTGAGGCGCAGGCGACGCGGACCTGACGCTGACCGGCCGATGGTGAGGCCATGACGAAGACGAGGACCACTCCCGCACGCCGCCTCACGCAGCGCGGCGCCGTGAGCGCCGCCCTGACCACGCTCATCGCCTCGCTCGCCGTCGGCACCGCCGGAGCCGTCGTGGTGTACCGCGGCGTGGCCGGGCCCGCGGCCGAGCCGACCCCCACGCCCGACCTCGCCGCGGCCACGTCGCCGTCGGCCACCCCGAGCCCGACCGCCGAGCCGACCCCCACCCCGGTGGTGAAGCTCGCTCCCTGCGAGGCGCCGGCGAAGCTGGAGAAGGGGGTGTGCGTCACCGAGCAGGTGCGCACCGTGGTGGTTCCTCCCGCCGCACCGGCCCAGGCCGCACCGGCGCCCGCCTCCGACGACCGGGTCGCTCGCGGCGGCGGTCGCGGTCGTGGCCAGGACGACGCGGCTCGCGGAGGCCGTGGCGACGCGGCCGGCGACGACCGCGGTGGTCGCGGCTCGCAGGGTGGTCGCGACGACCAGACCCGCGGCCCGCGAGCCCACGACGACGACCGCGACGACGACCGGGGTGAGGACCGCGACGACGACCGGGGTGACGACCGCGGCGACGACGAGCAGGAGCACGAGGACGGCGAGGACCACGGCGAGGACCACGAGGACCACGGCGACGACGACTGAGTCGGTGCCGGACCTCCACGCCGGTCCCGCTGGCTCCGCCGATCCCGCTAATCCCGCCGGTCCCGCTGGTTCCGCCGGTCCTGCTGGTTCAGTCGGGCAGGTGCGGCAGGCGCAGCTCCACCAGCGCCCCGCCGGCCTGCGAGCGCCCGCGCACCAGCGAGCCGCCGACCCCGCCGGCCACCCGCGCGGCCAGGTCGAGGCCGAGCCCGCTCGTGCCGGGGCGCCGCGCGGGGGCACCGGCGAAGCCCGGGCCGGCGTCGGCCACCCGCAGCACGACCAGCTCCCCGTCGTCCACGGGGGTGGGGTGGTCGTGGCCGTCGGGCTGCGCGGCCTCGAGGCCGAGCGACACCTCGAAGCCGACACCCTGCTCGGTGTGGGCGAAGACGTTGTCGACGATCACGTCGACCACGTCGCGCAGGTCCTCGGCCGAGACCCCCACGGTGAGCGGCCCCTCGGCGAGGACGACGCGCAGCGCGCGGCCCTGGTCCTCGGCCAGCACGCTCCAGAAGTTCACCCGCTCGGCCACCACCTCGGCGGCGTCGCAGCGAGCGCTGAGGTCGCGCCGCACCGGACGACGTGCCTCGGCCACGATCGAGTCGACGGTGCGCTGCAGCACCCCGATGTGCTCCTGCAGGCGACCGGCGAGCGCGGGGTCGGAAACGGCCTCGGCGTCGAGGCGCAGCGCGGTGACCGGGGTGCGCAGGCGGTGGGAGAGGTCGCCCACGGCGGCGCGTTCGGTGGCGAGCAGCTCGGTGGTGCGCTCGGCCAGGCCGTTGAGGGCGCGGGCCAGCTCGCGGGTCTCCTCGGTGCCCCGCACCTCCGCCCTCGCCGCGAGGTCGCCCTCGCGCAGCTGGTGGGCGGTGGTGGCGACGTCGCGCAGCGGCTCGCTGATGCGGCGCCCCAGCCCGCGGGCGGCCAGGGCGGCGGCGAGCAGCAGCACCAGGCCGAGACCGATGATGCCGGCCCAGGCGCGACGCACGCCCTCCTGCAGCGCGTCGTGATCGACCGTCGCCCGAACGACGGCGGTGCCGCCGTCGACCACCACGGGCAGGAGCACCCGCCCGCGGCCGCCGCTGATCTCCCGGAACGCCTCGCCCCGCAGCGCCCTCGCGACGTCGGGGTCACCGCTCATCGCGGGGCCGGGGCCGATCTGGCGACCGTCGGCGGTGAGCACCGACGTGCTCGGCGACACCCCGTCGTCCAGCACGCCGATGATGTCGGTGAGCTGGCGGGGGGAGTCGAGGCCGGCCACGATGATGGCCACGTTGCGGGCCTCCTGGTCGGCGGCTGCCATCGCGCGGTCCTCGGCCAGGGTGCGCACCAGCAGGCACAGCGGCACGACGAACGACACGACGATGGTCGACGTGGCAGCCAGCACGAGACGGTTGATGCGCGAGCGCACGGCTCAGTCCCCGGTGTCGGCGTTGTCGGCGCTGTCGGCGCTGTCGGACGGGTCCGTGCCCGTCGGGTCGACGAGGCGGATGCCGACGCCGCGCACGCTGTGCAGGTAGCGCGGAGCCGCGGCCGACTCGCCGAGCTTGCGGCGCAGCCACGAGAGGTGGACGTCGACGGTGCGCTCCGAGCCGCCGTAGGCCTGCTGCCACACCTCGGCCAGCGCCTCGCGCTTGGTGACCACTTCGCCTGCGCGGGAGACGAGCAGGTGCAGCAGGTCGAACTCCTTGCGCGCGAGGTCGACGCCCGCGCCGTCCAGGGTGACGGTGCGGCTGCGCTCGTCGATCACCAGGCCGCCCACGCGCAGCGCCGGAGCGGCGGCGGCAGCCCCGCCGCGACCGCGCCGCAGCACCGCGCGGATGCGGGCCGCGACCTGATCGGTGCCGAAGGGCTTGACCACGTAGTCGTCGGCGCCGCTGTCGAGCGCGCGCACCATCGTGGGGTCGTCGTCCTGCGCGGTGATGACGATGATCGGCACGTCGCTGGCGGTGCGGATCATCGACAGGAGCGTCAGCCCGTCGATGTCGGGCAGGCCGAGGTCGAGCAGCACCACGTCGGGGCGGTCGCGGATGACCTGCTCCAGCCCCGCCAGGCCCGTGGCGGCGGTGGCCACGGCGTGCTCGCGCTCGCGCAGCCCGCGCTGGACCGCGGCGCGGATGGCGTCGTCGTCCTCGACCACCAGGATGCTCGGCACAGGTGGCAGGCTAGTGCCGCGGCCCTGAGCACGAGCGAGGACCGCGCCCGGCGCGCCCGCGGGTGCGCCGCGACGACCCACGGAAGGAGGCGACGATGAGCAGGTTCACGCGGCCCCGACAGCTGTCCGGCACGGCCGCCGCCGTCGGCGTCTGGTTCGTCGTCGTCGCCGTCTGCTCGACCCTGGTCTGGACGGTCATCTCCGCCGCCGGCGACAGCTTCACCCACCGCTCGAGCGCGTTGCCCGCCGCTCCCGGCAGCCCGGCCGACGGCTCGGTCGGCCCCGCCGCCACCGTCAGCACCAGTCCCGGCGCCTCTCCGTCGGCGCGCCCGTCGGGTCGGGCGAGCGGCGGGCCGTCGTCCACGGGGGCGCGCGGTGAGGCGAGCGCGGCGGGCTCGCGGGCGTCGTCCACGACGGGGGCGGGCGCGAGCGCAGGCTCCGGTGCCGGACGCGAATCGGGAACAGGCCGCCCGGGCACCACCGCTGGCGGCTCGGACGACGCGCCGCCACGGCCCGCAGGGGGCGGGGGTTCAGGATCCGGGTCGAGCGGCTCGGGCTCTAGCGGCTCGGGCTCCAGCGGCTCCGGGACGTCGACCCCGGCGCCGCCGCCGGCCACCCCCACCCGCTCGCGCACCTGGACCGGTGCGCCCGGCGTCGTCACCACCCGCTGCACCGGCCCGGTCATCGAGCTCTCCGGCGCGTCCGCCTCCGCCGACGGCTACACCGTCGAGGTCAAGGACCGCGGCCCGCAGCGGGTCGAGGTCGAGTTCGAGGGCCGCGGCGAGGACACCGTGCAGGACACCCGCGTGCGCGCCCGCTGCGTCGGCGGCACCCCCGTCTACCAGGTCGAGGCCGACGACTGACGTGCGGCGCCCGGTGGCAGATTCACCGGCCGGCCGGTGAATCTGGCACCTGGACGACGGAGTTCCGTCGTCCACGTGCCAGTTTCGTCGTCCCAGTAGCGGCAGAAATCTCGGCCGGCCGGTGAATCTGCCCCCGCCGGGCCGACTGTGGACGACGCCCGAACGCGCCGATCAGCCGCCGATCAGCAGCCGCGGTCGGGCGCGTGGTTGCCCAACCGCCAGCCACCGGCGGGCAGCTCGAGCGCCTCGTCGGGGCCGTAGGAGCCCACGGGGTACGGGAGCGTCGGGGGGCGGTGGTCGAGCACGGGCTGGCAGACCTGCCAGAGTCGGTCGACCTCGTCGGCGGAGATGAACAGGGTGCGGTCGCCGCGCATGACGTCGAGCAGGAGCCGCTCGTAGGCCTCGAGCGGGTCGGCGTCGGGCACGTCGCAGGAGAGATCGAGGCGGAAGACACCCTCGACGAGCGCCATGTCGGGCCCGGGACGCTTGGCGCGCACGTCGATGGCCACGCGGGGCTGGTCG
The DNA here is from genome assembly GCF_964228225.1 of Nocardioides sp. GTDB lineage: Bacteria > Actinomycetota > Actinomycetes > Propionibacteriales > Nocardioidaceae > Nocardioides. Next base: position 30,035 of record NZ_CAXQZB010000056.1, read on the forward strand.
GAGAGCTCGATAACCAGCTCGTTGGGCTCGAGCTTGCCGCCGTTCTCGGGCTCCAGCCAGCGGTGGCGGGGGTCGTGGAAGCGCACGGTGATGGTGCGGGTGCCCTCGGCCATGGCCTTGCCGGTGCGCAGGTGGAACGGCACGCCGCGCCAGCGGTCGTTGTCGACCCAGGCCTCGATGGCCACGAAGGTCTCGACCTCGGAGTCGGGGTCGACGTCCTTCTCGTCGCGGTAGCCCTCGTACTGCCCGAACACCACCCGGCGGGGGTCGAGGGGGCGCAGGGCGGCGAAGGTGGCGCCCTTGGCGGCGCGGATGGCTGACTCGCGGAAGGCGTGGGGGTCCTCGAGCGCCACGAAGCCGAGCAGCTGGAACAGGTGGGTGGTGACCATGTCGCGCAGGCAGCCGGTGCCCTCGTAGAAGCTGCCGCGGCCTTCGACCGTGAGCTTCTCGGGCACGTCGATCTGCACCGACTCGATCGAGTGGCGGTTCCACGCGGGCTCGAACAGGCCGTTGGCGAAGCGCAGCGCGAGGATGTTCTGCGCGGCCTCCTTGCCCAGGAAGTGGTCGATGCGGAACACCTGCTGCTCCTCGAACACGCCCGAGAGCACGTCCTGCAGCGCGCGGGCGGTGGCGAGGTCGGTGCCGAACGGCTTCTCGGCCACGAGCCGCGAGCGGGTGACGAGGTGCTCGCGGTCGAGCATCCCGACCATGCCCTCCACCGCGCCCGGCGGCACCGAGAGGTACAGCAGGCGTCGGACGTCGCCCAGCTGGCAGCCGGCGTCCGCCAGCAGGTTGTCCTCGGCGTCCTCGACGGCCTTGCGCAGGTCGGACCCGTCGTCGGCCGAGGAGGTGACGAAGCGGATGCGGGCCAGCAGGTCGGCGGTGACGTCCTCGTCGAGGTCCCCGACGAACTTCTCCAGCGCCGCGCGCACGCGGTCGCGGAACTCGTCGTCGGTGCCGGGGGAGTGGCGTCCGCTGCCGATCACCTGGAAGTGCTCGGGCAGGCGGCCGGCCAGGCGCAGTCGGTAGAGACCGGGGAAGAGCTTGCGCGCCGCGAGGTCGCCGCTGGCGCCGAAGAGCACGAGGACGTGCGGAGGAAGTTCGGGGGTCACGCCCCCAGCCTGCCCGCCCTGGCCAAGCGGGGTGCGTGCCGTCGGCCGGGAGCGGTGCCCCAAGTTATCCCTCGGCGTGAGGGACAGCGGGGGCGAGTGCGCCGGCCAGGGCTGCGAGGGCGTCGGGGACGACGCGGTAGAAGGCCATGCGTCCGCGTTGCTCCCGGGTCGCGAGGCCGGCTTCGACCAGCAGGCGCATGTGGTGCGAGACCGTCGGTTGGCTGAGGCCCACCGGCGCCGTGAGGTCGCAGATGCACGCCTCGCCCCCCTCGGCCGAGGCGATCAGGGAGAGCAGTCGCACCCGGGCCGGGTCGGCGAGTGCCTTGAACATCCGCGCGAGCGCGCGTGCGGTGTCCTCGTCGACCACGCCCCCGATCACCGGCGAGCAGCATGCCGCCAGGTCGACACCGTCGGACGCTGTGGTCGGCCCTCGTCTCGATGTCGCGGTGCTCACGGCACCAGCATGCCCGATCCATTGACATCTGTCGATCAGATGGCCAGGATCAATTCATCGATGAACGTGGATAGGAAGGTGTGATGATGGTGGATGGCGAGGCGCTCCCCGTGGTGGTGATCGGCGCCGGCCCGCAGGGGCTTGCGGCGGCGGCGCACCTGGTCGAGCGTGGTCTGGAACCGCTGGTGCTGGAGGCCGGGTCCGGCCCCGGCGCGGCGGTGTCGGAGTGGGGCCACCTCCGGCTCTTCTCGGCGTGGCCCGAGCTGGTCGACCAGGCGGCCCGGCGGCTTTTGGAGGCGAGGGGGTGGGAAGCGCCGGCGAGCGGATATCCCACCGGCGCGCAGTGGGTCGAGCGGTATCTCGGCCCGCTGGCCGAGGTCCTCGGTGAGCGGGTCTGGTTCGACGCCCGCGTCACGGGCGTCTCGCGCCGGGGTCGCGACCGCCTGGTCGACGCAGCCCGCGGTGAGCAGCCCTTCACCGTGCACGTCACGGACGGGGTCGGCACCGAGGTCCGCGTCGAGGCCCGTGCGGTGATCGATGCGTCCGGCACCTGGCGCACGCCCAACCCCGCGGGGGCGGACGGCCTACCGGCGCTGGGCGAGCGGGCCAACGCCGACCTCGTCTCCTGCGCCGTGCCCGACGCCGGCGTGCCGGAGCGTTTCGCCGGCCGGCACACCGTCGTCGTGGGTGCGGGCGACTCGTCCCTGAACGCGGTCATCGAGCTCGACCGCATCGCTCGGGAGCATCCCGGGACCCGGATCACCTGGGCCCTGCGGCGGGGCGGCACGACCACCACCTTCGGCGGCGGTGCGTCCGACCAACTGCCGCGCCGTGGGGCGCTGGGCATCCGTGCCCGCCGAGCCGTCGAGGAGGGCAGGGTCGAGATCGTGACGGGCTTCCGGGTCGAGCGCCTGGAGCGGGTGGCGGGCTCTGCGAACGACCGGGTGGTCCTGTGGTCCGAGGATGGACGCCGTCTCCCTCCCGCCGACACCGTCGTGGTCCTGACCGGCTTCCGTCCCGACCTGTCCTTCCTCTCGGAGCTGCGACTCGACCTCGACCCGGCGCTCGAGGCGCCGCGAGCCATCGCGGTCGAGATCGACCCGAACGTCCACTCCTGCGGGTCGGTCCAGGCGACCGGCGCTCGCGCTCTCGCCCACCCGGGCGAGCCGGGCCTCTACCTGGTGGGGATGAAGTCGTACGGGCGCGCCCCCACCTTCTTGGCGATGGCCGGCTACGAGCAGGTCCGATCGGTGGCGGCACTGCTCGCCGGCGATCTCGCTGGCGCGGAGCCTGTCGCGCTGGACCTTCCCGACACGGGGGTGTGCGGCGGATCGGGGCTGTACGACGAACCCGCGGGCGCCGAGGGCGGCGCGGGCGGCGGATGCTGTGCGCCGACGCCCTCGCCGGAGTTCGTGCCCCTCGGGCGGGCGCCACGAGGCTGAGGTGGTCAGGATGCCGTCATGTAGCGCCCGGCGAGGTCTCTGACGCGGGCGGTGAGCTCGGCGTAGGCGTGATCGAAGGCCGCTGCGCTGCCCGCTCGCACCGGATCGGGGATCGACCAGTGCAGTCGGGGCGTGGGCCCAAGCTCCTCGTGCGCCAGATCGCACACGGTCACGACGAGGTCGCCGTCGCCGATGACGCCGTCCACGTGCTGGGGGCGCACCTCGGGGAGGTCGAGGCCGTGGCGAGCGGCTGCGTCGACGGCGCCGGGGTCGATGTGGGGGGCCGGACGGGTTCCGGCGGAGAGGCCGGGGATGGGGCTCGCCTCGCGCCAGATGGCGGCTGCCAGGTGGGACCGCGCCGAGTTGGCGGTGCACACGAACACCACCCGCTCCGGCGGCAGCAGGGGGCGCGGCCCGAGGTCGTCGAGGGCGTCGGCGACCAGGCGCAGGTAGGTCCGTCGCCCGTCGCCCTCGGAGCGGTGGCGCGTGATGAGGCCCGCCGCCTCCAGGGCCCTGAGGTGGAAGGCCAGCAGGTTCGACGGCGCGCCCAGGGCGGCCGACAGCTCGGAGGGAGAGGCGTCGCCGAGGCGGAGGGTGTCGATGATCCGCAGACGCATCGCGTCCCCGAGGGCGGCGTGGACGGCGGCCCGCCGCTCCAGGTCCGAGGTTTGCTCAATGTTCATTGACTCAAGTTTGACTGAGCGACTTTGGCGCGTCAAGATCCTCCCGTGACCGCACCGCTGCCCCGCCGCCTCCTGGCCGAGTTCCTCGGCACCGCCCTGCTCGTCGCCGTCGTGGTCGGCTCGGGCATCGCCGCCCAGCAGCTCTCCGACGATGTCGGGCTGCAGCTGCTCGAGAACTCCACCGCCACGGTCCTCGGTCTCACCGTGCTCATCTTGTGGTTCGGCCCGATCTCCGGAGCGCACTTCAATCCCGTCGTCTCGCTGGCCGACTGGTTCCTCGGACGCCGCACGGGAGCCGGTCTCACGCTCGCCGACGTCGGCGCCTACGCCGTCGCCCAGGTCGCCGGCGCGATCGGCGGAGCAGTGCTCGCGAACGTCATGTTCGAGACCGGCACGAGCATCTCCGACACCGAGCGGGCCACCGGCGGACATCTCGTGGCCGAGGTCGTCGCCACTGCGGGACTGGTCGGCCTCATCTTCGCGCTCGTCCGCAGCCAGCGCGGCGCACTCGCCGCCCCTGCGGTCGGCGCCTACATCGGCGCGGCGTACTGGTTCACCTCGAGCACGTCGTTCGCGAATCCCGCGGTCACCGTCGGCCGGATCTTCTCCGACACCTTCGCCGGCATCGCGCCGTCCTCGGTGGCGCCGTTCATCGCCATGCAGGTCGTCGGGCTGGGCCTCGGCCTCGTGCTCACGCTGGTGCTGTATCCCGACGCCGGCGAGCGCGCCGACGACGTCGTCGTCCCCCACGGCCGCTGAGCACCGCGAACCTGAACATCCGACCGCCTCACCGAGAGAGGACGACCGATGACCGCCACCCGGCTGCTCTTCGTCTGCACCCACAACGCCGGTCGATCGGCGCTCGGCGCCGCCCTGGCGCGCCATCACGGAGGCGAGCGGTTCGCGGTCGCCTCCGCCGGGGTGGCGCCGGCCCCGACCGCCAGTGCGGAGACGATCGCCGTGCTCGCCGAGATCGGGGTCGACGACTCCACGCACGTGCCGACCCTGATCACCGAGGACCTCGTCGCCGCCTCGGACGTCGTCATCGCCATGAAGCCCGGTCTGGACATCCCGCGGGTCGACGGCGTCGTCTACGAGACCTGGGAGCTGCCGAACCCCGAGGGGTGGGGCGTCGCCGGGGTCCGTGAGCTCCGCGACGCGATCGACGTCCGCGTCACCGACCTGCTCGCCCGCATCTGAGATCGAGGAGACGCCCATGTCCGAGATTCGCGACATCATCATCATCGGCTCCGGGCCGTCCGGCTACACCGCGGCCGTCTACGCCGCCCGGGCGCAGCTCTCGCCCCTCGTCTTCGAGGGCTCGGTGACCGCCGGCGGTGCGCTGATGAACACCACCGAGGTCGAGAACTTCCCCGGCTTCCGCGACGGCATCATGGGCCCGGCCCTGATGGACGAGATGCGCGCACAGGCCGAGCGCTTCGGCGCCGAGCTGGTGGCCGACGACGTCGTCGAGGTCGAGCTGACCGGCGAGGTCAAGGTCGTGCGCACCGCCAGCGGTGAGTTCCGCGCCCGCTCGGTGATCCTCGCGACCGGCTCCGGCTACCGCAAGCTCGACCTGCCCAACGAGGACGCCCTCTCCGGCCGCGGCGTCTCCTGGTGCGCCACCTGCGACGGCTTCTTCTTCCGCGACCAGCACATCGCCGTCGTCGGCGGCGGCGACTCCGCCGTCGAGGAGGCCACCTTCCTGACCCGGTTCGGCTCCAAGGTGTCCATGATCGTGCGCCGCGACGAGCTGCGCGCCTCCAAGATCATGCAGGAGCGCGCCTTCGCCGACCCCAAGCTCGAGATCGTGTGGAACTCCAAGGTCGCCGAGATCGTCGGCGAGGACCGCCTGGAGAAGGTCGTCCTCGAGGACACCGTCACCGGCGAGCGCTCCGAGCTCGAGGCCACCGGCCTGTTCATCGCCATCGGTCACGACCCCCGCTCGGAGCTGCTGGCCGGCCAGGTCGACCTCGACGACGACGGCTACGTGCTGGTCAACCACCCCTCGACGGCCACCAACGTCCCCGGCGTCTTCGCCTGCGGCGACCTGGTGGACCACCACTACCGCCAGGCCATCACCGCAGCCGGCACCGGCTGCGCCTCGGCCCTGGACGCCGAGCGCTACCTCGCCGAGCTCGACCACGTGGCGAGCAGCCCCGCCGAGGCGCACGACCGCGCCCAGGCCGAGGTCGGCGCCTGAGCGGACGGCCCGGCGTCGTACCCCGGGCGGGGCGGGAACATCCCCCACCACGCCCGTGTTCAACCAAGCGAGACCATCGATCCCCTGCAGAAAAGGAGCCCTGTCGTGGGCAACATCTCCGCGGTCACCGACGCCGAGTTCGAGGCGCAGGTGCTCAAGTCCGACAAGCCGGTCCTCGTGGACTTCTGGGCCGAGTGGTGCGGTCCGTGCCGCCAGGTCGCCCCGATCCTGGAGGAGATCGCCGCCACGCACGGTGACAAGGTCACGTTCTTGAAGATGAACGTCGACGAGAACCCCGTCACCCCGGCCTCCTACCGGGTCACCGGCATCCCGACCATCAACGTCTACCAGGGCGGCGAGGTCGTGAAGTCGATCGTCGGCGCCCGCCCGAAGGCCACGCTGCTCAACGAGCTGAGCGACTTCACGGCCTGAGGAGGACGCGCCAGCGGACTCCTCGATCGGTGGTCGAGCGAGCGGCGCGACTGAGGAACGAAGTCGCGACCCGCGTGTCGAGACCCGGTCGCTGATGGCAACAGCACGTCACCGGTCCCCGTCGTCCCTGCGGACGGCGGGGACTGCTGCTTCCGGGACCGGCGCGGGGCGTACGACGCCGACGAGCCGCTCCAGGGCCGCCTCCACCTCGTCGACCCAGCTGACCGTGCTGCGCAGGTCCATCCGCACCCGCGGCACCACCGGGTGCGCCCGCTGGGTGCGGAAGCCCGTGCGCAGCCAGAAGTCCAAGGGGGCGGTGCACCCAGGTGCGCCCGGCCCGCCGGCCGCGAAGGCCTCCACGGCGCGCAGGCCGCCCCGCGTCACCAGGTCCCGGGCGGTCGCCTGCACGAGCACCCGTCCCAGCCCGCGCCCGCGGTGGCGCGGGTGCACCCAGATGTCGGTGACCAGCACCGCGTCCGGCGAGGCCGGCGCCGTCGGCACCGCGCCCGCGCCCGGTGCCAGGGCGGGCGGCGCGTAGACGACGACGGCCAGCGGGACCTGGTCGACGACGAGCACGCGTCCGCACGAGCCCCACTCCCGCAGCAGCTCGGAGACCCAGGCGTCCTTGGCCGCAGCCCGCTCGTCGGGCTCCTTGCCGGCCCGGGCCCGGTGCACCGGGTCGAGCGCCCAGGTGAGGCACTGGCGGGCGGGACAGCCCTGCTCCTCGAGGCGCTCGAGGAGGTCCAGGGTCAACGGGTGCACCCGTCGGGCCACGGCGTCCCTCCTCCCCGCAGCACGCGGGCCGGGAGCGGCATCGACCCTCGACCCGCCCACGTCGCGGCCCGCGCGTGCGTCCGGCGTCCTCATCGTTCATGCTAGGGGGATCATGGACAGCACGCCCGCGCGCACGCACACCAGCCTCGACTCCTTCGTCGACCGGTACGCAGCCCGCACCGCAGGGATGACGGCCTCGGAGATCCGAGCGCTGTTCGCCGTGGCGTCGCGTCCCGAGGTGGTCTCGCTGGCCGGCGGCATGCCCAACATCAGCGGTCTGCCGCTCGACGTGGTCGGCGGTGCGATCAACCAGCTGGTCCTCGAGCAGGGCCCCGTGGCGATGCAGTACGGCTCGGGCCAGGGCGTGCCGGAGTTGCGCGAGCAGATCACCGACGTGATGCGTCTGGAGGGCATCGAGGCCCACCCCGACGACGTCGTGGTCACCGTGGGCTCCCAGCAGGCGGTGGACCTCGTCACGCGGATCTTCTGCGACCCCGGCGACGTCGTGATCTGCGAGGCCCCGTCGTACGTCGGTGCGCTGGGTGTCTTCCGGGCCTACCAGGCCGAGGTCGTGCACGCCGAGATGGACGCGCACGGGCTGGTGCCGGAGGCGCTGGAGCAGGCGATCGCCGCCGTCAAGCGCGCGGGACGCACCATCAAGTTCCTCTACACGATCCCCAACTTCCACAACCCCGCGGGCGTGACCATGTCCGCCGAGCGGCGCCAGCGGGTGCTGGAGATCTGCCGCCGCGAGGGCGTGCTGGTCCTGGAGGACAACCCCTACGGCCTGCTCGGCTTCGACCGGGAGCCGTTGCGCGCCATGCGCGCGGACGAGGCCGACAACGTCATCGACCTCGGGTCCTTCTCCAAGACCTTCGCCCCCGGCTTCCGGGTCGGCTGGGCCCTCGCCCCTCACCCGGTGCGCGAGAAGCTCGTGCTCGCCCAGGAGTCGGCGACGCTGTGCCCGCCGCAGTTCTCCCAGATGGCGGTCTCGGCCTACCTCGCCAACCACGACTGGCAGGGCCAGATCAAGCAGTTCCGCGAGATGTACCGCGAGCGCCGCGACGCGATGGTGGGGGCGCTCGACGACCTGATGCCGGCCGGGTGCAGCTGGAACGTCCCCGACGGCGGCTTCTACGTCTGGCTGACCCTGCCCCCCGGCATCGACGCCAAGGCGATGCTGCCCCGCGCCGTGACCGCCCGGGTCGCCTACGTCCCCGGCACGGCCTTCTTCGCCGACGGCTACGGCTCCGGCGCCATGCGCCTGTCGTTCTGCTACCCCACCGCCGAGCGCATCCGCGAGGGCGTACGCCGCCTGGCCGGTGTCCTGGAGGACGAGATCGAGCTTCGGGCGACCTTCGGCGCCAGCCTCGGCCAGGACGACTCCGACCGCGGGCTGCCTCCCGGGTACGACGCGCCCGGCACCGACGTCAACTGAGGCCCCACCGCCTGCTCGTCCGGGCGTCGTCGGCCGTCGACCGGTCACCACCGGGCCGAACCCGGCGTGCGTGAGAGCATCGCCCGGTGCTCGACCTCACCTATCCCCCGATCATCGCCACCTGCAAGGTCGGCTTCCGGCTGCTCGGCCAGCGCTTCGACCTCACCGGCACCGAGCACGTCCCGCGCCGGGGCGGGGTGCTGCTGGCGGTCAACCACGTCGGCTACATGGACTTCATCTACGGCGGTCTGGCGGCGAACCCGTCGGGACGCAAGGTGCGGTTCATGGCCAAGCGCGAGATCTTCGACCATCCCGTCACCGGTCCGGTGATGCGCTCGATGCACCACATCGAGGTCGACCGGGGTGAGGGGCTCGCCTCCTTCCACACCGCGGTGGACTACCTGCGCCGTGGTGAGGCCGTCGGGATCTTCCCCGAGGCCACCATCTCCCGCTCGATGGAGCTCAAGGAGTTCAAGACCGGCGCGGTGCGCATCGCCGCCGAGGCCGGTGTCCCCCTGGTCCCCGTGATCCTGTGGGGGACCCAGCGGCTGATGACCAAGGACCACCCCAAGGACTTCTCCCGCGGCAAGACGATCGCCATCCGCGTGGGCGAGCCCCTGCACCCCACCGGCACCGACCCGGTCGCCGAGACCGCGGACCTGCGCGGTCGGATGGACCGGATGCTGGAGGAGACCATCGCGGCCTACCCGGCGCAGGAGCAGCCGCCCGGCTCCTGGTGGACCCCCGCCCGGTTCGGCGGGAGCGCACCGACGCCCGAGGAGGCCGAACGCCTCGACGCCGAGGAGAAGCGCCGCCGGGCCGAGGCCCGGCGGGCCCGTCAGGGCGACGCCTGATCCTCACTGTCGCCGCCGGTCGATACGGCGACTGATCTATTTGTCGACTTATCGCCAGATCGATTGATCGAGATCGCTGGGGCTCAGATGGGCCGGTCGTTGCGGTTGCGGGGGTCGATCACGTCGATGATGCGTCGCAGGTCCTCCAGCGAGGCGAACTCGACGGTGATCTTGCCCTTGCTCTTGCCCAGGTCGACCTTCACGCGGGTCTCCAGCCGGTCCGAGAGGCGCTCGGCGATCTCACCGAGCCCGGGGGCGGTCGGCTTGCGACGCGTCACGCGCGGCGCAGCGCCGTCACCGTGGTCCCCCACCGCGACGATCTCCTCCAACCCGCGCACGCTGATGCCCTCGGCGACCACACGCGCGGCCAACCGGTCCTGCAGGTCGGCGTCCTCGACACCCAGCAACGAGCGTGCGTGGCCCGCCGACAGCACTCCGGCGGCGACCCGACGCTGCACGGCCGGGCTCAGCCGCAGCAGGCGCAGCGTGTTGGAGATCTGCGGCCGCGAGCGACCGATGCGCTGGGCGAGCTCCTCGTGGGTGCACCCGAAGTCCTCGAGCAGCTGCGCGTAGGCCGACGCCTCCTCCAGCGGGTTCAGCTGCGAGCGATGGAGGTTCTCCAGGAGCGCGTCCCGGAGCATGTCGGTGTCCTCGGTCTGCCGGACGATCGCGGGGATCTCGGTCAGGCCGGCCTGCTGGGACGCACGCCAGCGACGCTCGCCCATCACCAGCTCGTAGGACTCAGGACCCGTCCGGCGTACGACGACGGGCTGGAGCAGCCCCACCTCGCGGATCGAGTGCACGAGCTCGGCCATCGCCTCCTCGTCGAAGACGTGGCGCGGCTGCACGGCGTTCGGGACGATCTGGTCGATGGGCACCTCGGCGAACCACGCGCCGTCGACCGGGGCGAGCTCGGCGCCGTCGGCCGTCCTGGCCGAGGGGGCGGCAGCGGGCTGCGACGACTCCTGCCCCTGCGGCTCACCACCGTCCGGCACCCCGCCGTCCGACGCTCCGGACGGCGCGAGGGACCCTGACCCCTCGGCCTCGACGGGAGCAGTGGGGATCAGGGAGCCCAGACCACGGCCGAGGCCGCGCCGAGGGGCAGGACGGGCGGTCACAGGCTGACTCCTCGGCTGGCGATCTCGCGGGCGGCTTCCAGGTACGACAGGGCGCCGGGGGAGCCCGGGTCATAGGTCATCACGGTCTGGGCGTACGACGGTGCCTCGGAGACCCGCACCGAGCGCGGGATGGCCGTGCGCAGCACCTGGTCCCCGAAGTGCTCACGGACCTCCTCGGCGACGCCGGCGGCCAAGCGGGTGCGCGCGTCGTACATCGTGAGGAGGATCGTGGACACGGCGAGC
>NZ_CAXQZB010000057.1:0-33692 GCF_964228225.1 Nocardioides sp.
GTGGCCCGCTTCTACACCGTGGTCTCGCGCGACACCGTCGACGCCGACTTCGCCCAGCACCGGCAGCGCTTCCTCGCCGAGCAGGGCTACGCCTACCGCCTCCTCGACGCCGAGGACCTCGCGGGCGAGTCCTGACGACGCCGGCGCCGGGGCCCTGGGGGGGCCCGGCGCCGTCGTCGTCAGGACTCGACCGCGAGGTCCTCGGCGTCGAGGATGCGGTAGGCGTAGCCCTGCTCGGCGAGGAAGCGCTGCCGGTGCTGGGCGAAGTCGGCGTCGACGGTGTCGCGCGAGACCACGGTGTAGAAGCGGGCCACCTTGCCGGTGCGCCCGGGGCGCAGCAGCCGGCCCAGCCGCTGGGCCTCCTCCTGACGGCTGCCGAAGGACCCCGAGACCTGGATGGCGACCTCGGCCGAGGGCAGGTCGATGGAGAAGTTGGCGACCTTCGAGACCACCAGGATGCCGATCTCGCCGGAGCGGAACGCGTCGTAGAGCCGCTGGCGCTCCTTGACCGGCGTCTCCCCGCTGATCACGGGGGCGTCCAGCGCCTCGCTCAGCTCGTGCAGCTGGTCGAGGTACTGCCCGATCACCAGCGTCGGCTGGCCGGCGTGCTTGGCCACCAGCTCGCGCACCACCAGCGTCTTCTGCAGGGTGCAGGAGGCCAGGCGGTAGCGCTCCTCCGGCTCGGAGGTGGCGTAGGCGATCCGCTCGCCCTCGGGCAGGGTGACGCGCACCTCCACGCAGTCGGCGGGGGCGATCCACCCCTGGGACTCGATGTCCTTCCACGGGGCGTCGTAGCGCTTGGGGCCGATGAGGGAGAACACGTCGCCCTCGCGGCCGTCCTCGCGCACGAGCGTGGCGGTGAGGCCGATGCGGCGCCGCGCCTGCAGGTCGGCGGTCATCCGGAAGATCGGCGCGGGCAGCAGGTGCACCTCGTCGTAGACGATCAGGCCCCAGTCGCGGGCGTCGAGCAGCTCCAGGTGGGGGTAGACGCCCTTCCGCTTGGTGGTGAGCACCTGGTAGGTGGCGATCGTGACCGGGCGGATCTCCTTGGTGGTGCCGGAGTACTCGCCGATCTCGTCCTCGGTGAGCGTGGTGCGCCGCACCAGCTCGTCCTTCCACTGCCGCGCGCTGACGGTGTTGGTGACCAGGATCAGCGTCGTGGCCTGGGCCTGGGCCATCGCGGCCGCCCCGACCAGCGTCTTGCCGGCCCCGCAGGGCAGCACGACCACACCCGACCCGCCGTGCCAGAACGACTCCGCGGCCTCGGCCTGGTAGGGCCGCAGCTCCCAGCCGTCGGGCGCGAGGCTGATCGGGTGGGCCTCGCCGTCGACGTAGCCCGCGAAGTCCTCGGCCGGCCAGCCCAGCTTGAGCAGGGCCTGCTTGAGGTTGCCGCGCTCGGAGCCGTGCACGACGACGGTGTCGTCGTCGACGCGGGCGCCGAGCATGCCGGCCACCTTCTTGGCCCGCAGCACCTCCTCCAGCACCGGCCGGTCGGTGCTCACCAGCACCAGCCCGTGGCTGGGGTGCTTCTCCAGGCGCAGCCGGCCGTAGCGGGCCATCGTCTCGGCGACGTCGACCAGCAGGGCGTGCGGCACCGCGTAGCGGCTGTAGGCCAGCAGGGTGTCGATCACCTGCTCGGCGTCGTGGCCGGCCGCCCGGGCGTTCCACAGCCCCAGCGGCGTGAGCCGGTAGGTGTGCACGTGCTCGGGGGAGCGCTCCAGCTCGGCGAACGGGGCGATGGCGCGTCGACAGGCCGCCGCCTGCTCGTGGTCGATCTCGAGCAGGAGGGTCTTGTCCGACTGGACGATCAGGGGGCCGCTCACAACACTCCAGCCTACGGAGCCGGTGGTACCTCCCCGGGGGCGACCGGGCGCGCGGACGTGATCCGGTGCACGCGGAAGGCCCGACCGGCGTCGGCACGGTGGTCGTGGGCGATGAGGCTGCCGCCCTCGAGGTCGCGCGGGGTGACCAGCCGGTCGCTCGCCACGCCCTGGTCGTCGACGTACCCGATCAGCACGTCGTGACTGCGCTCCAGCGCCTCCCGCAGCACCGCCAGGGTGGAGGCGGGGGTGACCATCTCGCGCGGGTCGGGGGCGCCCGAGCGCAGCCGACCGGCCCGGTCGCCGGCCCGCAGCGCGGTGACGGCGGCGCCGATGCGGGTGAGGTCGCGCAGCGCCCGGGGGGCCTCGCGCTCGCCGGGGGTGCGGGCGCGCAACGGTTCGGGGCGGGCCACCACCACGCTGCCGTCGGCGGCCTCCACCACGGGCGCGGCCCCGAGCTCGCGCAGGCGCGGGAGCAGCACCTCGATCGGGATGCTGCTCACCAGCACCGTCGGGGCGAGCCGTCGCAGGCCGAGACCGGCCGCGCGGGGGTGGTGCAGCAGCTCGGCGAGCGCGGTCTCGTCGTCGGCGCGCAGGAACGCCTCGGCGTGACCGACCCGGATCCGGCCGAAGGTGCGCACGGTGTCGTCGATGAGGTAGGTCAGCGGCTGCGGCACCGGCGTGCGCGAGACCGACGTGACGAAGGCGTGCAGCTCGACCGCCGTCCACCCCAGGTCGAGGGCGTGGCGCACCGAGCCGGGGGTGAAGCGGTACACGGTGGCGCCCCCGCGCGACTCGACCTCGGCCACCGACTGCAGCTGTCGGGCCAGTGCCGCCTCCAGCGGGCCGGGGGCGACGGCGGTGAGGTCGGCCTGGAGCAGCACGTGGTCCACCGGGGCCGGCAGCAGCGGGGCGAGCAGGGCGGCGACGTCGTCCTCGGCGGCGCCGGCCAGCAGCGCGCGGCCCGGCGAGGCGACGCCGTCGCGGGCCACGAGGCCCCACTCCGCCGCCTCGGCGAGCGTCCAGAGCACGTGGGTCTCGCGCTGGCGCGGGCGGCGGGGGCGGTGCCAGGCCAGCTGGGCCACCAGCGACGGCGGGCCGGTGCCGCTGGCCAGCCCCTCGCCCGGGGGGAGTGCCGCGAGCAGGTCGAGCGCCGCGTGCCGGGTCTCCGGGAGCCCGGGGGCCACGAGCTCCACCGACAGTGCGGTGCGGGTCTTGCGGGCCTCGTCCTTGGTGCCGGCGAGGGCCGGGGTGCGCGGGCTGTCGAGCCAGGTGCGCACCAGCCGGATCCAGCGCACCGCGGGCGGGGCGGCGGCCCAGGTGTCGAAGGCGTCGGTGGGCACCCACACCGGATCGCCCTCGGCGTCGGCGCGGCTGCCCAGCAGTCCGGCGGCGTGCGCGGTCTCGAGGAACAGCGCGGCGGTGGCCTCGGGCACCTGCAGCAGGGCGGCCGCGGCCCGCAGGTCACGCACGCCGACGCCGCCGCTGCGCAGCACCCCGGGCGGGTCGGCGCCCCAGGCCTCCAGCAGCAGCTCGACCCGGCGCACCGCCTCGAAGGCCGCGCCCGCGGCGATGGAGTCGACCACCGCGGGGTCGCGGGGCGTGCTCAGCAGCGGCGGGACGGCGTCGACGGCCGCGGAGGTCGTGCGACCCCCGCGCACCGCGAGCCCGACCTCCCCGGGCACCACGACGACGCGGCGGCCCTGGGTGCGGGGCACCAGCAGGCCGCGGGCCAGCAGCTCCTCGGCGGGGGTGGCGGCGTCGGCGGGGGCCACGGCCAGCCGTGCGGTGCCGGGATCGGCCTCGCTGCGGTGGTCCACCACGTGGCGCAGCATCGCCAGCGCCGCGGGGGAGAGCTCCTGCAGGGCGCCGCGCAGGTCGGCGTCCTCGCGCGGGGGCAGGCCGCGGGGGAGCAGGCCCGAGGTGCCGGGGCCGGTGCCGAGCGCGTCGGCCACCCCTGCCACGGCCCGCCACCCCAGCGAGGACTCCCAGGCCAGGGCGAGGTCGACCAGGCGGTCGAGCGCCCCGTGGGTGGCCTCCGGGGCCGCGTGCACGAGCGTGGCGAGCTCGTCGCGTGTGGTTTGACCCGCCACCACGAGGGCATCGAGGACCGTGAGCTCGAGCAGGGTGAGCTGATCGAGTGCGCGCATCACCGAGGCGCGCACCGTCGCCCGGGACGCGAGATGGCCGAAGTCGTGAGGGGCAGGTGTGGACAGATCCGGGCGCGCCAGGAGCAGGGCGGTCAACCGCTCGTCGGACCAGCTGCGGAGCTGGTCGGCCAGGGAGCGGAAGCCGGAGGCTGCGGAGGTGCCCATCGGGTCCACGCTACTGCCCGTCCCGCTCCCGTCCGGGTGGAGCCGATGAGCCGCGTCGAGCTGCACCACGGCGCCGCCACCGACGTCGGCCTGGTGCGTGAGGTCAACGAGGACGCCTACCTCGTGGCGCCGCCGGTCTTCGTCGTGGCCGACGGCATGGGCGGCCACGACCGGGGCGACATCGCCAGCCGGATCGTGGTCGAGGAGTTCCGCCGCCTGGCCGAGGCCGGCTACCCCGCCCACAGCGGCTCGGAGGTGATCGCGGCGACCCTGCGCGCCGCCCAGGACCGCATCGGGGCCTACGACGCCGACCGACGGGCCGAGGGCGCCGCCGACTTCAACGCCGGCACCACCGCCGTCGTCGCCCTCCTCGTGGAGCAGGACGGCGCCCCCCGCTGGCTGCTGGCCAACCTCGGCGACTCGCGGATCTACCGGTGCAGCGGGGGAGCGCTGGAGCAGGTGAGCGTCGACCACAGCGTCGTGCAGGAGCTCATCACCGCCGGTGCGCTGCGGCCCGAGGAGGCTGAGCACCACCCCGAGCGCCACGTCATCACCCGCGCGCTGGGCGGGCAGGGCGCGATCGAGGCCGACTACTTCCTGCTCCCGCTGGCCTCGGCCGAACGGCTGCTGCTGTGCACCGACGGCGTGAGCGGCATGGTGGCCGACGACGTCCTGGCCGGCATCCTCGCCGGGGCGCCGGACCCCCGCGACGCCGCCGACCGGGTGGTCGCCGCCGCGGTCGCGGCCGGAGGGCGCGACAACGCCACGGCGGTCGTGATCGATGTGGTGGGATGGAGCGCTGATGACGGGTACGACTCCGACGCCTCGCGCCGGAGCCTGCAGGAGAAACTGGGAGCACTGCCATGAGCCTTCCGACGAGCCCGCCGACGGGTGCCGACACGGGGGCCGTGACCGGCCCGGCGTCGCTGGCGCGCTGGACCTTCCGGCCCGGCCCCTGGACGGCCGCGCTGGGGCGCGTGAGCGTGGTCGGTCCCGCCGACCTCACCCCGCGGATCGCGGCCGCGTGGGCGGTCGACGCGGCCGGCGGCAGCACTGGTGAGGTGCTCGGCGCGCTGCTGCCCGGCGGACTCGCCGACCTCGAGTCGGTCTCCGACCTCGCGGTCGTCGTGCGCGAGCCCGACCGCGTGGTGGTGCTCGTGCGCGGCGCGCTGCGCGTGCACGCCCGCGGCGGCGTCGGCGGCGACCGGGTGTGCGAGGGCGCCGGCACCCTCACCTGGGTCGAGCACACGCTGATCGAGCCCGCCGAGCTCACCGTCGAGCTGCCCGCCGCGGACGCCGACGACGCGCCGGTGACCCCCGAGTACGCCGTGCCGGCCGGGCTGGTGCGGGTGGCCGCGCTGCGCTGGGGGCTCGCGCCCGCCGCGGCGCCGGCCGCCGCGACCGCGGTCGTGCCGCCGCCCCTGCCGGAGCCCGAGCCCGAGCCGGAGTCCGCCCCGGAGCCCGCCCCGGAGCCCGCGCGTGACGCTGCCGCCGACCCGTTGAGCTCGCCGCTGTCCTCGCTGACCGACGCCGGGTTCGCGCCGCCGTTCCCGGAGGACCCCACGGTCCCGCCCGCCCTGCCGCCCCTGCCCGTCGTCCCGCCCCCGCCGCCGTCGGTGGACGGGCCCGACGACGAGCCGCCCACCGAGGCGCTGCCCGCCGTGCCCCCGGCCCCGCCCGGGCCCGACGACGTCGCCTCGCCCGACCACGACGGCCTCACCCAGATCGGTGCGTCCCCGACGCCCGCGCCGCCCGACCCGCTCGCCGGACCCGGCCCCGTGCCGGGCACGGTCGTGGCGCGCATCCAGGTCAATGACGGCGAGCCGATCGACATCGACCGCGCCGTGCTCGTCGGCCGCGCGCCGGAGGCGCGTCAGCTCGGCGACGGCGTGCTGCCGCGGCTGCTGCCGGTGCCCAGCCCGATGCAGGAGATCTCCTCCACCCACCTCGAGATCCGCCCCGGCACGGGCCCCGACCACGGCAGCGCCGTGGCCACGGACCTCGGCTCCACCAACGGCACCGTGGTGGTGCTCCCGGGCCTGCCGCCCGAGGAGCTGCGCCCCGGGGTCGCGTGGCAGCTGGTGCCCGGCGCGGTGATCAACCTCGGCGACGGCGTGATGATCCACGTCCTGCGCCCGTGAGCCCCCGCCGTCCGCCCCGGGGCGTGCGGTGAGCACGCCCGCGGCCCCCGGCGTGCCCGGATCGACCGTCCCGCCGGCCGCCGACCTCGACCGACGCTTCTACGCCTTCGCCGTCGACCGGCTGCTGGCGTGGCCGCTGCTCGCCGGCGCGGTCGCGCTCGCGTGGTGGCGCTTCCTCGACGACGACCGTTGGGGCCCCGGGATCGTGACCGTCCTGGCCGCGGTCGTGGTCGTGTGGGTGGGGTGGGCGTTGCCCACGGGCCTGCGCGGCACCACGCCCGGCAAGGCGCTGCTGGGCCTGCGCGTCCTCGACGCCGACACCGGGCGTCCGCTGGGGCTCGGCCGGGGGCTGCTGCGGGACGCGGTGGTCGGCGCGCTCACCTGGCCGACGGCCGGGCTCGGCCTGGCCACGTCGGGCTGGGCCGCGGTGATGGACCCCGCCCGGCGTCGGCGCGGTCTGCACGACCGGCTCGTGCGCTCGGTCGTGGTGGACGTGCGGCCCGCGCCGGCCCCGGTCGAGGACGAGCCCGAGGCGCCGCGGCAGGTCGTCAACCTCACCGCCCTGCGGCTCGCCCCCGTCGCGGCCCGCCCCACCGTCGACGCCGTGCCGGCCGCGACCCCCGGCCCGGCTCCGGGACCGACCGCGGGGGAGGAGCGCACCACCGCCGTGCCGACGCCCGCCGCCGGCGTCGTCCCCCTGGCAGCGCCCGCGACCCCGCCCGCGACCCCGCCCTCCGCGGCGCCGGTGACCCCGCCCGCCCCGTCCGCTCCGGTCGCACCGCCGCCGAGGCCCGCCCCGGCAGCACCGCCCGCCCCCGCAGGCCCGCCACCCGCGCCGGCCCCGCTACCCACCTGGGAGGTCGGGTTCGACACCGGCGAGACGCTGGTCGTGGCGGGACTGGCCCTGGTCGGCCGCGGGCCCGAGCCCCGCGCCGGCGAGCCCGTCGCCCACCTGGTGGCGCTGCGCTCGGAGGACATGTCGCTGTCCAAGACCCACGCCCAGTTCCAGGTCGCGCCCGACGGCGCGCTGGTGGTCATGGACCGGGGTTCCACCAACGGATCGGTGCTGATGCGTCAGGGTGTCACCCGGACGCTCACCGCGGGCCGTCCCACGACCCTGGTCGTGGGCGACATGGTGCGGTTCGGCGACCGCGTCATGACCGTGCACCGCCGCACCCCGTAGGAGCCCCGATGACCTTCGAGCACACCGAGACCGCCACCACCACCGCCGACGCCGACGCCGTGTGGGCGCTGTGGAGCGACCCCGCCACCTGGGCCACCTGGGACCCGCCGGTGCAGGAGGTCGTGCTGGACGGACCGTTCGCCGAGGGCGCCACCGGCACCCTCACCCTCGCCGGCCCGTTCGCGGTGCCGGTGCGCCTGGAGGTCGTGGAGCCGGGGCGCCGCTACCTCGACGTGCTGGAGATGGGCGAGCTGCGGATCCGCATCGACCACGTCCTCACCCCCCGCGCCGAGGGTGGCTGCGACCTGGTGGTGCACACCGTGATCGACGGGCCCGGCGCGGCCGACATCGGACCGATGGTCACCAGCGAGGCGCCGGTGGCGCTGGCCGCGCTGGCGGCGATGGCCGAGGGCCGTCCCGCCTGAGCGAGGTGGTTCAGGAGGGGTCGGGCACGTCGTCGAAGGCGTCGGGGCGCCCGATGCCTTCGGCGTGGCTCAGCGGCCAGACCAGCGCGAACACCTTGCCCACCACGAGGTCGACCGGCACGAACGCGCGATCCTCGTCGCAGCGCTTGTTGCGGGGGTTGCACAGCCGGTCGGAGGAGTCCGCGGAGTGCGCCCGGTTGTCGCCCATCACGAACAGCCGGTCCTCCGGCACGGTGACCGACCAGTCCTCGGTGCAGTTGTTCACCATCGGGCCGTCGCAGCCGTACTCGCGCCGCACGAACTCCGACTCGTCCACGGGCACGCCGTTGATGATCAACCGGCCCTGGTCGTCGCAGCACTCGATGGTGTCGCCGGGCAGGCCGATCACGCGCTTCACCAGGTGGCCGCCGGTGGGGTAGAGCCCCACCCGGGCCAGGCCCTTGGAGAGCAGGGTGGTGGGACCGGTCTCGGGGCCGGTCAGCCAGCCGCCCGGGTCCTCGAACACCACGACGTCGCCGCGCTGCGGCTCGCCGCCGAACCAGTAGCTGACCTTCTGCACCAGGATCCGGTCGTTCCTGACCAGCCCCGGCTCCATGGACTCGGAGGGGATGTAGAAGGCCTGCATGAAGGCGGTCTTGATGATCAGCGCCATCCCGAGGGCCACCGCGAGCAGCACGACGGTCTCGAGCCACAGCGGGGTCCGGCGCCGACGGCGTGCGGTCTGCTCGCCCGCGGGCTTCGCGAGGTCCACCCCGCCCGCACCGGGTGCGGCGGCGTCGGCGGGCCTCCCGGTCGAGGACGGCTCGGCGGGGGGCTGCGGATCGTCGTGCACCCGCCCGACCCTACGTCAGCGGGCTGAGCGTCACCTGAGGGATCGCCGTTCTGGTCGGCTCAGGGCGTGAGGAGCACCGGCAGTCGGCTGCGGCTGCCGTCGTCGCCGCGCCAGGTGAGCACGACGCCGCGCACCGCGGGCCCGGCGGCGTCGTCGGCACGGGCGATCCGCACCACGCCCCGGGCGCCGGGGCGCAGCCGCAGCACGGCCGGGGTGACCACGAGGCCCGACCCGGCGGGCGGGGTGACGACGTAGGTGACGGTGCCCTCGCCGAGGTGGGTGAGCACCCGCCGGGCGGTGCCGCCGGTGCGCGGGAGCAGGACGCCGGGGGTGTTCAGCAGCGGCTGCTCGCCCTGCCACCAGGTGCGGTAGCGCTCGGGGGCGACCACCGCGGTGAGCCCCGGGCGACGGCGCGGGAAGGTGCCGAGCCGTCCGCCGCCGGCGGCGCGGACGTCGGTGCGGCCGGCCAGCGGGCGGGTGCCGGTGGCCAGCGCGGCCCGCACCACCGGCACCGACCACCCGGGACGGGTGAGCAGGCGCGCGGCGGTGCCGGCCACGAGCGCCGACGCCGCCGAGGTGCCGGACAGGAACGCCGCCGGGTCGCTGCCCGGCACCGCGCCGACCAGGCCGGTGCCCGGCGCCACGAGGTCGGGCTTGATCAACCCGCTGCCGGTGGCGCCCCGCGGGGAGGTCGGGCCGACCCGCGGCGGCGCCCGCCGGACCCCGGTGGGGAGCAGGTCGACGCGTCCGCGGGGCCGCTCGGCCAGCCACCGGAGCAGACGACGCCCGGCGCCACCGGTGAGGTGGACGGTGGGCACGGCGTGCGGATCGGCGTCGACCGCGGCGCGCCCGGTGTTGAGCAGGATCATGCCGGCGCCGTCGGCGCGGGCCACCGCGGCGGACTTGTCCACCCGGGCCACCCGACCGCGCAGGCACACCACGACGGCCCCGGACACCGCGGCGGCGTCGAGGCTGCCGGGCTCGCAGGAGCGGGCGCGGGTGCGCGACACCCCGGTCGCCGCGACGTCGGCACCCCGCACCACTCGCCGGTCGGTGACGGCGCGACCGGACAGCATCGCCCCGGCCAGCCGCACCTCGGCCCCGCGCGGCGCGCCGCGCAGCCGGACGACGCCGCGGGGCTGGTCGCCCTCCAGGGCCCCGACGCTGAGCACCCACGGCACGGGGTGGGCCGGTGCCGCCGGCGCGGCGCCCGCGGCGGCCACCGCCAGGACGCCCTCCTCGGTGGCGCCCAGCAGCGCCAGGTCGACGACGTCGGCACCCCCCGGCAGCGGGGCGGGGTCGGCGGCGTCGCCGCGACGGGACAGCGGGTCGGCGTCGCCGGTGGGCAGGTGGAGCACGTCGACACCGTCGCCGATCGCGGCCTCGATCGCGGCCACGACGTCGGCGGTCGCGCAGCCGTCGTCGGCCGGGTCGGGCGCGTTCCAGCAGGCCTTGTAGACCCCGAGCCGGGCGTCGGGCGCCTGGCCACCGGTGCGGGCGGCGCGGGGTCCGGCGCCGGCGACCTTCACCCCGGGGTTGCCGGCCACCAGGGCGGCCACCACGCTGCCGTGGCCGTCGGTGTCGCGCGGGGACAGCACGGCCCGCGCGGCCAGGGCGTCGGCGCCGAAGCCGGCGACGAACCAGCGTGCGGCGGCCACGGCGTCGCCGCAGTCGGCGGCGGTCCACTGCTCGCCGGTCGTGCACCGCTCGGTGCGCTCGGGGCGGGCGGGTCGTCCGAGGGCGGCGAAGGACGGGCTCTCCGGGGCGATCCCGGTGTCGATCAGTCCCACCACCACACCCGCCCCGCCTCGCGCCGGCGCCGCCACGGCGGTGCCGGCCCCGGCCCGCACCCCGGCCAGCGGCAGCACCCGGTTGCGCTCCACCGCCCGCACCGCGGGGTCGAGGGCGAGCGCGCGTGCCTGCGCGTCGTCGAGGCGCACGGCCACGCCGTTGAGCGCGCGGGTGTAGCGGTACACGACCTCGGGGCCGCCGACCTCGGCCAGCACCGTCTGCTGGCGGCGCTGGGCCAGCGCGGTGAGCAGTGCCCGCAGCGTGGGGTCGGGCTGCGTCGGCACGCGCGGGTCGTCGAACACCACCAGGTACAGCTCGGTGGCGTCGGCCGCGGCCGCGCCGTCCTCGGCGCGTGCAGGGCCGGCGGGAGCGCTCAGCAGGGTGGCCAGGCAGGCGGCGAGGGCCAGCAGGGCGGCGCGCGGCGTCGTCCGGGCCACCTGTCCACCTCCCCCCGCCGCGGGGGTCGCGGCCTGCTCGGCCTCCCATTGTGGCCCACGGCACCCACCCGGCGCGGCGCCCCGGGGGTGGGAGCGGCGCCCTAGGATCGGGGTGTGGCCGGACACGTCGTGGGATTCGACCTGGACATGACCCTGATCGACACGGTGCCCGGCTTCCGCGCCACCCTCACGGTGCTCGCCGAGGAGCTCGGCGTCGCGCTGCCGATCGAGGAGATGACGCGGGTCCTCGGGCCGCCGCTGGACCACATGCTCGCCCCCCACCTGCCCCCGGAGGCGATCGGCCCGGCCGGCGACCGGTTCCGCGCGCTCTACCCCGAGCACGCCGTCCCCGCCATCCCGCTGCTGCCCGGCGCCCGCGAGGCGGTGGCCGCCGTGCGGGAGCAGGGCGGTCGCGTCGTCGTCGTGACCGGCAAGTACCCGCCGAACGCCCGGCTGCACCTGGAGCACCTCGACCTCGAGGTCGACCACCTCGAGGGCTGGGTGTGGGGCGTGGGCAAGGCCGACGCGCTGCGGCGCGAGGGTGCGGGCTGGTACGTCGGCGACCACGTGCACGACGTCGAGGGCGCCCTGGCCGCCGGCGTGCGCAGCGTCTCGGTGCTCACCGGGGGCTCCACCCGCGCCGAGCTCGAGGCCGCCGGCACCCACGAGATCCTGCCCGACCTCACCGGCTTCCCGGCGTGGTGGGCCCGCGCCGCCCCCGGGGGACCGGCGTCGGCACCCACTACGCTGTGAGGGCGAGCCCGGTCGCGACGACCGGGCTCCGTACGCGCCCGGGCCCGTGGTCCGGGGCCGCGGTGGTGCTCCAGCGAGGGTGAGAGGTGGCGACGGTGCCGCAGGGCAAGGTGAAGTGGTTCGACGAGGCCAAGGGGTTCGGGTTCCTCTCCCAGGAGGACGGCCCCGACGTCTACGTGCACGCCGAGGCGCTCCCCGACGGCCTCACCAGCATCAAGCCCGGCACCCGCGTGGAGTTCGGGCTCGCCCAGGGCCGCCGCGGCGACCAGGCGCTGCAGGTGCGGGTGCTCGACGCCCCCGCCTCGGTGACGCGCAACCGGCGCCAGGCCCAGCGCAAGAAGCCCGAGGAGATGACCACCATCGTGGAGGACCTCATCCGGCTGCTCGACGACCTCGGCGAGGGCTACCGCCGCGGCCGCCAGCCCGAGCGCGCCACCGGTCGCGCCACCGCCAAGCTGCTGCGCGCGCTGGCCGACGAGCTCGAGGCCTGAGCCCGGCCGACCGATCCGCGTCGGCTCACTCGCGGCCGGCGGGCCGGGGCGCGGAGGGGTCGGGCGTGGCGAGCAGGTCCGCCCGCGCCGCCGGGGCGCGGCCGGCGGGTCGCCGTCCGCCGCGCGGACGCGAGCCGAGCACGAACAGGGTCCAGGCCAGCAGCACCGCGGCGGCCACCCCCAGCCCCAGGCGCGGCTCGAGCGGCAGCGCGATGCCGACGAAGCCGCCGATCACCCACGCCAGCTGCAGGGTGGTGTCGGAGCGGGCGAAGGCGCTGGCCTGGACGTGGGCGGGCACCCCGGACTGGATCGTGGAGTCCAGGGAGACCTTGGCCAGCGACTGCGCCAGCCCGGCCACCAGGCCCAGGCCGACCAGCGCCAGCACGCCGTACAGCAGACCGCCGACCAGCACGATGGCGGCGTCGGCGAGCAGGGCGAAGGTCACCGTCACCGCCGGGTTGATCCGGCGCAGCACCGAGGCGAGCAGGATGCCCACGGTGTTGCCCAGCCCCGCCCCGCCGAGCACGAGGCCGAGCAGGATCGCCGGCTCCCAGTCACCGATCGGCTCCTCGCGCAGCAGGAAGGCCATGTACATCGTGAGGAACCCCGACAGGAACCGCGGACCGCAGTTGGCGCGCAGCGCGTAGGCCACCGCCGAGGGGATCTGCGTGCCCCGGCGCGCGCCGCCCGCCGCGCGCATCGACACCGAGGCCTCCCCCTCGGAGGAGTCGACCTGGGCGGGGAGCAGGATCGCGGCGATCGTGCCCGCCACGAACACCACGAAGGCGTAGCGCAGCGACCACTCCGCCCCGATCAGGGCCGCACCGCCGGCCAGCGGCGCCGACAGCGCCCCGCCCACGACGCCGGCGAGCGAGACCCGGCCGTTGGCTTTGACCAGCGTGATGCCCTCGGGTCGCAGTCGCGGCACCGCCGCCGCGCGGGTGACGCCGTAGGCCTTGGAGGCCACCAGCACGCCCAGCGCCGCCGGGTACAGCAGCGCCGAGTCGGCCGCGACCGCCCCGGCGAGCACCCAGCACAGGAAGGCCCGCAGCGCGAACGTGGCGCCGATCGCCCAGCGGCGGCCGTGGCTGAACCGGTCGAGGAACGGCCCGATCAGCGGCGCCACGATCGCGAACGGCAGCATCGTCAGGCCGAGGAACAGCGCCACCTGCCCGCGCGCCTCGCTCGTGGCGCCGGCGAAGAAGACGGTCGTGGCCAGCGAGATCGCCACTGCGGCGTCGGCGGCGGCGTTGGCGGCGTGGAGGTAGATCAGCCGGTTCAGCCCCGAGGCGTCCGCGCCCTCCGCCTCCGCCGCGCGCCGGGCGTGGCGCACGGCGAACCGGCCGAAGCGGCGGGTGGCCCGTGCCGTAGCCGCCAGGCCCCGCCCGGCACCCCGGGCCCCCGCGCCCAGGCCCTGGCCGACCGCGTGGGCCGTGCCCGGCCGGTCCGAGGCGCGCGACGCGCCGGACCCGCCGGCCGGCGGGTCGGACGGTCCGGGCCTCGGGTCGGAGGGCGGTGAGGTCATGGCCCCCATCCTGCCGCCTCCGCGGGGACGTCACCGACATCCGCGGGGTGAGGCGCCGCCCACGGAGGTCGTGGCGGCCCCCGACGAGACACCGGGCCGGGGGATCGGTGAGAATACGCCGGTGACCACCCTGCTGCGCCCCCAGCCCGACTCCGTCGCCGCGCGCGCCGTCGGGCTGGCCCGAGAGGCCGTGCTCCTCGAGGCCGCCGCCGACGAGGTCGGCGAGCACCTCGGCGTCGAGGCCGAGGTCGAGGCGGAGCGCACCGTCACCCACCACTTCGCCTGCACCCGCGCCGGCTACCGCGGCTGGCGCTGGGCCGTCACGCTCGTGCGCGCCTACCGGCAGTCGCAGGTCACCGTCACCGAGGTCGTCCTCGTGCCCGGCGAGGACGCGATCGTCGCCCCGCCGTGGGTGCCGTACCGCGACCGCCTCCAGCCCGGCGACCTCAGCCCCGGCGACCTGCTCCCGGTCCCCGACGAGGACCCGCGCCTCGTGCCCACCTACTCCTTCGGCGACGACCCGCTCGACGCCGACGAGAAGGCCCAGATCCGCGAGGTCGCGAAGGACCTCGGCCTGGGGCGCGTGCGCACCCTCAGCATCGAGGGCCGCGACCTCGCCGCCCAGCGCTGGCACGACGGCGACGGCGGCCCCGGGTCGCCGCTCGCCCAGGCCGCCCCGCACCCCTGCCACTCCTGTGGCTTCCTGGTGCGCCTGGCCGGGCCGCTGGCCGGCATGTTCGGCGTCTGCGCCAACGGCGACGCCAACGACGACGGCCGCGTCGTCACCCTCGACCACGGCTGCGGCGCCCACTCCGAGGTGCGCCTGGCCAAGAAGCACGGTCCCCAGCCGCTGCCCGAGCACGTCGTCGACACCCTCACCGACGACGTCATCCTCGGCCTCTGAGCGCCGCCCCCCGGTCCTGCGGGCGGGACGCCGCGCCGACCCCGCGCGAGGTCAGCGGGAGCGGCGACGGCGCCGGACGTACTCCAGGCCGAGCAGGCCCAGGCCGGTGCCGGTGAGGCAGGTCCACAGCCACCAGCCCTGGTCGGCGTCCTGGAGCCGGCCGTAGAACGGCAGCAGGGCGAGGAACCCGAGGAAGAACAGGGCGGTGCCGACCTCGACGGTGCGCACGCCGTCGACGTCCAGCGGCGCGACGTCGGCGACCAGGTAGGTGCGGTTGCGGAACTCGTGGTGGCCCGGCGGGGTGGGGTCCTGCGCGGGAGCGGGGCCGGGGGCCGGGGCGTCGGTCACGGCCCCAACCTAGCGCCCGTCGCCAGGCGTGGGCAGGTGGTCGCGGGGGAATACCGACCCGGCGGGACGACGTTGGACAGCACAGGCACGCGCCCGTCCCGACGCCACCGCGACCCGGTGGCCGTCGGGGTCGCGCGGGCCGCGCGACCCGCACCTCCCGACCCGCCACCGCGGGCCGGTCCCGGCGTCGAGAGGACCCCGTGAGCCCCACCTTCAGAGCCCTGCGCATCCGCAACTACCGGCGCTACGCCCTCGGCAGCGTGGTGTCGAACATCGGCACCTGGATGCAGCGCATCGCGCAGGACTGGTTGGTGCTCACCCTCGGGGGCGGCGGCGTGGCGCTCGGCGTCACCACCGGTCTGCAGTTCCTGCCCATCCTGCTGCTCTCGGCGTGGGCCGGGGTGCTGGCCGACCGGGTGCCCAAGCGCCGGCTGCTGCAGGTCACCCAGGGCGGCATGATGCTCGCCGCCGGCGCCCTGGGGCTCCTCGCGGTCACCGAGACGGCCGAGGTCTGGCACGTCTACGCGCTCGCGTTCGTGTTCGGCGTCTTCGCCGCGATCGACGGCCCGGCCCGCCAGTCCTTCGTCTCCGAGATGGTGGGGCCCGAGGACATCACCAATGCCGTGGGTCTGAACTCCGCGGCCTTCAACCTCGCCCGTCTCATCGGGCCCGCGCTCGCCGGGCTGCTGATCCACGCGCTGGGCGACGGCACCTCGGCCACCGGCTGGGTGATCCTGCTCAACGCGGTGTCGTACCTGGCCGTCATCGCCCAGCTGCAGCGCATGGACGTCGACGCCCTCCACACCCCGCGGCTGCGCGGTCGCGAACCCGGGGCGCTGCGGGAGGGGGTGCGCTACGTGCGCAGCCAGCCCCACATGGTGATGATCCTGGTCCTGGTGTTCTTCGCCGGCACGTTCGGCATGAACTTCCAGGTGGCCTCGGCCCTCATCGCCACCGAGGTCTTCGACAAGGGCGCGGGGGAGTACGGCGTGCTCGGCTCGGCGGTCGCCGTCGGGTCGCTGGCCGCGGCGCTGCTCGCGGCACGCCGGGTGCGCGTGCGGCTGCGGCTGCTCGTGCTCGCCGGCGCCGGCTTCGGCACCGCGCTCGTGGTGGCCTCGCTGATGCCGACCTACGCCCTGTTCGCCGCGATGGCCCCGGTGATCGGCCTGTGCTCGCTGACCATGCTCACCACCGCCAACGCCACCTTGCAGCTCACGGCCGCGCCCGAGCTGCGGGGCCGGGTGATGGCGCTGTACATGACCGTCGTCATGGGCGGGACGCCGCTCGGCTCGCCGCTCATCGGACTCGTGGGCGACTGGCTCGGCGCCCGGTGGACCTTCGCGGTCGGGGGCCTGCTGACCCTCGCCGGCGTCGCGCTCGCCCTGGCCGTCTACGCCGCCGGGGCCGGCGGGTGGCGCGCCCTGCTGGCCGACGTCCGGCGGGTGCCCCGCACCGCCGCCGACACCCCCGCCGACCGGGCCGAGGCGGCCGTCGCGACCGAGGCCGTGGAGCCCACCGCGACCGGGAGATGACGCCGTCGCGGAACCCCGCACGGGCCCGGCGCGTTACCGATTTGAGCAACCTCTCGCCACGCGAGTAGCCTCACACCCTGTGCCTGGACCCATCAGGCACCTCACGCGTGCCCGGAAACCGATCCCCGGCCCCCGGACCGATCCGCCCCGGCGCGCAGTGGCACGACGTACGACCGCACGACCCCGCCCGCGCACGGTGCGCGGAGCGTGAGAGTAGAACGAAAGGGAACCACCAGGTGCCCACCATTCAGCAGTTGGTCCGCAAGGGCCGCCAGGACAAGGTGTCCAAGAACAAGACGCCTGCCCTGAAGGGATCGCCGCAGCGACGCGGCGTCTGCACGCGTGTGTACACGACCACCCCGAAGAAGCCGAACTCCGCCCTGCGCAAGGTCGCCCGTGTGCGTCTGAGCAGCGGCGTCGAGGTCACCGCCTACATCCCGGGTGTGGGTCACAACCTGCAGGAGCACTCGATCGTGCTCGTGCGCGGCGGCCGTGTGAAGGACCTTCCCGGCGTCCGTTACAAGATCATCCGCGGCTCGCTCGACACCCAGGGTGTCAAGAACCGCAAGCAGGCCCGCAGCCGCTACGGCGCGAAGAAGGAGAAGAGCTGACATGCCGCGCAAGGGTCCCGCGCCGAAGCGGCCGATCGACGTCGACCCCGTCTACGGGTCGCAGCTGGTCTCCCAGCTCGTGAGCAAGGTGCTGATCGACGGCAAGAAGCAGGTCGCGCAGCGCATCGTGTACTCCGCCCTCGAGGGCTGCCGTGAGAAGACCGGCACCGACCCCGTGGTCACCCTCAAGCGTGCGCTCGAGAACGTGAAGCCCGCCATCGAGGTCAAGTCCCGCCGCGTCGGTGGTGCCACCTACCAGGTCCCGATCGAGGTCAAGGGCACGCGCGGCACCACGCTCGCGCTGCGCTGGCTCGTGGGCTACGCCCAGGACCGCCGCGAGAAGACCATGAGCGAGCGGCTCATGAACGAGATCCTCGACGCCTCCAACGGCCTGGGTGCCGCGGTGAAGAAGCGCGAGGACACGCACAAGATGGCCGAGTCGAACAAGGCTTTCGCCCACTACCGCTGGTGATCGTCGTCGTCGGCGCCCCCACCGGGGCGCCGGCGGCACCCACCACCACTCCCGAACGCGAAGGAACGCTGAACCACAGTGGCCGTCAACATCACCACGGACCTCAACGTCGTCCGCAACATCGGCATCATGGCGCACATCGATGCCGGCAAGACCACCACCACCGAGCGGATCCTCTTCTACACCGGCATCAGCTACAAGATCGGTGAGGTCCACGATGGCGCGGCCACCATGGACTGGATGGAGCAGGAGCAGGAGCGGGGGATCACCATCACCTCCGCCGCCACCACCTGCTGGTGGAAGAACCACCAGATCAACATCATCGACACCCCCGGGCACGTCGACTTCACCGTCGAGGTCGAGCGCTCGCTGCGCGTCCTCGACGGCGCCGTCGCGGTGTTCGACGGTGTGGCCGGTGTCGAGCCGCAGAGCCAGACCGTGTGGCGCCAGGCGAACAAGTACGCCGTGCCCCGGATGTGCTTCGTCAACAAGCTCGACCGCACCGGTGCCGACTTCTACCGCGTGGTCGACTCCATCGTGCAGAAGCTCAACTCGACCCCGCTGATCCTGCAGATCCCGATCGGCACCGAGGGCGACTTCATCGGTGTCGTCGACCTGGTCGCGATGACCGCCAAGGTCTGGCGCGGCGAGACCGCCCAGGGCGAGGACTACGTGGTCGAGGAGATCCCGGCCGACCTCGCCGACAAGGCCGCCGAGTACCGCGAGAAGCTCGTCGAGACCCTCGCCGAGGCCGACGACGCGATCATGGAGGTCTACCTCGAGGAGGGCGACGTCTTCGACGTGCCCACCCTCAAGGCCGCCATCCGTCGCGCGACCCTGGCCGACAAGCTCAACCCGATCCTCACCGGCACCGCGTTCAAGAACAAGGGCGTCCAGCCCTTGCTCGACGCCGTCGTCGACTACCTCCCCAGCCCGCTGGACGTGGAGGGCATCGTCGGCCACAAGCCGAACGCGGAGGAGACCCCGGAGAACGAGGTCACCCGCAAGCCGTCGGTCGACGAGCCGCTCTCGGCGCTGGCGTTCAAGATCGCGGCCGACCCCCACCTGGGCCGCCTCACCTTCGTGCGCGTCTACTCGGGCAAGCTCGAGGCCGGCGCCACCGTGCTGAACTCCAGCAACGGTCGCAAGGAGCGGATCGGCAAGGTCTACCAGATGCACGCCAACAAGCGTGAGGAGATCGCCTCGGTCGGCGCCGGTCAGATCGTCGCCGTCATGGGCCTCAAGGACACCCGCACCGGGCACACCCTCTCCGACGCCGCCAACCCGGTGGTGCTGGAGTCGATGACCGTCCCGGCGCCGGTGATCGAGGTCGCGATCGAGCCCAAGACCAAGTCCGACCAGGAGAAGCTGGGTGTCGCCATCCAGCGCCTGGCCGAGGAGGACCCGACCTTCGTCGTCAAGACCGACGAGGAGACGGGCCAGACCATCATCGCGGGCATGGGCGAGCTCCACCTCGAGATCCTCGTGGACCGCATGAAGCGCGAGTTCAAGGTCGAGGCGACCGTCGGCAAGCCGCAGGTGGCCTACCGCGAGACCATCCGCGGCTCGGTGTCGAACCACAGCTACACCCACAAGAAGCAGACCGGTGGTTCGGGCCAGTTCGCGAAGGTCGTCATCTCGATCGAGCCGAACATCAACCCCGAGACCGGCACCGGTGCGGGCTACGAGTTCGTCAACAACGTCTCCGGTGGCCGCGTGCCCCGCGAGTACATCCCGTCGGTGGACCAGGGCGGTCAGGACTCCATGGAGTTCGGCGTGCTCGCGGGCTACCCGATGGTCGACGTCAAGTTCACCCTCGAGGACGGCGCCTACCACGACGTCGACTCCTCGGAGCTGGCGTTCAAGATCGCCGGTGCGCAGGCCTTCAAGGAGGCCGCCCGCATGGCGAAGCCTGTCCTGCTCGAGCCGATGTTCGCCGTGGAGGTGACCACGCCGGAGAACTTCCTCGGCACCGTCATCGGCGACATCAACTCGCGCCGTGGCCAGGTCCGCGCGCAGGAGGAGCGGCACGGCGACCTCGTCGTGAGCGCCCTCGTGCCGCTGTCCGAGATGTTCGGGTACGTTGGCGACCTGAGGTCCAAGACCTCTGGCCAGGCGTCGTACTCGATGGAGTTCGACTCGTACGCCGAGGTTCCTTCGAACATCGCCGACGAGATCGTCAAGAAGGCCCGCGGCGAGTAGTCCTCGCTCGGCCCTCGGCCGCATCACCACCAGTACGAGTCACGTCACACACACCATCAGGAGGAGCCCCAGTGGCTAAGGCGAAGTTCGAGCGGACCAAGCCGCACGTCAACATCGGCACGATCGGTCACATCGACCACGGGAAGACGACGCTCACCGCGGCGATCTCGAAGGTCCTGCACGACAAGTACCCGGACCTCAACCCGTTCACGCCGTTCGACGAGATCGACAAGGCTCCCGAGGAGCGTCAGCGCGGTATCACCATCTCGATCGCGCACGTCGAGTACCAGACCGAGGGCCGCCACTACGCCCACGTCGACTGCCCCGGTCACGCCGACTACATCAAGAACATGATCACCGGCGCGGCGCAGATGGACGGCGCGATCCTCGTGGTGGCCGCCACCGACGGTCCCATGCCGCAGACCCGCGAGCACGTGCTGCTCGCCCGCCAGGTCGGCGTGCCCGCCCTGGTCGTGGCGCTCAACAAGTGCGACATGGTCGACGACGAGGAGCTCATCGAGCTCGTCGAGATGGAGGTGCGCGAGCTCCTCAGCGAGTACGAGTTCCCGGGCGACGACATCCCGGTCGTGCGCGTGGCCGCGTTCCCGGCCCTCAACGGCGACGCCAAGTGGGCCGAGTCCGTGGCCGAGCTCATGGCGGCGGTCGACGACTACATCCCGACCCCCGAGCGTGAGACCGACAAGCCGTTCCTCATGCCCGTCGAGGACGTCTTCACGATCACCGGTCGTGGCACCGTCATCACCGGTCGTATCGAGCGCGGCATCATCAAGGTCAACGAGGAGGTCGAGATCATCGGCATCCGCGAGACCGCTCAGAAGAGCACCGTCACCGGTGTCGAGATGTTCCGCAAGCTCCTCGACGAGGGCCAGGCCGGCGAGAACGTCGGTCTGCTCCTGCGCGGTACCAAGCGCGAGGACATCGAGCGCGGCATGGTCGTGATCAAGCCGGGCACCACCACCCCGCACACCAACTTCGAGGCGAACGTCTACATCCTCTCGAAGGAGGAGGGCGGCCGTCACACGCCGTTCTTCAACAACTACCGCCCGCAGTTCTACTTCCGGACCACCGACGTCACCGGCGTCGTGACCCTGCCGGAGGGCACCGAGATGGTCATGCCGGGTGACAACACCGAGATGTCGGTCGAGCTCATCCAGCCCATCGCCATGGACGAGGGCCTGCGGTTCGCCATCCGTGAGGGTGGCCGCACCGTCGGCGCCGGCCGCGTCACCAAGATCACCAAGTGATCCGAGCGCCGTTCGGCGCTCCCCGCTTCACCACGAGGCCCCGCACCGCTCGCCGGTGCGGGGCCTCGTGCCGTCCCCGACCCCGAAGGCCGCCCGCATGACCGACGCCCGCGCCGTCACCCCCGCCCGTCCGCATCACCGCTACACCGAGGACGGCCGCCGCATCCGTGAGGTGCTCACCTACTCCCGCCGCGGCAGCCGGCTCACCGAGCGTCAGCAGCACGCCTGGGACACCGAGCGGGCCCACTACCTGGTGCCCGACGACGACGTCGCCGAGGGCGTGGACTGGACCGCGGTGTTCGGTCGTGAGGCGCCGCTGGTCGTCGAGATCGGCTCGGGCGTGGGCGAGGCCACCGTCGCCGTCGCGGCGGCCCGTCCCGAGGCCAACGTGCTGGCCTTCGAGGTCTGGCGCCCCGGGGTCGCCGACACCCTGCTGCGCATCGCCGAGCTCGGTCTCACCAACGTCCGGCTGTGCCAGGTGGACGCCGTGTGGACCCTGGAGCACCGCGTCGGGGAGGGCGCGATCTCCGAGCTGCTCACCTTCTTCCCCGACCCGTGGCACAAGGCGCGGCACCACAAGCGCCGGCTGGTGAACCCCGCCTTCGCGGCCCTGGTCACCCAGCGGGTGGCGGTGGGCGGCTGGTGGCGGCTGGCCACCGACTGGGCCGAGTACGCCGCCTGGATGCAGGAGGTCCTCGACGCCGAGCCGGGCCTGCAGGGGGGACCGGTGCCGCGGTGGGACACCCGACCGGTCACCCGGTTCGAGCGCAAGGGCCTCGCGGTGGGCCGCACCATCACCGACCTGGCCTACCGGGTGTCGGCGCGCAGCAGCGCGAGCTCCTCCTCCACGTAGGGGTCGCTCTCACCGGCGGCGGTGAGCTCGGCGACCAGGTCCTCCTGCACGGCGAGCGCCTCGGCGCGTCGGTCGAGGTGGCGCAGCGCCCAGCCGACCATCCACCGGGCGACCCGGGTCGGGCCGACCTCGTCGCGGGCGCGACGCACCGCCAGGGCGGCCTCGAAGGCCGTCAGTGCCGCGGGCCACGCGCCGGCGTCGGCGTGCGCCATGCCGAGGTTGTGCAGCAGCGAGGCCTCCCACGCGCGGGCATCGGGGTCCGCCGATGCCCGCGCCACCTCCAGCACCGCCTCGGTGAGCGCGGCCTGCTCGGCCGGCGGGGCGAGCAGGGCCAGCATGTGCAGCGCGTCGACCCGGACGGCGTCGAGGCCGTGGGCGCGCGCCAGCCCCTCGGCGGCGGCGCAGGCCGCGACGGCCCGCTCGGCGTCCCCCGCGCTGCGGTGCACCCGCCCGGTCTCGAGCCGCACCTGGGCCGCGACGGCGGGCTCGGGGTGGTCAGCGTCGTGGCCGAGCAGCGCCAGCGCCTCCTCGTGGCGTCCCCGCAGCCCGAGGGCGCGGGCCACCTGCGTGCGCAGCAGGGCGGCGCGCACGCCCTGCGCCTCCTGCGCCGCGGCCCGGAAGCGGGCCTCGCTCCCCGTGGGGTCGGCGAAGTCCCACAGCGCCCGCACCTCGATCGGCAGCATCCCCGGATCCTGGCAGGTCATCGACGCAGGACGGCACGATCTCGCGCCCGCGTCGGGTCCCCGCTCCCTAGACTCGGCCGGGTGAGTGCCGTCCTCGAGCCGACGCCGGCCCGGGTGCGCCGGGTCCACCGGGCCTGGTGGGTCGCCCTGCTCACCCTGGGCGCGCTCGTCGCGACCGCCGGGTTCCGGTCCTCCACCGGCGCCCTGCTGCAGCCCCTGGAGGAGGAGTTCGGCTGGTCCCGCGCCACGACGAGCGGCGCGGTGACGCTCAACCTCGTCGTCTACGGACTCACCGCGCCCTTCGCGGCCGCGCTCATGGCGCGCTTCGGGGTGCGCCGCGTGGCGGCGGTCGCGCTGGTCATGGTGGGCCTCGGGTCGGCGCTGACGACCGTCATGACCGCGGCCTGGCAGCTCTGGCTGCTGTGGGGCTTCGCCGTCGGGATCGGCACGGGCTCGGTGGCGCTGGTCTTCGGCGCGATCGTCGCCGACCGGTGGTTCGTGCGGCACCGCGGACTGGTGGTCGGCGTGTTCTCGGGGGCGTCCTCGGCCGGGCAGCTGGTGTTCCTGCCGGTGATCGCCGTCCTCGCCGACGGACCGGGCTGGCGGTGGGCGGCGCTGGTCGTGGCGGGCACGGCG
Source organism: Nocardioides sp. (assembly GCF_964228225.1). Taxonomy (GTDB): domain Bacteria; phylum Actinomycetota; class Actinomycetes; order Propionibacteriales; family Nocardioidaceae; genus Nocardioides. The sequence continues at coordinate 23,220 of NZ_CAXQZB010000057.1, forward strand.
CTGGTGCTGGCGCCTGCGATCTGGCTGCTCATGGCCGACTCGCCCGCCGCCGTCGGGCGACGTCCCTACGGCGCCGACCCGCAGTCCCCGGTCCTCGCCCCCGAGGTGCCCGTCGGCGCCGCCCGGCTCGCCCTGGTCACGCTGCGCGACGCGGCCCGCCACCGGGCGTTCTGGATCCTGATGGCGACGTTCTGGATCTGCGGGTGGTCCACCAACGGCCTGATCGGCACCCACTTCGTGGCCGCCGCCCACGACCACGGCATGCCCGCCACCACGGCGGCCTCGATGCTCGCGCTGATCGGCGTCTTCGACCTGGTGGGCACGATCGCCAGCGGCTGGCTCACCGACCGCGTCGACCCGCGGCTGCTGCTCGCGGTGTACTACGGGCTGCGCGGCCTCTCGCTGCTCGCCGTGCCCTGGCTGCTGGCCGAGGTGGTGCACCCCAGCCTGTTCGTCTTCATCGTCTTCTACGGCCTGGACTGGGTGGCCACGGTGCCGCCCACGATCGCCCTGTGCCGGGCGTGCTTCGGCCCGGCGCGCGCCGGGGTGGTCTTCGGCTGGGTCTTCGCCTCGCACATGGTGGGGGCGGGCGCGGCGGCGCTGTACGCCGGGGTGCTGCGCGAGGCCACCGGCGACTACCTCGCCGCCTGGCTCACCGCCGGGCTGCTGTGCCTGGGCGCCGCGGTCGCGGTGCTGCTCGTGCCGCAGGGCCCGGTCGGGACGGACGCGGAGTCCCCCGCGCTCTGACGTCCTGGACCGGGGGGCCGGTTGCATCCCCGGGGAGTTCCGAGGGTGGATGCAAGGGTTTTCCCGCTGTGCCCGGGCCCGCGCGGTGAGCAGGGTCGGGGGCAACGGCGCACCCGCGCCGCCGACCCGTGATCCGGGTCATCACGACCGGCGCCCACCGCGCCGAAGCGGAGGAACCATGAAGACCACCACGACGGCCGCGGCCGCCTCCCTGGCTGCCCTCACCCTCACCACGCTGGTGATCGGCACGACGGGTGCGACCAGCGCCCACGCCCAGGACTCCACCGGCCCGAGCGCCCGGACCACCGGCCCCACGGCCCCGCTGCTGCGCGCCCAGGACCCCATCGCCTCGCGCTACATCGTCATGCTCGACCGCGACGCCGCCGCCCGCGCGGAGGCCCGCGACGCCGTCGCCGGACCCGGGGGCGACGTCACGCGCGTCTACACCGCGCTCGACGGCTACACCGCCACCCTCACCCCCGAGCAGCTGCAGCGGGTGCGCCGCGACCCCGACGTCGCGTTCGTCCAGCAGGACGGCCGCGTGAGCATCGAGGCCACCCAGACCGGCGCCACGTGGGGCCTGGACCGCATCGACCAGCGCGCCCGGCCGCTGTCGGGCACCTACACCTCCACCGCCACCGGCTCCGGCGTGCGGGCCTACATCATCGACACCGGCATCCTGGCCACGCACAGCGAGTTCTCCGGCCGGGTCGCGGCGGGAGCGACCGCGATCAACGACGGTCGCGGCACCACCGACTGCAACGGCCACGGCACCCACGTCGCCGGCACGGTCGGCGGGCGCACCTACGGCGTGGCCAAGTCGGTCACCCTCGTGCCGGTGCGGGTGCTCGGCTGCGACGGCAGCGGCAGCAACTCCGGCGTCATCGCGGGCATGGACTGGGTCGCCACCAACGCCACCCGGCCCGCCGTGGCCAACATGAGCCTGGGAGGTGGGGCCGACGCCGCCACCGACGCCGCGGTGGCCCGGATGACCTCCGCCGGGGTGACCGTCGTCGTCGCCGCCGGCACCGAGAACACCAACGCCTGCAACTCCAGCCCGGCGCGGGCGAGCTCGGCGATCACCGTGGCCGCCACGACGACCACCGACGCGCGGGCCTCGTTCTCCAACTACGGCAGCTGCGTGGACCTCTTCGCCCCCGGTGCCGGCATCACCTCGGCCTGGATCGGCAGCACCACCGCCACGAACACCATCTCCGGGACCTCCATGGCCAGCCCGCACGTCGCCGGCGTCGCCGCGCTGTACCTGCAGAACAACCCCTCGGCCAGCCCCGCGACCGTCACGAGCGCGCTGCTCGGCAACGCCACCACCGGCGTGGTGACCGGCGTCAACGGCTCGCCCAACCGACTGCTGTTCACGTCCTACTGAGAGGTGGCCCCACCCCGGGCCGAGCCCCCGCTCAGGACGGGCACCGCCGGGTCCGCGCACGCCGCGGACCCGGCGGTCGCCGTCCCGGGCCGTGCCGTCCCGGGCGGTGGCGTCCCGGGCTGTGGGGTCCTAGGAGAGCAGCCGACGTCGCACGGCGTCCTCGCGCGCCAACCGGGCGGCGTCGCGGTCGCGGCGGGTCGCGATCACCGCGCGCAGCAGGTCCTCGGGGTGGGTTCCTGCCGGGGGAGCGGGCGCCACGAAGGGCGCCACCCGCTCGGCCAGCCGCACCGCGACCTCCCACCGCGCGCCCGGCATCAGCTCGGGGGCCCGGCCGAGGAACTGGCGCACCGCGAGGGCCAGCGGCACCGGGAGGCGGGCGACGTCGGCGCCCGCGGCCCAGGACGCCAGGTGCGGCGGCATCACCGCAGGCGGAGCCAGCCGCAGCGGCACCCGGGCCCGGACGACGTAGGTGCCGGCCGCGTAGTCGCCCACGCGCTTGCCGCGGGCGCTCAGCAGCATCGAGAAGAACGCGACGGCCCCGAGGGAGAGGTAGATCTCGACGAAGCCGACCAGGTGCCGCATCCCGGCGTGCTGGGCGGTGATCGGGCCGGCGTCGTCGCGCACCACCCGCAGCCCCAGGGCCAGCTTGCCGACGCTGCGTCCCCCGGTGAGGGTCTCGACCGTCGCCGGCACGACCACGAACACCAGCACCGTGGCCAGCACCACCGCGGTCTGCACCAGCGCGTCGTCGGCCCGGATGGTGGCGATCCCGGCCACCAGGAAGGCCAGGACCAGCACGAGCACGGTGACGAGCAGGTCGAGCAGGCCGGCGGCCATCCGCACCGCCACGCCGGCGGCCGGGAGGTCCAGGGCCACGGCCTCGCCGGTGACGAGGTCGTCCTCGGTGAGGGAGGCGTAGTCGGACATGTCGGCATCCTAGGTCGGCGGGCCACCGGGCGCCGCGACCGTAGGGTGGGGGCGTGGACCTCGACGCCTACACCGGACACCGCGTCTCCCGCTGGGCACGGCTGGACGTGCTGGCCGGCCAGCGACGCCTCACGGGCGCGGAGGCCGACGAGCTGGTCGACACCTACGAGCAGGTCGCCACCGACCTCTCCACGATCCGCACCACCGCCCCGGACGGCACCCTGATCGCGGGGCTGTCCTCGCTGCTGGCGCGCGTGCGGCTGCGGCTGGTCGGCACCCGGGTGCCGACCTGGGCCGGGGTGGCCGGGTTCTTCACCCACCGCTTCCCGGCGGCGCTGTACCGGCTGCGCTGGTGGTGGCTGGGCTGCCTGGTGGTCAACGTCGTCGTGGCCGCGGTGATGATGCTGTGGCTGCTGGACAACCCCCAGGTCGAGCAGCAGCTGCTCTCGCCCGCGGAGGTCGACCAGCTGGTGAACTCCGACTTCGAGGGCTACTACTCCGAGTACGCCCCGGGCCACTTCGCGGCCCAGGTGTGGACCAACAACGCATGGGTGGCGGCCCGCTGCCTGGTGCTGGGGATCTTCGGACTGCCGGTCGTGCTGCTGCTGTTCACGAACATGGCCAACGTCAGCGTGATCGGCGCGATCATGATCGACCGCGACCGCGGGTCGCTGTTCTTCGGCCTGATCCTGCCCCACGGTCTGCTCGAGCTCACGGCCGTCTTCGTGGCCGGGGGCGTGGGGCTGCGGCTGTTCTGGTCCTGGATCGCCCCCGGCGCCCTCACGCGCGCGCAGTCGATCGCCCGCGAGGGTCGCACGGCCTTCGGGGTCGCGCTGGGGCTGGTGGTGGTGCTCGGGATCAGCGGGATCATCGAGGGGTTCGTGACGCCCTCGGGGCTGCCCACCTGGGCGCGGATCACGATCGGCGTCGTGGCCGAGGTGGCCTTCCTCCTCTACGCCCTGGTGCTCGGACGCCGTGCGGTGCTGGCCGGCGCCGACGGCGACCTCGACCCCTCGCTGCTCGAGGACCGCGTCGCCACCCAGGCCTGACACCGCGGGCCGGGGGCCGTCACAGCAGGCCGCGGGCCTTCAGCGCGAGGTAGTGGTCGGCCAGGGCCGGGGGCAGCGCCTCGGCGTCGACGTCGAGCACGTCCACCCCGAGCCGGCCCAGCACCTGGGCGGTCCGGGCCCGCCGGGCCAGCGCCTGCTCGGCGGCCGCGGCCTGATGCACCGAGGCGCCGTCGTCGCGGACCGCGGCGAGCCGTGCGAGCCCGGGGTCGCGCACCGAGGCCACCACGACCCGGTGGTGGCGGGTGAGTACCGGCAGCACCGGCAGCAGCCCCTGCTCCACCGAGGCCGGCTCCAGCGGCGTCAGCAGCACCACCAGGGCCCGGCCGCGGCGGCGGCCCACGAGGTCGGCCACCAGGCGGTCCCAGTCGGCCTCCACCAGCTCGGGCTCGAGGTCGGCCAGGCTCTCCTGCAGCCGGGCGGCGACGTCGCCGGTGCCCCGCAGCGCGAGCCGGGCCCGCACCCGACGGTCGCCGGCCACGACCTCCACGCGGTCGCCCGCACGGGAGGCGAGCGCGGCCAGCAGCAGGGCGGCGTCCATCGCGGAGTCCAGGCGGGGCACGTCGTCGACGCGCGCCGCGGCGATCCGGGAGGTGTCGAGCAGCAGCACGACCCGGCGGTCGCGCTCGGGCTGCCAGGTGCGTACCACCGTCTCGCGGGTACGGGCCGAGGCCCGCCAGTCGATGGAGCGGATGTCGTCGCCGCGCACGTACGCGCGCAGTGAGTCGAACTCGGTGCCCTGGCCCCGCACCCGGACCGCGGCCCGACCGTCGAGCTCGCGCAGCCGGGCGATCCGCGAGGGCAGGTGGCGCCGGGACCCGAACGCCGGCAGGCTGCGCAGCCGACCCGGCACGTCGAGGGTGGCCTGGCGCGCCGCCAGGCCCAGCGGCCCGACCAGTCGCACGGTCACGCCCAGCGCCCGCAGGTCGCCGCGGCGCCGGGGCACCAGCTCGGTGCGCACCCGCTGGGGTCGCCCGGGGTCGAGGCGCAGCCGGTGACGCCGGCCGTCGGCGCCCGCGGTGGGCTGCCAGGCGTCGCGCAGCACGCCGCGCGCGCGTCGTGCGGCGCGCACCTCCAGCAGCGCCGTCGTCGGCTCCCCGAGCCGGGTGGTGGGCGGATCGGTGCGCACCACCTCCAGGCTGCGCGGGCGGGGGGCCGCCAGCACGTCCACCGCGGCGAGGAGCACCACGACCAGCAGCCACAGCCACACGGTGCTCTGCTGCGGACGCACCAGCACGGGCAGCAGGCCGGCCGCCAGCAGCAGCGGCAGACGTCCGGTGAGGGCCATGGCGATCAGCTCCGGGATCCGGCGCGGGTCAGCGCGGCACCGGCACGGCGGCCAGCGCGGCGGCCAGGACCTGGGTGGCGTCCACGCCGTCGAGCTCGGCCTCGGGCCGCAGCCCGAGCCGGTGGGCCAGGGTGGCCTGCGCCAGGGCCTTGACGTCGTCGGGGGTGGTGAAGTCGCGCCCGTGCAGCCAGGCCCAGGCGCGCGCGGTGCGCAGCAGGGCGGTGGCACCGCGCGGGCTCACGCCGTGGGTGAGCGAGGGCGACTCGCGGGTCGCGCGGGCGAGGTCGACGATGTAGCCGGCCACCTCCGGCCCGACGCTCACGCCGGCCACCGCGCGCTGGGCGGCGTGGATGTCGGCGGGGCCGGCGACCGCGCGCACCCCCGCCCCCGCGACGTCGCGGGGGTCGAAGCCGTCGGCGTGGCGACGCAGGATCTCCACCTCGGCGCTGCGCTCGGGCAGGGGCAGGACGACCTTGAGCAGGAAGCGGTCCAGCTGCGCCTCGGGCAGCGGGTAGGTGCCCTCGAACTCCACCGGGTTCTGGGTGGCGGCCACCAGGAAGGGGTCGGGCAGCGGGTGGCTGGTGCCGTCGACCGAGACCTGCCGCTCCTCCATCGCCTCCAGCAGCGCCGACTGCGTCTTCGGCGGCGTGCGGTTGATCTCGTCGGCCAGCAGCAGGTTCGTGAACAGCGGGCCCTCGCGGAAGGACAGCTCCGCGCTGCGCGGGTCCAGCACCATCGAGCCGGTGATGTCGCCCGGCATGAGGTCGGGGGTGAACTGCACCCGGCGCGTGCGCACGTCGAGCGCCGCCGCGAGGGTGCGCACCAGCAGCGTCTTGGCCGTGCCGGGCACGCCCTCGAGCAGCACGTGGCCGCCGCACAGCAGGGCGACGATCAGGCCGGACACCGCGGCGTCCTGGCCGACGACGACCTTGCCGACCTCGGCACGCACGGCGGTGAGCCGCTCCAGGGCCGGGTCGGCGGCGGACGGCGGGGGCGGGGGCGTCGACTCGCTCATGGGCGGCGGACCTCTTCCTCGAGTTGCGTCAGGGCGCGGGCCAGATCGACCAGCGCACGGTCGTGGGCGGGGGTGGGGGCCTCGTCGGCGAGCAGGTCGTCGAGGTCGGTCCGCCCGGGCAGTCGGGCGGTGAGCGCCGCCAGCAGGACCGGGGTGGGCACGGTCGCGCCCCGGGCGGCGCCGGCGAGGCCGAGCCGGGCGGCGAGCCGGCGCCGGGTGGCGCGCCGCAGCACCGCCGCGGTGTGCGCCCGGTCGCCGATGCGGTGGTAGAGCCGGCCGCGGCTCAGCGTGGTCTCCAGGGCCCGCACCACCACCGGCAACGGCTCGATCGCGAGCCGGCCCAACCGGCGGCCGCGCCACAGGATCACCGCGAGCATCGTCAGGCCGAGCAGGGTCAGGCCGGGCACGACCGGGGCGGGCAGGAGCGAGCGCAGGCTCACGGCGTCCTCGCCGCCCAGGTCGGTGGCGTCGGGCACGTACCAGACGAGCCGGTCGCGCGCGCCGAGCAGGCGCAGCGCGATCGCGGCGTTGTCGCCGCGCAGCACCTGGTCGTTGGTGAGCAGGTCGCCGGCCCCGAGCAGGACCAGGTCGGGGCCGAGCACGAGGCTGCGGTCGAAGCACGACACCGATCCGGCGACGGCGTCGACGGTGTCGCGCGCGTCGACGACCAGGCGCAGGTCGGTGAACAGCGGGTCGGGGCAGGCGCCGAGCGGCTCCTCGGTGCCCGCGGCGGGGTCGGGCGTGCGGGCGGGCAGGGGGAGGAGGTCGAGCAGGGCGGGGCCGGGCTCGACCACGACGACCCGGGCGCCGTCGGCGGCCTCCACCAGCCGGTCCACGGTGCTGGGCCCCAGCGCCTCGGAGGAGCTGACCACCACCGTGGTGTCCGCACCCGGGCGAGCACGCTCCAGCGCGGCGGCGTCGCGCGCGACGTCCACGGCGACGCCCTGGTCGGCCAGGACCCGCGTCACCGCACGGGCGCCGTCGCGGCCGGCGCCGTCGGGGTCGAGCCGGGCGCCGGTGCCGGTGGGGTCCTGGGTGAGCACGCGCAGCACGACGGCGGCGATCAGCAGGACGCCCACCAGCAGCGGCCAGCGGGCCCGCCGCCACCGACCGCTCCCGGTGGTGTCGGCGGGACCGGTCGCCTCCACGGCCGGCGCGGCCAGCGCGCTCATCGGGCGAGCGCCCGTCGGGAACCGCCCGGCACGCCGAGGGCGTCGGCGAGGGCCAGGACCGTCTGCACCTGCGCGGCCGAGGCCGGGCGGTGGCCGTAGCAGGTGGCGTCGAACCACTGTGCGGCCTGCGCGAGGGCGGGGCCGTGGTCGGGGGCGCCCGCGGCGACCGCGACCGCCATCTCGCGGGCGGTGAGGCCCGGCGCGTCGCGCAGGAGGTGCTGCTCCACGGCGTGGGTGGCGATCGCGCGCACGGCGTCGAGCAGCGCGGCGTCGTGGTCGCCGGCGGCCAGGGCCGCCGCGGCCCGCGCGCGCAGCCCGGCCGAGCCGAGGGCGGCGTCGAGGAGGTCGGTGTCGGCGTCGCGGTGCCGGCGGGTGGGGCGCAGCCGGCGCAGCGCGAGGCCGATCACGGCCAGCAGGGCCAGCACCAGCACGGTGAGCACCAGCCAGGTGATGCCCTCGGTGCGGCCGGCCGAGGACACGCCGCGGTCGATGAGGCGCCCGAGCCAGTCCAGCACCCGCTGCACGAGGTCGTCGCGCAGGTAGTCGGGGTCGGCGAGCTCGCGGCGCAGCGCACCGCGGGCGTCGTCGGGGCTCGGGACCAGCGGGGGAGCGGCGCGCAGTGCGGCGCCGGGCGTGGCGAGGACCGTGGCGAGGACCGGCATCAGCCGAGGAGTCCCGCGCGCCGCATCAGCTCCACCTCGAACCCCTCGCGCCGCATCCGCTGGTCGAGGTACTGCAGGGTGCTCACGGCGCCGCTGAACGGCGCCACGAAGGCGGTGGCGACCACGCTCGTGAGGGCGGTCGTGACCGTCAGGGTCAGCAGGGCGTAGTCGGGCGCGGCGATCATGACGACCTGCCCGACCAGGCTCACCGGTGTGCTCAGCAGGTTGGAGGCGACGAGGGTGATGCCCACGGTGAGCAGGGCGATGCCGAACGTGCGCCAGAACGCGCCGCGGGTCAGGCGCCCGGCCACGCCGATCGAGGCGACCACCCCGCGGCGCTCCAGCATCAGGGCCGGGACGGCCAGGTAGGAGTAGCGCGTCCACAGCACCACCAGGGCGGGGAGCAGGAGGAAGAGTCCGGAGAGCACGGCCCAGGCGATGGTGGCGCCCTCGCCGACCCCGGCCGCGGCCGCCATCAGCACCGTGACGCCCCACACGGCGACGACGAGCAGGTACCCGCCCGCCAGCAGGAGGATCAGGCCGATCGCGCGCCAGCGCAGGCCGCGGGTGGCGCGCCACGCCTGCTCCAGGCTCATCCGCGCGCCGACCGCGGCGGCGAGGGTCACCTGGCTCACCATGGCGCTCACCAGGGCCGTCCCGAGGTAGAGCGCGAGCGTGCCGAGGGCCAGCCCTCCCAGGCTGAGGGCGATGCCGACGGCCTCGGAGGTGGAGATCGACCCCTGCGGCTCCAGGTTCTCGTCGAGGGAGACGTCGAGGGTGAAGGTGGCGATCAGCGACAGCACCAGCGGCAGGCTCATGGCCAGCACGCTCATCAGCACCGCCGCCCCCACGGTCGCGCGGGGGTTGGCACGGATGGTGCGGAAGGCGCCGTTGTAGATGTCGCCCAGCGTCAGGGGGCGCAGGGGGATCGCGCCGGGCTTGTGCAGGGCGACCGGCGGCCCCGGGTACGCCGGGGCAGCGGGAGTCGAGGGGTACGCCGCAGCGGTGGGGTACGCCGGGGGCGGTCCCCAGCCGGGGGCCGGTGTCGGCCCGGTGGCCGGGGGGCCGGCGGGGGCGGGGGTGCTGCCGGGCGCGCTCCAGCCCGTCGTGGGGTCCTGGGGCAGGTGGTCCGAGTCCGACATGCCGTCCTTCCGGGCCGTGGTGGGCGGGCGGGGCCCATCCTGTCAGGTCCGCGGGCGGAGGAGGGTGCGGTCAGGGGTGCTGCGGCAGCGCGCAGACCGTGTCCAGGCCCAGCACCCGGTTCAGGCGGCCGAAGGCGACCCAGGAGCCCAGGCACATCGTCAGCTCCACCAGCTCGGCGTCGGAGAACAGCGCGTGGGCGCGCTCCCAGAAGTCGTCGTCGAGGTCGGTGTGGGCCAGGGCGAAGCGCTCGGCGTACTCCGCGGCCAGGAGCGCCCGCGCGTCGAGGGCGTCCGGGGCGTCGCGCCAGGCCGCCACCGCCGCGGGGAAGGCGTCCTCCACGCGCTCGCCGTCGCGCTCGGTGCGGAAGTCGCGGCACCAGCGGCAGTCGTTGATCGCCGCGATCCGCAACCGCGCGGCCTCGAAGGTGCGCAGCTCCAGGGTGCTGTGCTCGTAGACGGCCATCGAGAGCCCGGCGGCGGCGGGCCCGATCCCGGGCACCATCCGACCCCACACGTGCGCCAGCAGGTCGGCGCCCTCGGGCACGGTGATGCGCAGGGTCATGACGGTCCTTCCGATCGGGGAGAACGAGAACACGTTCTCGTCCGGTCCGGGGATCGTAGGACGCCCTCCGCCCGCCCGCCAGCCTCGCGTGCCGACCGATTTGGTGTGGCTGCCCGTCTCTGCCAAGATATCGAAGTTGCTCCGGCGGGTTGCTGGGGTGCGCAGCACGTCTTGACTCCTGAATCGCGTCTCCCGTCCCGGGTCCTACGGCCCCGGGGGAAGTGACGAGTGATGGCCGTGCCCGCACCGCACCAGAGACCCGATCAGGCGCCGACGCCCTCGATCCCCGGGGGACTCGTGCGAGTCGCTCACGCGACACGCCCGACCGCGGGGGTCGGAGAGCGGGAGTCGGCCGGAGCGTGCCGGGACCGAGCAGAACGACGAGTAAGGACGAGAGAGACCTATGGCGGGACAGAAGATCCGCATCAGGCTCAAGGCCTATGACCACGAGGTGATCGACACCTCGGCGCGCAAGATCGTGGACACCGTCACCCGCACGGGTGC
>NZ_CAXQZB010000058.1:0-39452 GCF_964228225.1 Nocardioides sp.
GGGTCGACTGGTGGAACCACCGACGCCTGCACTCCAGCATCGGCCAGATCCCACCCGCCGAGCACGAGCACGACTACTACGCTGCCCTCAACCGAGAGCCGCACCCCGTATAGAAGCGGCAGAGAACCCGTGACGGTTCACCTCGCCGAACCGCCGCGCTACGACGCCGTCGTGCACCTCGCAGCGGTCGCGCGGATCGGGATCGTGCCCGATGCCGCGACCTACGCCGCCAACGTGCTCAGCACCTTCCACGTGCTCGAGGCCGCCACCCGGCTGGGGATCGACCGGATCGTGCTGGCCTCCTCCGAGACCACCTACGGGGTGTGCTTCGCCCGCGGCGAGCGCCGTCCCGAGTACCTGCCGGTGGACGAGGACCACCCGACCGTGCCCGAGGACGCCTACGCGATGTCGAAGGTGGCCAACGAGGCCGCGGCCCGCTCCTTCGCCGCCCGCACCTGTGCCGACGTCTACGCCCTGCGCATCAACAACGTCATCGAGCCCCACGAGTACGCCGAGCTGTTCCCGGCCTACCTGGCCGACCCGGCGCTGCGCCGGCGCAACCTGTTCGCCTACATCGACGTGCGCGACCTCGCGGGCGCGATCCAGGCCTGCCTGGCGACCCCCGGCCTGGGCTATCAGGTGCTCAACATCGCCAACGCCGACCACTCGGTGGCGACCCCCACCGACGAGCTGCTCGCCCGCTTCTACGACGGGGTGCCGGTGCGCCGTCCGCTGGGACCCACCGAGACCTTCTACGCCATCGACAAGGCGCGCGACCTGCTCGGATGGGAGCCGCGGCACAGCTGGCGCGAGGTGCTGCCCGACCCCGCCCCGGAGCCCGCGTGACCGTTGTCACAGCCCCCAACGGGCCCCTGACACCGGTACGAAACATGCCCGAGACACGGCGGGCCTAGGTTCACGGCCAGGAGCGGCGCCCGAGGCCGCTCGACCGTCACCCAGGAGCGCCCATGACCGCCAACCCCGTCCGGCTGCAGGCCATCGCCGCCGTGCAGGCCACGACCCCGCCGCCGTTCACCTTCGACCCCGCGGCCGAGCCCGGGTCGGTGTTCGGGGAGAACGTCTTCAGCCTCCAGGTGATGCGCAAGCGCCTGCCCAAGGGCATCTACAAGTCGGTCGTGTCCACCATCGACCAGGGCGCCCCGCTGGACCCCGACGTCGCCGACGCCGTCGCCTCGGCGATGAAGGACTGGGCGATGGAGAAGGGCGCGACCCACTACGCCCACGTCTTCTACCCCCTCACCGGCCTCACCGCCGAGAAGCACGACAGCTTCCTCGAGCCGGTCGGCGACGGCACCGCGATCAGCGAGTTCGCCGGCAAGACCCTGATCCAGGGCGAGCCCGACGCCTCCTCCTTCCCCAACGGCGGCCTGCGCGCGACCTTCGAGGCCCGCGGCTACACCGGCTGGGACATCCAGAGCCCGGCGTACATCCTGGAGAACCCCAACGGCAACACGCTGTGCATCCCCACGGTCTTCATCTCGATGACCGGGGAGGCGCTGGACCACAAGACGCCGCTGCTGCGCAGCCAGCAGGCGATGTCGGTGCACGCCAAGCGGATCCTGTCGCTCTTCGGCCACGAGGACCCCCAGAACGTGGTGTCCTACTGCGGCCCCGAGCAGGAGTACTTCCTGGTCGACAGCCACTTCTTCCACGCCCGGCCCGACCTGCTGAACTCCGGGCGCACCCTGTTCGGCGCCAAGCCGCCCAAGGGCCAGGAGTTCGACGACCACTACTTCGGCGCGGTGCCCGACCGCGTGCTCGGCTTCATGATGGAGACCGAGCAGGCCCTGTTCAAGCTCGGCATCCCCGCCAAGACCCGGCACAACGAGGTGGCCCCCGGCCAGTTCGAGGTGGCGCCGATGTTCGAGCGCTCCAACCTCGCCTCGGACCACCAGCAGCTGCTGATGACGACCTTCAAGGCGATCGCCAAGAAGCACGGCATGGAGTGCCTGTTCCACGAGAAGCCCTTCGCCGGCGTCAACGGCTCGGGCAAGCACGTGAACTTCTCGATCGGCAACGCCGCCCAGGGCAACATGCTGCTGCCCGGCGACACCCCGCACGACAACGCGCAGTTCCTCGTCGTGTGCGCCGCCGTGATCCGCGCGGTGCACAAGTACGGCGGCCTGCTGCGCGTCTCGGTGGCCTCGGCCTCCAACGACCACCGGCTCGGCGCCAACGAGGCTCCCCCGGCGATCATCTCGATCTTCCTCGGCGACCAGCTCGCCGACGTCTTCGACCAGATCGCCAAGGGCGGCGCCACCCGGTCCAAGGAGAAGGGCACGCTCACCGTCGGCGTCGACACCCTGCCGGACCTCTCCAAGGACCCCGGCGACCGCAACCGCACCTCGCCGTTCGCCTTCACCGGCAACCGGTTCGAGTTCCGCGCCCCCGGCTCGCAGCAGACCGTCGCCGCCCCGATGGTCGTGATCAACACGATCATGGCCGAGGCCCTCGACTACTGCGCCACCACCCTGGAGGCCGCCGTGGCCGCCGGCACCGACTTCGACGAGGCCGTGCAGTCGCTGCTCACCACGATCATCTCCGACCACGGCGCGGTGATCTTCAACGGCAACGGCTACTCCGAGGAGTGGCAGATCGAGGCGGCCCAGCGCGGGCTGAAGAACCTGCGCACCACCGTCGACGCGCTGCCCGAGCTGATCTCGCCCGAGGCCATCGAGCTGTTCAGCACCTACGCCGTGTTCAACGAGCGCGAGATGCACAGCCGCTACGAGGTGGGCTGCGAGCAGTACATCCTCAGCATCGCCGTCGAGGCCGCCACCACCCTGGAGATGGGCACCACCACCGTGCTGCCCGCCGCGGTGCGCTACCAGACCGAGCTCGCCCAGAACGTCGCCGCCCTCAAGGCCGCCGGCGTCGAGCCCGACCTGGGCGACCTGACCTCGCTCAGCGCCATCATCGCCGACCTGCGCTCGGGCCTGAGCGCCCTCGGCGCCGCCCTGGCCCACGAGCACGACGAGGACCCGCTGGTGGCCGCCACCTACGCCCGCGACGTGGTGCTCCCGGCCATGGCCTCGGTGCGCGCCGCCGCCGACACCCTCGAGGGCGTCGTGGCCGACGACCTCTGGCCGCTGCCGACCTACCAGGAGATGCTCTACATCCTCTGAGCCGCCCGCACGCAGTGACACCACCGGATCCCGGTCCCGCCACGGCGGGCCCGGGATCCGGTGCCTTGAGATAGGTAAGCCTTACCTCATTCCGCTAGGGTCCGGGGCGTGTCCCTGCTCCTGTCCCCCACCGCACGACGACGTGGCGTCGCGCCCGTCCTGATCGGCCCGGCCCTGATCGGCGCCGTGGTGCTCGTCGTGGCCGCGAGCCTGCTGCTGGGCAGCAACCCGCTCGCCCCCGACGTCGTCGTGCGGGCCCTGCTGGACCGCGACCGCGACGTGGGCGCGGTGGTGTGGGGCTCGCGGGTGCCACGCACCGTGCTCGGGCTCGTCGTCGGCGCGTGCCTCGGCGCGGCGGGCGCGGTCATGCAGGGCCAGACCCGCAACCCGCTGGCCGACCCCGGCCTGTTCGGCGTCTCGGCCGGCGCGAGCCTCGCGGTCGTGCTCGGCCTCCACGTCGCCGGCGTCGGCTCGGTGACGGCCACCGCGCTGCTCGCGATGCTCGGCGCGCTGCTGGCCGCCACGGCGGTCTTCGGCATCGCCGCCCTCGGCCGCGGCCTGGCCAGCCCGGTCCCGCTCGCGCTGGCCGGGACGGCGGTGACGGCGCTGCTCGGGGCCGCGACGTCCTACCTCGTGCTCACCGACGAGACCACCCTGGCCGGCTACCGGATCTGGGTGGTGGGCTCGCTGTCCGGACGCACCTTGGAGGGCCTCGGCCCCGTGGCCGCGCTGGCGGGCCTCGGCGCCCTCCTCGCCGCCACCCAGGTGCGCGCCCTGGACGCGCTGGCCCTGGGCACCGAGGTGGCCGCCGGCCTGGGCCAGAGCCTGCTGCGCACGCGCCTGCTCGGGCTCGCCGCGATCACGCTCCTCACCGCCTCCGCCGTCGCGGTCACCGGCCCGATCGGGTTCGTCGGTCTCACGGCGCCCCACGTGGCGCGTGCGCTCGTCGGGGGGACCCACGCCCGGCTCCTGCCCGCCTCCGCCGTGGTCGGCGCCGTCGTGCTGCTCGCCTGCGACGTCGTGGCCCGGATGCTGGGTGGGCTGGGCGAGCTCTCCGTCGGCGTGGTGCTCTCGGTGCTCGGCGGGGTGGTGTTCGTGGCGATCGTGCGCCGCGGACGGATGGCCGAGCTGTGAACCGCACCCTGGTCGTCGCGGTCGCGGCCACCGCGCTCTGCGCCGGCCTCACGCTGCTCGGCGTGATGGTCGGCAGCGCGGGGCTCAGTGCGGGCGAGGTACTGCAGACCCTGTTCGTGGGCGGCGATCCCGGCCGGCACCTGGTCGTCTTCGAGCTGCGCCTGCCCCGGGTGGTCGCCGCACTGCTGGTGGGGATGAGCCTGGGACTCGCCGGCGCCCTGACGCAGGCCTTCGCCCGCAACCCGCTGGCGACCCCCGACATCCTCGGTGTCACCTCCGGCGCGGCCGCGGGCGCCGTGGCCGCCATCGTGCTCGGCGGCGGCACCTACGCCGTCGGCTCCGGGCTGCTCGGCATCGGGCTCCCCCTCGTCGCGGTCCTCGGCGGACTGCTCGCCGCCGCCCTGGTGTACGGCCTGTCATGGCGCGGGGGCGTGGACGGGTACCGCCTCGTGCTCGTCGGCATCGGCGTCACGGCCTCGCTCACGGGCCTCACCGGCTACCTGCTCGTGAGCGCCGACCTCACCCAGGCCGCCGCCGCCACCCAGTGGCTGGTCGGCAGCCTGTCCGGCATCTCCTGGACCTCGGTGTGGCCCGTGCTGACCGCCCTGGTGCTCGTCGTGCCCTTGGCGCTGAGCCAGGTCCGGGCCCTGGAGATCACCCAGCTCGGCGACGACGTCGCCGCCGGCCTCGGTGTCGCCGTGCAGCGGCACCGGATGCTGGTGATCCTGTGCGCGGTGGTGCTCGCCGCCGTCGCCGTCTCGGCGAGCGGCCCCCTGGAGTTCGTCGCCTTCGTCGCGCCCCAGGTGGCGCGGCGTCTGTGCGGGACCGCGCGCCCGCCCCTGCTCGCCTCCGGCCTGCTCGGCGGCGCCCTCGTACTGGGCGCCGACCTGGTCGGTCGGTCCCTGCTGCCCGGCAGCGTGCCGGTGGGCGTGCTCACCGCGCTCGTCGGCGCGACGTCCCTGATCTGGCTGCTGACCCGCCGCCCCGACCCCGCGAGGAGCCCCGCGTGACCACGACCGTCGAGAAGGACCTCCCCGCGCTCGAGGTGCGGGCGGCGACGCTGGGCTACGACGGCCGGGTCGTGCTGCGCGACCTCGACCTGCGCATCGATCCCGGCACCGTGACCACCCTGGTCGGGGCCAACGGGTGCGGCAAGTCCACCCTGCTCAAGGCGATGGCCCGGCTGGTGCGGCCCAGCCGGGGCGAGGTGCTGCTCGAGGGCCGTCCGATCGGCGAGGTCGGCGGCCGCCAGGTCGCGCGGCGCCTGGCGGTCCTGCCCCAGAAGCCGCTCACCCCCCAGGCGACCACCGTCCACGACCTGGTGTCGCGGGGCCGCCACCCGCATCAGAGCCTGCTCCGCCCCTGGACCCGCGAGGACGCCGAGGCGGTGGCGACGGCGCTCGCCGCCACCGGCCTCACCGACCTGGCCGACCGCGAGGCCGCGCGACTCTCCGGCGGCCAGCTGCAACGGGCCTGGATCGCACTCGTGCTCGCCCAGCGGACCCCGCTGCTGCTCCTGGACGAGCCGACCACCTTCCTCGACCTCACCCACCAGCTCGAGGTGCTGCGGATCGTGCGGCGGGCCAACCGCGAGCACGGCACGACCGTCGTCATGGTGCTGCACGACCTGAGCCTGGCGGCGCGGTTCTCCGATCGTCTCGTCGTGCTCAGCGACGGCGGCGTGCTGGCCGACGGCACGCCGTGGGAGGTGCTGACCCCGGCGACTCTGCGCGAGGGCTTCGGCCTCGAGGCCGCGGTACTGCCGGATCCGGGCACCGGGGCCCCGATGGTCGTCCCGCTCGAGCCCGAGGACTGAGACGCGACCGCGATTATTTAGGTAAGCCTTACCTTAATGACATGACCATGAACACTCACTCCCACCGCCGCCGACCCCGCGCCGCGGCCCTGCCCGCCGTGCTCCTGCTCCTGCTCGCCCCCGTGGCCGCCTGCGGGGCGACCGCCGACACCACCGCGACGACACCTGAGACCGCCGCGAGCGCGGCGACCGCGGGGCCGTGGACCTGGACCGACGGCACCGGCGCCACCCTGACCCTCGACACCACCCCCACCCGGATCGCCGCCATGGCCGACCAGGCGCTCGCGCTGCTCAGCTACGGCATCACCCCCGTCGCGATCTTCGGACGCGTCGACGTCGCCTCCGACCCCCGGTTCGCCGACTACGACCTCTCCGAGGTGGCGATCGTCGGCAACACCTACGGCGAGATCGACCTCGAGGCCCTCGCGGCCGCCGCGCCCGACCTGGTGGTGACCGGGGTCTATCCGGTGGACCGCGAGGGGACCATCGACACCGAGGGGCCCCTGTACGCCTTCGCCGACGTGGAGCAGCAGCGTCAGATCGCCGCGATCGCCCCGATCGTGGCGGTCAAGATCGGCGGCGAGGGACTCGAGGTCATCGAGAGCACGACGTCGCTGGCAGCCTCGCTGGGCGCCGACCCGGCCGCGGTGGAGGCCGCCCGCGCCGAGTTCGAGCAGGCCGGGGAGGAGCTGCGCGACGTCGCGGCCGCGCGCCCGGAGATCGAGGTCACCCAGATGTACGCCGACACCAGCGGCATCTACGTCGTCAAGACCGCCGACGAGCCCGAGACCCAGCTCTACAGCACCTTCGGGGTCGACTACACCGCCCTCACCACCGGGGGCGACTACTACTGGGACATCTACAGCTGGGAGAACGCCGAGAAGATGATGACCGGCGACGTGCTGCTCACCAACGTCGAGGGCTACGACGCCGCCGAGCTCGCCGACCAGCCGACCTTCGCCGAGGACCCGGCGCTGCTGGCCGGCCAGGTGGAGGAGTGGAACGGCGCGGCGATGGACTACGCCTCCCAGGCCGCCCAGATGCGTCGTCTCGCCGCGGTGATCGAGAGCGCCGACGACGTCGTGTGAGCCGCCGATCGCCGGCGGGACGGCCGCACCCCCTCGCGCTCGTCCCGCCGGTTCGGCCAAGGTAGGAGGCATGACGAACACCGACCTCACCGGCCCCGCCGGCGGCACCGCCGCCCGCGCCACCCGCCTGCTCGCCCTGCACACCGCCCCGGATCTGCTCACCGTCGTGAACGTGTGGGACTCGATCTCGACGCGCGTGGTCGCCGACACCCCCGGCACCACCGCCCTGGCCACCGCCAGCCACTCGATCGCGGCGAGCCGCGGCTACGAGGACGGGGAGAACATCCCGGTCGCGGAGATGCTGGAGGAGGTGCGGCGCATCGTCGTCGCCGCCGGCGACCTGCCCGTGACCGCGGACCTCGAGGCCGGCTACGGCGATCCCGCCGCCACCGTGACCCGCGCGATCTCCCTCGGCGTGGTGGGCTGCAACCTCGAGGACCAGATGCGCCCGCTGGCCGAGGCCACCGAGCGCGTGGCGGCCGTGATGGCGGCCGCGCGCGAGGCCGGGGTGCCGGACTTCGTGCTCAACGCCCGCACCGACGCCTTCGTCAAGGGCGTCGACGACGCGCTGGAGGAGGCCGTCACCCGGGGCCGGGCCTACCTCGAGGCCGGCGCGCCCGTGGTGTTCGTGCCGGGCAGGCTCGACGAGCAGCAGATCGCCACGCTGGTGGAGGCCTACGGCCCGCAGCGTCTCACCCTCATCGGGGTGCCCGGCCTGCCCCCGCTGGCCCGGCTGCAGGAGCTGGGGGTCGCCCGGGTCTCCTACGGACCGCTGTCGCAGAACGTCGCGCTCACGGCGCTGGCCGAGCTGGTCGAGGCCGTCCACGACGGCGGGGGCGTGCCGGCCTCGATGCGGATCCTCAACTAGAACAGGTGCCGAGCAGGCCGAGGGTGACGGTGTAGGACAGCGCGTTCGACGACACCGACGTCCAGGTGGTGGTGGCCGCCGGCGTCGTGGTGGTCCAGGTCCGCAGCGTGCGCACCGTGAAGGTGCCCGCGCTCGCGAGCCCGGTCAGCACGACGGCGGTGGTGCCCGACCCGACGTCCTGGGTCTGGGTGCCGCCGTTGCCGTAGGACAGCCGGTAGCCCGACGCACCGGACACGGCTGTCCACACGACCCGCACCCCGCCGATCGACAGCGTGCTGCACGACGCCGTCGGGGCGGCGATGGTCGGCACGAGCGTGATCGTGCCGGAGGTCGCCTGGGCGCTGTCGGCCCACGCCGCCACCGCGCGGGGCACCGCGACGCCGAGCAGCAGCGCCGCGAGGAGCAGGCCGGCGCGGATCCTGCTCACTGCTGGGTCGCCTGGGCGGTGAGCGTCAGGGTCGCGCTCGTGCCCTGGGCGGCATTGCCGGTGCCGCTGGGCAGGGCGGCGATCACGCACAGCGTGGTGGAGGCCGCCGCCGCGAGGGCCGGGGAGGACGCCACGACGGTGGCGCCCGCGCTCAGCGACGCCAGGGCGTAGGTCTCCGTGCCACCGCTGCAGGAGCCGGTGCGCGGGTAGGTGCTGCCCGAGTTCGCCGCCGTCCCCGCCCGCACGACCCGCACCTGGAGGTAGGGCTGGGCGGTCCCGGTGAGCGTGCCGGTGACGCTGAAGGTGAACGGCGTCGTGCCGGCGTTGGCGAGGGTCAGGGTGGCCGCGACGCTCTCCCCGGGCGCGAGGTCGGTGATCGCGAGGGCCGGCCAGGTGGCCGCCGTGGGCGTGCCCTGCTGTCCCTCGACCTTGAGGTCCAGGGTGCCGCTGGTGAGCGTGCCCGAGGTCACCGCGGCGGCGTCGGTCCAGTAGGCGTAGGTGCCCAGGGAGCCCACCCCGACGATCGCCGCGGCCGCGACCGCACCGCCGGCCCGCAGCAGCGGCGGCCGACGTCGACGGGGCGCGCGGTGGGAGGCGTCACGACGCCGGGGGGCGCGGTGCTCAGGCACGATGGGCCCCCGCTCGGGCCGGCACCCGACCCGACGCCGGCTGACGCGCGGCACGCACGGCCTGTCGCCCCTGCAGCGCGGCGTAGACCAGCAGCCCCACGGCCGTGCCGACCACGAGGTGCTGGCGCTGCGCGAGGGTGAGCAGCGGCCCCAGCCGACCCAGCCACGGCAGGTGGTACCAGACGACGCCGCGCACCTGCACCGGCTGTACCGGGGCGGCGTCGGGCACGGTGTTGGCGTCACCGCGGGTGACGAAGCGCGGCGCCCCGGTCGCGTCGTAGTCGATCTGCACCACGCGGTGGGTGACCACGGTCGGCTCACCGCTGCGCAGCTGGTAGGTCACGACGTCGCCCACCGCGACGTCGGCGGGGGCCACCGGTCGCACGACGACGAGCGTGCCCGGCGGCAGCGCCGGCGCCATCGAGCCCGTCAGCACGGTGTAGGGCACGGCCCCGGCCACCCGGGGCAGCAGGACGGTGAGCACGAGCACCCCGAGCGCCGCCAGCAGCAGCGCGCCGCTGAGGACTCGACCGGCCAGCCGGACCAGCGCACGCCTCGCGTGGTGGGGTGGCCGGGCGGCGATGTGGCTCGGCGTCGCGGACATCGGGCACCTCCCGCCCGGTCAGTCGTCGGTCTGGGTGAGGGTGAAGGTCACCGCGCCGAGGGCGGCGGCCACCGCGCCGTTGGCGTCGTTGTCCACCCCGGTGCCGAACGGGAAGCGCACGGTGAGGGTGGCGGTCACGGTCTTGCCGTCGTCGGCGGTCGTGACGGCGCTCTGGCCGACCGCGGCGCCCACCCGCCAGGCGACGCTGTAGACCAGCTCGTCGGCGAGCGCGCCGGTCCCGGCCGAGGGCGTCGAGGCGCCCAGGGTGGCCTGCAGGTGGCTGCCGGTGGCGGTGAGGGTGGAGGTGCAGGTGCGGGTGAGCTCCTCCCCGGGCACGAGCCGGTCGGTGGCCGGGACGAAGGTCGAGCCGGTGTCGGTGAGGGTCCAGGCGCCGCAGCTGAACGCCGCCAGGCGCAGGGTGCCCGAGGTGATGGTCTCCCCCGGGACGTCGGTGGAGTCGCGCCACGACGCCAGCGATCCGAGGCCGCCGGTGAGCAGGACGACGCCGCAGCTGGCGGCGATCGCCGCCCGCACGCTGGCTCGCATGGGCGTTCCCTTCCGTGTCTCCCCATGGTCGATAGGACGTCGCGCGACACCCGGTGGAGATGTCGTGCAGACGAGAGATCGGCAGGGAGCGGCGCCGGCTGAGCCGATACCGGAAGAATTCCTCCGAGATCCCTCGGCACTACCTCGGCACCGGCCCGACAGCGTGTCGACAAGGGCTCGACAAGGGCTCCCGACGACGCGCCGTGATCCGCGGGGTGACAACCACGGGGTGGGCGCTGGTAGCGTTCTCCGTGGTTGAAGGGGGAAGGGCGTGAGTCCTGCCTCCGGCCCCGTTCCGGCGGGGCGCATCGCGGTCTCTTGGTCTTCGGTTGTGCTGGACATCAGGCGTACGTGCAGATGTGTCAGCTTCAGCGTCGCGGCACTCCGCCCGGCGTCACACCGAAACAAGAAGGACAGTCCCATGACTCAGGGCACCGTGAAGTGGTTCAACGGCGACAAGGGCTTCGGCTTCATCCAGCAGGACGGCGGCGGTGACGACGTGTTCGTCCACTTCTCCGCCATCCAGACCCAGGGTTACAAGACCCTCGAGGACAACCAGCGCGTGGAGTTCGAGATCACCCAGGGCCCGAAGGGCCCGCAGGCGGAGAACGTCCGCCCGCTCTGATCCCTGCCCCGCGCACTGCGCGCGGAGCGACCTCGCACCGCCCTCGGCCCTCGTGGCCGGGGGCGGTGCGTGCGTTCGGGGGCGGTCTGATCACACTGTGACCATGCCGACCCCCGACCTGCAGGCCCCGCCGCTCACCGAGGACGAGCGCGCGGTCCTGCACGCCCGGGTGCTGCGCGTCGTCGTGGCCTGCCAGATCTTCGGAGGTGCCGGTCTGGCCGCGGGGGTCACCGTGGGCGGACTGCTGGCCGCCGACCTGCTCGACAGCGACGCCGCCGCGGGCCTGCCCGCCGCGCTGTTCACCCTCGGCTCGGCGATCGCGGCGTTCACCGTGGGACGGGTGTCCCAGGCGCGGGGACGACGGATCGGGCTGGGCGGGGGGTTCCTCGTCGGCGCCGTCGGCGCCGTGGCGATCGTCGTGGCGGCGGTGACCGAGTCGGTGCCGCTGCTGTTCGTGGGGCTGGTGGTCTACGGCACCGGCACGGCCACGAACCTGCAGGCCCGCTACGCCGGGACCGATCTCGCCCTCCCCCACCAGCGCGGCACCGCCATCTCCACCGCGCTGGTGGCGACGACCCTCGGCGCGGTCGCGGGCCCCAACCTGGTGGGGCCGCTGGGCCGGCTGGCCGAGGCGGTCGGCGTGCCGTCGCTGGCCGGGCCCTTCCTGCTGGCCGCCGCGGCCTACGCCGCCGCCGGGGCCGTGCTGCTGGTGCGGCTGCGCCCCGACCCGCTGCTCACCGCCCGTCGCTGGACCCCGCCCGCGGAGACGCCCGGGGACGACGACGCGCGGCCGACGCTGCCCCCGGTCGCCCACGGCGTGGCGGTGGGCACCACCACGATGGTGCTCACCCAGATCGCGATGGTGGCGATCATGACGATGACGCCGGTGCACATGCGCGACCACGGCCACGGCCTGGGCGAGATCGGCTTCGTGATCGGTGCCCACATCGCCGCGATGTACCTGCCCTCGCTGGTCACCGGCCCGTTGGTCGACCGCGTGGGCCGGGTGCCGATGGCCCTGTCGGCCGCCGCCACGCTGGTGGCCGCCGGCGTGGTGGCGGCCCTGGCCCCACCCACCTCGATGGTGCAGCTCACCCTCGCCCTCGTCCTGCTCGGGCTGGGGTGGAACCTGGGCCTGATCAGCGGCACCACCCTGGTCGTGGACGCCACCGCACCGCAGGAGCGGGCCCGGGTGCAGGGTGGTGTCGACGTGCTCATCGCCCTGTCGGGTGCGGGCGCCGGCGCGCTGTCCGGCGTCGTCGTGGGGGCGGGCAGCTACGCCCTGCTGTCCCTGGTCGGAGGCCTGCTGGCCCTGGTCCTGGTGCCGGTCGTGGCCCTCGCCCGCGCGAACGCGCCCGTGACCGCCTGATCGCGGCCTAGTCGCCGACGAGCTCGTCCGCGGTGTCCGCCGCGGCCAGCACGCGTCGCAGGATCTTGCCCGTGGCGTTGCGGGGCAGGGCGTCGACCACCCACACCTCGCGGGGCACCTCGTGGCGCGCCAGCTGCTCCCGCGCGAGCGTGCGCAGCGCCTCCGGGTCGGGAGCGCGTCCGGCCGCGGGCACGACGACGGCGCGCAGCCGCTGCCCGAACTCCTCGTCGGGCACCCCCACGACCGCCACCTCGTCGACGTCGGGATGGGAGGCGAGCAGCTCCTCCACCTGCGCCGGCACGACGTTCTCACCGCCGGAGACGATCATGTCGTCCTCGCGGCCCACGACGTGCAGCAACCCGTGGTGGTCGCGGAAGCCGAGGTCGCCGGTGGAGACGTAGCCGTCCACGACCTCCTTGCCGGTGCCGTCGGAGTAACCGGAGAACGCCAGCGCGGAGCGCACGAAGATCACCCCGGTCTCCCCCGCCGCGACCGGGCGCCGATCGGGGCCGAGCAGCCGCACCCGCGCCCCCACCGGTGGGCGGCCCACGCAGCCGGGGGCCACGACGAGGTCGGCCGGTGAGGCCACGGCGGCGATGCCGACCTCGGTGGAGCCGTAGAGGTTGTGCAGCACCCCGCCGAGCAGCGCGTGGGTGCGCCGCGCGAGGTCCGGGCTCAGCGCCGCACCGCCGACGTAGATCCGACGCAGCGTCGCGAGGTCGCGTCCGGCGTCGGGGAGCGCGACCAGCCGGTGCACCATCGTGGGCACTGCCACGAGCACCTCGGCGCGGGTGTCGCGCACCAGCGCCGCCACGGCGTCGGCGCGGAACCTGCCGGGCAGCACGACGCGGCAGCCGGCCGAGAACGCCAGGCAGGTCTGCGACAGCCCCGTGCCGTGGAACGTGGGCGCAGCCATCATCACGACCGCGCCGCGCGGGAACGGCAGCCGGTCGATGACCTGGGCGGTCTGCAGCGGGTTGACCCGCTGGCGCGGCGCCCCCTTCGGCACCCCGGTGGTGCCGCTGGTGAGCACGACCAGCCCACCGGAGCGGGCCGGCCTCGGCGGCGGCCCCGCCGCGGTCGGGGCGGCGGCCAGCACGTCGTCGCCGTCGGCCCGCAGCGTGTGCGCCGCACCCGCCGCCGCGACGACGTCGGCGAACTCCTCGTCGTGCACCACGACGTCGACGCCCTCCCGGGCCAGCACCTGGGCCAGCTGCGGGGCGGCCGAGCCGGTGTTGAGCAGCACCGCACGCGCCCCGGCGTAGCCGCAGGCGGCGAGGGTGAGCACCGCGCCGCGGTGGTCGCGGGCGAGCAGCCCGACCACCGGTCGGCTCCCGGGCGCGGCGGCGAGCAGCCGGTGCGCGAGCGCCGCGGCCCGGTCGTCGAGCTGTGCGTAGGTCAGGGTGCCGCCCTGCTCGGGCGGACCGTCCTGGAGGGCGACGGCATCGGGTGTGCGGCGCCGCGCCAGCCGGATCGAGGCCGTCACCGGACCCAGTCGGGCGGTCTCGCGGGCCGCGCGCAGGGTCCGGTCGGGGCGGGTCGGCTCGAGCAGGCCCTCGCGGGTGAGCACGCGCAACCCGCCGGCGAGGTCGACGGCGCCCTGCAGCGCGGTGGTCAGCGGGCTCATCGGCCGGTCCAGCGGGGAGCGCGCTTCTCGGCGAAGGCCGCCACGCCCTCGCGGGCGTCGTCGGAGAGGACCACCGGCCCCGCGAGCTCGCTCTGCCGCTCGAACCCCTCGGCGGGGTCCCAGGTGGGGGCGGCGTCGACGATCGTCTTGCCGACCGCCACCGACAGCGGGGCGTTGGCGGCGATGCGCCGGGCGTAGTCGAGGGCGGTGGTCAGCGACTCCCCCGCCGGCACGACGGCGTTGACCAGGCCGAGCTGGTGCATCCGCTGTGCGGACAACGGATCGCCGGTGAGCGCCAGCTCCAGCGCCACCGGACGCGGCAGTCGGGTGGCCGTGCGCCACAGCCCGCCGGCGGCCGCGAGCAGCCCGCGCTTGGCCTCGGGCAGACCGAACGAGGCGTCCTCGGCGGCCACGACGAGGTCGGCGCACAGCGCCAGCTCGAAGCCTCCCGCCAGCGCCGGCCCCTCGACGGCGGCGATCATCGGCTTGACGGGCGGCTCGGCGGTCAGGCCCAGCGGTCCGCGCCGGTCGGTCACCGGCACCTCGCCGCGGTGGGCGCCCGCGAGGTCCATCCCGGCGCAGAAGGTGCCGCCGGCGCCGGTCAGCACGATCACCCGCACGGTGGGATCGGCCTCGGCGTCGTCGATCGCCCGCTCCAGGGCGAGCGCGGTGGGACGGTCGATGGCGTTGCGCACCCGCGGCCGGTCGAGGGTGAGCACGAGGATGCCCTCCTCGGCCCGCTCGGTGCGCAGGGTGGCCGGCGGGGGTGCGGGCAGGGCCGCGGCGCGGGCCTTCCGCATCGGGACCAGCGCCCCGGCGGCGTCGAGCCTCACGGTGCGGCGCACCAGGTCGGTGGCGGTGAGGGCCGCGACCGAGGCCGGGTCCTCGCGGCGCACGAGGTAGCGCGTGCCGTCGGCGTCCAGCAGCGAGAGCACCACCGCCTCGGGAGCGCCGTCGCGGCCATGGGGCACCGTGAGCGCCTCGACGACGCAGGGGGTGCCGACCGCGAGCTCGGCCTCGGTCCGGGCGGGACGGGCCGGCGGCCGGTCGAAGGCAGGCTTGAGGTGGGCGAAGGGACGCGCGGGCGGACGGGCCGCGTACACGCCGAGCGCGTGCTTGGTGGCGTACCAGCCCAGCGAGCTCGACAGCCCGTACTCCTCGGGTCGCGCCCGCAGCTGCGGGACGAGCGTGGCCACCGCGTGCAGGCCGTAGTTGTTGCCCGGGCCGCCGGCGGAGGTCAGTCCCCCGGTGACGCTGAGCGGTCGCTCCGGGTCGTCCCAGGGCAGGCCGAGCGCCTGCGCGCCCAGCTGCACGGCCGCGGGGAAGCAGGAGTAGAGGTCGACCGGGCCGAGGTCGGCGGCGGTGATCCCGGCGTGGTCGAGCGCGGCCGCGCCGGCGGCGGCGATCGCCGGGGAGGCGGCGAGGTCGGCGCGCTCGGAGACGAACCACTCGTCGGTGGCCGAGGCGCCCGCGTGCAGGAAGACCCAGCGGTCCTGGGGCACACCGGCGGCCCGGGCCGCGGCGACGCTGGTGATGATCACCCCGGCGGCGAGGTCGACCTGGAGGTTGGCGCACATCAGCTTCGTGTAGGGCTCGCTGACCCAGCGGTTCTCCGGCGTCGCGGTCGCGATCTCCGCCCCGGTGCGCGCGGTGGGGTCCCAGGCGTGCGGGTTCGCGGCCGCGACCTCGCTGTGGCGCGCCCAGAGGGCGGCGATCCGCGACCGGTGGGCGGACTCGTCGGTGCCGGCGGCGCCGCGCAGCGCGGACTCCAGCAGGGCGTAGACGTAGATCGGCGCGCCGAGCCCGACGCTGGTCTCGGCCTCGTTGTTGGCCGGTCGGTCGATGCCGATCACGCGATCGGGGGCGACGTCGTCGGGCTGGCGGGGCCAGGAGGGCTCACGACCCGCCTTCTGCAGCGCCGCCACCGTGGCCCCGGCCTCGGCACCGCTGACGAGCACGACCTGGGCGCGGCCGGCGGCGACCTCCTGGGCGGCGTCGTTGACCGCCAGCTGCGCGCCGTCGCCGCCGTAGGGCGAGGTCTGCACCGTGCCGGCCCCGCTCGCGCCGGCGAGCGCGGCCACCGCGCCCGCCTGGTCGGCGTAGGTCCACGACGCGCTCGGCACGGCGTACACGAGGTCGGCGCGCGCCAGCAGGTCCAGCGCGGCCCCGGCGTCCGCGGCCGCGGCCTGCAGCGCGCGGTGGGCGAGCGCCACCGGCTCCAGCGGGGCGTCGAGGTCGGGGGTGCGCTGGACGAGCTGCCCCACCCCGACCACCACCGGGATGGTGGGGTCGAGCAGGGTGCCGGTGCGCTCGTGCAGGACCGGCTCGTCGGCCACCCGCAGCCGCCCGGAGCCGGACCCGCCGGACTCCACCAGCCCGGCCAGGGCGTCGAGGGAGTCGCGCAGGGCGACCTCGACGCTGCGCACCGCGGTGAGACCCACCGGCCCGCGCACCGGCGCGCCGTCGAGCGCGCCGTCGAGCCGGACGGCGGCACCCCCGGCGTGGGCGGCGACCGTGCACCACAGGCCCACGGTGATGCCCATCGGGCCGGTGCCGCGCAACGCGAAGCCGTGCTCGTCGGCGCGCTCGACCTCCCAGCGGGCCTGGGCGGGGATGTCCATCAGGCTGATCTGCTGGGTGAACGTGGCGCCGGTGGCGATCCGGTCGGGCCGCTCCCCCCGCCACGACAGGTGCAGCGTGAGCCACTCGTGGGTGCGGGCCAGGTCGGTGACCAGGTCGACGACGGCGGCGGGGTCGGCGGCGAGCAGCCGCTGGCCGCTCACCTGCCGGGCGTAGGACGCGGCCGCCTCCGGCGCGGGCAGGTCGACCGCGGCGTCGGCGGCGGCGACGGCGACGGAGGTCCCCGCGCCGGGCCGCAGCCGGCCGACGGCGTCGTCGACGGCGAGGCGGGCGGTCTGCGCCAGCACCGGCGCGAGCGTGCGCGCGGCGTCGAGCTGGCGCCGGATCCGGGAGGGGCGGCGGCGGGGGTCGGCCATGGCGATCCACTTTCCGTCTGATCGGACTGTTTGACCCCAGCATGCGGCACCCCTCCCCGGCACGCAAGCCGCCGGACCGGGTGACGGACATGCCCTAGGGTGGCGCGCATGTCCGGCCCCGCCCGGCGCTCCCAGCAGGAGCGCGCCGCCACCACCCGGGCCCGCATCCTGGAGGCGGCGTTCAGCTGCCTGGTCGACAGCGGCTACGGCGCCACCACGGTGGGGGCGGTCCAGGAACGCGCAGGCGTGGCCCGGGGCACGCTGCTGCACCACTTCCCGACCCGCAGCGCACTGATGGCCGGCGTCGTGGAGGACGTCGTGGAGCGCCGCCTGGTCGTGCTCACCGCCGCACCCACGAGCGGGGCCCCGAGCGACGGGTGGGACGCCGTCGTCGACCTGGTGTGGCGCGAGCTGCGGGGACCGGCCTACGCCGCCGCCCTGGAGCTGTGGATCGCCGCCCGCACCGACGACGACCTGCGCCGCGCCCTGGTGCCGCTGCAGGAACGGCTCTTCGCCTCGGTGCACGGTCGGATCACCGCCCTGGTCGGCGCCGACCACCCGCGCGCCCCCCTGCTGGTGCAGTTCACGATCGACCTGCTCACCGGCTCCCACCTCGCCGGGATCCTGCAGCCGCGCGCGGGCACCGACGTCGTGGTGGACGCCTGGAAGGCGGCGCTGCGCGTGCTCGCCGCGGCCCAGGAGCCCTTGACCTAGAAACCGTCTGATCGTACGGTCCGACGGTGCCTCCGACGCCCGACCTGCTGCGCGGGCCCCGCCGCGACCTGCGCTCCCTGCTCGCCGCGGTGGCTCCCGCCCCGCGCGGCGGCGCCGGCGTGCCGACACTGCCCACCGGCGGGCCGCTGCACCTGCCGGGCCGCGGCACCACCTTCGTGCGCACGCTGCCCGGCCCCGGCACCGGCCGTGGCCCCGCGGCCGTGCCGATCGTGCTGCTGCACGGGTGGACGCTCACCGCGGACCTCAACTTCCACCCCGTCTACGACCGGCTGGCCGCCCGTGCGCCGGTGATCGCGCTCGACACCCGCTGCCACGGTCGCGGCGTGCCGGCCGACTCCTTCTCCTACGCCGACGCCGCCGACGACGTCGTGGCCGTGCTCGACGCGCTCGGGGTCGAGCGCGCGGTCGTGAGCGGCTTCTCCCTCGGCGGGGTCACCGCGATCCTGACCGCCCTGCGCCATCCCGACCGGGTGGCCGGGATCGTGCCGCAGGCCTGTGCCCTGGACTACCGGCGGCTGCCCCGCGACCGTGCGTTCCGACTCGCCCTCGGCGTCCTCGGACGCCACCGCGCCCTGCGCCACCACCCCCTCACCGGCGGCCTCTCGCGCCGCTACTGGCACGACACCGCCCGACGTCACCCGCAGGTGCGCGCCCAGTGGGACTGGGTGCGCGAGGAGCTCGCCCGCACCTCGCCGGCGGCGATGATCGACACCCTGCGCGCGGTGTTCGAGCTGGACCTGCGCGAGGAGGCACGCCGCCTGCGCGGGCTGCCGTCGGCCTACCTGCTGCTCAGCCGCGACCGGATCTGCCGGCCCGCGCTGCAGCGGGCCACCGCGGCGGCGC
This sequence comes from Nocardioides sp., assembly GCF_964228225.1. Classification (GTDB taxonomy): domain Bacteria; phylum Actinomycetota; class Actinomycetes; order Propionibacteriales; family Nocardioidaceae; genus Nocardioides. The sequence continues at coordinate 18,454 of NZ_CAXQZB010000058.1, forward strand.
TGGACGCCCCGGTGGTGGAGATCCGCGCCGACCACAACGTCCCGCTGTCGCGGCCCGACGCCTACGCCGAGGCGCTCACCCGGGCGATCGACCTCGTGCTCGATCAGCGCCCGTCGGCCGCCTCGGCCTGAGGCCGCAGGTGGTGGAAGTGGTCCACCGGCCCATGCCCACCCCCCACTGCCAGGGCCTCGCCCGCCCGCAGCGCCCCGTCCAGCCAGGTGGTCGCGGTCCGCAGCGCGGTGGGCCAGTCGTCGCCCGCCGCCGCCCGGGTGGCCAGCGCCGAGGAGAGGGAGCAGCCGGTGCCGTGGGTGGCGGTGGTCGCCACCCGCTCGCGCACCACCTCGGCTTCGACCGTCCCGTCGGGGGCCACGACGGCGTCGCGGCACACCGGCCCGCGCGCTCCCGCGCTGCGCAGGTGGCCGCCCTTGAGGAGCACCCGCGTGCCCAGGTCGCGGGCGGCGCGACGGCCCTGGGCCAGCGCCTCGTCCCACGTGCCGGCCGGACCCCGCCCGGTGAGGACGGCCAGCTCGGCGATGTTCGGCGTCACGAGGTGGGCGCGCCGGGCCAGGGAGCGCACGGCCTGCTCGGCAGCGGGGTCGAGCAGCCGGTCGCCGCTCGTGGCGACCATGACGGGGTCGAGCACCACGACGGGCGGGCGGTGCTCGGCCAGCCAGCCCGCGACCACGGCGGCCGGCCCGGCACCGGCGAGCATGCCGATCTTCACCCCGTCCACGACGATGTCGTCGCCGATCGCCGCCAACTGCGCGGCCAGGAACTCCGGCGGTGGGACGTGCACGGCCCGCACACCGCGGGTGTTCTGGGCGGTGAGGGCGGTGAGCGCGGCCATGCCGTAGCCGCCGAGGGCGGCGATGGACTTCAGGTCGGCCTGGATGCCGGCGCCCCCGCTCGGGTCGGACCCCGCGACGGACAGCACCCGCGGCACCGCCACCCTCGCGGTCCCGCTCATGCGGTCACCTCCGCGTCGAGAGCCGCCCGCAGCGCGGCCGCCGCGGCGCCCGGCTCCGCCGCAGCACTGATCGCCGACACCACCGCCACGCCGTGCAGGCCGGCGGCGCGCAGCGGGGCGACGTCGTCGACCCCCACCCCGCCGATCGCGACGCACGGCAGCGAGGCCGCTCGCGCCAGCGCCCCGAGGCCCGCCACCCCCTGCGGCGCGGGATGGTCCGGCTTGGTGCCGGTGGCGCGCAGCACCCCGAGGCCGAGGTAGTCCAGGGTGCCCGGCGGGAACGCCGCCGCGGCGACCACCTCGGCCGGGGTCGAGGCGCTCCAGCCGATGATCGCCCCGGGTCCGAGCAGGGTGCGGGCGCTGTCCGGCGGCAGGTCGCCCTGCCCCAGGTGCACGCCCGCCACGGGCACCCCGGCACGCCGGGCGGCCAGGGCGACGTCGACGCGGTCGTTGACGAGCAGCCGCGCGCCGCTGCCCGCCACGACCGCGACGAGGTCGTGCACCAGGGCGAGCATCGCCCGGGTGGTGGCCTGCTTGTCGCGCACCTGCACGACGTCGACCCCGGCCTGGACCGCCTGCGCCACGACCGTGCGCAGTCGCGCCGGCTCCAGCCGTTCGTCGGTGACCAGGTGCAGCTCGGGGCGGCCGGTCACGCCGCCACCACCCGGTCCACACGGTCGGCGGCCTGCGCCAGGTGCTCGGGCCCGAGGGCGGCGACGGCGTCGAGCAGCCGGACGGCGAAGGTCCCGGGACCCGAGGCCCCGGCGGCGGCGTGCTCGGCGGCCAGGCCGTGGCCCAGGCTGGCGGCCACCGCGGCGGTGAACGGATCGGTGACGGCCAGGTGGGCGGCCATCGCCGCGCCGAGGGCGCAGCCGCCGCCGGTCACGCGGGTCAGCAGCGCATGACCCGCGTGGATCCGGACGCTGCGGTGACCGTCGGTGACCAGGTCGACCGGTCCGGACACCGCGACGACGGCCCCGATGCGGCCTGCCAGCTCGCGCGCAGCCGCGGCGACGTCGTCGACCCCCGCGGTGGCATCGACGCCGCGGCCGCCGTGGCCGTGCCCAGCCAGCGCCGCGATCTCGGAGGCGTTGCCGCGCACGATGCTGGGGCCGGCCGCCAGCAGCTCCTGCGCCAGGTCGGTGCGCACCGGCAGCGCGCCCACCGCCACCGGGTCGAGCACCCAGCGCGGTGCCGCGACCGCCGCCTCCCGCATCGCGGCCCGCTGCTCGGCGTGCGGTGTGCCGAGGTTGATCAGCACGCCCCCGGCGACCCCGGCGAACGGTGCGGCCTCACCGGGCACGTCCACCATCGCGGGGGCGGCCCCCAGCGCCAACAGCAGGTTGGCGGTGAACCCCGAGACGACGTGGTTGGTGAGGCACTGCACCAGCGGCGCCTGGGCCCGCACCTCGGCGAGGGCTGCGGCGAGGGCTGGAGCGGTCGGATCCGGAGGCAGGGCGACAGGCATCGGCGGACATCCCTTCGCGAGTACGAGCTCGAGCAGGTTCGGCGGGTGTGATCTCAGCCCGCGCGACGCTCGGTCGCGGCGGGCACCCCGTGTTCGTCCTCCACCGTAGGCGCGGTCGCTCCCGGCCCGGTCACCCGACCGGGCGAGCCGTCAACACCGCGAGAGGACGCGCGCGGCGGGCGTCAGGACACCGTCAACAGGACCGCGGCCCCCGTGGCGCGGGGCGATGCTGCCGGGGTGAGCGTCGACCGCGACACCGCCCCCGTCCCCGCGGATCGCAGCCTGGCCGGGATCGCCGACGACGACGGCGCCAGGTGGGCCCTCGCCGCTGCCGCGCTGGTCGCGACCGTGCTCGCCTGCGCCGTCGTCCGGCTCGAGCCCCCGGCGACCCTGGTGGTCCTGGCGCTCGCCGCGGCGATGCTGGCGCGCGGCCACCGCTGGATCCCGCGCGCGGGGCTGGGAGGCGTCGCCTGGGCGCTGGTCACCGGCTTCGGCTTCCACCGGTACGGCCAGCTGGTGCCCGCAGGCCCGGACCTGGTCCGGCTGCTGGCGCTGCTCGCCGTCACGACCCTCGCGGAAGCTCGCGGACCACGCGCGCGGGGTTGCCGGCCGCCAGCACGCCGGCGGGCAGGTCGCGGGTGACCACCGAGCCCGCACCGACCACGGTGTCGTCGCCGATCGTCACGCCGGCGCACACGATGACGCCGCCGCCGAGCCACACGTTGTCCCCCAGGGTGACCGGGGCCGCCGTCTCCCAGCCGTCGCGTCGCGGGCCGGGCTCGAGGGGGTGCAGCGGGGTGAGCAGCTGCACCTGGGGGCCGATCTGGCAGTGGGCACCGATCGTGATCGGGGCGACGTCGAGGGCGGTGAGGCCGGAGTTGATGAACGTGCCGGGTCCGATCGTGATCCGGGTGCCGTAGTCCAGCGCCAGCGGCGGACGGATCGCCACCCCCTCCCCGCGGTGGGGCAGCAGCTCCGCGAGCAGGTCGGAGGCCGTCGGGTCGCCCGCCCACACGGCCTGGGCCCAGCGCGCGGCGAGGCCGGCGGCACGGGAGGCCAGGGCGTCGAGCTCGGCGTCGGCGCGGTACCAGTCGCCGGCGAGCATCCGCTCGCGCGGGGTGCGGGAATCGGTGGGGTCGGGGGGTGAGAAGGACTGCATGGCGCGACGCTACAAGGCCCCGGAACCCGCTTGTGAGTGAGCGCTCACTCACTTAGGCTGGCCGGGTGCCCGCCTCCACCCCCACCCCGTCGACCGCCCGCAGCCGCGCGCGCCCGATGACGCCGCAGCGGCGCCGCGAACACCTCGTCGACGTCACGCTGATGCTCCTGCGCGAGCACGGTCGCGAGGTCACGACCCGCCAGATCGCCGAGGCGGCGGGCGTGGCCGAGGGCACGATCTTCCGCGCCTTCGCCACCAAGGAGGAGCTCGTCGAGGCCGCCATCACCCAGGCCTTCGACGTCGCCCCGCTGCTCGCCCGGCTCACCGAGATCGAGGCCGACCTGCCGCTGGAGCAGCGACTCGTGCGACTGGTCGGGGTGCTGCAGCAGCGGCTGCGCGCCACCTTCGACCTGCTCGGACGGGTCGGCATGGTGCGCCCGCCCGACCACGACGCCCCCGAGGCGCGCGCGGCCCGCGCCCGACTGCACGCCGCCCTGGTCGACGTCGTCGCACCCCGACCCCACGACACCGACACGCTCGCGCTGCCCGTCGAGGAGGTGGTGCACCGGCTGCGACTGCTCACCTTCGCCGGCAGTCACCAGCACATCGCCGACGGCCACCTGCTGACCCCCGAGGAGATCGTGGCCACCGTGCTCCACGGCGTCCTCACCCACCCCCGCTAGGAGAACCACCGTGCTGCTCACCCTGCTGCGCGCCCGCCTGCAGCCCTACCGGGCCCTGCTGGCCGTCGTCCTCGTGTTCCAGGCCGCCGGCGTGGTCGCGATGCTCTACCTGCCGAGCCTGAACGCCCGCATCATCGACGAGGGCGTCGTCACCGGCGACACCGCCACCATCTGGCGCCTGGGCGGGCTGATGCTCGCGATCTCGGTGGGCCAGATGGTGTGCTCGCTCGTCGCCGCCCGCGCCGGGTCCCGCACCGCCACCGCGTTCGGCCGCGACCTGCGCCGCGACCTGTTCCACCGCGTCGGGTCCTTCTCCACCCAGGAGGTGCAGCGCATCGGAGCACCCTCGCTCATCACGCGCACCACCAACGACGTCCAGCAGGTGCAGATGCTGGTGGTGATGAGCACCCTCATCGCGGTCTCGAGCCCGATCATGATGGTGGGTGGCGTCGTGATGGCGCTGCGCGAGGACGCCGGCCTGGGCTGGGTGCTCGCCGTCGTCGTGCCCGCGCTGGTGGTCGCGGTCGGTGCGGTCATCCGGGCGATGGTGCCGAGCTTCCGCGTGCAGCAGACCCGGATCGACGAGGTGAACCGGGTGCTGCGCGAGCAGATCACCGGCATCCGCGTGGTGCGCGCCTTCGTGCGCGAGCCCGAGGAGCGCGCCCGCTTCGGCGCCGCCAACGACGACCTCACCGCCGTCGCAACCACCGCCGGTCGCTGGATGGCCACGATGTTCCCGCTGGTGATGCTCATCGTGAACGTCACCAGCGTCGCGGTCATCTGGTTCGGCGGCCACCGGGTCGACGCCGGCGAGACCAGCGTCGGTGCGCTCACCGCCTTCCTCAGCTACCTCATGCAGATCCTGATGTCGATCATGATGGCGACCTTCATGCTGATGCAGGTGCCCCGCTCGGCGGTGTGCGCCGACCGCATCAGCGAGGTGCTCGACACCGAGCCCAGCGTCGCCCCGCCCGTCACCGCCGTCGCGCCTGACCCGGCCCGCCGGGGCCACCTCGACCTCGCCGCCGTCGGGTTCTCCTACCCCGGTGCCGCCGAGCCCGTGCTGCACGAGGTGGACCTCGCCGTGCGCCCCGGGGAGACCGTGGCCGTGATCGGCTCCACCGGGGCCGGCAAGACGACGCTGATCAACCTGGTGCCGCGCCTGTTCGACGCCACCGCCGGGTCGGTGCGCGTGGCCGGGGTCGACGTGCGCGACCTCGCGCCGGAGGTGCTGTGGGCGCAGCTGGGCCTGGTGCCCCAGCGCGCCTACCTCTTCAGCGGCACCGTGCGCTCCAACCTCGCCTTCGGCTCGCCCGGCGCCTCGGAGGAGGAGATGTGGGAGGCCCTGGAGGTGGCCCAGGCCCGCGACTTCGTGGCCGCGCTGCCCGAGGGCCTCGACGCCCCCGTCGCCCAGGGCGGCACCAACTTCTCCGGCGGTCAGCGGCAGCGGCTCGCCATCGCCCGCGCGGTGGTGCGCCGTCCGGCCCTCTACCTCTTCGACGACGCCTTCTCGGCCCTCGACCTGGCCACCGACGCCCGGCTGCGCGCCGCACTGCGCCCCGTCACCCGCGACGCCGGCGTGCTCGTCGTCGCCCAGCGGGTCTCCACCATCCGCGACGCCGACCGGATCGTCGTGCTCGAGCACGGCCGGGTCGTCGGCTCCGGCACCCACACCGCGCTGCTGGCGGACTGTCCCACCTACCGCGAGATCGTCGACTCGCAGCTGAGCGCCGAGGAGGCCCTCGCATGAGCACCCAGCAGTCCGGCCAACACTCGGGCCAGCAGTTCCGGGCCACCGAGCGCATCGAGGCCCCCCAGGGCGGTCCCGGGCCGCGGCACAGCCCGATGGGCGGGATGGTGGGCCAGAAGGCGATGTCCTTCGGCCCCTCGGCCCGCCGGATGGTGGCGCGGATGGCGCCCGAGCGGGCCGCCACCCTGGTCGTGCTCGCGCTCACCCTCGCCAGCGTCGCCGCGATGGCCTCCGGGCCCCGCCTGCTCGGCCACGCCACCGACCTGGTCTTCCGCGGCTTCCTCGGCGACTACTTCGCCGACACCCCGGCCGACCGGCTGCCGGGCACCGCCCGCGCCCAGGGCGTGGTGCCCGGGGTGGGCATCGACTTCGACGCCGTGGGCCGCACGCTGGTGCTCACGCTGCTGGTCTACGTCGCCGCGTCGGCGGCGTCGTGGGCGGCCGGCTACGTGCTCAACGGCGTCGTACAGCGCACGGTGGCGCAGCTGCGCCGCGAGGTCGAGGACAAGATCCACCGCCTGCCCCTGGCCTACTTCGACCGCTCGCCGCGCGGTGAGCTGCTGAGCCGGGTGACCAACGACATCGACAACGTCGGGCAGACCCTGCAGCAGACGATGAGCCAGCTGCTCAACGCGCTGCTCACCGTCGTGGCGGTGCTGGCGATGATGGTGTGGATCTCGCCGGTCCTGGCGCTGATCGCCCTGGTGAGCGTGCCGGTCTCGCTGCTGGCCACCAAGGCCATCATGGGGCGCTCCCAGGGCCAGTTCGTGGCCCAGTGGCGACGCACCGGACAGCTCAACGGCCACATCGAGGAGAGCTACTCCGGCCACGCCCTGGTGAAGGTGTTCGGCCGTCAGGAGGAGTTCGACCGGGCCTTCGCCGAGCACAACGACGGCCTGTTCGAGGTCAGCTTCAGGGCCCAGTTCCTCAGCGGCCTGATCATGCCGACGATGATGTTCATCGGGAACATCAGCTACGTGCTGGTCGCGGTGGTCGGCGGTCTGCGGGTGGCCTCCGGCACCCTGTCGGTCGGTGAGGTGCAGGCCTTCATCCAGTACACGCGCCAGTTCAACCAGCCGCTCACCACCGTGGCCTCGATGGCCAACCTGCTGCAGTCCGGCGTCGCCTCGGTGGAGCGGGTCTTCGAGCTGCTCGACGCCGACGAGGAGCGCGACCCCACCGGTGCCGGCGAGGCCACCGCTCCCCTGCGCGCCGCGGCCGGCGTGCGGGCCGGGGAGGTCGCCTTCGAGCACGTCGACTTCTCCTACGACCCCGACCGCCCCCTCATCAGCGACCTGTCGCTGGTCGCGCGCCCCGGCCAGACCGTGGCCATCGTCGGCCCCACCGGCGCCGGCAAGACGACGCTGGTGAACCTGGTCATGCGGTTCTACGAACTCGACCGGGGCCGGATCACCCTCGACGGCGTCGACATCGCCACGCTCGGGCGCCGCGAGCTGCGGCGCCGCACCGGCATGGTGCTCCAGGACGCCTGGCTCTTCGAGGGCACCATCCGCGACAACCTCGCCTACGGTCGCCCCGAGGCGAGCGAGGAGGAGATCCTGCAGGCCGCGCGTGCGACGTTCGTGGACCGCTTCGTGCGCTCCCTGCCCGAGGGCTACGACACCGTGCTCGACGAGGAGGGGTCCAACCTCTCGGCGGGCGAGCGCCAGCTGCTCACGATCGCCCGCGCCTTCCTCACCGACCCCGACCTGCTGATCCTCGACGAGGCGACGTCGTCGGTGGACACCCGCACCGAGGTGCTGGTGCAACAGGCCATGGCCGCCCTGCGCGCCGACCGCACCTCTTTCGTGATCGCCCACCGGCTCTCCACGATCCGCGACGCCGACCTGATCCTGGTGATGGACGCCGGCGCGATCGTCGAGCAGGGCACCCACACCGAGCTGCTGGCCGCGGGCGGCGCCTACGCCGCGCTGTACCGCAGCCAGTTCGCGGGCTGAGGGCTCACGGTGCCGGTGCGGCGGGGCCCGGCTCGGGCGGGATGACGTAGACGATGCGACCGTCGTCGAGGCGGTAGACGGTGCCGACCTCGGTGCCGCTGCCGACCACCTCCTCCCCGGTGGCCGGCACCTCGCCGACCTCGGCGTCCTGCGGCACGACGACGGCGTCGGGCGGCAACGGGGCGCCCCCCTCGCCGTCGACGGTGAGGACCGAGGCGAGGTCGAGGCTGGACAGCGCCGCGAGGAGAAACCCGACGGAGAGCACGATCCCGAGGTCGAAGAGGTTGACCAGCCCGTCGAGCGGGTCGCCGTTGGCATCGGCGTGGCGGCGGGCCCGCGGGGTCACACGGATCATCGGACGGCCTCCCCGGCAGGGGCGGTCAGCACCGCCGCGACGTACTCGAGGTCGGAGTAGTCCTGGGCGTACACGCGGTCGCGGCGCAGGCTGATGCCGAAGGCCACGGCACCGATCAGCAGCCCGAGCACGGTCACGCTGAAGGCCAGGCGCAGGTTGTCCGAGAGGGCCGTGACGTCGCCGTCGGCCAGCCCCTCGAGCGCGGGCGCCAACGGGATGAGGGTGCCCATGAGCCCGAGCGCCGGCCCCCAGCGCACCAGCAGGCGGGTGCGGCCCAGCACGCGCTGGCGGTCGAAGTCGAAGTCGGCGAGCAGCTTCGCGATCCGGTGCTCCTCGACGGTGCGGGCCATCTCGGCGGCCGTGCGGGCCATCACCGGGCTCCACGAGGCCGCGGCGAGGGCGGTCCCGGCGGCGGCCGGGTCGCCGGCGTCGCGCGCCGCACGCGCGGCGTCGGCCGCGCGGTGCAGCGTGGCGACGTCGCGACGACGACGCCGCAGCGTCTCGGCGATCAGCGCGCCGATCTCGACCACGACCAGCGCCACGGCCAGCAGCGTGGCGAGCACGACGGGGATCTCGAGGGCCTCGGAGAGGTCGAAGATGGCCTGGTAGACCGAGTCGATCACGGGTGCTTCCTTCGCAGCAGACGGGGATGGTCGCGCAGCGCGCCGACCACGAGCAGCAGGACGACGGCGCCCAGCGCCAGCGGGCCCGTCGGCCCGGATCCCTCCCCGGCCCCGCCGGCGCGCGCGGCCGGAGCCGTGCGGGGCGTGCCGAGCAGGGTCGTGGCGGGCGGCGGGGGCGTCGGCGGGGTCGCGGCCAGCGGCACGCGGTCGGTGAGGAGCAGACCCCGGATCGGCGGGTCGGCGAGCACCAGCGGGTCGTCCCCGGCCGGCGGGACCGCGGGGATCTCCGGGGCGGCGCCGTCGTCGACCGTGGGCACCTCAGGGGACGGGACGCTCGGGCCGGGGGTCGGGCTGCCCCCGTTGCCGGCCTCCTCGGCCGTCCCCTGTCCCCCGGTGTCGCCCTCACCCCGGTCGGGACCGGTCAGCGGGTTGCCCGATCCACCCGTCCCCGAACCGCCTCCGGCACCCCCTCCGGCACCACCGCCGTCGCCCCCGCCGGGACCGCCGTCGGGCTCGTCGTCGGGGTCCTCGCCGGGATCGGCGGGCCCGTCGACCCGCAGCACGACGGTGTTGGACTGGGCCCGCAGGCCGTCGGGGCCGGCGACGGCGAGGCGGATCAGGTAGGTCCCGGGCGCGGTGTAGGTGTGACGGGGTGCCTGCTGGTCCGAGCCGGCACCGTCCCCGAAGGTCCACCGGTACGCCAGGCCCGAGGTGCGCGGACGGACGGCGGCGGCCAGGCCGACCGACTCGCCCACCGTGGCGACGTCGTCGAGGCCGGCCCCGATCGACACCTCGACCCGCGGCGCACTGCTGCGCAGCACGAGCTCGAGCGGTTCGCCCGGACCGCCGCGCACCAGCTCGTCGGTGTTGACGTCGGCGGCATCGGGCCGCAGCGGGCGCAGGGCCGCGAGCACGGTCTCGCCCTCGGGCAGGTACAGCGCCGGGGCGAGGCCGGCGTCGAAGCCGTTCTCCCCGATCGGGGCGAGGTCCGCGGTCGCGAGCGTGAGCGCGGGCGGTGCGTCGACCGGTCCGACCTCGGCGGACTCCACTGCGTCGGGCGAGAGGCTCTTGAAGCCCTCGTTGTCGTCGTCGAAGTCGCCGGCGAGCCAGATCACCAGCTCGCGCACGGTGACGGCGTCCTCGACGGCCTCGGGTCGGGTGGGGCCGCCCGGCTGCTCGCGCACGGGGTACTCCAGCCCGTCCACGAGGTCCTGCCAGCCGCGCAGCTCCTCGACGGTGACCACCCGCGTGGCGGTCTCCACACCGTCCTGCACCATGCGCACGACCAGGCAGGCCTGCTGGGGCGGGCAGGGCTCGGCCGCCCGTGCGGCGGGCGCGGCCAGCCCGGGGACCACCAGGACCAGCGGGACCAGCAGCGCGAGGAGGGCGGCCGCCCGGGCCGGGGGCGACGTGACGGCGCTCACCCGCGCAGCGTAGACGAGGCCAGGTAGGACGCCATCGCCCGACCGGTGGGGGTGTCGGCCCGCGCCAGGTCGGCGGGCGGACCCTCGAAGACGACGCGGCCGCCGTGCCGGCCCGCCCCCGGGCCGAGGTCGATCACGTGGTCGGCGTGCGCGATCACGGCCTGGTGGTGCTCGATGACGATCACCGAGCGGCCGTCGTCGACCATCCGGTCGAGCAGGGCGAGCAGGTGGGCGACGTCGGCGAGGTGCAGGCCGGTGGTGGGCTCGTCGAGCACGAGCACGGGCGCCTGCTCTCCCAGGTGCACGGCCAGGCGCAGGCGCTGCCGCTCGCCACCCGAGAGCGTGGTGAGCGGCTGGCCGAGCCCGACGTAGCCGAGTCCGACGTCCACGAGCCGCTGCAGGATCGCGGCCGCCGCGGGCACCCGCGACCCGGCGTCGGCGACGAACTCCCGGGCTTGTGCCACCGGCATCGCCAGCACCTGGGCGATGTCGTGGCCGCCGAGCCGGTACTGCAGCACGTCGTCGTGGAAGCGGCGTCCCTCGCAGTCCTCGCAGGTGGTGGCGACCGCCGCCATCGTGACCAGCTCGGTCTGCACCACGCCCGACCCGCCGCACGCGGGGCAGGCCCCGGCGGAGTTGGAGCTGAACAGGGCGGGCTTGACGCCGTTGGCCTTGGCGAAGGCCTTGCGGATCGGCTCCAGCGCACCGCTGTAGGTGCCGGGGTTGCTGCGCCGCGACCCGTGCAGCGGGCTCTGGTCCACCACCACCGCGGGGCCGGGGAGTCCGCCGAGGACCCCGCCGAGGAGCAGCGAGCTCTTGCCCGAGCCGGCCACCCCGGTCACGACGCAGAGCACGCCGAGGGGCACGTCGACGTCGACGTCGCGCAGGTTGTGGCGCCGGGCGCCGCGGATCGGCAGCACGCCGGTGGGCGTGCGCACGGCCGATCGGGGCGCGACGACGTCGGCGAGGTGGCGACCGGTCGGGGTGTCGGCGCGCCGCAGCCCGGCGACGTCGCCCTGGTAGACGATGCGACCGCCCGCGGGACCGGCGCCGGGACCGAGGTCGACGACGTGGTCGGCGATCGCGATCGTGGCCGGCTTGTGCTCCACCACGAGCACGGTGTTGCCCTTGTCGCGCAACCGCAGCAGCAGCCCGTGCAGCCGGTCGACGTCGTGGGGGTGCAGGCCGGTGGTGGGCTCGTCGAAGACGTAGGTGATGTCGGTGAGGGCCGAGCCGAGGTGGCGCACCAGCCGGGTGCGCTGCGCCTCCCCGCCCGACAGGCTGCCCGAGGGGCGGTCCAGGGTGAGGTCGCCCAGGCCGACGTCGTCGAAGGCGCCCAGCGCGTCACCGATGCGGGCCAGCAGCGGCGCGACGCCCGCGGCCGCGCCGTCCACCCGGTCCGCCAGGTCGGCCAGCCAGGTGCGCAGCTCGGTGATCTCCATCGCCCCGAGGTCGGCGATCGAGCGGCCCTCGATCAAGGACGTGCGGGCCGCCTCGTTGAGCCGGGTGCCCGCGCAGTCCGGGCAGGTCCGGAACGTCACGACCCGCTCCACGAACGCCCGCACGTGCGGCTGCATCGCCTCGACGTCCTTGGCCAGGAACGTGCTGCGGATCATCGGGAGCAGGCCGCGGTAGGTGAGGTTGATCCCGTCGATCCTCATCCTCGTCGGCTCGCGGTGGAGCAGGTCGTCGAGCTGGGCGGGGGTGAAGTCCCCGATCGGGACGTCGACGTCGAAGTACCCGCACCCACGGTAGATCCGGCCCTGCCAGCCGTCCATCGAGAGTCCCGGGACGCGCAGCGCGCCCTGCTCGAGCGAGAGTGCCGGGTCGAAGAGCTCGTCGAGGTCGATGTCCTGCACCTCGCCGCGGCCCTCGCAGCGCGGGCACATCCCGCCCGCGACGGTGAACGAGCGCCGCTCCTTCACGGTGCGCCCGCCCTTCTCGGTCTCGATCGCTCCGGCCCCGGAGACGGTCGCGACGTTGAAGGAGTAGGCCTTGGGCGAGGGCAGCCGGGGCTCGGCGAGGCGGCTGAACAGGATGCGCAGCAGCGTGGTGACGTCGGTGACGGTGCCGACCGTCGAGCGCGGGTTCGCCGCCAGCCGCTCCTGGTCCACCACGATCGCGGGGGTGAGGCCCTCCAGCACGTCGACGTCGGGTCGCGCCGGGCTGGCCATGAACCCCTGCACGAACGCCGGGTAGGTCTCGTTGATCAGCCGCTGCGACTCCGCCGCGATCGTGGCGAAGACCAGCGAGCTCTTGCCCGACCCCGACACGCCGGTGACGACCGTGAGCCGCCGCTTGGGCAGGTCGACGTCGACGTCGCGCAGGTTCTGCTCGCGGGCGCCGCGCACCCGGATGACCTCGCCGGTCGCCTCGCCCATCACTCCACCTCCGTGGTGTAGACCGGCACGCCGTCGCGACAGCGGCCGACCACCGTCGTCTCGCGCCCGGCCTCCTCGACCCGGCCCTCGAACTCCACCTCGACCACCGCTCCCCCGCTCTGCTTCACCTCCACCGCGTACCCGTCGGCCGACGGGACGGCCTGCACCAGCTCGATCCGTGCGCCCGTGCAGGCGGCCACCACCGTGCCGGCCCGTCCCGACCACGTGCGGCGTCCCGAGGGTGGACCGGTGGTCGTCGGCGGACTCATCGTCCGCGTGGGCTCGGGGGCCCGCAGCACGGACTCCCCGGTGCTCACCTCGCGCCCGACGCGCGAGATCACGGTCCACACCAGGGTGCCCGCGAGGCTCACCACGACCAGCCAGACCACCGCGGCCGCGGCGAGGCGTGCGGCCCGGCCGCGCGCGCCGGTCCTCGGTGCGGTCCTCCGTGCTGCCATGGGTGCTCCCCCGTCCTCGCCGAGTGTTCTCCCGGCTCTCCCGGGGGCCGGCTCCGCACGCTAGCGTCACGCCCTGTGGTGAGCATCCTGGTGGTCGAGGACGACACGGCGATCCGGACGGCGCTGCAGCGCGGGCTGCGCGAGCGCGAGCACGCCGTCGCCGTCGCCGCCACGGGCCTGGCGGGGCTCGAGCAGGTGCTGCGGGACCGCCCCGACGTCGTGCTGCTGGACCTCGGGCTGCCCGACGTCGACGGCCTCACGCTGATCTCGATGATCCGCACCGCCAGCGAGGTGCCGATCATCGTCATCACCGCCCAGGACGACGACCCCACGATGGTGCGCGCCCTGGACGGCGGCGCCGACGACTACATCGTCAAGCCCTTCGGCACCGACCAGGTGGCCGCGCGCATCCGCGCGGTGCTGCGTCGCGGCGGCAAGGGGGCCGCGCCGTCCTCGGCGCTGCGGGTGGGCGACCTCGTCATCGACGACCGCACCCGGGTGGTGACCCTGGGCGGGGAGCCGGTCGAGCTGGCCCGCAAGGAGTTCGACCTGCTGTGGCTGCTGGCCTCCCGCCTCGGAGAGGTCGTCACCAAGCGCGAGGCGCTGGCCGAGGTGTGGCAGCAGGCCTACGCCACCTCCGACCGCACCGTGGACGTGCACCTGTCCTGGCTGCGCCGCAAGCTCGGCGAGACCGCCGCCGAACCGCGCTACCTCCACAGCGTGCGCGGGGTCGGCATCCGGATGGTCGACCCGGGCGAGTCGGGGCGCTGAGCGTGCGCTCCCGCATCGCCTGGCTGGTCGTGGTGAGCACCGCGACCGTCGTGGTGGCGTTCGTGATCCCGCTGTGCCTGCTCGTGCGGACCCTCGCCGAGGACCGGGCGATGGCGGCGGCCGACCAGGAGGCGCGCAACGTCGCGCTGCTCGTGGCCGCGGTGCCCCAGGGCCGACAGCTGGCCGACCTGATCAGCGGCCTCGACGACGGCGCCGACCCCACCACCAGCGTCCTCACCGCCTCCGGTCGCCAGATCGGCCCCGGTCCGGCGATGCGGGACGACCCCGACGTCATCCGGGCGCGCGCCGGTGAGGCGTTCCGCGTCGTGGGGCCCGACGGCGGCGCCGTGCTGCTGCCCGTGGTCGTCGGCAGCGGCACCACGGTCGTGCGCAGCACGGTCGGCGCGGCGACCCTGCGCGACGGCGTCCTGCCGGCCTGGGGGGGCATCGTGGCGCTCGGCCTGGCCCTGATCCTGCTCGCGGTGGGGGTCGCCCGCCGGCTGGGCACCCGGATCGCCGAGCCCGTGCGCGAGGTGGCGCGCACGGCGCACCGCATGCGCGAGGGCGACCTCGAGGCCCGCGCCGACCTCGCGGGCCCGGAGGAGACCCGCGAGCTGGCGCGGGCGCTGAACGGACTGGCCGAGCGCACCGCCGAGCTGCTCGCCACCGAGCGGGCCACGGTGGGCGACATGGCGCACCGGTTGCGCACCCCCGTCACCGCGCTGCGCCTGGACGCCGAGGGAGTCGGCGACCCCGACCTGGCCGAGCGGTTGCAGGAGCGGATCGGGGTGCTGCAGCGCACGATCGACGCGATCGTGGCCGAGGCCCGCCGACCGGTGCGCACCGAGCTGACCGCCCGCACCGACGTCGCCGCGCTGGTGTCCGCGCGGGTGGCCTACTGGCAGCCGCTCGCCGAGGACCAGGGTCGGGCGATGCAGGGCAGGGTCGAACCGGGCCCGCTGTGGGTCGGGGTCCCCGAGGACGACCTGCGCGATCTCATCGACATCACCATCGACAACGTCTTCGCCCACACCCCCGAGGGGACGCCGTTCTCGGTCGACCTCGTCGCCCGTCGCGGTCGCGAGGACCCGCGTCCCCGCGCGATCCTGCGCGTGGTCGACCAGGGTCCGGGGTTCCCCGAGGCGTGGGCGCGTGCGGGGACGGGCGGGCTGCCCGGTCCGCCGCGGCGGGCCGGCACCTCCGGGCTGGGGCTCGACATCGCCGACCGGGTGTCACGCTCGGTGGGCGGCCGCGTCGTGCGCGGCCACCGCTCCGGCGGCGGTGCGGTCGTGGAGGTCGAGCTCCCGCTGCTGCCCGAGGGCTGAGGGGAGGCGACCTCAGTCGTCCTCGTACTCGCCCTCGTCGTCGTCCTCGTCGTCACCCTCGTCGTCGTGGTCGTCCTCGTGGTCCTCGCCGTGGTCCTCGGCCTGGTCCTCGTGGTCGTCGGCCTCGTCCTCGTGGGCGTCGGCGTGGTCGTCGTCGTGGTCGTCGTCGTGGGCGGAGTGACGCGGGCCGTCGTCGTCGCGACCGCCCCGGTCGTCGTTCCCGTCGTCGTCGCGGCCGCCGCGGTCGTCGTTCCCGTCGTCGTCACGGCCGCCGCGGTCGTCGTCGTCGGAGCGCGTCGGCGCGGGCGCGGGTGCCGCGGGGGCAGGCACCACGACGGTCTGGACGACGTCGGTGACGCACTGCTTGCCCTCGAGCACGGCCGGCGGGGTGCAGGCCTTGAAGCGGACCACCGGCTTGGGGGTGCGGGCCACCGGCAGCGGTGCCCGCTGCTGCGGGGCCTGGTCGGCGGCGGGCGTGGTCGTCCCACCGGCCGCGGACGCGGAGGGCTCCGAAGCGGGCGCGGAGACCGTGCGGTACACCGCGACGGCGCCGACCGTGCCGACGCTGAGGCAGGCGGTGAGGGCGGCGGCGGTGAGGGCGCCGCGGGAGGCGAGGGTGCGGGGCGTGGGTCCAGGCATGGACACAGCGTGGTGGTCGGTGCGTCAACCCCGGATCGGGAGAACGTCAAGCCTCGGTCAAGGGCCTGCTTGACGCAGGCTTGACATCGCGATGACGCGTGCTTGCGCGCCCGGACGGCACGCTCGGTCCCATGAGTTACGACCTCCGCAGCCGCGAACGATTCCGTTGGGCGGTCACCGGCCTCACCGGAGCGGTGGCGGCCGGCGCCGTCACCGCGACGGGTGCGTTCGCCGGTCTCGCCCACCAGCAGCAGGCCGAGAAGGACGCCGCCGCACAGGCGGAGCGCGACGCCGAACTGCAGGCCTACGAGCTCGAGCAGGCCCGCTACGAGAAGCGGGTGCGCTGGGCCGAGCGCACCGCCGCCCGCGCGGCGGCACGTGCGGCCGCCGCCCAGAAGCCGGAGATCATCTGGCGCGAGCGGCCCACCCGCACCCGCGTGACCACCCAGTACGTCACCGGCGCGGCGAGCCCGGGCAGCACCAGCGTCAGCCCCGGCTCCCCCGCCCCGTCGGGCGGTCACTCGGGCAGCACCGGCAGCACCGGCAGCACCGGCGGCACGTCGACCGGGAGCACCGGCGGCAGCTCGGGTGGCAGCTCGGGTGGCTCGGGCGGCAGCTCGGGTGGCTCGAGCCCGACGCCCACGCCTCCCCCGCCTCACCCGCCGCCCCCTCCGCCGCCGCCGACGTCGAGCGGGTCCTGAGCCCGTGACCACCCACGCCCCCGAGCGCGCGGTGGCCCGCTGGCGGGCCCTGGGCTGCACGGTCCACCTCGAGACCGAGGACCCCGGCGAGCTGGAGGTCGCCCGCGCCCTGGTCTCCGACGTGCTGGCCGACGTCGACGCGGTCGCCAGCAGGTTCCGCGACGACTCCGACCTCACCTGGGTCAACCAGCACCCGGGGCGCTGGGTGCAGGTGGACCCGCTGCTGGTGCACGCGGTGCGGATCGCCACCTCGGCGGCGGCGCGGACCGGTGGCCTGGTGCACCCGCTGCTGGCGGGTCCCCTGGTCGAGCTGGGCTACGACGCGACCTTCACCACGGTGGCGGCCCGCCGTCCCGACCCGGCCGCTGTCACGACCTACCGGCCGGCGCCGCCGCCGCTGGACTCCTGGAGCGACATCGGCCTGCGCTCCGACGCTGTGCGCGTCCCGCTCGGGACCGCCCTCGACCTGGGTGCCACGGCCAAGGCGTGGTGCACCGATCTCGCCGTCGCCGCCCTCGGGGAGCGGCTGACCGGCCGGGCGGTCGTGTCGATCGGCGGCGACCTGCGCACCGTGCACGGCGCCTGGGAGGTCGGGATCGCCGAACGCCCGATCGACGACGTCGACGCGGCCGGGGTCGGCGGGATCGAGGAGCTCGTGCAGGTCGAGGGAGCCCTGGCCACCTCCAGCACCTGCGCCCGTCGCTGGACGACACCCGCGGGCGCACGGCACCACCACCTGATCGATCCGCGCACCGGCGGCCCGGCGCGCGAGCACTGGCGCACCGTCACGGTGCTCGCCCCCACCTGCGTCTCGGCCAACGTGGCCAGCACCGCCGCCGTCGTGCTGGCCGAGGACGCCGTCGACTGGCTCACCGCCGAGCTCGGCGCCGACCGGCTGCACGCCGCCCGCCTGGTGCGGCACGACGGCACCCTCCACCGACTCGGGCCCTGGCCGGGCCCACGAGAGGCCTGATCCCCGATGACCGTCCTGACCATCACCGAGGGTCCACTGCTGTGGTACCTCAACCGCGCGAGCGGGTTGAGCCTGATGATCGTGCTGAGCGCCTCGGTGGTGCTCGGCGTCCTCGCCCGCGGCGGCCGCACCGGCGGCGACGGCGGCGCCCGGGTGCCGCGGTTCGTCACCCAGTCGCTGCACCGCAACCTCGCCCTGGGCGGCATGCTGCTGCTCCTCGCCCACATCGCCACGGCGGTGGTGGACGAGTACGTCGACATCCGCTGGGCCGACGCGCTGCTCCCCTGGGGCTCGGCGTACGAGCCGTGGTGGGTGGCGCTGGGCACGATCGCCTCGGACCTGTTCCTCGTCGTCACGCTGACCTCGGCCCTGCGGCTGCGGCTGGGCCACCGGGCGTGGAAGACCATCCACCTCGCCTCGTGGCTGGCCTGGGGTGTCGGGGTGGCCCACGGCATCGGGATCGGCACCGACCTGCGCGACCAGCAGGACTGGGTGGCGTGGTCGGTGCTGCCGACGATCGTGTGCGTGCTCGCGGTACTGGCGGCCCTCGGCTGGCGGCTCGACGAGCGCCGGCGCGGTCCGCGCGACGCCGCGGTGGCCCCGACCACCACGTCGCGTGAGGCGGTACACCGATGACCACCCAGGCGATGCCTTCGCAGCTCGCGACGCTGCCGCTCACCCCGAGCGAGGACCTGCTCGTCCTGCCCGGGCCGGCGCTGCTGGCCGACGTCGCCAGCCGGCGGGTCAGCGGCGGGATCGGGAGCGGCGGGGACCCGTCGCTGCGCGACCACCGCGCCCGGTGGGGCGAGCCGACGATGCTGGGGCTGGACGCCCTGCACGCCCTGACCGACGCCGCCGGGGTGCGGGGTCGCGGGGGCGCGGGGTTCTCCTTCGCCCGCAAGCTCGCCACCGCGGCGCGGCACCGGTCGCTGGGGCGGGCGCCGTTCGTCGTCGTCAACGCCAGCGAGGGTGAGCCCGCCAGCGCCAAGGACGCCGCGCTGGCCCGCACCTCGCCGCACCTGGTGCTGGACGGCGCTCTCATCGCGGCCCGGGCGCTGGGCGCCCGGGAGATCCACGTGATCGTGCCCGGCGACCGGCCCCGCACCCGCGGGCTGCTGCTCGCCGCCGTCGCCGAGCGCACCACCGATCCGGCCTCGAGCGGGGTCCGGTGGCTGACCCACACGACGCAGGCGCGGTTCGTGGCCGGTCAGGCGCGGGCCGTGCTGGAGCTGATGGCCGGGCGTCCGGGCCTGCCGGTCACCGCGTGGGAGCCGGAGGCCGTGCGCGGACACCGCGGCCGCGCGACCCTGCTCTCCAACGCCGAGACGTGGGCGCACGTGGGGCTGCTGGCGCTGGAGGGCCTGGGCCGCACCCTGGGTCGCGGCACCGCCGCCGAACCCGGCACCACCCTGCTCACCGTGCACGCCCCCGGTCGTCCCGTCACCGTGCAGGAGGTCGAGCACGGTCTGCCGCTCGGGGCCGTCCTGCCCGCCTCGGCCCGTTCCGGCCCGATCCTGCTCGGTGGCTTCCACGGCACCTGGGCCGCCGGCTCCGACGTCGTGGACCTGCCGATCAGCGCGGCCGCCTTCCGGGAGCGCCGCCTGGCGTTGGGCGCCGGCGTCGTGATCGCCCCCGGCCTGGGCGCCTGCGCGGTCGCCTGGACCGAGCGCATCGTGGCGCACCTCGCCTCCGAGAGCGCAGGCCGCTGCGGCCCGTGCCGCAACGGGCTGCCCGCGCTCGCCACCGCCGTCGCCGACCTCGCCGCCGGTCGCCCCGGAGCGCGCGCCGAGGTCGCCCGACTGTGCGGTCTCGTCGAGGGCCGTGGCGCCTGCGCCCACCCCGACGGGACCTCGCGCCTGGTGGCGTCGTTGCTGCAGGCCTTCCCCGAGGAGGTCGCCCGCCACGAGGCCGGCCGCTGCGGCGCCCGTCAGCACCTGATCGAGAGCGAGGCCGTGCGATGACCGCCCCCACCACCGCCACCCGACTGCGGGTGGACTGGCCCTCCTGCGATGCCCACGGGCTGTGCCACGAGCTGCTGCCCGACCTCATCGGGCTGGACGACTGGGGCTTCCCGATCCTGCCCGAGCACGTGCCGGCCGACCGGGTGCTCGAGGCCCGTGCGGCGGCGAAGGCCTGCCCCAAGCTCGCACTCCGGCTCCTGCAGCCCTGATCAGGGCAGCACTCTCAGGCGGCACCCGCGTGGGGTGTCGCCTGTCGGTGCTGTGGGGCCGGTGCCCTCAGTGGAGTGGGGTGGTGCCGTTGGGTCCGCGGAGGTAGCGGCTGCCCGACGGCAGGGTCCACAGGTAGGACCTGCCCTCGGGGGTCCTGATCGGTTCGTAGGTCCAGCCGGCGTGGGTCTTGAGCCGGTGGTGGCGCCTGCAGAGCGCGGCCAGATTCTCCGTCGACGTCGGTCCACCGCGTGGTGGGTGGGCGTGGTCGAACGGTTCGATGTGGTCGAGATCAGAGTTGCGCGCTGAGTGCGTGCAGTACGGCGCGACGCAGGTCCCGTCCCGCATGACCACGGCCTCCCGGATCAGCGGGGTGGCCTCGTAGGCGTCGGTGTGACGGACGGCGCCGGTGTCCAGGACCGGGCGGACGACGACCTTGGTGCCCGCGACGCCGCACCAGCGCTTGATCTGGCGCAGGGTCACGGGGATCCGGGTGTTCTCCAACCGCCCGATCCCGGTGCCGGCTTCGAGGGCGGCCTGGGAGAGGTGGACATAGAGCGTCAGGTCCCGTCGGTTCCTGGGCTCCCGGTCCTCGTCGCTCGGGGCGCCGAAGTCGAGGGCGAGTTGCTTGCGGCCGAGCTCTCCGAGCGCCATGGACCGTCGGACCTCGAGGGAGTCCTCGCTGCCGGCGGCCTTCAGGTCGGCGGCGACCTCGCCCAGGGCCCGGTCGAGGTCGAGGGCGTCGGCGGCATCGAGGGTCGCGTACATCTCGACCATGCCGTCGGCACCGGCGGTGCTGGTGCCGATCAGCACCCGGCGCCCGTCGGCAGCCGCCTTGGCCTGTGCGGCGGCGAGCTCGGGGTCGTGGGCCGCGATCGCCGCAGCCACGGTGCGGTCGAGCTGCGCGAAGGAGCACGAGTGCGCGTAGGCCGCGAGACGTCGGTCGACGTACTCCGCGACGGCGGCGTTGCGGCAGTAGGTGCGGTCCGCGATCAACCGGGCCCGCCACACCGACACCTCCCCGGCCAGGACCCGCACCCACAGGCGCGGGAGGCGGGTGGCGCACTCCTTCGCCGCCGACAGGTACCCCAGACCCGACTGGTACGTGCGGCCGGTCGCGCAGGCGAACTCCGCCACCGCGGACTCATCGATCCCCGCGACCTCCTCGATCGTCTCGGGCTCCTCATCGGCCCGGG
>NZ_CAXQZB010000059.1:0-89930 GCF_964228225.1 Nocardioides sp.
GCCGGGCCGGTCCCGAGGAGGACCGGTCCGGCCGGGGCCGTCGCGCTGATGCGTCGTGGTCGGCCGCGCCGCGCTCAGAAGCCCCAGGAGCCGCCCGCGGCACGCCACCAGGCCCGCACCCGGTGGTGCGACGACTCCGCCGGGCGACCGCTGGGTGCCACCACGCGGTTCTCGCAGCCCCTGAGGATGTCGGTGCGGTCGGCGATCACGGTGTCGGTGCCGCCTCCGCAGTCGATGGTCTCCTTGGTGCCGTCGGCGGCGACGATGTAGTCCGCGCCGACTCCGGCGTCGACGGTGTCCTTGCCGGCCTGGGCGTTGATGCGGTCGTCGCCGCTGCCGGCGTCGATGCGGTCGTCGCCGGTGCCGCCGTAGACGCAGTCGTTGCCGGCCTTGGCGTCGAGCAGGTCCTTGCCCGCGAGGCCGGTCAGGGTGTCGGCGCGTGCCGTGCCGCGCAGGGTGTCGTTGCGGCCCGTGCCGGTGATCGGACGGGCGGTGCCGCACCGGGTGGCGGTGGCCGGGGCGGCCTCGGTGGTGTCGCTCGCGGAGGTGCAGCCGAGGTCCTGGGGGAAGTCGGCCGCGCCGTTGCCGTCGTTGTCCTTGCCGTCGCCGCACGCGGCGCGGGGGGCGGCGGCGATCGTGATGCTCACCGTGAGGTCGTCCTCACCGGCACTGTTGGAGGCCGTCAGGGTCAGTGACGTGGTGCCTGCTCGGCTCGGGGTGCCCGAGATCGTGCCGGTGCTGGGGCTGAGGCTCAGCCCCGGCGGGAGCGCGGTGCTCGTCACCTGCACCGGTCCGGTGCCGGTCACGGTCGGGGTGTAGGTGAAGGGCGTCCCGACGGTGCCGGTGGCGGTGGCGGGGCCGGTGATGCCGGCCGGGCGGACGACGGTGACGACGAGGCCGAGGTCGGCGCTGCCGGAGGCGTTGGCGGCGGTGAGGGTCACCGGATAGGTGCCGGGGGTGGTCGGGGTGCCGGAGAGCACGCCGGTGCCGGCGGCCAGGGTGAGGCCGGGGGGCAGGGCCGAGGTGGTGGTGACCGTGGGTGCCGGGTGACCCCCCACGGTCGGGGTGTAGGTGAAGGGGACACCGACCGCCGCGTTCGCCGTGGCCGCTCCCGAGATCGTCGGAGCTGCCGGTGCGGGCTCGATGGTGAGGGTGATCGGCAGTGTCGCCGACGGTGTCTGGCCGTTGATCGCCACCAGGGTGACGGCGAAGGTGCCCGCCGTCGTCGGAGTCCCACTGATGATCCCCGTCGCGTCGGCGACGCTCAGGCCCGGCGGAAGTGTGCCGCTCTGCACCTGCACGTGCGGCGCGGGCGTGCCCGCGAGGCTGGTCGGGGTGTAGGTGAAGGGGCTGCCGACGGTGCCGGTCGCGGTCCCCGGACCGGTGAGGGTCGGGGGTACCGGGATCTCCTCGACGGTGAGGGTGACGTCCAAGGTCGCCGTCCCCGAGGCGTTGCTCGCCGAGAGCGTCACGGGGAAGGTACCGGCCGCGGTCGGCGTGCCCGTCAGGGCGCCGGTGCCCGGGTCGAGGGTGACCCCCGGCGGGAGCGCCGAGGTCGTCGTGATCGTCGGTGCCGGGGCGCCGGCGACGGTCGGGGTGTAGGTGAAGGGCGTGCCCACACGGCCGAGGGCCGTCGCCGCTCCGGTGATGCTGGGCGCGACCGGGACCTGGGTCCACTGGGCGTAGTAGGTCAGCGCGACGGCCGTTCCGTCGGTGCTGCTTCCGGGCAGGGTCGTGGTGGTGGTCAGCGTCGTGCCCGAACCGTCGGCGGCGCTGTTCCAGCCCTCGAAGGTGAACCCGGCGCGCGTCGGTGTCGGCAGGGCGCGGGAACCGGCCTGGAGACTTGCGGCGAAGACCCGGACGGTCCCCACGGCGGAGCCGCCCCGGGAGTCGAAGCTGAGCGCGTAGTGCTGTCCCTTGATCGGCACGCCGCCGGAGACCGAGGTGCTGGCGAGGGTGATCGCGCCCGCGTTCGCGATCGAGCCCGTCCCCTCGATGGTCCCGGGCGCGCTGCCGTCGGTGCCGGGGGCGCCGCCGACGATCCGTCCGCCGCTGAGGATCGAGACCTCGTCGCCGCCCGTGGAGTTGTTGATCAGCAGGCTGGTCCCGGTCGTGGCGTTGCCCAGGCGCAGCGTGCCGGACAGGATCAGGGAGCCGAAGGTCTTGTTGTTCTCCGCGGCGTTGCCCACGGCGGTGCCCCCGAAGACGGTGACGTCGGCGCTGTCGGAGATGGTGAGGTCGCCACCGTTGGCGACGCGACCGCCGCCGATCGCCGCGGCGAGCCTGCTCCCGGTCGCGGTCACCACGGCGTCGCCGCTGATCGTGACCGTGCCGCCTGCGCCGCGGTTGCCGCCGCCGATGGCGGAGGGACCCTCGCCGTTGGGGTTGCCCAGAGCGGTGGCGGTGACGGTGCCGCCACTGATCGTGATCGGTCCGCCGGCAGCACCTTGGCCGCCGCCGATCGCAGCACCCATCACCGAGGTCGCCGTCACCGTTGCGTCGCCGGAGATCGTGACTCCCGAGCTGGGCTGACCGGCTCCGCCACCGAGGGCGGCACCGGCGTCCGCAGACGCCGTCACCGTGGCGTTGCCGCTGATCGAGACGGTGCCCGAGGCCCCGTTGGAGCCGCCGCCGATCCCGGCCGCGCTGCTCTCCCCGGTCGCGAGGACCGTGGCGTTGCCGCGGATCGTGACCGTGCCTCCGGCGCCGCCGAAGCCGCCGCCGATGCCGGCCCCACCGATGGCGCCACCGCGTGCCGTGACGTCGGCGGTGCCCTCGATCGTGACGGTGCCGCCGGCGCCCAAGCCACCGCCGCCGATGGCGGCGGAGTTCTGTCCGCCGTCGACGGTGATGCGCCCGGCGTTGACGACCAGCGTCGCGCCCGAGGTGGAGATGCCGGGGCCGCTCGAGGTCGAGGCGTCGATCGAACCGCCGCCGACGCTGTCGGTGATGGTGAGCGTCCTGCCGCCCGCGATGCCGATGGTCCCGTTGGTGGTGATGTTGCGGCCGGAGAGGTCCAGCGTGAGCGAGCAGGCGACCGTGAATCCACCGCCGCTGATGTTGGCACCGATCGACACCACGTCGCCGTCGGCGCAGTTGGCGGCGCCTGTGGCTGCCACCAGGGCGCTCGATGTCGTCACGGTCGACGAAGCGGCACCTGCGGGGGCCGCGGACAGGCCGGCCAGGCCCAGGGCGAGCACCGCGAGGGTGACGGGCCGGGATCGACGGGTGCGGAGGGGGACGGATCTGATCACGACGCTCCTAGGGGGGACGGAGCCCGAGGGGCTCCGGACGGGGGAGTGCGGGACGACTCCTCGTGGCCCGGATCGGCCCGCCGGACCCGGCGATGCCAGGGGTGACCTGCGTGGGTTCTCGAACGCATCGGGTCCTCGGGGAGATGGGGCCGAGCGAGGAGGAGCCCGGCTGCGGGCACTGTAGTGGGCGTGACCGTCGTCACGACAGGACGCCGGGCGGGTGGTCTGGACCGGTGCCGCGGTCGCGGCACCGGCCCGGGTCCAGCCGGGTCGGGCGGGGCGTTACCGCTCGGTCGCCGGGGTCCCCGCGTGGCGGGCGGAGGCGATCGGTCGTGCGGGCCGGTCGGGGCGGGGGGTGGCCCGCCGCTCGCAGCCGCGCAGGACGTCCACGCGGTCGGCGATCACGGTGTCCGATCCTGCGCCGCAGGTCACGACGTCCTTGGCGCCGTCGGCCACCACGAGGTAGTCGTTGCCGGCGCCGGCGTCCACGGTGTCGGCGCCCGCTTGGGGATTGATCCGGTCGTTGCCGGGGCCGGCGTCGATGTCGTCGTCGCCCGCGCCGCCGTACACGCAGTCGTTGCCGGCCTCGGCGGTCACGGTGTCCTTGCCGCCCAGGCCGCTGATCGTGTCGGCCTGGGCCGTGCCACGCAGGGTGTCGTTGCGCGGCGTTCCCGCCACCGGGCGCCGGGTGCCGCACTGGGAGGCCGTGGCCGGGCTGGCCTCGGTGGTGTCGGTGGCGGCCGTGCAGCCCAGGTCCTGGGGGTAGTCGACGGCGCCGTTGCGGTCGTTGTCCTTGCCGTCGCTGCAGGCGGGCGGGACGACCGGCGCCGCGGCGATGGTCACCGACACGGTGTGGGTGGCGCTCCCCGCGGCGTTGGTGGCGGTGAGGGTGACCGCGGTGGTGCCGGCCGTCGTCGGGGTGCCGCTGAGCGCTCCGGTGGCGGGATCGACGCTCAGCCCGGGGGGCAGCGGCGCGGCCGTCACGGTCGGTGCGGGATCACCGGTGAGGCTCGGGGTGTACGCGAACGGCGCGCCGACCCGGCCGGTGGCCGAGGGTGCTCCGGTGAGCGTCGGCGCGGTCGGGGCCGCCGGATCGGTGACGGTGATCGTGACCGTGCGGGTGGCCTCACCCCCGATGCTGGTGGCGGTGAGCACGACGTCGGTGCTGCCCGCCGTGGTCGGCGTCCCGGTGATCGCGCCGGTGGTGGGGTCGAGGGTCAGCCCCGGCGGGAGCGTGTCGGCGTCGACGGTCGGCGTCGGCGTGCCGGTGAGGGTCGGGGTGTAGCCGAACGCGGTGCCGATGCTGCCGGTCGCCGTCGCGGGGCCGGTGATGCCGGGCCGGGTCGCGACCGTGACTGTGAACGAGACGGTGCGACCGGTCCGGTCACCGCGCACGACGTAGAGCCCGGACGCGGTGCCGAGCTCGGTGGGCGTCCCGCTGACCACGCCGGTGGCGGCGTCGAAGGACAGGCCCGCCGGGAAGACGACCGGGTCGCCGGCGTCGTTGGCGTACATCTCGTACGTGTAGGGCGGCAGGCCGGTCACCGTCGGGGCCCAGCTGAAGGGCTCACCGAGGATCGCGACGGGGTTCAGGTCCCCGGTGATGACCGGGCGCTGGCGCACCTCGAAGGTGATCGTGAAGTCGGCGAAGCCCGAGGGGTTGGTGGCGCGCAGCGTGGCCGTGGAGGTGCCGCGGGTGGTGGCCACACCGGCCACGCGGATCAGCCCGTTCTCGGTCACGATCGACATCCCGTCCGGCAGCGGGCCCGAGCCCGGCGCCAGCGCCACGGTGGGCGTGGGGTAGCCGGTGACGGTGAGCCGCACGCCGCCGGGCGTCGTGGTCAGCAGGACCACGTTGCTCAGGGTGCTGAGGGTGGGCGCGGCCGGACGTCGGTCGATCGAGATCGTCACCGGAAGGGAGGCACCGCCCCGGTCGTTGGTCGCCCGGATCGTCACCTCGCTGCTGAGCGGCGTCGTGAGCGCCTCGGTCGGGGTGCCGCTGATCGACCCGGTGTCGGGATCGAAGCTCAACCCGTCGGGCAGGACGCCGTCGAGGGTCAGGGTCGGCACCGGGAAGCCGGTCACGGTCGGGGTGAGGCGCAGCGACTCCCCGACGAAGCCCGACACGCTGCTCGGTCCGGTGATCGTGGCCGGACCGGGGGTGGCGTCGACCGTGATCCGCACGGACAGGTCGGCGGAGCCGGTGCCGTTCGTGGCCCGGAGCACGAGGTCGAACGTCCCCGCCTCGAGCACGCGGCCGGTGATCGCGCCGGTGGCGGGGTTCAGGCTCAGGCCGTCCGGCAGGGTGCCCTGGTGCAGCGTGACGACGGGGGCGGGCTCACCGGTGACCGTGGGTCGGTAGTCCACGACGTCGCCGGCGAGCACGGCCACGCGGGCGGCGCCGGTGATCGCGGGGGCCTGGGTCCAGCGGGCGAAGAGCGGCACCACCGTGGCCGCGCCGGTGGTGCTGGGGGAGGCGATCGCCGTGAGCAGGGTGTCGGCACCGACCGTGGTGCCCGTGCCGTCGGCGGCGGTGTTCCAGCCGACGAACGTGAAGCCGTCGCGGGTGGGGGTCGGCAGGGCGCGGGCACCCGTGGCGACGCTCGCGGCGAACACGGTCACGGCGCCGGCGGCGACGCTGCCGCCGCGCGGGTCGAAGGTGAGCCGGTAGTGACGGCCCTTCACCGCCGTGCTCACGCGGTCGGTGGCGAGCAGGATGGCGCCGTTGTTGGTCACCTGGCCGGGGCCGGTGAGGAACGCGCCGGTCCCGCCGGTGCCGTCGGCGCTGGAGCCGCGCAGCACCCCGGTGGTGCCGATGGTGATCTCGTCGCCGGCCCGGGTGTCGCGCACGGTGAGTCCGCCGCCCGTGGTGGTGAGCGCCGGTGGCGGGTCGATCTGGAGGGTGCCGCGCAGGTCGAGGCGACCGAAGGCGCCGCCGCCGTCGGCCGGCGCACCGACGGCGTTGCCGCCGCTGACCCGGGTGAGTCCGGTGGAGGTGATCGTGAGGTCGGCGCCGTCGCTGACCGTCGGGTTGTTCGCGCCGTAGCCGCCGCCGATGCCGGCGGAGCCGCGACCCACGGAGGCCGTGACCGCGGCGGTGCCGCCGATCGTCACGGTGCCGCCGGAGGGCCCACCGCCACCGGCGCCGATGCCGGCGCCGCCGCGGCCGGCGTTGTCGGCGCCCACGGTGGTGGTGATGGTGCCGCCGGTGATCGTGATCGACCCGCCGCTGCGGTTGCGGCCACCGCCGATGCCGGCGCCGCCGGTGCTGTACGTCGTGACGCTCGGCGTGCCCTCGATCAGGATCGTCGGGGTCGGCGCGGCAGCGTCGAACGCGCCCGCGCCGCTGCCGATCGCCGCGCCGCCGAACTCGCCGCCGTAGGCGACGACCTGGGCGGAGTCGCGGATCGTGATCGTGCCCGCGCCGCCGGCGTTGTCGCCGCCGCCGATGCCCGCACCCTGGGCCTGGTAGCTGCGGGCGAAGACGTTGGCGGTGCCGGAGATCGTGATGGTGCCGGCCGTGGTGCCGGGCGAGCCGGTGCCCCCGCCGCCGGAGCCGATGCCGGCGCCGTAGCCGGGGGTCTGCGTGTCGCCGGTGTCGGCGCCCACCGTGCCGCCGCTGATCTCGACGACGCCGCCGGAGGAGGTGATGGCACCGCCGATGCCGGCGCCGTGCGAGTTGCCGCTCGTGGTGGCGAACAGGGTCCCTCCGGTCACGCGCAGGGTGCCCGCGTCACCGCCCGTCGCGGTGCCGACGTTGATGCCCGAGCCCCCGACGCCGGCCGAGCTGCTCGCGCCCACCGCGGTGGTGCGGCCCCCGCGCACGACCAGCGTGGCGCCGGTGGTCTGGATCCCGGCGCGGAAGAACTGCTGGTTCGCGCTGACGAAGAGCTGGCCGCCGCCCGCCGCACCGGTGGGGTTGGTGCCGTCGTCGACGGTCAGGGTCTACCCGGTCCCGATCACGACCGGACCGATCTGCAGGTAGTGGCCGTTGATGTCGAGCGTGACGTCGCAGGAGACCGTGAGGACGGTGAGGTTGCCCTCCGCCATGTCGCCCGTGGCTCGAAGCACGGTGCCGTCCTGGCAGCCGGGGGCGACCGCGGCGGTGAGCGCGACGTAGTTCGCGACCTCGATCGTCGCGGCCGCGGCGGTGCCGGCCAGCGGGACGAGCGCCGTCGACACGGCGACCGTGAGCCCCAGTGCGGACCCGACACGGCGGCGACGGTGGCGTGGGGTGGCGGGACGGGTGGAGCGCAGCGGCATGGGGCACCTGGGGGGAGGAGGGGAGAGCCGTCTCGCGACGACCGGACGTGCGGCATCGTAGGGCTCCGGTCGGGGCGCCGGGGAGATGTCCGGCCGCCGACCCCGGCCGACGGTGACGGTGGTCTGGACCGGTCGGAACGCCGGTGCGTCCGCCGCGGGGGCGTGGGACGATCGGGTGCGTGTGGGGAGTGACCGACCTGGGCACCTACGTCGTGGGCCTGGTGCTGATCGTGCTGCTGCCGGGCCCGAACTCGCTGTTCGTGCTCTCGGTCGCCGCACGCGACGGGGTGCGGCGCGGCTACGCGGCCGCGGCCGGGGTGTTCACCGGCGACGCCGTGCTCATGGTGCTCTCGGCCGCCGGGGTGGCCTCGGTGCTCAAGACCAACGAGGTGCTCTTCGGGATCGTGAAGTACCTCGGCGCCGGCTACCTCGGCTGGCTCGCGATCGGCCTGCTGCGCGCCGCCTGGGCCACCTGGCGCTCGCGGCACGAGCGGGTCGTGGCGTTGGCGCCCGACCTCGAGCCCGAGGGGGTGGCCGGACCGGCGGCGCTGGACCGCGGGCTCGCCACCGCCTACCGCCGGGCGCTGATCATCAGCCTGCTCAACCCCAAGGCGATCCTGTTCTTCATCGCCTTCTTCGTGCAGTTCGTCGACCCCGACTACGCCTACCCCGCGCTGTCGTTCCTCGTGCTCGGCACCCTGGCCGAGATCGCCAGCCTCCTCTACCTCAGCACCCTGATCCTGTGCGGCGCCCGGCTCGCGGCGGCGATGCGGCGTCGTCGGGTGCTCTCGGCGACGGGCACCACCGCGGTCGGGGTCGTGTTCCTCGGTTTCGCGGTCAAGCTCGCGACGGCGAGCGCCTGAGTCGTCGGACGCGGCGGGCCGGGCGTGAGGCGGGCCCGGCAGGTCAGGCCTTGTGGGGGATCTGGTTGACGGTGCCGCCGTCGACCACGAACTCGGTGCCGGTGGCGAAGGAGGACTCGTCGCTGGCCAGGAACAGCACGAAGGAGGCGACGTCCTCGGGCTGCCCCGCACGCCCCAGCGGGATCGGGATGAAGTCGTCGGGGATGCCCTCGGTGATCGGGGTGCGGATCAGGCCCGGGTGCAGCGAGTTCACCCGGATCCCGTGCGGCGCCAGCTCCATGGCGACCGACTTCGTCAGCCCCCGCAGGCCCCACTTCGAGGCCACGTAGCCGTGGGCCCAGGGGGTGCCGCGCAGGCCCTCGATGCTGGAGTTGTTGATGATCGACCCGCCTCCGGCGGCGATCATCGCGTCGGCCGCGGCCCGCATCCCCAGGAACGGGCCGGTGAGGTTGACGTCCAGGATCTGGTGCCACTTGTCCATCTTGAACCGCTGCAGCTGGCCGCCGTTGGCGATGCCGGCGTTGTTGACCAGCACGTCCAGCCGCCCGAAGCTCTCCACCGCCAGCGCGACGGCGGCGGTCCAGCCCTCCTCGTCGGTCACGTCCAGGTGCACGTAGAGGGCCCGCCCGCCGTGGCCGGCCGCGAGCTCGGCGGCCAGCGCCTCGCCCTCGACGTCGAGGACGTCGGCCAGCACGACGCTCGCGCCCTCGGCGACCAGGGCCCGGGCGCAGGCGGCGCCGATCCCGCGCGAGGCGCCCGTCACGAGGGCGACCTTGCCGGCGACGCGTCCCGAGCTGCTGGGGGTGCTGGGGAGGGTGGTCATGGGACTCTCGCTCTCAGGAGTGGGGGAAGCCGGTCGCGAACAGACCGGTCGGCAGGGTCAGGGGCAGGTCCAGGGGCGTGCGCACGCCCGGCGCGGCCGCGACGACGTCGGGGATGGCGTTGACGATCCGTCCGGCGCCCAGGGCGATCGCGGCGTAGTTGTGGTCGCCTCGGCGGCTCGTGGGGCACACGTCGACGACGTAGGAGGGCTCGCCGTCGATCTCGAGGCGGTAGGAGCCGCCCTCCTGCGCCGCCTGCGGCCAGTCCGGCCGCAGGTCCGGGCGCAGCCGGGTGGTGTGGTCGACGACGAGCACCTCCCGGCCCCCCACGACGCCCGCGATGCGGAAGCGCACCGCGGCCACGCCACCGGCGGGGATGGTGCCCACGGCGACGTCGAAGTCCTCCGGGGCCGGCTCCTGCTCGAACCACTCGGTGATCTCGTCGAGCTCGAGGCCGAAGCCGCGGGCGAGCAGGCGCAGCGAGACGCCCCAGGCCGAGGCCAGCATCCCGGGCTGGAAGAGCATCGGCAGGTCACCCACCGGGCGCCCGAAGCCCATGACGTCGACCATCACCGGCGCGCCGTCGTAGGTGGCGTAGTCGGCGATCTCGTAGCAGCGCACCTGGTCCACCCGCTGGCAGGTGCTCGCCACCGCGAAGGGCAGCACGTCGTTGGCCCAGCCGGGGTCGACGCCGCTGACGAACAGGCTCACCCCGTGGGTGCGGCCGAGCTCCTCGAAGGGCTCGATCATCGAGTCGGGCAGCAGCCCCCACGGGTGCAGCATCGGCACCGGCGAGGTGGCCACGACGTCCGCCCCGGCGGCCAGGCAGGTCTGCAGGTCGGTGAGCGCCTCGAAGAAGCGTGTCTCGGCGAGCGCGCAGTAGACGACGACGTCGGGGGAGGTGGCGGCCAGCGCGGCCGCGAGGTCGTCGGTGGCGGTGACGCCGGTGCTGCGCCCGACCCCGGCCAGGGCGCCGGCGTCCTGGCCGACCGTGGCGGGCGTGGAGGTCACGACGCCCACCAGCTCGAACCGCGGGTCGGTGATGAGCTGGGCCAGGGCGATGCGTCCGACGTTGCCCGTGGCGACGTGGAGCACCCGGAGGGGGGTCGGCATGGCCGCTCCTCGGGGTCGTTCCGCGGTCGGGACCGCGGGACCGGACAGGTGTCCGCACACTAGAACCTGTTCTAGTCCGGCGGCAAGGGATCCGTCGGCGTCCCGGTCGGGGCGCCACTACGATCGCTGGTCGTGAGCGAGAGCACGACGTACGAGAACGTCACCCTGGACACCCGCCCCAACGTCTACTTCGACGGTGCGTGCGTGAGCCACACCTTCTTCCTCGCCGACGGCACCCGCAAGTCGGCCGGCGTCATCATGCCCGCGACGCTGGAGTTCGGCACCGCCGCCCCGGAGGTCATGGAGCTCACCGCCGGCCGGTGCCGCGTGCTCCTGCCCGGCGCCGCGGAGTGGGCCGAGCTCGGGGCCGGGGAGTCCTTCTCCGTGCCGGGCGACTCCTCCTTCAGCATCGAGGTCCTCGAGACCCTCGGGTACGTCTGCCACTACGGCTGAGCCCGGCCGCGCGGGTCCTCCCGGTCCCGGGGTGCGGCGTCGTGGCTCAGGCCTGTCGCGCCACCCCGACCAGGTCGCGCACGGGCCCGGCCGGTGGGGCCGCGGGGCCGCTCCACACCGCGCGGAAGGCGCGGGTGAGGTCCAGCCCCCGGGTCGGGACGACGACGAGGCGGCCGGCCTCGACGTCGCGCCCCACCAGCCGGGGTGAGAGGAAGGCAGGAGCGCTGCCCGCGATCACGGCCTCCCGCACGGCCGTCGCCGTCGTGTGCTCCACCACCGGCGTCGCTCCGGTCAGCGCGTGGGCCGCGAGTGCCCGTTCGACGACCTCCCGGGTGCCGGAGCCGGGCTCGCGGTTGGTGAGCGGGAGCGCTGCCACCTCCTCAGGTGCGAGGGCCGTGCGGCGTCGCGCGAGCGGGCTGCCCGGCGCGGCCACGAGCACGAGGGTGTCGGAGCCGACGGCCTGGGAGCGCAGTCCCGGCGGCGGCTCCCCGCCCTCCACGAATCCGAGGGTCGCGGTGCCCTCGCGCACCGCCTCCAACACCTGGCGGCTGTTCGTCGCGTGCAGGCTCACCGTCGTGGGCCGGTAGCCCTCGCCGGCCTGACGCTGCTGGAGCAGCACCAGCCACCGCGGGAGCAGGGTCTCGGCGACCGTCATGCTCGCCCACACCACCAGGTCGCGGTCGCGGTCGCCGCGCAGGCCGAGGATCGCGGTGTCGATCTCCTCGGCCACCTCGAGCAACCGCGCCCCCCACTCGGCCACGACGACGCCGGCGGCGGTGAGCGTCGAGCCGCGCGCGCCGCGCTGGACGAGCGTGAGCCCGGTCGTGGCCTCCATGCTGCGCACCCGCTCGGAGGCCGACTGCTGGGTCAGTCCCTGGGCGCGTGCGCTCGCCCCGATGCTGCCGTGGCGACCGATGCCGACCAGCAGTCGCAGCCCGTCGAAGTCCGGGACATGGTGGATGGTCACAGGCAGATCCTATGTCTCACCACAGGGCGAGCCTGTGGATCGACAGGATCCGGGCGGCTACCGACGTCGTCCGGGCTCGCCGAGGCTGGGGTCATGACGTCGCTCGTCCGCGCTCCAGGCCACTCCGACCGGCACACCCCCGTCCGTCCGGTCTCCTCGGGGGCGGCGGCCGCCGTGGCGCGTCCTCGGCCCGTGATCGGGCCCGCGTGGTGGTCGGCGGTGCTCGGCACCGCCACCGGAGTGCTGGCACCCCACGCCGTGGCGGCGGTGCCGGGGCTGCCGGCCGGGGTGTCCGAGAGTCTGGGGCTCCTCGCCCGGGCGATGGTGCCGGTGGTGCTCGTCGTCCTGGCGGGGGTGCTGGCCCTCAGCGTGGCGCAGTGGTGGCGCGAGCCCGCGGCGGCGCGCCTCGCCTGGGCGGATCCCCAGCAGGGCCAGGCCGCCGGTGCGCTGCCGATGGCCCTGATGGCCGTGGCCACCGCCGTGCTCGTCGGCGGCCCGGGGGCGTGGACGGCGCCGTGGGTCACCGCCGGTGCCGTGGGCTGCTGGGCGGTCGGTGCGGTGCTGGCGGTCGTGGTCGCGATCGCGGTGCCGCGCCGCACCTGGCGCGGCACGGAGTCGGACGTCACCGGCACCTGGCTGATGCCTGTCGTGGCGCCGATGGTCGCCGCTGCCACCGCCCCGGCGCTGCTGCCCGTGCTACCGACGG
Organism: Nocardioides sp.; assembly: GCF_964228225.1. Taxonomy (GTDB): domain Bacteria; phylum Actinomycetota; class Actinomycetes; order Propionibacteriales; family Nocardioidaceae; genus Nocardioides. The sequence continues at coordinate 12,441 of NZ_CAXQZB010000059.1, forward strand.
TGCTGCCGGCCGGGCTCGCCGACGCCGTCGTCGTCCCACTGCTGGTGGGTGGGCTCGCCTGCGGCGTCCTCGCCGGGGTCCTCGCGCTGCGGGTCGTGGCCCGTCTGCGGCTCCGGCTGCGGTGGCGCGCCTTCCCCGCGGCCGCGGTGCCCACCCTGTGGGTGGTGCTGGGCCCCTGCGGGCAGGCCGCGACGGCCGCCCACACGCTCAGCGCCGCGGCCGCGACGCACTGGCCCGACGCCGCGACCCCGCTCACGCTGCTGGGCGCCCTGCTCGCGGTGCCCCCGCTGGTGCTCGGGTTGGCGTGGCTGGCCGTCCTGCTGCGCCTCACGCCGGCGATGCGACGACGGGTCCCCGCCTCGGCGGGGCTGTCCTGGTGGGCCCTGACTTTCCCGGTGGGCACGCTGGTCACCGGTGCCGCCGGCCTGGCGACCGCCACCGGGGTGCTCGCCCCCGCCGTGCTCGCACTGGCGCTGCTCGCGGTGGTCGCCGCGGGGTGGGTGGTGGCGGCCCGGGCGAGCGTGGCGCTGCTGCGCAGCGGGGTGGAGTCGTCCGCGTCGCCGGGTAGGACGGAATCCTGACCCTTGCATCGGGGTGACCGCCGGTGTCGGCGGCGCCGTGCACCCGACCGAGGGCGGCCGACGTTGGCTCTTCACGCCGTCGTCCGATGGTCGCTACAGTCCGGCCCGTGCTGATCTCCCCGACGGTTCCGCGTGCCGCAACCTCCCTGATCGTGGCACTGCTGCTCACCACCGGCCTCGCGGCCTGCGGTGATGACGGTGATGGTGGCCCAGCAGGTGGTGGAACAGACCGGGCTGCCGCGTTGACCGACTGGTGCTCGGGTGCGCTGCCGGAAGCCACGCTGGCGGGTGCCGGCCTGCCGGGCACGTTCGCGACCGCCGCCGGGTGGGGTGAGCCTGGGGAGGAGGTGATGGGGGTGATCTGCGGCTTCACGTCCGACACTGCCGTCGGATTCGCGATGGGCCGCGCCGAGTTCCCGACCGAGGCGGACGCCGCCGAATTCGTGGGCCAGCTCCCGGACGAGACTGGTTCAGTGGACACCTTCGACAGCTTCTCGACGTCGCTGAACCCATACATGAACTACTCGATGAAGGTCCAGCGTGGCCGGATCGTCGTGCAGAGCTACATCGAGCAGTGCCCGGATGAGGAGACCTGTGACGAGGCCTCAGCAGCTCTCGCCATCGTCGTCGCCGATGCGGCGGCTCCCGACGTGTCCGGGGCGTGCGCAACGGATGACGGTGACGAGTACAAGGTCCTGCCTCTCGTCGCGGACGTCGAGGGAGAGCACGCCTTCGCGCTGCTCGATGACGCCGGCAAGGTCGCCTACCTCACCGCGACCGGTGCTGGTGGCCTGTCGACGAACGTCATGTTCACGATGGCGGGCCACGCCGTCTCGCCGGACGACGTCGAGTCCGACTCCTCCGGCGGTGTCGTCTCCGTCGAGGGCCGTGCGGTCCTGCGTGCAGGGGATGGACTCGAGGACCTCGGGTACGTCCTCGAGAAGTCGTGGGCGATCAACCTCGGCGGCGGGAAGGCTGCCGTGACCAGCTACGAGGGCGAGGCGGAGCCTCCGGCCATCGACGGTCGGTTCTTCGTGAGTTCGGCGACTCCCTGCACCACGCTGTAGCCGAGCCCACCCCGACGCGCCGTCCGGAACAAGCGGTCTGGCCTGCCCGCGCCGCGGCGGACCACCTCGCGCGCGCCTCCCGGCCCCAGGGCTTGTCGCCTTGGCACGATGCAGCCGACGGAGGAGGTATCCACAGACCCTTTCCGCAGGCGTCGGAACTGTCGGTGGTCCCGTGTTGACTTCTCATATGGAGATGGCCACCCCGGAGGCGAGCGTTGCGGCGCTGACGCACGCCGCTCGCACTGCGCTGGGCTCGGCGGCGTGTGGGGAGGTGTGGCGTCTCGGGGCTGCTGAAAGCCTGATGGTGCTCCAGGAGCTCGCTGAGCTGGAGGCCGTCGCGGCGGCGCTGCGGGCGCGGGTGCTGGTGCATGCCGAGACCACCGGAGCGCACGTGAACACGGGGGCGGAGTCCGTCGCCGTCTGGCACGCCCGCGCGACCCGGACCACGGTGGCCCAGGGGCGGGCGGCGCTGCGGGCGGCGGTCGCGCTGGAGGCGCGGCCCGACGTCGCGGCAGCGCTCGCGAGCGCTGACATCAACCCCGCGCAAGCGAAGGTGATCGTCGACGCGGTGGTGGAGGTGCCGGAGGAGGACCGCGAGCAGGCGTCGACGTATCTGCTGCAGAAGGCCGAGACGCATCACGCGAAGGACCTGCGGGTCCTCGGGCGGCGGATCTGGGAGGTCCTGGACCCGGTCGCGGCGGATGCCCGGGAGTCGGCGGCGTTGGAGCGGCAGGAGGCGCGTGCTGCGCAGCGTGTCCGGTTCTCGATGGTCGAGCACGACGACGGCACGATGGAGGGCTGGTTCCGGGTCCCGGTGCTGCACGGGGCGATGCTGCGCAAGATGCTGGTCGCGATCGGCGCCCCGAAAGCCAAGCGGGCGGCGGAGGGCGCTGGTGCTTACGACCCGACCGTCAGGACTCCGGCGCGGTGGGGGCAGGCGTTCTGCGACCTGCTGGAGCGCATCGAGGACAAGGACCTCCCCGACCGCGCCGGGTGCGGCGCCACCGTCGTGGTCACGATGACGATTGAGAACCTCCAGGGCCAGCTGGAACAGGCCGGGCTGCTGGACACGGGCGAGAAGATCAGCGCCACGGCCGCCCGCAGGCTCGCCGCGAAGGCCGGGATCATCCCCGCCGTCCTCGACGGCGCCGGCATGGTGCTGGACTGGGGTCGCACCCGCCGGTTCCACACCAGGGCGCAGCGTCTGGCGATCGCCACCATCCACCGCACCTGCGTCCACCCCGACTGCGACGTCTCCGCCAGCCACTGCGAGATCGACCACGACCCACCCTGGGAATCCGGTGGTGGCACCGACCTCACCGGGAAACCACGATGCCCGAAACACCACCGCGAACGACACCGGGACCAGGGCACCGACCCACCTCGCCGCGTCTCGTGACGGCGCCGGGGCGCCTCCTCGACGACCGCGTCGACGGACGGTCGTCGAGGAGCGAGCGCACGCGAGCGTCACGAGACGCGCGCACCCGCAGACCTGACGCGCCGTCTCGTGACGGCGCTGGCGCGCCTCCTCGGCGAACGAGGGGGTGGCGCCAGGACCACGGCGGTCGTGTCGGTCAGGTGGGGTGGCCCGAGAGCGGGAGGCGGGCCTGGGCCACGAACCGGTCCTCCACCGCCGAGGCGAACAGCGTGCCGCCCACGGCCGCCAGCCGACGACGCATGCCGGCCAGGCCCTGACCGCCGCCCGGGGTCCGCGTGCCGAGGTGGTTCTCGACCTCGATCACCAGCTCCGCCCCCCACCACTGCGTGACCAACACCGGTGCGGTGCGGTCGCCGTGGCGCAGGGCGTTGGCCAGCATCTCGCGCAGCACCCGCCCGGCGACGACGTCGAGGTCGGGGGGCAGGGGCCGCGGGGTGCCGTGCACGGCGCTGCGCAGCGCGGTGCCCGACGCCTCGGTCTGGGCCAGCACCTCGGCCACGGCGCCGCCGCGCGGCGGGGGCGCGGTGGTGCCGGCCAGCACCGCGCCCACCTCGCCGAGGGAGGTGCGGGCGGTCTCGGCGATCGCGGCCAGTCCGGCCCGGATCCGCTCGTCGACCTCGGCCCGGTCCTTCGCCGCGATCCCGCGGGGGTCCTCGCCCCGGGAGGCGGCGAGCAGGGCCGCCGCCTCGGCCTGCGCCAGGATCACCGCCAGGGAGTGTCCGACGACGTCGTGCACGTCGCGCGCGAGGTCGGCCCGCGCGCTCTCGGCCTCGGCGCGCGCCGCGGTGGCGCGTTCGAGGGCCGCGGTCTCGGCGCGGGCCAGCTCGGCCCGTTCCGCGGCGCGCCGGGACGCCTCCGCCCGGTCGCGCGCCCGCAGCGCCACGCCGACCAGCCAGGGCAGCACGGCGATCGTGCCGCCGAGCACCAGCACGAGCAGCGCGAAGCGGGGCCCCACCTGCAGCGCGTCGATGATCCCGAGCGCGCGCAGCAGCTCCACGATCTGGTCCCGGGCGTAGGTCACCAGGGTCACGGCCCCGGCCGGGACGGCGAGCAGCCCGAGCCACAGCGTGAGCGGGCGGCCGTAGCGCGCCGCGCCGTACACGACCAGCGTGCCCGCACCCTCGGCGAGCAGCAGCGGCAGACCGAGCACGACGTGCGAGCCCAGGACGCCCACCACGAGCAGCGCCACCGCGACCCCCGGCCGCCGTCGGCTCAGGGCGATCGCCCCCACCAGCGGCACGAGCGTGGGGGAGGCCGCGACCAGCGCCGCCGGCCCCGAGCTGTCGGAGCGCGCCAGTGCCTCCAGCGCCCCGAGCACGGCGGCCACGGTGCCGAGCAGCACCTCCACCGCCCATCCCCGGCGCTCGCCGGGGCGCTGGGGGGCCAGGGTGGGGGAGTCGGGCACGGATCGTCCTGTCGGCGTCGGGCGGGGCGGGTGGAGGGGCGTCGGAGGGGTCGGCACGGGCGTGCCGACCCCCATCCTCGCGCGTCCACGCAGCCCGGCGCCTCCGTCGCAGGTACCGGATCCACTCCGGTCCCGTGGTACCGGTGACGCGGTACCCGCGGTGGAGGCGCCCGCACCGGGCCGGCCCCGAGTCTGGACCCATGACCGCCACCCTGGGAACCCTCGGACCCGCCACCGGCACCACCCGCCGCCCGGCGCCCGCGCCGCTCACCCCGCAGGTGAGCCTCGACCCCGCCGCCGTCCGTCACAACGTGCGCACGCTGCAGGCCCACACCCACGCTGCGCTGATGGCGGTGGTCAAGGCCGACGGCTTCGGCCTGGGTGCCGCCGCCCTCGCCCGGGCCGCGCTCGACGCGGGCGCCCAGCGACTCGGGGTCGCGACGCTCGCCGAGGCCCGCGCGCTGCGCGCCGCCGGCGTGCGGGTCCCCCTGCTGTGCTGGCTGTGGCACGCCGACGACGTCGTCGCGCTCGCCGCGGCCGTGCGGAGCGGGGTGGAGGTCGCCGTCGCCGACCTCGCCCACCTGGCCGCCGTGTGTGCCTTCGCCCCCGGCGCGCGGGTGCACCTGCACCTCGACACCGGTCTGGGACGCGACGGCGCCGAGCCCGAGCGGTGGGACGCGCTCGTGGCCGCCGCCCGCAGCGCGGAGCTGGCCGGGCGGGTGCACGTCGTGGGCGTCATGGGGCACCTCGCCGAGGGCGCGCGCCCCGACGCCGCCTCCACGCGGCACGCCCTCGCCCTGATGACCTCCGCCGTCGCTAGGGCCGAGGCCGTGGGCCTGCGACCGCGGTGGCGCCACCTCGCCGCCACCGCCGCCACGCTCCACGTCCCGGCCGCGCACGGCGACGTCGTGCGGGTCGGCGCCGGGCTGGTGGGCATCGATCCCGCGGGTGGCGGTCTGCTGCGCCCGGCGGGCACGCTGCGCACCCCGATCCTCACGGTCCGTGCGGTGCGGGCCGGCACCGGCGTGGGGTACGGCCACACCTGGGTGGCCGCCCACGACACCCGCCTCGGGCTGCTGCCGCTCGGCTACGCCGACGGACTGCCCGCCACCGCGCCCGGCGTCGCGGACGTGCTCGTGGGCCGCCGTCGCCGCCCCCTGGTGGCGACCTGCATGGACATGGCGGTGGTCGACCTCGGGGCACCCGATCCCCGCGCTCCCGGCGTCGAGCAGGAGGCGGTGGTGTGGGGGCCCGGCGACCACGGTGAACCCACGCCGCGGGACTGGGCCGGCTGGGCCGCCGTCCTGGAGCACCAGGTGCTCACCGGCCTCGGCACGCGCGTGCGCCGGGTGAGCAGCGGTGCCCGATGAGCCGCGTGGCCGTGGTCGGCGGTGGCACCAGCCCCGAGCACGCCGTGTCGCTGGCCTCGGCCGCCGCGGCCGTCAGCGCCCTGGCCAGTGCCGGCCACGAGCCGGTCCCCCTCACCATCGACCGCGACGGCTGCTGGCTCGACCGGGGACGCCGCCCGCTCGGCCTCGCGGGCGCGGTGCACGTGCTGCGCAGCTGCGACGTCGTGCTGCCGATGCTCCACGGCCGGGGCGGGGAGGACGGCGCCCTGGCGGCGCTGTGCGACCTCGCCGCCGTGCCGGTGGTCGGCTCGCCCCTGGCGGCCGCGGCCACCGCGATGGACAAGTGGCTCACGAAGCTGGTCGCCGCCGCGATCGGCGTGGACGTCGCCCCCGGACGGCTCCTCGGCCGCGCGGAGGACCACGGGCCCGCGGCCGAGCTGCTCGCGCAGGGCCCCGTCGTCGTCAAGCCGGTCGGCGCCGGGTCCAGCCTGGGTGTCGCGCGGGTCGACCACGTCGCCGACCTGCCCGGCGCACTCGCGGCGGCCTTCGCCCTCGACGACCGGGTGCTGGTGGAGCAGGTCGTGGTCGGGCGGGAGGTCGACGTCGCCGTGCTCGGGCGCCCCGACGGGAGCCGCGAGGTGCCGCCGCTGCTGGAGATCCGGCCCCCGGAGGACGCCGCGCCCGGGGTCTTCGACCACGCGACCAAGTACGACGGCAGCGCCCGGTTCCTGGTGCCCGCGCCGCTCACCCCGGCCGAGTCCGCCGCCCTGCGCGCGGCGGCGGTGCGCGTCTACGACGCCCTGGGCTGCCGCGGGCTCGCGCGCGTCGACTTCTTCCTCACCGACGCCGGGCCCGTGCTCAACGAGGTGAACACCATCCCGGGCTTCACCCCGCACAGCCAGGCGCCGCTGATGTTCGCCGCCGGCGGCCTGTCCTACCCCGACCTGGTGGACCGCATGGTCCGCGACGCCGTCCCGGGCGCACGACGACCGCACCGCGCGGCCCGGACGGTCACCCCCGCCTGATCGGGGCCGGTGGGCCGCGCCGGCCGGGAACGGCGGGCGGGGGATGGCTGCCGGGGAATGGCGGGTCGGGGATGGCAGGCTGTGCTCGTGCCTGCCGCCGCCGACGCCGACATCCGGGTGCTGCTGGTCGACGACCAGGAGCTGTTCCGCGAGGGCGTGCGGGTGATCGTGGACGCCCAGCCCGGGATGGCCGTGGTCGGCACGGCGGCCGACGGGGTGGAGGCCGTGGCGCAGGTCGCCGCGCTCGAGCCCGACGTCGTGCTGATGGACATCCGGATGCCCGAGATGGGCGGGGTGGAGGCGACCCGGCTCATCTTCAGCCCCGACGCCGTGGCCGCCCGGGCCCGTCCGGTCCGGGTGGTGGTGCTCACGACCTTCAACCTCGACGACCGGGCGCTGACCGCCATCCGGCACGGCGCCAGCGGGTTCCTGCTCAAGCACGCCACGCCGGCGATGCTGCGCGAGGCCATCCGCACCGTGCACACCGGCAACGCCGTGCTGGCCCCCGACGACCTCGCCACCCTCCTGGCCGGCTCGCTCGCCGCGCCGGCCGAACCCGCGGCGCCCGCCGGACCGGACGCCGCCGGCCGGGCGATGATGGCGACCCTCACCGAGCGCGAGCGCGAGGTGTTCGACGGAGTCGCCCGCGGCTGGTCCAACGCCGAGATCGCCGCGGCCGTCTACGCCAGCGAGTCCACCGTCAAGACCCACGTCGGCGCCCTGCTGCGCAAGCTCGGTGCCCGCGACCGGGTGCAGCTGGTGGTGCTGGCCCACGAGCACGGCCTGGTGCCCCCGCGGTGACCCCGGGGCCCCGCGACCCGGTGCCGTCGGTCCAGTCGGCCCCGGAGCACCCGCCCGGGGGCCACACCGTGCTCGTCGTGCCGGTCCCGCCGCTGGAGGAGTTCGTGCGGGCCCGCACGGCCTTCTACGACGACTCCTTCGTCTCCACCGATCCCGGCTGGAGCCACGCCCATCTCACCCTGCTGGGGCCGTGGGCGCCCACGCCCGATCCGGCGCACCTGGCCCGGGTGGGCGAGGCCCTGACGGGCGTGGCCGCCTTCGAGGTGGTGCTCGCCCGGGTGGGCCGCTTCCCCGACGGCATCCTCCACGCCGTGCCCGAGCCCGACGCCGGCCTGCGCGCGCTCATCGCCCGCCTGGTCGCGGCGTTCCCCGAGTTCCCGCCCTACGGCGGCCGTCACGGCGTCGCCCCGGCGCCGCACGTCACCCTCGACCTCGACGGAGCCGCGGGACCCCACGGCCCGGTGACACCCGCCGCGCTCGCCGCCGAGGTGGCCCCGCTGCTGCCGGCCCGGCTGGAGGTGCGCGAGGTGCACCTGCAGCGCTGGGCCAACCACGGCTGCCGGCTGCTCCACCGCTGGTCGTTGACCCCCGCCGAGGAGGCCCCATGACCGCCCGCTCGATCCTGGTCACCGGCGGGGTGCGCTCGGGGAAGTCGCGGCATGCCGAGCAGCTGGTGGCGGGGCTCGACGGCCCCGAGGGCGTGGTCTACCTCGCCGCCGGCGACGCGGTGGGCGACGCCGACTGGCAGGCCCGGCTCGCGGCCCACCGGGACCGCCGTCCGGTGTCCTGGCGCACCGTCGAGGCCTCGCACCGGGTGCCCGAGGAGCTCGCGGCGCTGCCGGGCCCGGTGCTCGTGGACTGCCTGGGCACCTGGCTCACCGCGGTCCTCGACGACGCCGGCGTGTGGGACGCCCCCGAGCCGACGATCGCGGCGGCGCTGGCCCCGCGGGTGGACGCGCTCGTGGACGCGCTGGCGCGGCCCCGGTCCGGCCCGGTGGTGGTGGTGACGAACGAGGTCGGGCTGGGCGTCGTGCCGGCCCACCGGTCGGGGCGGATCTTCCGCGACCACCTCGGCAGCCTCAACCAGCGCGTCGGCGCGGTCGTCGACCAGGTGCACCTGGTGGTGGCCGGTCGCGTGCTGGTGCTCTGAGCCCGCTCACACGAGCAGGGTCACCAGCACGGCGGTGAGTGCGGTCTCCACCCCGGCCCCGAACACGTCGCCGGTCACCCCGCCCAGCCGCGCGGCGGCACGTCGCAGCAGCAGGGCGAGTGCGGCCGCACCCACGACCACGGCCGCCGCACCGCGCAGCGCCCCGATGCCGGGCACGTCCGCGATCGCCGCGGTGGCGGCCACGAGACCGACGGCCACGCACCAGCCCAGCACCACCCGCACGGCGGGCACGGTGCCCGCCATGGCCGCGCCCAGGCCGTCGGGGCGAGCGGCCGGCACGCCGGCCGCGCAGGCGCTCGGGACCGCCCAGCGGCTCACGACGACCGCCACCCCGGCGAGGAGGGCGCCCGCGTCGGCGGTGGAGAGCAGTCCGAACGCCGTGGCCTGCAGCCCGAGCACCACGACCAGCGCCACGGCGCCGCTGGGACCGACGTCGCCGCGCCGCATCACCTCCAGCGCCCGCGCGCGGTCGTAGGACGCGCTGAGCCCGTCGACGGTGTCGCTGAGCCCGTCCAGGTGCAGTCCCCGGGTGAGCAGGGCGAGGGTCGCTACGGCGATCAGTCCGGTGAGGAACGCCGGTGTCTCGGCCAGGTTCCCGATCAGCAGGACGGCCGTGACCGCCAGTCCGAGCGGTAGGGCGGCCACCGGCGCGAGCAGGGCCCCGGCGCGGGCCACGTCGCGGTCGACGCGGCTCGGGGGCGGGGTGGGGACGACCGTCAGGGTGCCGACCGCCAGCCGCAGCCCGTCGCTCCACACCCCGGGTGCCGGGGCCACCGACGGCACCGACGGCACCGACGGCGCCGCCGGGGGCGGGGGTGGCGGAGGCGGGGGAGCGGCGGGCAGGTCGCGCAGCGTCGGGTCGGGCTCGGGGCTCGGCGGGGTGACGTCGTCCACCCCTCGACCCTAGGCCGGGGCCCCGACCGGGACCGACCCCGGTCGCCTCGCCGTCAGGCGAGGGTCACCGGGTGCCGCACCACGGCGTCGAAGAAGTAGCCGGCGTCGTTGACGGCGGCGACGTCGGGTTGGGTGCGTCCCCGCACGTCGGTGGCCCGCACCGCGATCTCGGCCGGTCCGGCGGCCGGGGTGTCCCAGTCCAGGGACCACCGGGTCCAGGCGCTGCGCCGGTCGTCGAGGCGGGCGGGGTGCCAGGTGCGGGCGCCGTCGGTGCTCACCTCCACCCGGGTGATCGGTCCGGCGCCGCTCCAGGCCCGGCCGGTGAGCCGCACCCGGGAGCTGGCCGGCAGCGTCGCGCCCCAGGCCAGCTCGAGGGCGGAGCGCACCGGGTTGATCGTGAGCGGGGGACCGTCGGTGCCGAAGTCGCCGCCGGTGAGGCGGTAGAAGGTGGTGTTCCACGGCGAGGTCAGCTCGGTGCGGGAGACCTCCAGGGTGCCGAGCCACTTGATGCTCGCGATGCCGATCCAGCCGGGCAGCACCAACCGCAGCGGCGCCCCGTGGTCGGGCAGCAGGTCCGCGCCGTCGGCACCCCACGCGAGCAGGGCGTCGTCCCAGGCCACGTCGATCGGGAAGGGGCGCCGCACGCGCCCGTAGTCCACCCCGCCGCTCACGAAGGGGTCGTCGAGCCCGGTGGCCATCACCGAGACGGCCCGCCGGTCGACGCCCACACGGTCGAGGACCTCGCCCAGGCGCACGCCCTCCCAGCGCACCGCACCCACCGCGCCCAGGGTCCAGGGCGTGCCGGGAGCCGGTCGGCCCTGCTGGCTGCCGAAGAAGGAGCGGCCGTTGCCGGTGCACTCCAGCACGGTGGTCCGGGAGGTGCGCGGCATCCGCCGCAGGTCGGCCAGGCTCAGGCTCCGGGTGCGCGGGCCATCGCCGCGGCCGCGCAGGCCGTCGCCGACGACGGTGAGCCGGTAGGTGCGCGGATCCACCAGCGGAGTGCGCGTGTGGTTGCGCACGAACAGGTCGGCCTGCGGCGTGAGGTAGCGCCGCGGATCCACCGAGTCCCAGCGCATCTCGGCGTTGGTGCCGAGGTCGCGGAACCGGTCGGGCGGCAGCGGCTTGAGGATGTTCGGGGCGCCGGCGTGGGCGGGAGCCGCACCGATCCCCGGGAGGCCGATCCCGGGGAGCACGGGGGCGAGTGAGCCGGCGGCGGCGGCGGTCAGGACGGTACGACGAGAGGCCCGAGTCATACGGACAACACTAAACCGATCGACAATAAAGACTTCGGGTGGGTGGACCTGTCGCGGGCACTCCGGGCCGGTCCGGCCGCATCAGGGCAGGTCGGCGTCCATCGCGGCCACGAAGTCCCGCTTGACCGCGCGCCACGCCTCGTCGGTCATCGTGCGGCGCCAGTACGGCGAGCACGACATGTCGCCGCGCTCCAGACCCCGCTCCCCGAGCAGGTGACGCCGCACCGCACGGATCTCCTCGGCCTCGCCGTGCACGAACGCGTGCACCCGACCCTCGGAGAAGCGCAGGGCCGCCACCGCCTCGGCCAGCGCCGTCGTGTCGGCGGCCCCACCGGTGCGGTGGATCCACTGCAGGTCCAGGGCGCCGGGGGAGGACAGCGCCAGCTCGTGGTCCGGTCCGTCGCACAGCAGCCGCACGACCACCGGGACGCCCGCGGGCACCGCCTCGAGGGAGGCCGCGATCGCCGGCAGCGCGGACTCGTCGCCCACCATCAGGTGCCAGGCCGCGGTGGGGTCGGGACGGTAGCCGCTGCCCGGACCGGTGAGCACGAGCAGGTCGCCCGGCCGGGCCGCGCGCGCCCAGGGCCCCGCCACGCCCTCGGTGCCGTGCACCACGACGTCGAGGGTGAGCTCGCCGCGGGCGGCGTCCCAGGCCCGCACGGTGTAGCGCCGGCGCACCGGCCACCACTCCCGAGGGTGGGTGGCCTTGACCTCGTCGGGGTCGAAGGGCGCGGTGTAGGGCGCGCCGGCCGGGGGGATCGCGATGTTGACGTAGGCGTCGGTGTCGCCGTCGGGGCCGGGACCCGCGAACCCGGCGAGGCCGGGGCCGCCGAGGACCAGCCGCACGAGTGACGGGGTGGGGGAGGTGGTCGAGAGGACCGTGCCGTACATGGGGACTCCGATCGGGGGGTTCACTGCCGACCCTAGCCACCCCCGGCCACCGGCTCGCGCCCGCCGGCGGACGGCCGGCCCCCGGCGGCGCGGATCGCCCTAGGCTCTGCCGCTGTGAGACCCGTCACCCTCCTCGCCCCGGTGCGCCGCCACGCCCACCGGCAGTTCCACCGGGGGCTGCACGCCTCCTGGTCCTGGCTGCAGCGCCGCGGCGACATCGTGCCCGGTACCGCGGCGGCCGAGCGGTTCGGCAGCCTGGGGGAGGGCGCGGCCATCGGCTTCCCCCACGCCACCTTGATGAACGTCGGTTCCATCCACATCGGCGCCCACACCCTCATCGGCCGCCACGTGACCCTCTCGGTGGGCTACGGCCCCGGCGACCCCGGCGCGCCGGCCCGCGGACTGGTGATCGGCGAGCGCTGTGTCATCGGCGCGCGCTGCAGCCTCACCGCGCACGCCGGCATCGAGCTCGGGGACGCCGTGTGGCTGGGCCAGGACGTGTTCATCAGCGACGCCAGCCACGGCTACCAGGACCCCGAGGTGCCGATCGGGCGCCAGTTCGGCAGCCACCAGCCGGTGAGCATCGGCGCCGGATCGTGGATCGGGCACGGCGCGATCATCCTGCCCGGCGCCCGGATCGGCCGGCAGGTCGTGGTGGCCGCCGGGTCCGTGGTGCGCGGGGAGGTCGAGGACCACGCGGTCGTGGCGGGTGCCCCCGCCCGGATCGTGCGGCGCCTCGAGCCCGGCGTGGGCTGGGTGAGCGCCGGCGGCGACGTCCGGCCGGTGCTCGGCGGCACCGGCCGGGCCTGACGGCTCCCGAGCGCGGACCCGGAATCAGCGCACGACGCGGGCGGCCACGGCGAACCGCTTGCCGTTGTCGAGCGGCCGGCCCTGGCAGGCGAGGTCGGTCTTGACGCCGCAGCGGTAGCGGGTGGAGGCGTTGGCCAGCACGACCGTCACCCAGGCGACGTCCTTGCTGCTGAACGGCACCGTCACCGCGCCGACGCCGCGGCTGTTGAGCTTCACGCGCACGACCCGCAGTCCGCCGCCCCGCTTCTTGGTCACCACGACCGCGGCCGGGGAGGACTGGGCCTCCGGACCGTCGACGCCGATCTGCACCTTCCAGGCGCCGCGCAGCGAGTCGGCCGGCACCAGCCGGGCGGCGGCGGAGGAGAGGTGGTCGATCCGCACCGCGCCGGAGGTGCTGCGACGGCCCGTGCTCAGGGTCGTGGTCGAGCGCGGCTTGGCCGTGGGCCAGGCCTTGCCCTCGGGGTAGGTGCGGGCCGGGTCGAGGTTCGCCGCCGCATAGCCGGCGAAGTTCGCCGCCAGCCCGCCGCGCGTGCGCAGCACGCCCGCCAGACCCTGCACCGAGTAGTCGTCGGGCAGTCCCCGGCCGGTGCCGGTGCGCTCGATCACCTGACGCACGATCTTCTGGCCGTAGCGCTGCTGCAGGAACTGCCACCAGGTCCAGTTGCCGTACTGGTTGAACCCGCGGGGGTCGAAGACGTCCAGGGACGACCCGGGCCGCGCCACCTGGCCGTAGGGGAGGTAGTTGCGGTTGTCGTTGACGTCGTCGGCGTACCGCTCCTCCATCCAGGTCGCGGTGGTCTCGAGCAGCCAGCCGTCCTCGGTGAAGTCGTAGTTGAACTGGATCGCGTGGAAGAACTCGTGGGCCGCGGTGACCTTGAGGGTCTCCAGCGGCGCGCGGCCGAACTGGGCGCGGGCGAAGTCGTTGTCGAGCACGCAGAAGCCCGAGGCGCGCTTGCGGGCGCCGGGCACGCGGCGCTCGGGGGCGCAGTAGCCGTACAGGCCCTGCGAGCCGAGCTCCTTGAGGTACACGTCGAACTTGGCGTTGCCGCCCCGGCCGCGGTCGGAGGCCGGCGGCCGGTAGCCCAGACGCTTGACGTGGTGGGTCCAGACCTTGTCCATGACCTGCAGGGTGGCGCGCACCCAGTCCAGCGACGGCGGGGCGTCGGCGGTGCTGGTCACGTAGTGCACGCACAGGCGCCGGTTGCAGACCTCCTGGGAGCCGACGCTGTACCCGTCGCCGTAGGGGTCGCGCGCACCGTCGGTGGGACGGGCCAGCTGCGCCCGCACGAGCGCCTCGGCGGGACCGTCCAGGCGCGGGAGCTGGCGGAACAGGTTGCGCATCAGCAGGGAGGTGTCGAGGCCGTCGCGGCCGTGGCCGGCGGCGGAGGTGAGGGGGGCGGCGCCCGCGCGGTCGACCGGCTCGGCCTGCGCCGCGCCGGTGAGGCTCGGCAGCGGCGCCGCCAGGACGGCGAGGACGAGGGCGAGCAGCGCCACCCCGAGGTGCCGACCGGGGGCGGCGGGACGGGGACGGGCGGTGCGGGCGGGCCTGCTCACGGCGACCTCCGGCTGATCGGGACGGGACGGGGGCGGATGCACCCCGCGAGGGGCGCCCACGGCGCCCCGGACGTGGTGCTACCCCGTGGCGGCCGGGTGACACCCGTGACCTCCGAGTCTGGCACGGCGGCCCCGCGCCCCGGCGCACGACACGGGCTGGTCCGGGGTGGGTCCAGGACCGGTCCGGTGTGGACCGATGGGGAAGGATGCCCGCGTGAGCACCCACACCGAGCCGACCCGCCCCGCCGACCCCGGCTCGCACCCGGGGTCGGGCGCGGCGGCGCCGTCGTCCCCGCGCCGCGGCCCGAGCGTGCCGCGCGGGGCCGGGGCCGGACTCACCGACGACGATCGCCGGCGCGCCCTGCGCCGGATGCGGTCGGTGGCGCTGGGGCTGCTGATCCTCGCCGCCGGCGTCTATCTCGCCACCCTCGGGCAGGACGGCTTCTGGGGGTTCGTCAACGCCGGTGCCGAGGCGTCGATGGTCGGCGCGATCGCGGACTGGTTCGCGGTCACGGCGCTGTTCCGGCACCCGTTGGGGCTTCCGATCCCGCACACGGCCCTGGTGCCCCGGCGCAAGGACGACCTCGGGCAGGGCCTGGAGGACTTCGTCACCGAGAACTTCCTGGTGGCCGACGTCGTGCGCGAGCGCATCCTCGCCGCGGCCGTCTCCCGCCGGGTGGGGGAGTGGCTCGCCGACCCCGCCCACGCCGATCGTCTCGTCGCGGAGGTGGCCGACGTGGCCGTCGTCGCGCTCGGCAAGGTGCGCGACGACCACATCGAGGCCTTGGTCACCGAGGCGCTGGTGCCGCGGTTCCGTGAGGAGCCGATCGCGCCGCTGCTCGGCGGGCTGCTCAGCGAGGCGATGCACGACGACCTGCATCACGGCGTCGTCGACCTCGCGCTCGCCGAGCTGCACGACTGGCTGCGGGAGAACCCCGGCACGGTGCAGGAGGTGCTGGAGGAGCGGGCGCCGTGGTGGGCGCCGGAGAGCCTCAACGAGCGCATCAGCGCCCGGATCCACCTCGAGGTCGTGCGCTGGGTGGCCGACATCCGCCTCGACCCCCAGCACCGGGCGCGCCGGGCGCTGGACTCCCTGCTGCGGCGCCTGGCCGACGGGCTGCTCACCGATCCCGACACCCAGGCGCGCGCCGAGCGGCTCAAGGACCGCCTGCTCGACCACCCGGCGGTGATCTCCACCGGCATCGCCCTGTGGAACGCCCTGCGTCGCGCCCTCGGCTCCTCCCTCGACGACCCCGCCGGCGCGGTGCGGGTGCGGCTGCGCCAGGAGGCCACCGGCTTCGCCGAGCGCCTGCACACCGACGACGCCCTGCGCGCGCGCCTGGACGGCCTGCTGGCCGACGCCGTGGTGTTCGCCGTCGAGCGCTACGGGCGCGAGCTCACCACCGTGATCACCCACACGATCCAGAGCTGGGACGGGCGCGAGGCGGCCGAGCGGATCGAGCTGCACGTGGGCCGCGACCTGCAGTTCATCCGCATCAACGGCACCATCGTGGGTGGCCTGGTGGGGGTCCTGATCCACGGTGTGAGCCTGCTGGTGGGATGATGGCGGGGTGCCCGAGCCCACCAACGTCCGCATCGACGACGCCTCCATCAAGCTGGGGCAGTTCCTGAAGCTGGCCAACCTCGTCGAGTCGGGGTCGGAGGCCAAGGAGCTGCTCACCGCCGGCGTCGTCAAGGTCAACGGTCAGAGCGAGACCCGCCGCGGCCGTCAGCTCGCCGTCGGCGACGTCGTGTCCGTCGCGGCCGCCTCCGCGCGCGTCGTCGACCAGGACACCCCCGACGACTTCCCCTGGTGACCCAGCACCGCTGACCGCCGCACGCACGAGGGGCCCGGACCGCAGGATCGGTCCGGGCCCCTCGTCGGGTCGTGGCGGGTGCGGTCAGCGCACCTCGAGCAGGTCGACGACGAAGATCAGCGTCTCGCCGGGCTTGATGACGCCGCCGGCGCCGCGGTCGCCGTAGCCCAGGTGCGGCGGGATGACGAGCTGGCGGCGCCCGCCGACCTTCATGCCCTGCACACCCTGGTCCCAGCCGCTGATGACCTGGCCGATGCCGAGGCGGAACTGCAGCGGGGTGCCGCGGTTGTAGGAGGCGTCGAACTCCTCGCCGGTGGACAGGGCGACACCGACGTAGTGCACCGACACGGTCTGGCCGGCGGCGGCCTCGGGGCCGTCGCCCTCGATGAGGTCGGTGACCACGAGGTCGGCGGGCGGGGTGGGGTCGACGAAGTCGATCTCGGGCTTCTGCATGCGCCCCACCCTACGGCCGCCGCGGGCCCGGGCGGCCCTCAGCCCTGGTGGACGTAGGAGTCGAGCTGGTCGCGCTCGAACTGCAGCTGGGCCATCTTGGCGGCCACGATGTCGCCGATCGAGACCAGCCCGACCAGGCTGCTGCCGCTCACGACCGGGAGGTGGCGGAACCGGCCGCGGGTCATGGAGTTCAGCACGTCGTCGAGGGAGTCCTCGGGGGCGCAGGTGCTGACCTCGGCGGTCATGATCGCCGCGACCGTCTGGTTCACGACCGTGCCGTCGTGGTGCAGGTGGCGCACGACGTCGCGCTCGCTCACGATTCCCGACAGGGTCGTGCCGTCCTGCGACACGACGACGGCGCCGATGTTGTGCTCGGCGAGCAGGGCCAGGAGTGCACGCACCCCGGCCTCGGGCGCGATGGTGATCACGCCGGCGGTGGACTTGCGGGCGACGACATCAGCGATCCTCATGCGGGCAGAACCTACCCCGACGACGCCGTCGTGACCAGGATCACAGGGCACGGGGACCGACGCCCACCCCGGGGCCGCCGGGACCGGGGCCCTGAGGGAGGGCGGGGGGTCAGCCGTTCTCGGGCGCCACGGCGTACTGCACGATCGATCCCGAGGTGTCGGGGTTGGCGGTGGCGAACACGAACACGTTGTAGGTGCCGTTGCTGAAGTTCCCGCCGCCGGCGCCCAGGGAGTCGTCGCCGGTGTAGCCGGCGTCCTCGAGCAGCCCGCCGGCCTCGGCCAGGGCGGCGTCGGGATCGGCGTCGACCTCGATCGACACGGCGTAGCCCTCCTGGCCGTTCTCGTCGGTGGCCATCCCGAACTGCACCTCGCCGTCGACGAGCGGCACGTCGGCGGGGAACCCGTCGGGCAGGTCGCTGCCGGTGCTGAAGGAACCGTCGCCGGTGTCGACGCTCACCTCGCCGTCCTCGACGTCGACGTCGCCCTCGATGCCGTTGCTGGCCATCGCGTCCTCGATCTGACGCTCGGCGGCGTTGTCGGCGGCGTCGTCGCCCCCGCAGCCGGTGAGCGCGGCGGCGCCCAGCAGCACGGCCAGGGCCGCGGCGGCGGTACGCGAGGTGAGGCGGAGGAGAGGACGGCGCGGGGTGCTCATGGCGCGGGACGCTAGCGCAGCCCGGGGCCCGCGGCCAGGGGTGCTCAGGCCTCGGGGGCGCTGTCCCGACGACGCTCGCGCAGGTCGCGCACCGGCGCCCAGCCCGGCGGCGTCGGCAGGTCGGGGTCGTCGGGGTCGTGGGGCATCGAGCCCAGGAAGCTCAGCGCCGCCTCGTGGAGGTGGCCGTTGGAGGCGATCGCGTTGCCGCCCCAGGGCCCGTCGGCGCCGGCGAGGGAGGTGAACCGGCCCCCGGCCTCGCGCACGATGACGTCGAGCGCCGCCATGTCGTAGACCTCGAGCTCGGGCTCGGCCACCAGGTCCAGCGCCCCCTCGGCCAGGAGCATGTAGTTCCAGAAGTCGCCGTAGGCGCGGGTGCGCCAGCAGCGGCGCATCAGCCCCAGCAGGTCCTCCAGCTGCCCCCGCTCCTCCCAGCCGCCCAGGGAGGCGTAGCCCAGCGAGGCGTCCTCGAGGCGGCGCACGTCGGAGACCTGCATCCGGGTGGCCTTGAGCAGCGACCGGCCGGTGAAGGCCCCCGCGCCCCGTGAGGCCCACCAACGGCGCTGCAGCTGCGGGGCGGAGACGACGCCGACCACGACCTCGTCGTCGACCACCAGCGAGATCAGGGTCGCCCAGACCGGCACCCCGCGCACGAAGTTCTTGGTGCCGTCGATGGGGTCGATGATCCAGCGCCGCGAGCCGCTGCCGGTGGCCCCCTGCTCCTCCCCGGTGATCGCGTCGCGCGAGCGCACCCGCGACAGGGTGCGGCGGATCGCCTCCTCCACCGCACGGTCGGCGTCGGTGACCGGGGTGAGGTCGGGCTTGCTCATCACGTGCAGATCCAGGGCCTTGAAGCGCGACTCGGTGAGGGAGTCGGCGTCGTCGGCCAGCACGTGGGCGAGACGGAGGTCGTCGGTGAAGTCGTCGGAGGACGGCACGCGCTCACCCTAGTGGCCCGCCCACCGCCCCTCGGTGCGCCGACCGCGGGCGGGGTCAGTAGTCGGTGCCGCTGCGTGCCGCGAGCAGCCGCCGGAAGGACACGACCCGCTCGGGGTCGGCGCTGCCCTCGGCGACGGCGACGTCGAGGCCGCACTCCGGCTCGTCCTCGCCGTGGGTGCACCCGCGCGGGCAGTCCTCGGTCATCTCGTCGAGGTCGGGGAAGGCCTCGATGAGGTCCTCGGGCTGGACGTGGGCCAGGCCGAAGGACCGGATGCCGGGGGTGTCGATGATCCAGCCCCCCTCCGCCTCCGCTCCCGGGCTGCCGTCGGGGGCCTCGGGCCCGGGGGAGGTCGGCAGGGCCAGCAGGTACGCCGAGGTCGAGGTGTGGCGACCCCGACCGGTGACGGCGTTGACGTGCCCCACCTCGCGCCGGGCCTCGGGCACCAGGGCGTTGACCAGCGTGGACTTCCCGACGCCGCTGTGGCCGACGAGCACGCTGGTGCGGCCCGCGAGCCGGGCCCGGAGCTCGGTGAGGTCGCCGCCGCGCTGCGTGACCACCCACGGCACGCCGAGGGAGCGGTAGGTCGTCAGCAGCGTCTCGGGGTCGCGCAGGTCGGCCTTGGTCAGGCACAGCAGGGGGGTCATGCCGGAGTCGTAGGCCGCCACCAGCGCCCGGTCGATGAGCCGGGGGCGGGGCTCGGGGTCGGCCAGTGCCGTGACGACGACGAGCTGGTCGGCGTTGGCCACGATCACGCGCTCCACCGGGTCGTCGTCGTCGGCGGTGCGCCGCAGCGTCGTGCTGCGCTCGACCACCTCCACGATGCGCGCCAAGCTGCCCTCCTCCCCGGAGGTGTCGCCCACGATCCGCACGTGATCGCCGACCACGACGCCCTTGCGGCCCAGCGGGCGCGCCTTGACGGCGTGCAGCAACCGGCCCTCCAGCAGCAGCGTGAACCGGCCGCGGTCGACGGTCACGACCCGCGCGTCGAGGGCGTCGTCGTAGGTGGGGCGGTCCGTGGTGCGGGGGCGCGTGCGCCGGCGGGGTCGGTCGTAGTGCTCGATGTCGTGCTCGGAGTACCGCCCGTGTCCCACGCCTCGCGCCCCCTGTCCCGACCGGTGTCCGCGCGTCAGCCGGCGGGGGTCGGGGTCGGGAGCAGACCGGCCCAGAAGCCGGGGAAGTCGGGGAAGGTCTTGCTCGTGGTCGTGACGTTCTCCACGAGCACCCCGTCGGTGACGGCGCCGATGATCACCGCGGCGTGCGCCATCCGGTGGTCGGCGTAGGTGCGGAACACCCCGCCGCGCAGGGGCCGCGGCACGATCGAGAGCCCGTCGGCGTGCTCGGTGACCTCCGCGCCGAGGGCGGTGAGCTCGGTGGCCAGCGCCGCCAGCCGGTCGGTCTCGTGACCGCGGATGTGGGCGACGCCGCGCAGGTGGGAGGGTCCGTCGGCCAAGGCGCACAGCGCCGCGACAGCGGGGGTGAGCTCGCCGACGTCGTGCAGGTCGAGGTCGACGCCCTGCAGCCGGTCGGGTCCGGTCACGACCAACACGCCGTCGGCGGTGCGCTCGACCGCGCACCCGAGGCGGGTGAGGATCCCGCGCAGGTCGTCGCCGGGCTGGGTGGTGCGCTCGGGCCAGTCGCGCACGCGCACGGTGCCGCCGGTCACCGCGGCCAGCGCCAGGAACGGTGCGGCGTTGCTGAGGTCGGGCTCGATCACGTGGTCCACGGCCGCAACGGGTCCGGGCGCGACCGCCCACCGGTTGGCGTCGGCGTCGTCCACCTCGACGCCGTGGCGCCGCAGCACCTCCACCGTCATGTCGATGTGGGGCAGGGAGGGCACCGGCTTGCCAACGTGGCGCACGTCGACGCCCTCGGTGAAACGCGCGCCGGCCAGGAGCAGGGCGGAGACGAACTGCGAGGACGCCGAGGCGTCGATGGTCACCGTGCCGCCGCGCACCTCGCCGGTGCCGCGCACGGTGAACGGCAGGCCGCCGCGCCCCTCGTCGTCGACCGCGACGCCGAGGGCGCGCAGCGCGGTGAGCACCTCGCCGATGGGCCGCACCCGCATGTGCGGGTCGCCGTCGAAGGCGGTGGCGCCGCGGGCGAGCCCCGCCACCGGTGGCAGGAAGCGCATCACCGTGCCGGCCAGGCCGCAGTCGATCGCGGCGTCGCCGTCACGCACCCCGGGCACGACCCGCCAGTCGGCGTCGTCGGTGTGCACCTCGCAGCCCAGCGCCCGGAGTCCGGCGGCCATGAGCAGGGTGTCGCGCGAGCGCAGCGCCCGGTGCACGGTGGAGGGGCCGTCGGCGAGACCGGCCAGCACGAGTGCCCGGTTGGCCAGCGACTTCGAGCCGGGCAGCGAGACCGTGAGGTCGACCGGTCCGTGCGCGCGGGGCGCGGGCCACGGGTCGGTCACGGCGGGCGGCACGGCGTCGGTCACGCCCCGCAGACTACCGAGCCCCGCGGGGCCCCCGGAGCGCCGTGGGACTCAGGTGAGGGTCGCCCGGGCGAGCTTGGCCTCGCGTCGGGCGCTGCGGGCCAGGTGCTTGGCCTCGCGGCGGGCGTCGCGGGTGGCGCGGCGGGCGCGCCAGGCCACGCCCGGACGCCCGTCGGTGTCGCCGGCCGCGATCACGAGCGCTCCGGTGAGGGCGGTGTTCTTGGCGAACTGCATCGTGTGCAGCTTGCGCGCCACGGGGTCGGACTCGGCCCAGAACGCGTGGCCCGCGATCGTGGTCGGCACCAGCGAACCCGCCAGCACCGCCGCCCCCAGCCGCGGGGCGCGCCCGGTCCCCAGCAGGGCGGCGCCGCCGATCTGGGCCGCGGCGTTGAGACGCACCAGGGCGGCGGTGTCCTGCGGCAGCGGCAGTCCCAGCCCCCGCAGGCGCGGGACGACGGCGTCGGTCACCCGCGCCGCCTTCGGGGCGAGGGGGGCGGGGTCGCGCAGGGCGCCGAGGGCGAGGTACCCGATCCCGGCGGCGACGAGGGGACGGGCGAGGCGGCGGCTCAGACTCATGCCTTCAACCTGCCACCGTGGTGGGTGGATCGAACCCTCCCCCCGGGCGGAGCACCCGGCATGGGCGGGTCGTGGGCCGGTGAAGGGGCGCAGCGACGCCCTAGGGTGAGCCCCATGTGCGGTCGGTACGCCTCCTCCCGGACCAGTGACGACCTCGCCGAGGAGTTCGAGGTCGCCGAGGTGCGCGTCGACGCGCCCCTGGCCCCGGACTACAACGTGGCCCCCACCAAGGAGGTCTACGCGATCGTCGAGCGCCCCCCGGGGGACGCGGCGGAGGTCGCGGTGCCCGAGCGCCAGCTGCGGGTGCTGCGCTGGGGCCTGGTGCCCTCGTGGGCGAAGGACCCGGCCATCGGGTCGCGGATGATCAACGCCCGGCGGGAGACGGTGGCGGAGAAACCGGCCTACCGGCGGGCCTTCCAGAGGCGCCGCTGCCTGCTGCCGGCCGACGGCTACTTCGAGTGGTACGCCACCGAGCAGCGCACCGCCTCGGGCAAGCCCCGCAAGCAGCCCTTCTTCATCCGCCCCGCCGACGGCGGCGTGCTCGCCATGGCCGGGCTCTACGAGATCTGGCGCGACCCCACCCGGGCCGACGACGACCCCGCACGCTTCCGCTGGACCTGCACGGTGATCACCACCGAGGCCGAGGACGCGCTGGGTCGCATCCACGACCGCATGCCCCTCATGGTCGAGCCGGAGCGCCGGGCGGCGTGGCTCGACCCGCGCACCGAGGGTCCGGGGCTGCTCGACCTGCTGACCCCGGCCGCTCCGGGGCGGCTGGAGGCCTACCCCGTGTCGAGCCTGGTCAGCAACGTCCGCAACAACGGCCCGGAGCTGGTGGTCCCGCTGCCCGCCGAGGAGGCGCTGGGATGAGCGGTGCCGCGGATCCGGTCGACCTGCTGCTCGACACCCCCCACGGCGAGGCCCGCTGGGTGATCCACCCGGCCCGCGACCCCGTCGCGGTGCTCGCGCTGGGGCACGGCGCCGGGAACGGCGTGGAGTCGCGCGACCTCGCCGCCCTCGCCGCCTGCCTGCCCGAGCACGACGTCACCGTCGCCCTGTTCGAGCAGCCGTGGCGACGCCGCGGCGCGAAGGTCGCCACGCCGCCGCCCACGCTCGACGTCGCGTTCGCGGCGGGGGTGGCCGACCTGGCCCGCCACGGCTCACCCGACGCCCACAGCGACACCCACACCGACACCCATGCCGGCCCCGCGCCGGGGGGCCCGGCAGCCGGCCTGCCGGGGGTCCCCGACGCCGTGCCGCTGCTGGTGGGCGGACGCTCCGCGGGAGCCCGGTCCGCAGCCCGCACCGCGCGGGCGGTGGGGGCGGCGGGCTGCGTGGCGCTCGCCTTCCCCCTGCACCCGCCGGGCCGGCCGGAGCGCAGCCGCCTGGCCGAGCTGGCCGACGCCGACGTGCCACTGCTGGTGGTGCAGGGCGAGCGCGACTCCATGGGACGTCCCGAGGAGTTCCCGGACCTCTTGCCCGGCGGCCTCGCCTACGACCTGGTCACGGTGCCCGGGGCCGACCATGGCATGGCGGTCGCGCGCCGGGGGCCGCTCACCCAGGAGGAGGCGCTCGACGTCGTCGTCGAGGCCGTCCTGGAGTGGGTCACCCGCCAGGTGGTGGGCAACGCGCCCCGACGGCCCTGACGCCCCGCCGGAATACACCGCCCGGGCGGGTGGTTGACGATGATCGTGATGGCCTTGCTGGACCGCCCCTCCGAGGGAGCCGCCGACCTCACCGTCCCCGTAGGCTGGACGGTGATGACCGAGCCGCTCTCCACCCTGGACCCCCTCGACCCCGCCGCGTCGGCCGCCGAGCCGATCGACCAGCCGGCCGACCAGCCGATCGACGTGGCGTCCGAGACCGACGCCGAGCGCTCGCTGCGCTTCGAGCGCGACGCCCTGCCCTTCCTCGACCAGCTGTACTCGGCCGCGCTGCGGATGACCCGCAACCCCGCCGACGCCGAGGACCTCGTGCAGGAGACGTTCGCCAAGGCGTTCGCCGCGTTCCACCAGTACAAGCCCGGCACCAACCTCAAGGCCTGGCTGTACCGGATCCTCACCAACACCTTCATCAACAACTACCGCAAGAAGCAGCGCCAGCCGCAGCAGTCGATGGCCGAGGACGTCGAGGACTGGCAGATCGCGCGCGCGGAGTCCCACACCTCCTCGGGCCTGAAGTCGGCCGAGACCGAGGCGCTGGAGCACCTCCCCGACTCCCAGGTCAAGGACGCCCTGCAGCGACTGCCCGAGGAGTTCCGGCTCGCGGTGTACCTCGCCGACGTCGAGGGGTTCGCCTACAAGGAGATCGCCGAGATCATGGACACCCCCATCGGCACGGTCATGTCGCGGCTCCACCGCGGTCGCCGGCAGCTGCGCGACCTGCTCGCCGACTACGTACGAGCCCAGGACCTGCTGCCCGCCGAGACGGTCGACGCCGCCGCTGCGAAGGGGGCCCGCGCATGAGCACCGCCCACCAGCACGGCGACCACGGGGTCGGCGCGGTCGGGGAGGACCCGTCCGAGGCCGACTGCGCCGACTACCTCGAGCGGATCGTCTACTTCCTCGACAACGAGCTCGACGACGCCGACTGCGCCGTGGTGCGCGAGCACCTCGACACCTGCAACCCGTGCCTGCAGCGCTTCGACCTGCAGCGCACCGTCAAGGCCGTGGTGGCCCGCTCCTGCTCGGAGCCGGCGCCCACCGACCTGCGCGACCGCGTGCGCGCCCAGATCCAGGCCGTGCAGCGTCGACTGGCCGAGTCCTGACCCGACCCCGGTTGCGGGGACCCGATTTCGGATCCGGGCGCGCCACCTGAGACACTGCACTGTTCGTTCAACTCCCACGAAGGAGTCCACCATGGGCAAGACCGGCCGCAAGCGCCGCGCGCGTCGCAAGAAGGGCGCGAACCACGGCAAGCGCCCCAACAGCTGAGGCGCCCCGCGCACAGCATCGCCACGACCCCCGGCCCGCGGCCGGGGGTCGTGGCGTTCTCAGCGGGGGTGGCTCCGGCGGCGGAGCCCGGGCGGGGTCAGCCGGAGAGCCGGCCGAGGAACCGCTCGGCGTCCACGACCACCCGTCGCACCTCGCCGGTGGCCACGACCCGGCCGTCGTCGTGACGTGCCACGACGCTGAACAGGTGCAGGCGGCCGTCGATGTCGGTGGTCGTGGCGCTCACCTCCACGCGGGCGCCGACCGGGGAGGGTGCCTGGTGGTCGAGCGCGACGCGAGTGCCGACCGACGTCGACCCGGGGGAGAGCGTGGGCTCGAGGGCCGCGCAGGTGGCGGCCTCGCACCAGGCCAGCAGCCGTGGCGTGCCCAGCACCGGCAGGGTGCCGGAGCCCACGGCCGCCGCGGTGTCGGCGTCAGTGACCGTGAAGCCCAGAGTGGCGGTGAGCGGGCCGGTCGAGCGGTCGGTCATCGCCCGCCCCTCAGATCCCGAAGGTGGCCCGCGGGTAGGCCGCGTCGACGTCGGTGATGATGTTGACCAGGTAGGGCACCCCGGAGGCGAACGCGCGGTCCAGGGCCGGACCGATCTGGCGGGGGTCGGTGACGGCCTCGCCGGCGCCGCCGAGCGCCGTGACCACCTCGTGGTAACGCGTGCGCGGGGCGAGGTCGGCCACGACGTCGTAGCCGTAGAGCATTTGCATCGGACCCTTCTCCAGGCCCCAGGCGGAGTTGTTGCCCATGACCATCACGACCGGCAGCCCGTGGCGCACCAGGGTGTCGACGTCGAGCAGGGAGAAGCCGGCCGCGCCGTCGCCGAGCAGCAGCACCACCTGCGAGGACGGGCGGGCGAGCCGGGCCGCGATCGCCGCACCGAGGCCGGCGCCGAGGCAGCCGTAGGGGCCGGGGTCGAGCCAGCAGCCGGGCCGCTTCGGCTCGACGAACTTGCCGGCGAAGCTCACGAAGTCGCCGCCGTCGCCGATCACGACGGCGTCGTCGGCCAGCCGCGGCACCAGCTCGCCGTAGATGCGGGCGGGGTGGATCGGGTCGGCCTCCGCGCCGAGCAGCAGGGCGTCGCGCCGGGCCGCCGCGGCGGCGGTGTCCTGCAGGTCGGTGACCCAGGCCGCCCAGTCGGGCTTGGGGCCGCGCTCGAGGGCGGCGTGCAGCTCGCGCAGCACGGTCGTGAGGTCGCCGCTCACCGAGGCCGCCAGGGTGGCGTGGCCCGAGACCTGGCCGGGGGAGTCGGCCACGTGCACCACCTGGGCGTCCCCGAACACGCCGTAGCCCAGCCGGAAGTCCAGCGGGGTGCCGACCACGACCACCAGGTCGGGCTCCTTGAGGGCCTTGCCCCGGGCCTTGGTGACCAGCAGGGGGTGACCGCCGGGGATCACGCCGCGGCCCATGCCGTTGGTGATCGCCGGCAGGCCGACGCCCTCCACCAGCTCCAGGGCCGCCACCTCGGCGCCGTCGGCCCACACGTCGGTGCCGAGCACGATCACCGGCCGCGACGCCGCGGCCAGCAGGCCCGCGATCCGCTCGACGGCGTCGCTGTCGGGCTGGGCGCCACGGGCCCGCTCCCCGGTGGGGATGAGCCCGGAGCCGGTGTTGAAGAACTCGTCCATCGGGACGTCGACGAACACCGGCCCGCGGTGGCTGGAGCCGGCCGCGCTGAACGCCTCGTCCATCCCGGTCACGACGTCGCCGGCGGTGGGCAGGGTGCGCGCCAGCTTGGCGACCGGCGCGATGATCGGCGGCTGGTCCAGCTCCTGCAGGCTGCCGGTGCCCCAGCGGTTCTGCGGCGCCCGGCCGCCGACCACGACCATCGGCGACCCGGCGAACTGCGCCTGCGCGATCGCGCTGACGCCGTTGGTCACGCCCGGGCCGGCGGTGAGCACGGCGAGGCCGGGCACGCGGGTGAGCTTGCCGGTGGCCTCCGCGGCGAAGGCGGCGGTCTGCTCGTGGCGCACGTCCAGCAGCCGCATCGGCGGATCGGCCTTCACCGCACCGTCGTACATCGGGAAGACGTGGGCACCGGAGAGCGTGAACATCGTCTCGACCCCGTGGGCGGCCGCCACCGCGACGGCGAGGGCGCCGGCGTGGGCCGTGGTGACCGGGGCGTGGGTGGCGTCGTTCGTCATGTGGCGAACGTTACTCGCGGGTCATCTCAGGGGAGGAGAGGCGGGGCCGAGGAACTCCGGGTCGAGCGCGCGGAGCACCTCCACCAGCACCAGCAGCAGGTCGGCGCGACAGGCCGGGGGGCGCGGCCCGAGGGCCAGCAGCAGGTACAGGGCGCGCAGGAAGGCCTCGATGTTGCCCGTGGCGAGGTCGGGGTCGCGGTGCAGCGTCAGCTGCTGCCCGTGCCACGGCGGCGGGGCGCCGATCGTGCGCACCCACCGCTCGACGACGTCGAAGGGCACGCGGTCGCGCCGCAGCACCTGCACCGTGGCCTGGGCGAGCCGGTCGGCCTCGCGATTGGTCCACAGCCCGTCGACCGGCGCCGCCACCCGCTCGCCGATCACCTGGAGCACGATGCCCAGCTCCGCGGCCCCGAGGTGGGGGGAGCGGGCCAGCACCCGCAGCGCGTCGGCGCCGTGGGCGATCGCATGGGCCCACCCGCGGCCGGGGACGTAGCCGCGCACGTCGCGCTCGGCGAGCACCCAGGTCGCGATCCGATCGCCCCAGTCGAGCACCTTGCCGCCCGGCACCAGCGGGCGCGAGACGTCGCGGGCGATGCAGGAGGCCAGCACCAGGGCGGAGAAGCTGCGCCGGAAGACGGTGTCGGTGCCCCGCTCGCCGAGCCCCACCCGCAGCCCGGCGGCCATCCCGTCGCCCAGGCCCGGCAGCAGGTCGTCGTAGACACCGCGATCGATCCACGTGGCGAGCACGGTGAGCGCCAGCTCGTCGCGAAGGTGCGGGTCCGGATCGCCCAGCAGCGTGGTGAGCTCGGCGGTCAGATCGGCGAGCGGGAGGTGCGCGGGCACGGCGAAGTCGTCGTCATGGACGGCTTTCCAGTTCACCCGAGGCACTCGCCCCATCCTTCCAGAACGGCTCGGCCGCGACGCCGTGGGGGCGACCCTGCCCCCGGCGCCCCGACCAGGATCGCGACGCCCACGATCCTGACACCCCCGGGGGTCCGGACTCCATTCCCCGAGGCCGCCGACCGTGGCGCCGCCCTAGGCTGGGCGGCGTGACGTCGTTCGCCGAACTGGTCCGCCAGCACACCGACCTCGACGCGGCCGACGTCGCGTGGCTGCAGCTGCTGCAGGCGGACTGGCAGATCATCGCCGACCTCTCCTTCGCCGACCTCGTGCTCTGGCTGCCCGACCGCGAGGGGCGGGGGTTGTGGGCCGTGGCGCAGATGCGGCCCACCACCGGGCCGACGGCCTACCTCGACGACGTCGTCGGCACCTACGCCGCCACCGGCACCTGGCCGCTGCTCGACGCCGCGCTGGTCCAGGGCCGGGTCGTGCGGGAGGGCGACCCGGAGTGGCGCGACGACATCCCCGTGCGGATCGAGGCGATCCCGGTGGTGCACGACGGGCGCACCATCGGCGTCATCGGCCGCCACACCAACCTGCTCGGTGTCCGCACGCCCTCGCGCCTGGAGCTCACCTACCTCCAGACCGCGGCCGACCTCACCCAGATGATCGCGACCGGCACCTTCCCCGACACCGGCCAGCGCAGCGACCACGCCGACAGCCCGCGCGTCGGTGACGGGTTCGTGCGCCTGGACGCCCCCGGCCACGTCGTCTACGCCAGCCCGAACGCCCAGTCGGTCTACCGGCGGCTGGGCCTGCAGGGCGACCTCACCGGGCTGGTGCTGGCCGACCTCGTGCGCACCCTGGTGCCGCCGCGACGCCGCCCCGACGAGGAGACGCTCAGTGCCGTGCTCGGGGCCCGCGCGTGGCGCGAGGTCGAGATCGGCAGCGACGAGGTCTCGCTCATCGTCCGCGCCATCCCGCTGCGTCCGGCCGCGCAGCTGATCGGGGGCTTCATCCTGGTGCGCGACGTCTCCGACCTGCGTCGCCGCGACCGCGAGCTGGTCACCAAGGACGCCACGATCCGCGAGATCCACCACCGCGTGAAGAACAACCTGCAGACCGTGGCCGCGCTGCTGCGCCTCCAGGCGCGCCGCATCGACTCCGCCGAGGCCAAGGCCGCGCTGGAGGAGGCGGTGCGACGCGTCGGTTCGATCGCGATCGTGCACGAGATGCTCTCCCAGGCGGTGGAGGAGACCGTGGAGTTCGACGAGATCGCGGATCGGCTCGGCAGCATGGTCACCGAGGTCTCCGCGCTCACCGGACGGGTGCGGGTGACCCGGACCGGGCACTTCGGCACCCTGCCCTCGGAGTCGGCCAACGCCCTCGCGATGGTCCTCACCGAGCTGCTGCAGAACGCGGTCGAGCACGGCTTCGCCGACCTCGGCGCCCAGGACCCCGAGGCCGCCGGGGCGATCCGGGTCGGGGTGCGGCGCGACGCGACCCGACTGGTCGTCACCGTCGAGGACGACGGCGCCGGCCTGCCGCCGGGCTTCAGCCTGGAGGGCTCCACCAACCTCGGGCTCTCGATCGTGCGCACCCTGGTGGAGTCCGAGCTCGGCGGGGTGCTGACCCTCACCGGCGGTGCGTCGGGCGGCACCTGCGCGCGGTTCGAGATCGAGACCTGAGGTCCGCGCCGTGAGGGTCCGGGATCGCGGGGGCAAAGCGGAGGGGCGCCGCCGCGGCCGCTGCCACGGACGACGCCCCGTCGTCGGTCGAGTGGGTGCCGGTCAGGCCGTGCGCACCCGGGCCCGGGCGTTGCGGCGCTTGAGCGCGCGACGCTCGTCCTCCCCGAGACCGCCCCAGACCCCGTGGTCCTGGCCGGCCTCGAGCGCCCACGCGAGGCACTGCTCGCGCACCTCGCAACGACGGCACACCTGCTTGGCCTCCTCGATCTGGAGGATGGCCGGACCGGTGTTGCCGATCGGGAAGAACAGCTCCGGGTCCTCGTCCAGACACGCGGAACGGTGGCGCCAATCCATGGCTGAGTGGTCCTTGATCTCTCGAACGTGCAGGTCGGGGGTCTACCCGCCTGCGGGCACGCGAACATGTCGGCCTGTGAAGGATTTCACGACCAACCCCTGAACTCTCGCAACGATCGGGGCTGCGATCAAGCGTTTCGCGCGGTCTGTTGCATCACAATGCCCGATCCGGGGCCGCGCCACCTGAGGTTCGGATGAGAGTTCACTCCGATCGTGGTGGATCGATCGGGAGGTCCGGCGCCCGTCGGGGTCCGGGAGCCACCACCCGCCACTGACTAGGCTGGGCGGGTGGCCAGCGACGATCCCCGACTCTTCACCGTCCCGGCGCCGCTCCAGGTCGCGTCCTCACTCGCTGCGGTCGAGGGCCTGGTGCTGCTCGGCCTCGCCGCGGCCGAGACCGCCGACCTCGACGGGTCCCGGCTGGGTACCGGCATCAGCACCGCGGTCTTCTTCGCCCTCTACGGTGCGGTGCTGGGGTGGGCGGCGTGGTCGCTGCGGCAGCGGCGCACGTGGGCCCGGGGCCCGGTGCTGCTCACCCAGCTGATCATGCTCGGCCTGGCGTGGAACGTGCGCGACGCCCCGGTGCTCGCGATCTGCGTGGCACTCGTGGCCGTCATCGCCCTGGTCGGCATGGTCCACCCCGACACCGTCGCGGCCCTGGAGCGCGAGGAGGCCTGAGGGCTCAGGGCTCCTCGTTCAGGGAGGCCCGCAGCTGGTCCAGGGTGCGGCTGAGCAGCCGGGAGACGTGCATCTGGGAGACGCCGATCTCCTCGGCGATCTGCGACTGCGTCATGTTCTTGAAGAACCGCAGCAGCAGGATCTTCTTCTCCCGCGCCGGCAGCTGCTCCAGCAGCGGCTTGATCGACTCGCGGATCTCGACGTGCTCCAGGCCCTCGTCGTCCACCCCGATGGCGTCGAGCATGCTCGAGCCGGCGCCGTCGTCGGCGTCGTCGGTGGCGTCGAGGGACAGCGTGGAGTAGGCGTTGCTGGACTCCATGCCCTCGAGGATCTCCTCCACGCTCACCCCGATCGACTCGGCGAGCTCGCGCGGGGTGGGGGAGCGGCCCAGGCTCTGGGTGAGCTCGGCGGAGGCGGCGCTGATCTGCATCCGCAGCTCCTGCAGCCGCCGCGGCACCCGGATCGCCCAGCCCTTGTCGCGGAAGTACCGCTTGATCTCCCCGATCACGGTGGGGGTCGCGTAGGTCGAGAACTCCACACCGCGGTCGGTGTCGAAGCGGTCGATGGACTTGATCAGGCCGATCGTGCCGACCTGCACCAGGTCCTCGTAGGGCTCGCCGCGGTTGCGGAAGCGGCGGGCGCAGTGCTCGACCAGCGGCAGGTGCAGGTGCACGAGGTCGTCGCGCGCCGTGCTGCGTTCGGCGTCGCTGCGCTCGGGGTCGCGGGTGAGGGCGAACAGCTCGGCGCTGCGGCGTCGGGTCTGCTCGATACGGGTCTGGTGCTCGGTGAGGACCGGCTCGGGGGTGGGGAGATCGTCCGAGATCGGGTCCGCGGTGCCGCGGTCGTCCATGGCTGCCCGACTCAGGCCCGGTCGAGGAGGGAGGAGGTGGCGGCCAGGGTCAGGCGCAGCGCGGTGCCGTCCTGACGGGCGTCGGCGTCCGGTGCGAGGGTCGAGAGCATCAGCCAGGCGAAGCCGTCGCGGTCGATCGTGGCGCCCGGCACCACCGTCGCGCTGAGCGCGAGGTCCAGCCGGCCCTCGCCGAGGTGGAACTCCACGGTGAGGTCGCTGCCCGGCTCGGCGAGCTCGAGCAGCAGCGCCCCGGCCTCGCCGACCACGATCTTGAGGTCCTCGATGTCGTCGATCGTGAAGTCCAGCCGCGCGGCGAGACCGGCGGTGGTGGAGCGCACGACGGCGACGTACGCGCCCTCGGCGGGCAGACGCAGTTCGACGTCGGCGCGATCGGTGGTCGGCACGGCGGTCCCTCCAGGTGGTGGTCGGATGCCCTCGGACCCTACCGCTGCCGGGGACCGTGTCCGCACCGGTGGCGGTCCCGGGCGCCGGGGCCCCGGACGCGACACGGGCGCGGCCCCCGCGGGGACCGCGCCCGTGTGACGGACGGCGAGGTGCTCAGGCCTTCTTGGTCTCCCAGAAGATCTCGGCGATCTCGTCGATCTTGGCGAGCAGCTGGTCGGCCACGCCGGCGTCGAGGGTGCCCTTGCTGCCGGCGGCACCGGCGAGCTTGGTGGCCTCGTTCACCAGGGTGTGCAGCTGGGGGTACTTCTCGAAGTGCGGGGGCTTGAAGTAGTCGGTCCACAGCACCCACAGGTGGTGCTTGACCAGCTCGGAGCGCTGCTCCTTGATCAGGATGGCGCGGGTGCGGAAGTCGGGGTCGTCGTTGTCGGCGACCTTGGCGATGACGGCCTTGATGGACTCCGCCTCGATCCGGGCCTGAGCGGGGTCGTAGACGCCGCAGGGCAGGTCGCAGTGAGCGGAGGCCTCGACAGTGGGGGCGAAGATGCTCGAGAACATGCAGCAGATCCTCTCGGACGTGAGTCGTGCGGGGAGGCGCCGGACGGCACCCGGTGCTTGCGACACTACTCGTCGTGTCCGATCCCGAGTCCACCCGCCCGGCCGAGCCCGGCCCGTCGGCGCCGCTGGGGTTCGTCGAGGTCGTCGGACGGTCCATGGAGCCCGCCCTGCGTGCGGGGGACCGGCTGCTGGTCGCCTACGGCCGCACGCCCCGGCCGGGCCAGGTGGTGCTCGCCCGGTTCGCTGACGGCACCGTGGTGGTCAAGCGGGTCGCCGAGCGCCGTGAGCGCGGGTGGTGGCTGCTCAGCGACAACGCCGCCGAGGGCGTCGACTCACGGCACCGAGGCGCGGTGGGGGACGCCGACGTGCTCGCCGTCGCCCTGGGCCGGTGGTGGCCGCGCCCCTCTCTCGTCCTCTGACCGGCGTCCTATGACCGGCCTCACGTCCGAGACGCACCCCGGGGGAGGCGGCGGCGTGTGACAGGATCATCCCCCGTGGCAGACGACACGCACCCGCGCGCAGGCGACCCGGTCTTCGACCTCCACCACGGCGGCAAGATGCAGACGGTCGCGACGGTCGCCCTCGACGGCGCCGACGACCTCTCCCTCGCCTACACCCCCGGGGTGGCCCTGGTGTGCGAGGCGATCGCCGCCGACCCGTCGATGACGCGCCACTACACCTGGGTGCCCAACACCGTCGCCGTCGTCACCGACGGCACCGCCGTGCTCGGTCTGGGCGACATCGGCCCGGCCGCGGCGATGCCCGTGATGGAGGGCAAGGCGGTGCTGTTCAAGGCCTTCGGGGGCGTCGACGGCGTGCCGATCTGCCTCGACACCACCGACACCGAGGAGATCATCGAGACCGTCGTGCGGCTGGCCCCCAGCTTCGGCGGCATCAATCTCGAGGACATCTCGGCCCCGCGCTGCTTCGAGATCGAGGACCGGCTCAAGGAGCTGCTCGACATCCCCGTCTTCCACGACGACCAGCACGGCACCGCCGTCGTCGCCCTGGCCGCGCTGCAGAACGCGCTCAAGCTCACCGGCCGGTCGCCGGGGTCGACGCGCGTGGTGATCAGCGGCGCCGGCGCCGCCGGGGTCGCGGTCGCCAAGATCCTGCTCGAGGCCGGGATCACCGACCTCGCCGTCACCGACCGCAAGGGCGTGCTGCACTCCTCGCGCGACGACCTCACCCCGGTCAAGCGGGCCCTGGCCGAGCTCACCGCCGACCGCACCGGCCGCACCGGCACCCTGGCCGAGGTGCTCGACGGCGCCGACGCCTACCTGGGCCTCTCGGGCGGCACCGTGCCCGAGGCCGACATCGCCCGGATGGCGCCGGACGCCATCATCTTCGCGATGGCCAACCCCACGCCCGAGGTGCACCCCGACATCGCGCACAAGTACGCGCGGGTCGTGGCCACGGGGCGCTCGGACTTCCCGAACCAGATCAACAACGTGCTGGCCTTCCCCGGCATCTTCCGGGGCGCCTTCGACGTCAACGCCACCGCGATCACCGAGGGCATGAAGCTCGCCGCCGCGGCCGCCCTGGCCGACATGGTGGGGGAGCAGCTCAGCGAGGAGTACATCATCCCCTCGCCGTTCGACGAGCGCGTCGGCCCGGCCGTGGCCGCGGCCGTGGCCGCCGCTGCGCGCGCCGAGGGCGTCGCCCGCCTCTGACCCCTCGCCCGGGGGCAGTTTGCTCGGTCAGCCGAGCAGACTGCCCGACACGCCGACGTGAGCACGGCGTGTCGGGCAGTTTCCTCGGTCAGCCGAGGAAACCGCCCGCCGCCTGCCGGTCGTGTCAGGCCGGGCCGGTGGTGGTGACGGTGGTGTCGCGCCAGGAGCGCTCGAAGGGCAGCCGCCAGGCGCGGGGCGCGATGAGCTGGTGGATCGCGTTGGGGCCCCACGAACCGGGTACGTAGTGCCGCACCGGCGGCGGGTTGTCGAGCAGCACCTGGGACTTCTCCCACAGCGTCTCGATGCCGGCGGCCGAGGTGAACAGCGTGTGGTCGCCACGCATGGCGTCGAGGATGAGCCGCTCGTAGGCCTCCAGCACCGCCCCCGACCCGGAGGTGTCGACGGTGGCGAACTGCATCGACAGCTTCTCCAGCTTCATGCCCGGTCCGGGACGCTTGCCGTAGAACGACAGCGACATCCGCGACTGGTCGGCCAGGTCGAAGGTGAGGTGGTCGGGACCGGCGGTCCCGGCGTTGGACCCGGCGGGGAACATCGTCAGCGGGGGCTCCTTGAAGGCGATGGAGATGATCCGCGCCCCCTCGGCCAGCTTCTTGCCGGTGCGCAGGAAGAACGGCACCCCGGCCCAGCGCCAGTTGTCGATCTCGACCTTGAGCGCGATGAAGGTCTCGGTGTCGGAGTCGTCGGCCACGACCTCCTTGCCGCGGTAGCCGCTGTACTGCCCCCGCACCACCTGGGCGGGCTCGATGGGCCGCATCGAGCGGAAGACCTTCAGCTTCTCCTCCCCGATCGGTCCGGGTGCCAGCGACGTCGGCGGCTCCATCGCCATGAACGCCAGCACCTGCATCAGGTGCGTCACGACCATGTCGCGATAGGCGCCGGTGGACTCGTAGAAGGCGGTGCGGCCCTCCAGACCCAGCGTCTCGGGCACGTCGATCTGCACGTGGTCGATGAAGTTGCGGTTCCAGATCGGCTCGAAGAGCCCGTTGGCGAACCGGAAGGCCAGGATGTTCTGCGCGGCCTCCTTGCCCAGGAAGTGGTCGATGCGGAAGACCTGCTCCTCGTCGAAGACCT
This sequence comes from Nocardioides sp., assembly GCF_964228225.1. Taxonomy (GTDB): domain Bacteria; phylum Actinomycetota; class Actinomycetes; order Propionibacteriales; family Nocardioidaceae; genus Nocardioides. The sequence goes on from NZ_CAXQZB010000059.1 coordinate 47,237, forward strand.
CGTGCACCTCGGCGTTGAGCCGCTGGGCGCTGGCGAGGTCGGTGCCGCACGGCTTCTCCATGATCACGCGCGCCCGCTCCACCAGCCCGGCCGCCTTCAGCTCGTGCAGCACGTCCATCGCCGCGCGCGGGGGCACCGAGAGGTAGTGCAGGCGCCGCACGTCCGTGGGCGGGCCGAGCTCGGCCTCGAGCTCCCGCACCAGGTCGGCGAGGGCCTGCGGGCCCGCCGAGGTCGGCACGTACCGCAGCCGGGAGGAGAACGGCGCCCAGCGGACGTCGGTGATGTCGCCCTTCCCGTGCTCCTCGCAGGCCGCCCGGGCGATGGCGTCGAAGGCCTCGGTGTCGATGTCCTCCAGCGAGGTGCCGAGCACGCGCAGCTCGGGCACCAGCCCCGACTCGAACAGCCGCAGCAGGCCCGGCAGCAGCTTGCGCCGGGCGAGGTCCCCGGTGGCTCCGAACAGGACGACGACGTGCGGATGGTCCATACGTCCACCGTAGGGTGCGCAGGTCACATCCGGGTGACGGAACGCTACGGTCGGAGACATGTTCGCCGTCTACGCCCAGTCCTTCTCCTCCGACAACCCGCTCGACGGCCTGGTCGTCGGCGAGCGCCCGGACCCCGAGGTGCCGGCCGGCTGGACCCGGGTGCAGGTCAAGGCCGCCTCGCTCAACCACCACGACGTGTGGTCGCTGCGCGGGGTCGGGCTGCGCGAGGAGCAGCTGCCGATGATCCTGGGCTGCGACGCCGCCGGCCTGGACGAGGACGGCAACGAGGTCGTCGTGCACGCCGTCATCAGCGACCCCGCCTGGACGGGCGACGAGACCCTCGACCCGCGTCGCTCGCTGCTCTCCGAGCGCCACCAGGGCACGTTCGCCGACACCGTCGTGGTGCCGAGGGCCAACGTGGTGCCGAAGCCGGCCTCGCTGTCCTTCGAGGAGGCCGCCTGCCTGCCCACCGCCTGGCTCACCGCCTACCGGATGCTGTTCACCCGCGGCGGCCTCAAGGCCGGCGACTCGGTGCTGGTGCAGGGCGCCGGCGGCGGCGTCGCCACCGCCTGCATCATCCTCGCCCGTGCGGCCGGGCTGCGGGTCCTGGCCACCAGCCGCGACGAGGCCAAGCGGGCGCGCGCCCTGGAGATCGGCGCCCACGAGGTGTTCGAGTCCGGCGCCCGGCTGCCGATCAAGGTCGACGCGGTGATGGAGACCGTCGGCCGCGCGACCTGGTCGCACTCGATCCGGGCGCTGCGCCCCGGCGGTGCCATCGTCATCTCCGGCACCACCTCGGGGCCGAAGCTCGACGACGCCGAGCTCACCCGCATCTTCGTCCTCCAGCTCTCGGTGGTCGGCTCCACGATGGGCACCCGCGCCGAGCTCGCCTCGCTCGTGCAGCTGCTCGACGCCACCGGCGCCCGGCCGCTGGTCGACCGCACCCTGCCGATGACCGAGGCCCGCGAGGGCTTCGCGGCGATGGCGGCGGGCGACGTGTTCGGCAAGATCGTCTTCACCCGCTGACCGGCCGTTCACCGGCCCGCTGACCGAGTGCTGATCGAGCGATGACCGCCACGGTCCTGGTGACGGGGGCCGGCTCCGGGATCGGGGCCGCCCTCGCCGCACGTCTGCACGCCCGCGGTGACCGGCTGGTCCTGCCCGCCCGCTCCGCATCGCGGGCCGCCGATCTCGCCGCGAGGTTCGCCGGGGCGAGCACCCCGGTGCTCGACCTCGCCGACCTCGCGGAGCCGGCCCGCCTGGAGGCTGCGCTGGCCGCCGTGGAGGTCCCGGACCGGCTCGACGCGCTCGTGCACTGCGCCGGCGTCGTCGACCTGGCGCCGGTCGCCTCCGCGACCCTGGCCTCGTGGCGCGAGCAGGTCGACGTCAACCTCCTCGCCCCGGCGATGCTGACCCGGCACGCACTGCCGGCCCTCCGGGCGGCGCGGGGCACCGTCGTCCTCGTCAACTCCACCGCGGGCATCAACGCCAACGCCGGCTGGGGCGCCTACGCCGCCTCCAAGTTCGGCCTCCACGCGCTGGCCGACAGCCTGCGCGCGGAGGAGGCCCCGCACGGCGTCCGGGTCACCACTGTGTTCCCCTCCCGCACCGCCACGCCGATGCAGGAGCGCGTGCACGCCCAGGAGGGCAGCGACTACGACGCCGCCCGCTGGATCCGGGCCGAGACGGTGGCCGAGTCGATCCTCGGCGTCCTCGACCTCCCGGCCGACGCCACCGTCACCGACCTGGTGCTCCGCCCGGGCCCGGGCGGGAACGCGGTGGGGTGAGGGCGGCGTCGCCGCCTACAGCGACGGGCGCCGATCGGCCCACGGCGCGGCGGTCTCGAGCTGCGCGGCCAGCCGGAGCAGGAGGCCGTCCTCGCCGAGCCGGCCGACGAAGTGGCTGCCGATCGGCAGCCCGTCGGGGGTCCAATGCAGCGGGACGCTCATCGCCGGGCGCCCGGTGAGGTTGGCGATCGGGGTGTAGGGCACCCAGCCGGCGTTCTCACGGATCAGCTGATCGATGATCGGCGTGAAGCGCAGGGTGGCCCCCGCCCGCGCCACCAGCAGGGCCTTCTGCGCGAGGCGGATCGGCAGCGGCGGGACGAACGAGCCGATCCGCGGCGGGGGCGTGGCGGTGGTGGGCGTGAGCAGCAGGTCGTGCTCGGTGTGGAACGCCGCCAGCGCGCGGGTGTGCTCGTGGCGTCGCTCCACGGCGGCCTGGAAGGCGGTGGCCGAGGTGGCCCGGCCGATCGCAGCCAGCAGCTGGGTGTCGGCCTCGAAGCCGGAGTCGCCGCTGCCGCTGAGCTCCTTGACCTGCGCGACGGTGTGGGCGAGGTAGGCGAACCAGCAGGTGAGGAAGTCCTGGGCCAGGGCGGCGTCGTCGACGGGCTGCCGGTCGAGCTCGACGACGTCGTGGCCGAGGTCGGAGAGCAGGTCGGCGGTGCGTCGCAACGCCGCGAGCGCCTCGGGATGCGGGGCGTCGTTGAGGGAGGAGGCGGCGGTGATCCCGATCCGCAGCGGCTCGACCGGCGTGTCGAGGCCGGCGAGGTAGCCCTGCGCCGGAACGGCCGGCAGGTAGGGGGAGTCGGGTGTGGCGCCGGCGAGCACGTCGAGCATGGCGGCGGAGTCGCGCACGCTGCGGGAGATCACGCCCTGGGTGGCCGTGCCGCCGAGGGACTCCGCCTCGGCGGGGCCGGCCGGCACCAGGCCGCGGCTGGGCTTGAGGCCGAACAGGCCGCAGGCCGAGGCGGGGATGCGGATCGAGCCGCCGCCGTCGCTCGCCCCGGCGACCGGCACGATGCCCGCGGCCACCGCGGCCGCACTGCCGCCGGAGGAGCCGCCCGGCGTGTGCTCGGGGTTCCAGGGGTTGCGGGTCGGGCCGAACAGGTCGGGCTCGGTGATGCCCTTGAGGCCGAACTCGGGGGTGTTGGTCTTGCCGAAGATCTGCAGCCCGGCCCGGCGCCACCGCGCCACGACCGCGGCGTCCTCGGTGGCGACCGTGCGTGCGAGTGCCTTCGACCCGCCGGTGGTCACCTGACCCGCGAGGTCCTGGTGCAGATCCTTGAGCAGGAACGGCACGCCGGCGAACACGGCGTCCTCGGGGGTGTCCGCCGGAGCGGACGGCGGATCGAACCGGGCCACGACGGCGTTCAGCGTGCTGTTGACCTCGGCGGTGCGGGATCGGGCGGCGGAGAGCAGCGTCTCCGCGTCGGTGTCGCCCGAGCGGACGAGGGCGGCCAGGCCGAGGGCGTCGTGCTGTGCGTAGTCCTCCACGTCGGCGATGGTAAGCCCCGCGGAGGGCCCCCGCGGGGTGTCGGCCGAGCGGTGAGGGAGCTCAGGGGCGCGAGCGCCACTGGAGGGCGCCGATCAGCGCCATCCGCAGCTGGGTGCGGGCCCGCTCGGTGACGTACTTCTCCATGTCGGGGCGGCCGGCGCTGAGCAGGACGGCCTCGGCGGTGGCGACCATCGCGGTCACCATCAGGTTGGCGAGCACCTGCAGGTCGTGCTCGGACCACGGGGCCGGTCCGGTCAGCCGGGCGAGGTCGACGGCGAGCTCGCGCTCGCACAGCTCGATCTCGTCGCGGATGCGCTCGCGCACCACCACGGGCCCGGCCGAGCGCTCGCGGGCGATGAAGGCGAAGTGCGCGCGCCGCTGGTGCACGTGCGAGACCAGCGTGTCGACCGAGCGGTCGACGATGTCGGCGAACGCCGGGTCGTTGCGTCGGACGTCGCGCAGCATCATCCGCAGCGACACGAACGACTCGTCGACCAGTTCGAGGCCGAGGTCCTCGAGGGAGTCGAAGTGCCGGTAGAACGCGGTGGGCACGATGCCCACCTCCTTGGCCACCTGCCGCAGCGAGACGGCGACCAGGCTGGAGTCCTCGCAGAGCGCGAGGGCGGCGTCGAGGATGGCGCGTCGGGTGCGCTCCTTGCGCTCGCCACGGGACTCCGACACCTGCTCATCGTACCGGGGGACGGCCCCGGAGGCCGTCGGACGGGTGGCGGAGTGGGCTCCGGGGCGGCGTTCGGTGTACATGTGTTCACCACCACGTCGTGTCGGCCTTGACCCTGTCGGACGGCCTCGGTGATAGTTCCAGTGTACGGACGTTCACCGAAATGCCGATCCCTCCGGAGGCCCTGATGAGCACCCTCAGCCCGATCCGCGTCACCCGCGGCCTCGGCCGCCGCGTCGGCGTCAGCCTCGCCCGCTCCCGCGTGCTGGAGGCCCTGACGAGCCCGCACGGCGTGGACCGCTACCTCGAGCTCGTCAACCCGATGTGGGCGGCCACCGAGGTGCGCGCCCGCGTCGTCGCCACTCACCGCGAGAACCCCGACTCCGACGCCGCGCCCGTCACCACGCTGACGCTGCAGCCCACCGCCACCTGGCGCGGGCACCGCGCCGGCCAGTACGTGCAGGTGGGTGTCGACCTGCCCGGGTCCGCCAAGCGCATGACCCGCTGCTTCACCATCTCCTCCGCCGCCTCGGTGCCGGGGGAGACCATCACCCTCACCGTCCGCGGCCACGACGAGGGCCAGGTCTCGAAGTTCCTGGCCCAGCAGGCGCAGGTCGGCCAGATCCTGCACCTGAGCCAGGCCCAGGGGGACTTCACCCTGAGCGAGAGCCCGGCCACCCCGACGCCCAGCCACCTGCTGTTCATCACCGGCGGCTCCGGGATCACCCCGGCGATGTCGATGGTGCGCACTCTGCTGCGCGACGGCTACGACGGCCGCGCCGGACGCAAGGTCACCTTCCTGCACTACGCCCGGTCGGAGGCCGACCAGATCTTCGCCGCCGAACTCGCCGAGATCGCCGCGGCCGACAACGACGTGACCGTGCACCTGCGCCACGGCGACCACGTCTTCTCCGAGTTCGAGCTGCGTCGCCTCGTGCCCGACTTCCGCGACATCGACACCTGGGCCTGCGGCCCGGCGCCGATGATGGAGCTGGTCGTCGACGCCTTCGCCGAGAGCACCCGTCTGCGCACCGAGTTCTTCAAGCCCCCGCGCACCACGCCCGGCAGCGCCGAGGGCGACGTCAGCTTCGCCCGCTCCGGGGCCGAGGCGCCCAACACCGGCGCCTCGCTGCTCGAGCAGGCCGAGGCCCTGGGCCTGAAGCCGGAGTTCGGCTGCCGGATGGGCATCTGCTTCTCCTGCACGACCCGCAAGACCGAGGGCACCGTGCGCAACGTCCTCACCGGTGTGGAGTCCTCCCTGCCGGACGAGGACATCCAGATCTGCGTGACCTCCCCGGTCGGCGACTGCGTCGTCGACCTCTGATCACCCCGACCCGCCACCCGCACCCACCACGAGAGGGAGACCCGGGACATGACCGCCGCCCCGATTGACCAGACCCGCGCCGAGGAGATCCTCGCCGATTTCGACCTCGACGCCGTCCGCACGCTCACCGAGGAGGAGCTGACGCGCTTCGGTGAGGAGATGGACGCCATCCGCCAGCGCGTGCTCGCCGACCTCGGCGAGGCCGACGCGTCCTACATCCGCAAGGTCGTGAAGTGGCAGCGCGGCCTGGAGGTCGCCGGCCGCGCGCTGTTCTACCTGCCCCCGGCGTGGCCGCTGGCCGTCGCCGCGCTCTCGGTGTCGAAGATCCTCGACAACATGGAGATCGGGCACAACGTCATGCACGGCCAGTACGACTGGATGGGCGACCCGGCCCTGAACTCCCGGATGTTCGACTGGGACAACGTCTGCCCCGGCGAGCAGTGGAAGTACAGCCACAACTACATCCACCACACCTTCACCAACATCGTGGGCAAGGACCGCGACGTGGGGTACGGCATCCTGCGCATGGACGAGGGCCAGAAGTGGCACCCGTACTACCTGGGCAACCCGCTGTACGCGTTCCTGCTCATGGTGTTCTTCGAGTGGGGCGTGGCCATGCACGACCTCGAGGTCGAGAACATCGTCGCGGGCAAGCGCACGATCAGCGAGAACAAGGCCCTGCACGCCGGCATCATGCGCAAGGTCAAGCGCCAGGCCTTCAAGGACTACCTGCTCTTCCCGGCCCTCACCGGTCCGCTGTTCCCGCTCACGCTGGCCGGCAACGCCACCGCCAACCTGGTGCGCAACATCTGGGCGTTCAACATCATCTTCTGCGGCCACTTCCCGGCCGGGGTGCGCACCTTCACCGAGGAGGAGTGCGAGAACGAGAGCCGCGGCCACTGGTACTACCGCCAGCTGCTCGGCTCGGCCAACATCACCGGCGGCAAGCTGATGCACCTGATGTCGGGCAACCTCTCCCACCAGATCGAGCACCACCTGTTCCCCGACATCCCGGCCCGCCGCTACCCCGAGGTGGCCGAGGAGGTCCGCGAGATCTGCGAGCGGTACGGCCTGCAGTACAACACCGGGCCGCTCGGCAAGCAGCTGGCCAGCGTGGCGCGCAAGATCTGCCGGATGGCCCTGCCGCCGCGCGAGCAGCACGCCTCGGCGTGACGAAGGACCCGTTGGAGGAACGCCGGACGGCTGGGAGAATCACCGACATGACCTCCCAGCCCTCGCCGGACAAGACCCCCGTCGGTCAGGACCGCATCTCGCGCGCCGAGATCGGCAAGGACGCCCTGCAGTCCACCGCCGAGGCCACGGCCCAGGCGGTGGGGGAGGTCGCGGTCATCGTGACGAACGCCGTCAAGGACGTCGCCACCGCCATCGGGGGCCTCGCCACCGAGGTCTTCGAGATCCGCGACTCCGCCCGCAAGGCGGCCCGTGAGGCCGACAAGCACGCCGAGCTGGAGGACTGAGGTCCACCTGCCACCATCACGCCCCGCCCGATGCTCATCGGGCGGGGCGTGCTGCCTCCGGTCCCGGCGGGTCCGTTCGGCGTCGCAGCGAGATCGGCGCCCGCACCCGCCAACTCTCGGCCACGAGGTCGGCGACCTCGTCCCAGTCGGTGTCGTCGTCGAGCACCATCCCGATGGCGGTGGGCGACCACGGCTGGTCGTGGAACGGCGGCCCGACGGCCTGCAACGTCATCAGGTCGGCGCCCTCGGCGTGCACCGTGAGCACGGTGGCGGGCAGGGCGCGGAAGCCGGCGACGTGCCGCCCGGCGACGTAGCCCTCCTGGGCCACCATGACGTGGGCGAAGGTGCGTCGTCGCACGCTCCACCGGACCCCGGTCCAGGCCTCCTCCTCGACGACGTCGGGCAGGGGGCCGCACAGGGCACGGAGGCGCTCGACGATCGCGGGGTCGGGCTCGAGACGAGCGGGCCTGCGGGACACGGGGTCGCCGGCGCGGGTCGCCGTCAGCCGAAGCGGAGCCGGAAGGCGGCCTGGCGCACGGAGGCCAGCTGGGTGGCCCCGCGCAGGAACGCCAGCGGGCCGTCGGCGGCGAAGTCCCAGCGGGCCCGGGCCGGCAGGGTCTTGGAGGAACCCTGCAGCACCGCGACCTTCTCGCCCCCGCCCTCGGGCAGCTCCGGCTGCCACGTGGCGCCCTTGAACGGCAGGCGCGGCGCGAGGCGCGAGACGTCGGTGAAGGTCGCGCTGGCGATGGGGGAGCGGCCCAGGGACGCCGACCACGCGGCGGTGCTGAGCGGACCCTTGCGCGCGGTCTCGTAGTCGAAGTCGCACAGCCCCTTGGGGATCGCCCACAGCTCGCGACCGCCCGCCACGGAGGCCGGGGAGTCGACCCAGATGTCGGTGATCGTGACCCCCCGACCGGCTCCGGGCATCGGCGAGCCGTCGGTGGGGCCCTCGCCCTTGCGCAGCGCCCGCGCCACCAGCAGCTCGCCGTAGGTCAGCGGGCTGCCCTCCTCGTAGGACACGAACGCGGCGCCGTAGATCCCCGCCGGGCGGGTGGCGTCGACGTCGCGCTTGAGGCGGAACACGGTGAGCCACATCGAGCCCACCATCTGCCACGGAGCGGCGGGGTAGGCGACCTTCTCGTAGGGCAGCGGAGCCGTCATGGGGGCATGGTAGCCAGCGCTGCGCCCGGTCCCCCCGGGGTTCCAGCCCCGCCCGCCGGTGCGGCCGGCGGGAGGTTCGCGCAGCCCGGCAGTCCCATCGGCCCCACGCGCACCCTCGGCCCCCGGGGTCCCCTCGCTCGACGGCGGCCGAGCCGTCGTCGCCGCGTAGGCTGGGGGCGTGATCGTGGTCAACCGATTCCGGGTGGCGGCCGAGGACGCCGAGGTGTTCCGGGCCGACCTCAACCGCGCCCACGAGGCACTCGCGGCCCGCCCGGGCTACCTCGGCGGCGACGTGGGGCGCAACGTCGACGACCCCGCGCTGTGGGTGCTCACGACCCGGTGGGAGCACGTCGGGGCCTACCGTCGCGCGCTCTCGGCCTACGAGGTCAAGCTGCACGCCGTGCCGACGCTGAGCCGGGCCGTCGACGAGCCGAGCGCCTACGAGCCGGCCGGTCCGGGGTCCGACCTCAACGTCATCGCCGTGCGCTCGCTAGGCTGAGGCGTTCTCGCCGCCCCTGCCGGTCCCGCGCATCCGGCGCGGTCCACCCGGCCGGGGCCCCGTCATGACCAGGAGCATTCCGTGGCCAAGCCGCCCCCCTCGACCGTCGACGTCGTCGTCTCCCTCGCCAAGCGCCGGGGATTCGTGTACCCGTGCGGTGAGATCTACGGCGGAACCCGCTCGGCCTGGGACTACGGGCCGCTCGGGGTGGAGCTGAAGGAGAACATCAAGAAGCAGTGGTGGCGCGCCATGGTGCAGCGCCGCGACGACGTCGTGGGCCTGGACTCCAGCGTGATCCTCCCGCGCCAGACCTGGGAGGCCAGCGGCCACGTCGCGACCTTCACCGACCCGCTCACCGAGTGCCAGTCCTGCCACAAGCGCTTCCGCGCCGACCACCTGCAGGAGGCCGTGGCGGAGAAGGCGGGGCACGACGACCCCGACTCGGTCGACCTCGCCACCGTCGCCTGCCCCAACTGCGGCACCCGCGGCGCCTGGACCGAGCCGCGGCAGTTCTCCGGCCTGCTCAAGACCTACCTCGGCGTCATCGAGGACGAGTCCGGCCTGCACTACCTGCGCCCCGAGACCGCGCAGGGCATCTTCCTCAACTTCGCCAACGTGCTCACCAGCCAGCGGATGAAGCCCCCGTTCGGCATCGCGCAGATCGGCAAGAGCTTCCGCAACGAGATCACCCCCGGCAACTTCATCTTCCGCACCCGCGAGTTCGAGCAGATGGAGATGGAGTTCTTCGTCAAGCCGGGCGAGGACGAGGAGTGGCACCAGTACTGGATCGACGAGCGCACCCGCTGGTACACCGACCTCGGCATCAACCCCGACAACCTGCGCCACTACGAGCACGCGCAGGAGAAGCTGAGCCACTACTCCAAGCGCACCGTCGACATCGAGTACCGCTTCAACTTCCCCGGCTCGGAGTGGGGCGAGCTCGAGGGCATCGCGAACCGCACCGACTTCGACCTCTCCACCCACGCCGCGGCGTCGGGCAAGGACCTCTCGTACTTCGACCAGCCCAACAACGAGCGCTACACGCCGTTCGTCATCGAGCCGGCAGCCGGCCTGAGCCGCAGCCTGATGACCTTCCTGGTCGACGCCTACCACGAGGACGAGGCGCCCAACACCAAGGGCGGGGTCGACAAGCGGGTCGTGCTGCGCCTGGACCACCGCCTCGCGCCGGTCAAGGCCGCCGTGCTCCCGCTGAGCCGCAACGCCGACCTCTCGCCCAAGGCGCGCGACCTCGCCGCGGAGCTGCGCCAGCACTGGAACATCGACTTCGACGACGCCGGCGCCATCGGCAAGCGCTACCGCCGCCAGGACGAGATCGGCACGCCGTTCTGCCTCACGGTCGACTTCGACACCCTCGAGGACCACGCCGTCACCGTGCGCGAGCGCGACACCATGCAGCAGGAGCGGGTGGGCCTGGACCGCATCTCGGGCTACCTCGCCGAGCGGCTGCTGGGGGCCTGACCGTGGGGCGCCTGCCAGGACACGACCTCGGACGGCGCCCCGCGGCCCTGCTGGTCGCCGGCGTCCTGTCGCTCGCGCCCCTGGCGGGGTGCGGCTCGAGCGGGGAGTCCCCGGACCCCGGACCCTCCAGCACGGCGGCCCCGACGTCCTCGGCGACGGTCTCGCCGGCACCGGGCGACGACGCGTCGACGTCGCCGTCTGCTCCGCCGACCCCCGCCGAGGAGGACGGCTACCTGCCGGTGCCCGACGGCGTCACGCTCGACGCCCCGGGCTCGCGGCTGCCCTTCGGGGAGCCCGCGGCGGTGGCCTGGAACCCGCGCCAGGACCTGGTCGGGGTGCTCGGGCTCTCGGTGGAGCAGGTGCAGCGCGTGGTGTCGGCCCGGGTCTTCGCCGACTACGACCTCCCGGCGGGCACGACGCCGTTCCTCGTGCGGCTGAAGGTGGGCAACATCGGCGAGACCGACCTCGGGGGCCGCGACCTCCCGGTCTACGTGATCGACGCCGCCGACCAGCTGGTGGCGGCCACCGGCATCGACCGCGCCTTCGCCGACTGCCCGGGCGGCCAGCTGCCCGCGATCTTCGCCCCGGGGGACATCACCGACGCCTGCCTGGTGTTCCTCCTCGACGGCGACGCCGCCCCCGCTGCGGTCACCTTCCGGCCGCCCGAGGGCGTCGTGCCGATCACCTGGACCGGGCGCACCACGCCCTACCCCGCCCCCGAGCGCCGGAAGGGCCAGGGCACGCCCGGCAAGCCCGGGAACCAGCCCGGGAGCCGGCCCGGCGCCGCGCAGACCCCGTCGGCCGCGGAGACCCCCCGATGACCGCCGCCGGCGCCACCCTGCCAGGCCCGTTGCGCCTGGGCGCCCTCGAGGTCGAGGTCCCCGTGGTGCTGGCCCCGATGGCCGGCATCACCAACGCCGCCTACCGGCGGCTGTGCGCCGAGCAGGGGGCGGGTCTCTACGTCTGCGAGATGATCACCTCCCGCGGGCTGGTCGAGGGCGACGAGACCACCCGGGCGATGGTGACCTTCGACGAGCGGGAGACCACCCGGTCGGTGCAGCTGTACGGCACCGACCCGCACTACGTCGGCCGGGCCACGCGGATCCTGTGCGAGGAGTTCGGCGTGGACCACGTCGACCTCAACTTCGGTTGCCCCGTCCCCAAGGTCACTCGCAAGGGCGGCGGCGGTGCGCTGCCGTGGAAGCGCACCCTGCTGGCCCGCATCCTCGAGCAGGCGGTCGGGGCGGCCGCGCCGTTCGGCGTGCCCGTGACGATGAAGACCCGCAAGGGCATCGACGACGACCACCTCACCTTCCTCGACGCCGGCCGGATCGCGCAGGAGTCGGGGTGCGCCGCCATCGCCCTGCACGGACGCACGGTCGTGCAGGCCTACTCGGGCCGGGCCGACTGGGACGCGATCGGCGAACTGGTGGCCGCCGTCGACATCCCGGTGCTGGGCAACGGCGACATCTGGGAGGCCGCCGACGCGCTGCGGATGGTGGCCCACACCGGCGCCGCCGGCGTCGTCGTCGGCCGTGGGTGCCTGGGGCGGCCCTGGCTGTTCCGCGACCTCGCGGCGGCGTTCCGCGGCGAGCAGGTCGCGACCCTGCCGACCCTGGGCGAGGTGACGGCGATGATGCGACGCCACGCCGAGCTGCTGTGCCAGCACCTCGGGGAGGAGCGGGGCTGCAAGGAGTTCCGCAAGCACGTGACCTGGTACCTCAAGGGCTTCGCGGCGGGCGGCCGCCTGCGGCAGTCGTTGGGGCTGGTCGACTCCCTGGCCGCGCTGGACGCCCTGCTCGCCGAGCTCGACCCGACCGAGCCGTTCCCGGCCTCCGAGCTGGGTGCACCGCGGGGACGCCAGGGTTCGCCCCGGGCGCGGGTGGTGCTGCCCGAGGGCTGGCTCGACGACACCGACGGCACCGGTCTGGAGCTCGCCGAGGATCCCGGCTCCGGCGGCTGACACCGCGCCGGGGCCTGTTCCCGGTCCCGGTCGCGGCGACCGGAAGGGCCGCGCGGCGGTCTCATCAGCATCCGATGTGCGCCGTCGTGACTCCGATCTCCTCGCCCGTGCGGGTGAGCGGGCTCACCTACGGAAAACCGGTTGAAGATTGCCCGACCCCGGGATCGGTGTGTTTGACTCGGGCGTCGTACCCGGCTCAGGACGGGTGCACCTGCCCTGTCTTCCACCGCAAAGGATCAGCGCTGTGGCCGATCAACGCCACAAGCGGGACACCAATGCCCGCCCCCTCGACCGCCTGCTGCGAGCCCGCCCGACCACCCTGGCCGGATCGGTCGCGGTGCTCGCCACGACCGTCGTCGTCGGCGCCGGGGTGACCTTCGGCGGCTCCTCCACCTCCGGCGAGGACCTCGACGCGATCGTCGCGAGCGCGGCCGCCCGGGCCCGTGTGGAGGCCACCGGGTCCGCCACCGAGCAGGCCGGCCGGGTCGTGAGCCGCAGTGCCGACCGCGGCCGCGAGCGCGCCGCCGGCGACCGTCGTGCCGCCGCGCCCACCCGCCTCGAGCGCCGGATCGCGGCGATGATGGCCCCCGAGGTCAAGCGGCCCGTGATCGCGCGCGCGGTGGACACGCGGGATCCGGTGTGGACCACCGCCGCGCTCAACCTGTGGGTCTCGCCCGCCCAGGACGCTCGCCGCACCGGCGAGCTGCCGGCGGGGGAGAAGGTCGTGCTCACCGGCCGCGAGCTGGCCGGCCGGGTCGAGATCGTGTGGGGCAGCAAGCAGACCCGCTGGGTCACCGCCGGTTACACCTCCACCGAGAAGCCGTTCACGCTGGGCGGCGACTGCACGAACGGCACCACCGTGCCGAGCGGGGTCTCGGAGAACATCAAGAAGGTGCACGCCGCGGTGTGCGCCGCCTTCCCGGAGATCACCACCTACGGCACCTTCCGCGGCGACGGCGAGCACGCCCAGGGCATCGCGGTCGACATCATGGTCAGCGGCGACCGGGGCCGCCAGGTCGCGGAGTTCCTGCGCCGCTACTACGCCGAGCTCGGCATCTCCTACCTCATCTACCAGCAGCAGATCTGGTCGGTGGAGCGGTCCGGCGAGGGCTGGCGGGGCATGGAGAACCGCGGCTCCATCACCGCCAACCACTACGACCACGTCCACGTCACGGTCTACTGACGACCCGGCGTCCCGGGATCCGGCGGGGCCGGGACCGGCGGTCGTGCGCGGTCGCCTCGTGCCCCGGGCGCTGCGTCCGACCGGCACCGGCACCTCGCCTGTGCGGCGTCGGTACGGCCGCGTACGCTGCCCCCCGATGACTCCCACCGGCTCGGACGCCCGCGCGACGCAGGACCCCCACGGCGCCCTCTACGGCGACGCCGACCGGGCCCGGTGGGTGCCGGAGCCTCCCAAGCGGGTGGACGCGCCCGAGCGCACCGCCTTCGAGCGCGACCGGGCCCGGGTGGTGCACGCCGCCGCGTCCCGGCGGCTGGCGGCCAAGACCCAGGTGGTCGATCCGCGCTCGGACGACTTCGTGCGCAACCGGCTCACCCACAGCCTCGAGGTGGCCCAGGTGGCCCGCGACCTGTCCCGGGCGCTGGGCAGCCAGCCCGACATCGCCGAGACCGCGGCGCTGGCCCACGACCTCGGCCACCCTCCGTTCGGGCACAACGGCGAGCGGGCGCTCGCCGCGGTGGCCGAGGGTGTCGGCGGCTTCGAGGGCAACGCCCAGACGCTGCGGCTGCTCACGCGGCTGGAGGCCAAGACCGTGGACCCCTCCGGGCGCTCGGTCGGCCTCAACCTCACCCGCGCCACCCTCGACGCCTGCACCAAGTACCCCTGGACCCGCGCCGAGGCGCCCCGTCCGACGGGCTCCCACGCCGACGGCACCGCCGCGGTCGGGGCGAAGTTCGGGGTCTACGACGACGACCTCGACGTCTTCGACTGGCTGCGCACCCCCGGCACCGGCCGCCGGCGCTGCGTGGAGGCGCAGATCATGGACCTCGCTGACGACGTCGCCTACTCGGTGCACGACGTCGAGGACGGCGTCGTCGCCGACCGTCTCGACCTCACCCGCCTGGACCGGGCAGCGGTGTGGGAGACCACCCGGGCGTGGTACCTGCCCGAGGCCTCGGACGAGCAGCTGGACGCCGTGCTCGACGACCTGCAGGCCGTGGGCAGCTGGCCCCGGCACCCCTACGACGGCACCCGCGCCGGTCTCGCCGCGCTGAAGAACCTCACCAGCGACCTCATCGGCCGCTTCTGCGGCGCGGTGCAGGCCGCCACCTTCGCCGCCGGCGCCGGCCCGTTCGTGCGCTACCGCGGCGACCTCGTGGTGCCCGAGCGCACCCGCACCGAGATCGCGGTGCTCAAGGGCATCGCGGCGCACTACGTCATGCAGGCCGCCGACCGGGTGGCCCTGATGGAGCGCCAGCGCGAGGTGCTGACCGAGCTGGTGGCGGTGCTGGCGGACCGGGGTCCCGCGGCGCTGGACCGGCTGCACGCCGGTGACTGGCGCACGGCCGCCGACGACGCCGCACGCCTGCGGGTCGTCGTCGACCAGGTGGCCTCGCTCACCGACGCCTCCGCCGTGGCCTGGCACACCCGCCTGGTGGTGGGTGCCCGGCCGTAGGATCGCCGACGTGGCCGGCCGGATCCGTGAGGATGACATCCAGGAGGTGCGGGACAAGGTCCGCATCGAGGAGGTCATCGGCGAGCAGGTCACCCTGCGCAACGCGGGGGGCGGCAACCTCAAGGGCCTGTGTCCCTTCCACGACGAGAAGTCGCCGTCGTTCAACGTCACCCCGAGCCGCAAGCTGTTCCACTGCTTCGGCTGCCAGGAGAGCGGCGACACCGTCGCGTTCGTGATGAAGATCGACGGCCTCACCTTCACCGAGGCCATCGAGAGGCTCGCGGACCGTGTGGGCGTGCAGCTGCGCCGGGTCGAGGACGACAGCCCGGAGGCGCGGCGCCCCACCGGTCCGCCCCGGCAGCGGCTGCTCGAGGTCAACCGCGTCGCGGCGGAGTTCTACGCCGAGCAGCTCGGCAGCGCCGAGGCCGTCATCGCCCGCCAGTTCCTCAGCGAGCGCGGCTTCGACGCCGACGCCGCGCGCCATTTCGGCCTCGGCTACGCCCCGCGCGACGGGGAGGCGGTGCTGCGGCACCTGCGCGGGCGCCGTTTCACCGACGAGGAGAGTGTGGCGGCCGGTGTCGTCGCGCGCGGTCGCTCGGCCTACGACCGCTTCCGCGGCCGGCTGCTGTGGCCGATCCGCGAGCCCAGCGGCGCCACCCTGGGCTTCGGCGCGCGCCGGCTCTTCGACGACGACAAGATCGAGGCCAAGTACCTCAACACCCCCGAGACCGCGCTGTACAAGAAGAGCCAGGTGCTCTACGGCATCGACCTGGCCCGGACCTCGATCGGGCGGGAGTCCCAGGCGGTCGTCGTCGAGGGTTACACCGACGTCCTGGCCTGCCACCTGGCCGGCATCACCACCGCGGTCGCCTCCTGCGGCACCGCCTTCGGCGAGGAGCACACGCGGGTCCTGCGGCGCTTCCTGCTCGACCAGGACGAGCTGCGCGGCGAGGTGATCTTCACCTTCGACGGCGACGCCGCCGGCCAGAACGCCGCGCTCAAGACGTTCAAGGGCGACCACCGCTTCGTGGCCCAGACCTACGTCGCGGTCGAGCCCGAGGGCCTGGACCCCTGCGACCTGCGCATCAAGCACGGCGACGACGCCGTGCGGGCGCTGGTGGCCAACCGCGAGCCGCTGTACCGCTTCGTGCTGCGCAACGTCGTGTCCAAGTACGACCTCGACCGGGCCGACGCCCGGATCGCGGCCGTGCGCGAGGCGGCGTCGCTGGTGGTGAGCAGCCGTGACTCCGCGGTGGCGCAGAGCTCCTTCGCCCGCGACATCGCCGCACTCACCGGCGTCGACCCGGTGGACGTGCAGGCCGAGGTCACCCGGGCGGCGCGCCGCCCGGCCACCCCGCCGGCCGAGACGCCGGCCCGTCCCGCCCGCGAGCAGGCCGCCGCTCCGGCCGCGCCCGCCCCACCGCCGCGTCCGCGGCTGCCCGATCCGCGCGACCCCCGGTTCCTCATCGAGCGCGAGACCCTCAAGCTCGTGCTGCAGCACCCGATGGCGGTGGGGCGCACCACCGGCCAGGTCAGCGACGACGACTTCACCCACCCCGCCTACCAGCAGGTGTGGCGCCTGGTCATGGCGGCCGGCGGACCGGTCGCCGGTGTCGGCGACGACGGCTGGGCCGCGCGGGTGCGGGAGAGCGCGGCCGACGAGCCGGCGCTGGCCACCCTGGTCGGGGCGCTGGCCGTGGAGGAGATCCCGACCCCCAAGGACGTCGACCGCGACTACGTGCTCAAGTACGTCGTGCGGTTGCTCGAGCTCACCACCCTGCGTCGCATCGCCGAGGTGAAGTCCCGGCTGCAGCGCACCGACCCCGTCGCCCAGGAGGCTGAGTACCACCGCATGTTCGAGGACCTCGCCGCACTCGAGAACCACCGCCGCGTCCTGCTCGGCCTGCTCCCGGGGGGCCAGTGAGCACCCGCCTGGGCCGCCTCGGCGCCGTGCGACGCCTGCTCGGGTCCGCACCGCCCCCGCCGCCGGACGTGGTCGTCGCCGCCGGGGAGCGCGTGCTGGCGTGGGCCGTCGTCGTTCCGGAGGCGGAGCCCGCCCCGCCCGGGTCCACGACCCACGCGGCCGCCACCCGCAGCGCGCTCTACCTGCCGGCCGCCGGCGACCCCGCAGGCGCCCACCGGATCCCGTGGGAGCAGGTCGAGGCGGCCGACTGGGACGCCGAGACCGAGACCTTCCGGGTCAGCGAGGTGGGGGAGTGGGGTCAGCAGCGCCCCGAGCACCGGCTGCGGCTCGCCGACCCGACCCGGCTGCTGCAGCTGGTGCGCGAGCGCGTCACCGCCAGCGTCGTGCACCTGCGCCACGTGCCGATCGAGGGTCGGCGCGGCGCCCGGGTGATCGCGCGTCGCGCGCCCAACACCCACGAGCCGCTGCACTGGATCGTCGAGTACGACGACGGCATCGACCCCGGGGACCTGCGGGTGCGGCTGGCCGTCGCCGAGGAGCTGGCACTGGCCCGCGGCGAGGTGGGCGACGACGACGGCGTCGCCCGGCCCTGAGCCCCGGCCCTGATCCTCGGCCCCGATCCTCGGCCCCGATCCCGGACCTGGACCCCGCCGTGGCCGGGGTGGATTTCGACTCGGCGGGCGGGGTCGCTATGGTTGTCCCCGCAGCGGTCCCCTGTAGCTCAACTGGCAGAGCATTCGGCTGTTAACCGGAGGGTTGTTGGTTCGAGTCCAACCGGGGGAGCATCTGGTCCGGCCCGCGTCGTCGACGCGGGCCGGATGTGTTTCACGCCACCTCGATCCGCTCCGATCGCTCCTGCCCGGGTATCCTCGCCGCGGCGGGACCCACCCGTCGGTCCTGGCGCGTTCGCGGAGGTGTACGTGGTCGACGAGCGGTCCCCCTCGGGAGCCGGCGGTGCGGAGCAGCGCGACGCGTTCGTGATCGCCCGCGCCGCCGACCCGATCGACCCCACCCCCGCCGGCGGTCCCGCGCCCGGCCCGGAGCGGGCGCCGTCGCGTCCTCCCGGCGCCCGTCGAGCGGCGCGGTCCTCGCGCGTGCCCGCGCGTCGTCGTCCCAGCGGTGGTGCGCGTGCGCGCCGGCGGGCGACCGCCGCCGAGGCCACGGCGGCCACAGAGGCCTCGGGGGCCTCACAGGCCCGCGGCCGCAGCACGGCCGGCATGGTCGGTCTGACGGTCCTCGGCGGGCTGGTGCCCGGCACCGGCTACCTCGCCGCGGGCCGACGACGCCTCGGCGCGCTGGTGCTGCTCGTCTGGCTCGCCGCGGTGATCTCGGTGGGCGTGTACTTCGGCCGCGACGTCGGCACCGCCCTCGACGTCGCCTTCTCGCCCTCGGCGGTGCGCTCGCTGGTGGTCGGCCTCGTGCTCGCCCTGCTGGTCTGGGTCGCCGTCGTGGTCACCTCGCACCGCAGCGTGCGCCCCGGCCTCCGCACGCGGGCCCAGACGGCGATCGGCTACGGCACCGTGCTCGCCGTCGTGGTCGCCGGTGGCGCCCCGGTCTACCTCGGCGCCGAGCGGCTGCTCGCCCAGGCGGACCTGGTCGAGACCGTGCTGCCCGAGAACTCCGTCAGCGCCACCACGCCGGAGGTCACCGAGGAGGACCCCTGGGCCGGTCAGGACCGGGTCAACGTGCTGCTGCTCGGCGGCGACGGCGGCGAGGGCCGCACCGGGGTCCGCACCGACTCGATCATCCTGGCCAGCATCGACACCTCGTCGGGCAAGACCGTGATGTTCAGCCTGCCGCGCAACCTCATGTACGCCCAGTTCCCCGACGGCACCCCGCTGCACGAGATCTACCCCGAGGGCTACAACACCGGCCTCGGTGGCGGCTTCGACATGATCAACGCCATCTACAAGCAGGTGCCCGAGCAGTACCCCGGTCTGCTGGGCCGCAGTGACAACGAGGGCGCCGACGCCATCAAGCTCGCCGTCTCGGGCTCGCTCGGCGTGCCGGTCGACTACTACATCCTGGTCAACCTCGAGGGCTTCAAGACCGTCGTGGACGCCATGGGTGGCATCACGGTGAACATCAACCAGCGGGTCGCGATCGGCGGCAACACCGACGCCGGCATCCCGCCCGACGACTGGCTGGAGCCCGGGCCGGACCAGAAGCTCAACGGGTTCAAGGCGCTGTGGTTCGCCCGCGGCCGCTACGGCGCCGACGACTACCAGCGCATGGACCGTCAGCGCTGTGCGATCGACGCGCTCATCGAGGCCGCCGACCCGATCAACCTGTTGCGCCGCTACGTCGACCTCGCCAAGGCCGGCGAGAAGGTCCTCTACACCGACATCCCCCGCAAGATCGCCTCCGACTTCGTCGAGCTGCTCCTGCGCGTCAAGAACGCCAAGATCCGCTCGGTGGTGTTCAAGAACTCCGCGAACTTCTTCCCCGGGGACCCCGACTACGACTACATGCGGGCCGTGGTCGACAAGGCGCTGTACCCGCCGAAGAAGAAGGGCGGCGGCCGCGAGCAGGAGGCCTCGGCGGAGAACCCGATCGACGTGTGCGCCTACAACCCCGCCGAGACGGTCTACGCCAGCGACTGAGTCCGCCCCGGACACACCGACGTCCCGGCGGTCGTGGTGGGATGGTCGGGTGGAGGAGGTCGCGCTGCCCGAGGCCTTCGCCGCCTTCGCCCGTCGCGGCGAGGCCTGGGCCCGGTTCGTGGCCGGGACGCCGCGGCTGGTGCGCGACCTGCTCGGCGAGTGGGAGCTGCGCCCCGACGGGCCGGCGACCCACGGCCGGTGCGCGCTCGTCGTGCCGGTCCGCACGGCGGCCGACGCCGCAGCGACGCTCAAGGTGGGCTTCGTGGAGGAGGAGTCCGAGCACGAGGCGCTGGCGCTGCAGCACTGGCACGGGCGGGGTGCGGTGACGCTGCTGCGCGCCGATCCCCGTCGGGGTGCGCTGCTGCTGGAGCGCCTCACCGACCGCGATCTGGACCAGGAGTGGGACGTCGCGGCCTGTGAGGCCGTGGGCGAGCTGTGTCGTGACCTGCACCGGCCGGCACCGCCCCCGCTGCGCCGACTCTCGGCCCACGCCGGTCGGTGGGCCGCTGAGCTCGCCGGGCTGCCCCGCAACGCCTCGCTGCCCCGTCGTCTGGTCGAGCAGGCCGCCCACCTGGCCGCGGGGTTCGCCAGTGACCCCGGCACCGACGGGCGGCTGGTCCACACCGACCTGCACTACGAGAACGTGCTGGCCGATCACGACGGTCGCTGGCGCGCCATCGACCCCAAGCCGCTGTCCGGCGACCCCTGCTTCGAGCCGGCCCCGCTGCGGTGGAACCGGTTCGACGAGCTCGCCGGCGACGTGCGCGACGGCGTGCGGCGACGCTTCCACGCCGTCATCGACGCCGCCGGCATGCCGGAGGAGCGTGCGCGGGACTGGGTGATCGTGCGGATGATGGTCAACGCCCGGTGGGCGCTCGCCGAGGTCGAGGCCGGCCGCACCCCCGACGGATCGCTCCGCACCTGGCTCACCACCTGTGTGGCGGTCGCCAAGGCGGTGCAGGACTAGGGGAAGGGCGACGGGCCTCGTGGACACCGGTGAGGGCGCCGTCGGGCCTGCGAGGATGGCACGGTGGACACCTCTCCGGCCCCGGCCACGATCGTCTCGGTCAACCTCGGCACGCCGCAGCAGGTGGACTGGATCCGCAGTGGGCGCACCGCCATCGACCGGCGTCCGGTGACGGGTCCGGTGGCGGTCGGCCCGCTCGGCCTGGCGGGCGACGAGGTGGCCAACCGCCGGTTCCACGGCGGTCCGGACAAGGCCGTGTACGCCTTCGCCCAGGAGCAGCTCGAGTACTGGCAGGAGGTCCTGGACCACCCGTTCCCGCCCGGCTCGTTCGGCGAGAACCTCACGACCCGCGGCCTCGCCGTCGACGAGGCGGTGATCGGGGAGCGTTGGCGGCTCGGCGAGGGGCCCGGCGCCGCGGTGGTGGAGGTCGCCTCGTTCCGCACGCCGTGCCGGGTCTTCCAGGCCTGGCTGGCCCACCGCGGCGCACCGTCGCGGGCGTGGGTGCGCCGCTTCACCCAGCACGCCCGACCCGGGGCCTACCTGCGCGTGATCACCCCCGGTCCGGTCGCCGCCGGCGACGCCGTGAGCATCGTCCACCGACCCGGTGGCACCGCGGGCGGTGCCACGATCGCCTCCACCTTCCGGGCCGCGCACGGCCTCCCGGCCCACGACGACCCGATGCTGCCGGGGTGATCCGCAGCAGCCGGTCCGCCGGCGCCCGCCGTCCCGTCGGCGGGGATCCCGACAGCCGCTCTGGACGGGGTGTGCGGCCCGTCACCACCGGGTGACTAAGGTTACCCACCAGAAACCCCGTCTCGGTCGTCCCAGAGGAGCCGCTTTGCCCGTCAACTTCGACACCTCGTTCGTCGACCACCTGACCCAGAACATGGCCCTGCAGTTCCTCGACCGGGTGGAGACCAGTGCGCAGCACGAGGCCTTCCGCTTCCCCCGCGGCGAGGCGTGGGAGTCGGTCACCTGGCGTCAGGCCGGTGACCTCGTCTCCCGGCTCGCGGCCGGCCTGCTCTCGCTCGGCATCGAGCGCGAGCAGCGCATCGGCATCGCCTCCGGCACCCGCTACGAGTGGATCCTGGCCGACCTCGCCGTCATCTGCGCCGGCGCCGCCACCACGACCGTGTACCCCACGACCGGCGCCGAGGACACGGCCTACATCCTGAGCGACTCCGAGTGCCGCATCGTCTTCGCCGAGGACGACGCCCAGCTGGCCAAGCTCGCCGAGAAGGCGGCCGACCTGCCGCTGCTGCGCACGATCGTGACCTTCGACGGCACCGCCGACGGCGACCGGGTGATCACCCTGGACCGCCTCGCCGAGCTGGGCGACGCCTACCTCGCCGAGCACCCCGACGTCATCCGCCAGACCGCGGAGAGCATCCCCGGCGACCAGCTCGCCACCCTGATCTACACCTCCGGCACCACCGGCCGCCCCAAGGGCGTGCGCACCCTGCACCAGGCGTGGGTGTACGAGGGCATGGCCATCAAGGTGCAGGACATCCTGCACGAGGACGACCTGCAGTTCCTGTGGCTGCCGATGGCCCACTCCTTCGGCAAGGTGCTGCTCTCGGCCCAGCTCGCCTGCGGCTTCGCCACCGCCATCGACGGCCGGGTCGAGAAGATCGTCGACAACCTCGGCGTCGTCAAGCCCACCTTCATGGGTGCCGCCCCCCGCATCTTCGAGAAGGCCCACGCCCGCATCGTCACGATGCAGGCCGCCGAGGGGGGTCTGAAGGAGAAGCTGTTCCTGCAGGCCTTCAAGGTCGGCCAGGAGGTCGACCGTCGGCGGCTCGCGGGCCGCTCGGTGCCGCTGCCGTTGAAGCTGCAGCACGGCCTGTTCGACAAGCTGGTGTTCTCCAAGGTGCGTGAGCGGTTCGGCGGACGGGTGAAGTTCTTCATCTCCGGCTCCGCGGCCCTCAACCCCGAGATCGCGCAGTGGTTCCACGCCGCCGGCATCCTGATCCTCGAGGGCTACGGCATGACCGAGAACGCCGCGGGCGCCACGGTCAACCACCCCGACCACTACAAGATGGGCACCGTCGGGATGGCGATCCCCGGTTCCGAGGTCAAGATCGGCGAGGGCGACGAGGTCCTGCTGCGCGGCCCGCACATCATGGCCGGCTACCACAACAACGACGAGGAGACCGCCAAGGCCATCGACGCCGACGGCTGGCTCCACACCGGCGACAAGGGCTCCCTGGACGCCGACGGCTTCCTCACCATCACCGGCCGCATCAAGGACCTGTTCAAGACCTCCGGCGGCAAGTACATCGCGCCCTCGGCGATCGAGGCCAAGTTCAAGGCCGTGTGCCCCTACGCCAGCCAGTTCATGGTCTTCGGCAACGACCGCAACTTCGTCTGCGCCCTGGTGACCCTCGACCCCGACGCCATGGCGGCGTGGGCGGAGGAGAACGAGATGGCCGGCGCGTCCTACGCCGAGCTCGTCGCCTCCCCGAAGGTCAAGGCGATGGTCGAGGGCTACGTCACCGAGCTCAACAACCGCCTCAACCGGTGGGAGACGGTGAAGAAGTGGGAGATCCTCCCCGCCGACCTCACCATCGAGTCCGGTGAGCTCACCCCGTCGATGAAGGTCAAGCGCAACGTCGTGGAGGCCAACAACAAGGCGCTCATCGACAGCTTCTACGGCGGCTGACCGCCCCGCGGGCCCCCACCCGCACCCGACGCCGGGAGGACGCGCATCGCGACCTCCCGGCGTCGTCGCGTCCCGGGGCGGGGCCCCGGGGTCACCCCTCGGTGGCGGGACGCGCCCCTGGGAGGATGGGCGCATGCCCTCCACGCTGCCCGACGGCGAGCCGGTCCCCGACGACGGCGCGCTCCCGGCGTCGGCCGCGCAGGCCTGGTCGGCGGGGCCCACGCCCACGCCGCTGTCGGTGTACGTCCACGTGCCGTTCTGCGCGGCCCGCTGCGGCTACTGCGACTTCAACACCTACACCGCCGCCGAGCTCGGCGAGGGCGCCTCGCGCGCGGAGTTCGCCGCGACGGCCGCGGCCGAGGTGCGCCTGGCCCGCCGGGTCCTCGACCCCGTGACGACCCGGGTGGACACCGTGTTCGTGGGCGGTGGCACCCCCACCCTGTTGCCGGCCGCCGACCTGGGGGAGGTCCTGCGGGTCATCGACGGCGAGTTCGGGCTCGCGCCCGACGCCGAGGTGACCACCGAGGCCAACCCCGACTCGGTCACCCCGGAGCAGCTGGCCGCGCTGCGGGAGGCCGGCTTCACCCGGATCTCCTTCGGCATGCAGTCGGCCGTGCCGCGGGTCCTCGACCTCCTCGACCGCACCCACGACCCCGAGGGCGTGCCGCGCGCCGTCGCGTGGGCCCGGCAGGCCGGCTTCACCCAGGTGAGCCTGGACCTCATCTACGGCACGCCGGGGGAGCGTCCGCAGGACTGGGAGACCAGCCTCGACGCTGCGCTGGCCTGTGCGCCCGACCACGTCTCGGCCTACGCCCTGATCGTGGAGGACGGCACCGCCCTGGCCCGTCGGGTGCGGCGCGGGGAGCTTCCGGCCCCCGACGACGACGACCTCGCGGCGAAGTACGAGATCGCCGACGCCCGGCTGCGGGCCGCGGGACTGGACTGGTACGAGGTGTCGAACTGGGCGCGTCCGGGCGCGGCCTGCCGCCACAACCTCGGATACTGGCGCGGTGCCGACTGGTGGGGCATCGGGCCCGGCGCCCACTCCCACATCGCCGGCACCCGCTGGTGGAACGTCAAGCACCCCCAGGCCTACGCCGCCCGGTTGGCGCAGGGGCGCTCACCCGCACACGCCCGCGAGGTGCTGACCGAGGAGGACCGCACCCTGGAGCAGGTGCTGCTCGAGATCCGGTTGCGCGAGGGCCTGCCGCTGCAGACGCTGGCGGCGTTCCACCCCAGCGTGGGCCACGTCGCCGGCGTCGTCGAGGCCGAGATCGCCGCCGGGCTGCTCGACCCCGCGCCCCTGGCCGACGCCGGCCGACTCGTGCTCACCGAGGCCGGTCGGCTGCTCGCCGACGCCGTCGTGCGCCGCCTCGTCGGCTGAGCGACCCCGCTGGGCGACCCTGCTGATCGACCCTGCTGATCGACCCCGCTGATCCACCCCGTGCTGGGCCGGCCCGGCTCGCGGGGCGCCGGGGCGGGGAGACGGCGCCGGGGCTCAGGCGGTGACGAAGTCGATGAGCTCCTCGACCCGGCCGAGCAGGGCGGGGTCGCAGTCGGCGTAGGAGTCGACCCGGCTCAGGATGTGCTGCCACGCGCGGGCGATGTCGGCCTGGGTGGCGTGGGGCCAGCCCAGACGGGCGCAGACCCCCTTCTTCCACTCCTCCTGGCGCGGCACCTCGGGCCAGGAGGCCAGCCCGAGCCGTTCGGGCTTCACCGCGGCCCAGATGTCGATGAAGGGGTGGCCGACGACGAGGACGTGCGGGCCCTCGACCCGCGCCGCCATCCGCTGCTCCTTGGAGCCGGCCACCAGGTGGTCGACCAGCACCCCGACCTTGCGGTCGGGTCCGGGACCGAAGGAGGCGAGCACCTCGGGCAGGTGGTCGACGCCGTCGAGCAGCTCGACCACGACGCCCTCGATCCGCAGGTCGTCGCCCCAGACCTTCTCGACGAGCTCGGCGTCGTGACGACCCTCGACGAAGATCCGGCTGGCGCGCGCCACGCGGGCACGGGCCCCCGGGACGGCCACGGAGCCGGACGCCGTGCGGGTGGGCGCGGCGGGCGCGGCCCGGCGCACCGGGGCCACGAGGATGACGGGGCGGCCCTCGAGCAGGAAGCCGGGACCCAGCGGGAAGGAGCGACGCCGCCGGCGGCGGTCCTCCAGGGTGACGGTGTGCAGGTCGCGGTCGACCGCGACGATCTCGCCCACCCAGTCGGTGGTGACCTCCTCGACGACCGCGCCGAGCTCGGCGGGCGCCTCGACCGCCCGCCCGCGCTTCGGGGCGCGCCAGTCTCCGCTCAGGACGTCGGTGCCGTAGCGATCCACGGCGATCACGCTAGGCGGGGCCGCCGACAGTCCCGGGCAGGCGCGCCGCGTGGCGCGCGCCACCCCGGCGCCCGGTCTCAGATCAGCGGCAGCCGCTTCTGCGCGCGCGGCAGGTGCTCGTAGGCGCGGCGCACCGCCTCACCGATCCGGTCGGGGGGGAAGGGCCACTCGGTGGCGGCCTCGAGCGCCTGCTCGGCGCGGAGCCCGCGGCCGGCGAGGTCGCGCACCGTCTCGGCCAGCACGCCGATGCGGGCGCGCTGGTCGGAGACGAACTCGGCGTCCACGATCCGCCCGTGTCCGGGCACCACGAGGGTTGACGGAGTGCACAGCTGGCGCACCAGGTCCAGGGTGAGCGGCCAGTCCAAGGGGAAGCAGTCGGCGCCGAAGCCGGGGGTGTCCTCGCTGGCGTCGCACTGCTCGACGAGGTCGCCGGCCAGCACGATGTCGACGTCGGGGATGCGCAGCACCACGTCGGCGTTCGTGTGGCCCCGGCCCGGGTGCACCACCTCGACGGCGCGGTCGCCGAGGTCGACCACACAGGCCGAGGAGAAGGTGGCGTCGGGCAGCAGCACGGGGTCGGGGGCGTCGGCACCGGCCTCGGCCAGCTCGGCGCGCATCCCGTCGAGCGCGTCCTCGTGCGCCCGCACGACGACCGCTGCGGGGCCGCCGAGCTCGGTGGCGATCGCGTGGTTGCCGAACCAGTGGTCGAAGTGCGCGTGGGTGTTGACGATCTCCACGACCGGCCCGGCGCCCAGTGCCGCGATCGCGGTAGCGATCTCCGAGCCCGCCGCGGCGGAGCCGTGCGTGTCGACGACCAGCAGGCCCCGCTCGCCCCGCACGACGCTGATGTTGACGTCCAGCCAGGGCGAACGCCACACCCACACCCCGGTGGCGATCTCGGTCAGGCCCGGCGACGACGTCATGGCGCGACCCTAGTCCGGTCGGCATCGCGCCCCTCATCCGACGGCGCAGGAGACCGCCTGACGGCGAGGTCCCCGTCGTCACCAGCAGACGGCAGGCCCTCGGGCCGGGATCGCCTGCCGTTCGCTGGTGACGACGGAGAACCGCGATCCCCCGGACGCCCGGGCCCGCCGGGCGTCAGCAGAGGTGGTCGTGCAGGTGCGTCCGCAGCAGGTCCCCGAGGTCGGCGGGGGTGTGGGCGGTGCGGGGGAACCGCACGACCAGCCGCCGGGACCCGCCGGTGTCCAGGACGTCCAGCGCGACGGCGTCGGGCGTGAGCGCCGCCACGCCGACCGCCGCGATCCCGCCCTCGGGACGCCCCAGCCGGTGGGCGACAGCGGCGCGCAGCTCCTCGCCGTGGGACTGCTCGAGGTGGCGGCGGGCCTTGGCGAGGTAGCCGGGGTTGAGGGCGTGCAGGGGGGAGCGGAAGGCCCGGACCGGGATGGTCAGGGGCGCGGCGTCGTCGCGGGTGAGGATCACCAGGTCGATCACCAGCACGAGCGTCGCGCGCTCGACCGCGCAGCAGGCGCACTGCAGGCGGTCGTGGGGGCTCAGCCAGCCGGCGAGGCGCAGCCCCGGGGCGCCGTGGGTGCCGGCGGGGGCCCGCACGGTCAGGACGGCGCGCCGGTGCTCACGGGCCGCGCCCACCAGTCGGCAGTCGGTCGGCACGGCGAACAGCGGGACGCCGTCGTGGTCGCTCATCCCGAGCCCGTCCTCGGGCAGGTCGCCGAGGACGTCGTCGTCGCCGTCGACGGCCAGCTCCACGCAGCCGGGGTCGGCGAGCAGGCTGCGGGCTGCTCCTGCGGCGGCGAGCACGGCGGCGGCGGTAGGGGTGCGGGCGGTGGTGTCGCTCGGGGCGGGACGGCGTGCGGGGGTCATGTCGGCTCCTCCGGTCATTAGGTAAGGCAACCCTAACTCACGCGTGCCGCGGGGGGAAGCGCCCGGATCGCCCCGGGTCACCCGGGCGAGGCCGGCGTGTCGCTAGACTGGCACTCGCTCCGGGGGAGTGCCAGTGTGGTCCGGTCGCCCCGGAGGCGCACCCGGGCAGAGGAGGTGGGTCATGCAGGAGGATCGGCGGCTGGCCGTCCTGCGCGCGATCGTGGAGGACTACGTCTCCACCGAGGAGCCGGTGGGCTCCAAGGCGCTCGTGGAGCGCCACGGTCTCAACGTCTCCCCGGCCACGGTGCGCAACGACATGGCCGCGCGGGAGGAGGAGGGCTACCTCACCCAGCCCCACACCAGCGCGGGCCGGATCCCCACCGACAAGGGCTACCGGCTCTTCGTCGACCGGCTCTCCACCGTCAAGCCGCTCAGCGTCGCCGAGAAGCGCGCCATCTCGACCTTCCTCGACGGCGCCGTCGACCTCGACGACGTCGTGCAGCGCTCGGTGCGCCTGCTCTCCCAGCTCACCCGCCAGGTGGCGGTGGTGCAGTACCCCACGCTGTCGCGCTCGACCGTGCGCCACATCGAGCTGGTGGCCCTGGCCCCGGAGCGGGTCCTGGTGGTGCTCATCCTCTCCACCGGCCGCGTGGAGCAGCGGGTGGTCGACCTCAGCACCCCGCTCTCGGACGAGGAGCTGGCTCGCCTCCGCTCCCGCCTCAACCTCGCCGCCACCGGCGAGATCATCGCCGACGCCGTCAGCTCCCTGCGCGCCCTCGGGGAGGACCCGTCCGCCGGCTCGGCCGCCACCGTGGCCAAGGTGCTGGTGGAGGCGATGAGCGACCACCGCTCCGACCACCGGGTGGCGGTGGGCGGCACCGCCAACCTCGCCCGGTTCGGCGACAACTTCGACACCGCCGTCCGGCCGCTGCTCGAGGCGCTGGAGGAGCACGTCGTGCTGATGCGGCTGCTCGGCGAGGCCACCGCCTCGGGCACCGTCACGGTGCGCATCGGCGCCGAGGGCCCGTACGAGGAGCTGGCCTCCACCAGCGTCGTCACCACCGGCTACGGCCCCCAGGACGAGGCCCTCGCGACCCTCGGGATCGTGGGCCCCACCCGCATGGACTACCCCGGAAGCATGGCGGCCGTGCGCGCGGTCGCCCGTTACGTCAGCCGGATCCTCGACGAGGCCTGAGCGCCTCCCGACCCACCGCCGTGCCGGGCCCCGACCGGCTGTGACCCGGCATGAAAGGAACCCCCGTGAGCCAGGACCTCTACGAGTTGCTCGACGTCGCCCGCGACGCCGACGCCGACACGATCAAGAAGGCCTACCGCAAGCTCGCCCGCCAGCTGCACCCCGACGTCAACCCCGACCCGCAGGCGCAGGAGCGCTTCAAGCAGGTCAGCGCGGCCTACGAGGTGCTCTCCGACCCCCAGAAGCGCGCGTCCTACGACCGCGGTGGCGACCCGTTCGGCGGTGCCGGCGGCTTCGGGCAGGGTGCCGGGTTCTCCTTCACCGACATCATGGACGCCTTCTTCGGCGGTGCGGCCGGGGCCGGCGGCGGCCGGGGGCCGCGCTCGCGGGTGCGTCGCGGCCAGGACGCCCTGATCCGCATCGAGATCGACCTCGCCGAGGCCGCCTTCGGCGTGGCCCGCGAGCTCAAGGTCGACACCGCCGTGCTGTGCGGCACCTGCCAGGGCGACGGCGCCGCCGCCGGGTCCAGCCCGGTGCCCTGCGAGACGTGCCGCGGCCAGGGCGAGGTCGCCCACGTGCAGCGCTCGTTCCTGGGCGAGGTGCGCACGCTGCGGCCCTGTGCGGCCTGCCGCGGCTTCGGCACGATCATCCCCGAGCCCTGCCGCGAGTGCGCCGGCGACGGCCGGGTGCGCTCTCGCCGCACGCTCACCGTGCGCATCCCCGCCGGGGTCGACACCGGCACCCGCGTGCAGCTGGCCGAGCAGGGCGAGGTCGGTCCCGGCGGTGGTCCGGCCGGCGACCTCTACATCGAGGTGCAGGTCGCGCCCCACCCCACCTTCACCCGGCACGGCAACGACCTGCACTGCACGGTCTCGGTGCCGATGACCGCGGCCGCGCTCGGCACGACCCTCACCCTGCCCACCCTGGAGGCCGACCTCCCCGAGCGCGACGACGACGCCGACACCGCCGACGCCCCCACCTCCTTCGAGTTCGACCTCGCCCCCGGCACGCAGTCCGGCACCGAGCAGGTGCTGCGCGGGCGCGGCGTCCCGGGCCTGCGCGGCGGCCGCGGCGACCTCGTGGTCACCGTCGTCGTCGAGACCCCCAGCAAGCTCGACGCCCGGCAGGAGGAGCTGCTGCGCGAGCTGGCGGGCCTGCGCGGCGAGGAGCGGCCGGCCGGTCACGTCAAGAGCGCCAAGCAGGGCGTCTTCGGCCGGCTCTTCGGTCACTGACCGGTCCCCGCGCCACCCGGACCCGACGATGACCCTGCCGCTGCACGTGCTGCCCGACCTCGCCGCCCACGCCCGCGTGGGCGCCGAGGTGGAGCTCGACGGCGACGAGGGCCATCACGCCGTCGCGGTGCGCCGATTGCGTGTGGGGGAGCAGCTGCTGCTCACCGACGGTGCCGGCACCCGCGCCCGTGCCGAGGTGGTGACGCTGACCAAGCGCGCGCTCACCGCCCGGCTCGAGGAGGTCGAGACCCTGCCCGAGCCGCAGCCCCGGCTGCTGGTGGTGCAGGCCCTGCCCAAGGGCGATCGCGGCGAGTTGGCCGTGGAGGTCCTCACCGAGATCGGGGTCGCCGAGATCGTGCCCTGGGCCGCGTCCCGGTCGGTGGCGGTGTGGAAGGGCGAGCGGGCGGAGAAGGGGCTCGCGCGCTGGCGGAGCACGGCCCGCGAGGCGGCCAAGCAGGCCCGTCGCACCTGGCACCCCACGGTGGCCCCCCTGGCCGGGACCGCCGAGGTGCTCGAGCGGCTCGCGCCGGTCGACGCCGTGGTGGTGCTGCACGAGGACGCCGTCACCCCGCTCGCCGACGTCGCGGTGCCGGAGCAGGGCACCCTGGCCCTGGTGGTCGGCCCCGAGGGCGGGATCACCGCCGAGGAGCTGGCGGCGTTCCGTGCGGGCGGGGCGCACGTCGTGCGCCTCGGGTCCGAGGTGCTGCGCACCTCCACCGCCGGGGTGGCGGCCGCCGCCGCGCTGCTCGCGCGCGGCCCCCGCTGGCGCTGAGCCGCGACCGAGGGCGGCGTCCCTAGTCGACGACGACGGTGCGGGTGTCGGTCATCGGACCGGGACCCTCCTCGGCGCTGGGGTCGTCGGTGGCGGCGGTGAGGGTGTAGGTGCCCGGGTCGAGGCCGGTGAGGTCCAGGGTCGTGCTGAAGGGGTAGAGCCGGTCGATCCATCCCTCGGCGGTGGCGAAGGAGTCCACCACGACCGTCCCGGCGGCGTCGGTGAGCCGGAGCACGACCGTGGCCTCGAAGGAGCTGGCCACCCCCGACACGGCCAGGTCGCCGTCCGCCGCGGACCCCTCGGCGGGGGTCGTGAGGCTCACGAGGTTGAGCACGGTGAGCGGGTCCGCGGCCTCCACCCCAGTCGAGGTCGGCTGCCCGAGCAGGTCGGTCGGCGTGCCGTCGGCGAGCTCGGTGCGCAGCGGCAGGCGCTCCTGGGCCACCCCCTGCAGCGTGTAGACCAGCTGCTGCACCGCGAGGGCGGCGTCGTCGGGGGAGGTGCCCTTGTCGGGCACGGTCTGGGAGTCCTCGCCGAGCGTCACCACGAGGGCGTCGTCGGTGCGCGTCACCGCCGTGATCGCCACGGCGCCCAGCAGGGTGCGGTAGTCGGGGTCCTCGGCGCTGCCGGCGGTGAGTCGCTGCGCGGCCTCGAGCAGCGGATCGGTGGTGGTGGCGGGCTGGAACTCGCGGTAGAGCCGCACGCCCTGGCTGCTGTCGCCCACGAAGTAGAGCGGGAGCGCCCCGGCCGGCCCGGTCTCGGGGTCCACCCCGGGGTCCGTCGTCGGGCTGGGCTCGCCGGTGGCGGTGCCCCCGCCGCCCTCGCCGGGAGACGCGGTACCGGTCGGGGTCCCGGTCGTCGGATCGGGCGCCGCGGTGTCGCTGGCCAGGCCGGTGTCGTCGGCGGAGCCGCAGCCGCCGAGCGCGGCGACGAGCACGGCCGCGCCGAGTGCGAGCCCGACCGGTCCGCGTCGGCGACCGCGCGGCGCGACGGAGTGGGACGGGGCGGGCGTGCCGAGCGGCGGGCGGGGGGCGACGGTGGGACGCATGACTCCATCCTCGCCCCTGGCGCGGCGTCCGCGCAGCCGGACGCGCGCGTGTCCTGGGACTCCTGGGGCGTGCGGGGAGGGTGGGAGACCGGCCGGGTGCCGCCGGAGCGGGCGGTGTCCTAGGGTCGGGGCGTGAGCGACTCCCAGGGGGCCCCGGTGGCCGACTGCCTGTTCTGCCGGATCGTGGCCGGGGAGATCCCCGCCCAGATCGTGCACCGCGGCGAGCGCACGCTCGCGTTCCGCGACATCGCACCGCAGGCTCCCGTGCACGTGCTGGTCGTGCCGCACGCGCACCACCCGAACGCCGCCGCCGTGGCCGCCGCCGACGGCGAGCTCAGCGCCGAGCTGGTGCGCACCGCCGCCGTCGTGGCGGCGGCCGAGGGCCACCCCGACGACTACCGGCTGGTCTTCAACACCGGCGCCGGCGCCGGCCAGACGGTCTTCCACGCCCACCTGCACGTGCTCGCCGGACGCGGGCTGGCCTGGCCCCCCGGCTGAGCGCAGCGCCCGGAGTCGGGCCCGGAGTCGGGCCCGGAGTCGGGTCCGGCGCGGGGTCGTTCAGAGCCGGTCGGCCGCGGCGTGCAGCACCCGCAGCACCGCCAGCAGCACGGGGAACCCGAAGACGAGCAGCAGCACCCAGGCCGTCACGCGGTGCAGACGCTTGGTGCCGTCCAGGCGGCCCGCGAAGTCGAGCAGCGCGCCGTCGGGCACGTGGTGGGTCAGCCCGAGTGCGCGGGCGTCGGGGGGCAGCGCCTCGCCCGGGAACCACACCGGCACGGTGTCGTCGTCGGGGTGCGGGTCCTCGTCGAACTCGTCCCAGAACTCCTCGGGGAGGTCGCCGGTCCGCATGGCGCCCACGCTACGCCGTCCCACCCTCGTCCTGGGGGTGCGCTCGCGGGGTGTGCGCGCATCCCGGCGACCGACCCGCGAGCGGGCCCGGGCAGCGGCCCGACAACTGGGTGGCGCGTCCCGCGGGCCGTCTCCGTAGACTGGAGGGACGCATCCACCCACCGAAAGGCCGCCCGTCCCGGGCACCCATGACCGATCGCACCCCGACCACCCGCACCCACGACACCCCCGTCGCCGGGGGACCCGGCGGCTCCGGGGGCGACCTCACCACCGCGCACGTGGTCGTGGTGCCGAACAGCATCGACATGGTGAGCCTGCTCGGCCCCGGCGACGACCACCTGAGCATCGTCGAGCGGTCCTTCGCCGCCGAGGTCCACGTGCGCGGCAACCGGATCACCCTGCGCGGCGAGCCGGCCGAGATCGCCCTCGCCGAGCGGCTGCTCGAGGAGCTCGTGCAGATCCTGCGCACCGGACAGGGCGTCACCTCCGAGACGGTGGAGCGGGTGGTGCAGATGCTGCGCGCCGAGACCACCGAGTGCCCCGCCGACGTGCTCTCGCTGAACATCCTGAGCAACCGCGGCCGCTCGATCCGGCCCAAGACGCTGAACCAGAAGCGCTACGTCGACTCCATCGACAAGCACACGATCACCTTCGGCATCGGCCCCGCCGGTACCGGCAAGACCTACCTCGCCATGGCCAAGGCCGTGCAGGCGCTGCAGGCCAAGCAGATCACCCGCATCATCCTGACCCGGCCCGCCGTGGAGGCCGGCGAGCGGCTCGGGTTCCTGCCGGGCACGCTCAGCGAGAAGATCGACCCGTACCTGCGGCCGCTCTACGACGCACTGCACGACATGCTCGACCCCGACACGATCCCCAAGCTGCTGGCGGCCGGCACGATCGAGGTGGCACCGCTGGCCTACATGCGCGGGCGCACCCTCAACGACTCCTTCATCATCCTCGACGAGGCGCAGAACACCTCCCCGGAGCAGATGAAGATGTTCCTGACCCGTCTGGGGTTCGGCTCCAAGATCGTGGTCACCGGCGACGTCACCCAGGTCGACCTCCCCAGCGGCACGTCCTCGGGCCTGCGGGTCATCCAGGACATCCTGGCCGATGTCGAGGACATCTCCTTCCAGCGCCTCACCGCCCACGACGTCGTGCGCCACCGCCTGGTCGGCCGGATCGTGGCCGCCTACGACGAGTTCGACGCCGCCAAGGAGCAGGCCCGCGACGCCCGCGACGCCCGCGATCTGGGCCGTGCCCGCAAGGAGGGCTCGTGACCATCGAGATCCTGGACGAGTCGGGCCACGACCTCGACGTCACCCACCTCGCCGAGCTCAGCC
This sequence comes from Nocardioides sp., assembly GCF_964228225.1. Classification (GTDB taxonomy): domain Bacteria; phylum Actinomycetota; class Actinomycetes; order Propionibacteriales; family Nocardioidaceae; genus Nocardioides. The sequence goes on from NZ_CAXQZB010000059.1 coordinate 80,974, forward strand.
GGTTCGTGATGGACGCGATGCGCGTGCACCCGCAGGCCGAGCTGTGCATCAAGGCGGTCGACGAGGACACCATCGCCCAGCTCAACGAGCAGTGGATGGAGAAGGAGGGCCCCACCGACGTGCTGGCCTTCCCCATGGACGAGCTGCGGCCCGGACTGGTGGACACCGAGCCCGAGGAGGGCGTGCTGGGCGACCTCGTGCTGTGCCCGGCGGTCGCGGTGCGCCAGGGCGAGACGGCCGGCCACGGCACCCTCGCCGAGATCGAGCTGCTCACGGTCCACGGCATCCTGCACCTGCTCGGCTACGACCACGCCGAGCCCGAGGAGCACCGCGAGATGTTCGGGCTGCAGGACGAGCTGCTGGCCCGCTGGCGCGCCGGCCGGTGACCCGCCCGTGATCGTCCTGGTCGTCGCCGCGGTGCTCGTGGTCGTCGCCGGGGTCTTCACCGCGGTCGACGCCGCGCTGGGGTCCTTCTCCCGGGCCCGCGCAGTCGAGCTCCACGCCGAGGCCCGGGCCGGGGCGGGGCAGCTGGTCGCCCTGCTCGACGACGCCCCGCGCTACCTCAACACCGCCCTGCTGCTGCGCCTGCTGTGCGAGATCTCCGCGATCGTGCTGGTCACCCTCGAGCTCGACCGGCGCATGGACGGCGCCCGCCTGGCCAGCACCCTGGCGGCGATCGGCGTCATGCTGCTGGTGTCCTTCGTGGTCATCGGGGTCGGGCCCCGCACCCTGGGCCGCCAGCACGCCGACGTCGTCGCGCTCGCCTCGGCGGGTCCGCTGCGCGGCGTCACCGCCGTGCTCGGCCCGGTGCCGCAGCTGCTGATCCTGCTCGGCAACGCGCTCACGCCCGGCAAGGGCTTCCGCGACGGCCCGTTCTCCACCGAGACCGAGCTGCGCGAGCTGGTCGACATCGCCGAGGCCAGCGCGGTGATCGAGTCCGGTGAGCGGCGGATGATCCACTCGGTCTTCGAGCTCGGCGACACCACGGTGCGCGAGGTGATGGTGCCGCGCAACGACGTGGTCTACATCGAGCACTTCAAGAACCTGCGCCAGGCCCGCTCGCTCTTCCTGCGCTCGGGCTTCAGCCGGCTGCCGGTGGTGGGCGAGAACCTCGACGACGTCCGCGGCATCGCCTACTTCAAGGACGTCGTGCGCCGCGACTTCGAGGACGAGGACGCCGAGCTCACCCAGCAGGTCGCCGAGGTGATGCGCCCGGTGGCGTGGGTGCCGGAGTCCAAGGCCGTCGACGCGCAGCTGGCCCAGATGCAGGCCGACCGCCAGCACATCGCGATCGTCGTCGACGAGTACGGCGGCACCGCCGGCCTCATCACCATCGAGGACCTGCTGGAGGAGATCGTCGGGGAGATCGCCGACGAGCACGACGAGGAGGAGATCCGCCTCGAGCACCTCGAGGACGGCGCCGTGCGGGTGTCCTCGCGCTTCCCGGTGGACGACCTGGAGGAGCTGGTGGGCTTCGACGTCGAGGAGGAGGACGTCGACTCCGTGGGCGGGCTGATGGCCAAGCACCTGGGCCGGGTGCCGATCCCCGGTGCCTCGGTGGAGGCCCACGGCCTGCGGTTCACCGCTGTCGACACCGCCGGACGCCGCAACAAGATCGACACCGTCGTGATCCGGCCCGTGGAGCAGCGGGCCGACCGGGCCGACCGGGCTGAGCGGGCCGTGCCGGTGCCCGACAGCGGGTCCGGCGCCGCGGACTGAGCCCCGCGGGGTCCCGGGCGCGTCCGGGAGCGGCTGGGAGCGTCCTGGGAGCGGCTGGGAGCGGCTGGGGGCGCCGGTTAGGTTCGGAGCATGGCCACCGCCTCCCGTTCCACGCCCGCCTCCGCCGGCCCGCTCGGGGTCGGTCGGCTGCTGCGCCTGCCCGGCCGCGCGGCCGGGCCCCGCACCGTGCTGGAGATCGACCTGTCCGACGGCGTCGTCCTCCGCCCGCCCGCCACGCCCCTGGAGGCGCTGCGGCTGCGGCAGGCGCCCTCGCTGCGAGCGCTGCGCGAGGGTCTGCAGCGGGCCGCCACCGACGACGCCGTGCTCGGCCTGCAGGTCCACGTCGGCAGCTGTCCGTTGACCCTGCCCGAGGTCGACGAGGTGGGCGACCTGATCGAGGAGTTCGGCCGCCACAAGCCGACCCTGGCCTGGACCGAGTCCTTCGGTGAGCTGCTCGGCGACCTCCCCGCCTACCGGCTCGCGGTCCGGGCGGAGCGGATCTGGGTGCAGCCCACCGGGACCGTCGGCCTCACCGGGGCGGCCATGGCGGTCACTCTGCTGCGCGGCGGGTTCGACAAGCTCGGCATCGAGCCCCAGTTCGGTCAGCGCCACGAGTACAAGAGCGCCGCCGACCAGTTCGCCGCCCCCGAGATCACCCCGGCCGTGCGCGAGATGGTCCAGCGCCTGGTCGACTCCGTCGTCGAGGACACGGTGGCGCTCGTCGCCCGACGCCGCGGTCTGGACGTGGCCACCGTGCGGGCGCTCATCGAGCGGGCACCGCTCTCGGCCGCCGACGCGCTCGCCGCGGGCCTGGTCGACCACCTCGGGTACCACGCCGACCTGCAGGAGTGGTGCCGCGCGACCTGGACCCCCGCGTGGGAGCCCCGCTACGTCCACCGCTACGCCGCCGACACCGGCTCCGCCGACGCCCTGCGCACCCTCGCACGCGGTGCCGGCGCGGCCGCGGGTCGCCCTGCGCGCGGGGAGCGGCGGATCGGCGTCGTCGACGTCACCGGTCCGATCGTGATGGGCCCGGGCACCTCGCGGCAGGCCGGCGGCGAGCGCATCGCCGCCCGCCTGCGCGCCCTGCGGGAGGACGACGACGTCGCCGGCGTGCTGCTGCGGGTGGACAGCCCGGGCGGCTCCTACATCGCCAGCGACGCGATCCGGGCCGAGGTGCGCGCGCTGCGCGGGGCCGGGCGTCCGGTGATCGCCCAGATGCGCTCGGTGGCCGCCTCCGGCGGGTACTTCGTGGCGATGGGGGCGGACGAGATCGTCGCCCAGCCCACGACGATCACCGGCTCGATCGGCGTCCTGGGCGGCAAGTTCGTCCTCCGCGGCCTGCTGGACCGGCTCGGGATCGTGCGCGAGACCGTCACCAGCGGCCCGCAGGCGGCACTGATGGCGGCCGACCGGCCCTTCACCGAGCAGGAGCGGGCGGTGCTCGAGGGCTGGCTCGACGACGTCTACGCCGACTTCACCACCAAGGCCGCCGCCGACCGGGGCCTGCCCCTGGACGAGCTGGAGCCTCACGCGCGCGGACGGGTCTGGACCGGCGCCGACGCCCACGCCCGGTCGCTGGTCGACCACCTCGGCGGCACCCGGGTCGCCCTCGCGCGGCTGGCCGAGCGCCTGGACACCAGCCCCGACCGGCTGCGCCTGCGCGCACCGGGACCGCTCGACGTGCTGCGTCAGCTGCGCCCGGCGGACTCGAGCCGTGACCGGGCGGCGGCACGCGGCGTCGGCGTCGAGGCCCTGGCCGCCCTCGGCGCCCGCCGCGGCCCGGGCGGCCTGGCCGCGGTCGGAGCCGTCGCGCTGGCCGCCGCGCTCGAGGCCGGCGACGCTCCCGGCGCGGTCCTGGCGGGACGCCCGGGTGGCGGTCCGGAGGCGCTGCTGGTGCGCGCCGCGACCCGTGCCGGGCTGCACGTGCCGGCCGGCGTGCTGTCGCTCCCGTGGGACCTCGCTCCGGCCTGAGGCCGCCCCGGCCGTAGGCTCGGGGGCATGTCCGCGTCGTCCCCGACCCCGCCCGCGACCCCCGGCAGTGCCGGCTCCGCCTCCGAGCTGAGCAGCGAGGACGCCAAGCTCGTCACCCTCGCGCGCGCCACCCGCGCCCGGATCCAGGCCGCCCAGGGCGCCGCGGTGCGCGACGAGCTCGGTCGCACCTACGCCGCCGCGTCGGTGGCGCTGCCGTCGTTGACCCTCACCGCGGCCCAGGTGTGCGTCGCGATGGCCGTGGCCTCCGGCTCCACCCGCATCGCCGCCGCCGTGCTGCTCGGCGAGGACGCCGCGCTCAGCGCTGCCGACGGCGCCGTGCTGGCCGACCTCGGCGGTCCCGACGTCGTCGTGCACCTCGCCGACGCCCGCGGCACCGTCCTCGCCTCCACCACCGCCGGCGCGGCCGACCCCGCATGAGCGTGCGCGCGGCGCAGGTCACCGCCACCGTCAGCGAGCGGCACCGGCTCTCGCCGCACCTGCTGCGGCTGACCCTCACCGGGCCCGAGCTCGCCGACCTCGGCACGACCGGACTCCCCGACGAGTGGGTCGGGCTGATCGTGCCCGGCCAGTTCCAGAGCCGCTACTACACCGTGCGCCGCTGGGAGGAGGGGGCGCTGCTGCTCGACGTCGTCGTGCACGAGCAGGGCCTCGTGGCCGACTGGGCCACCGGCGACCCCGTGGGCGACGTGGTCACCCTCACCGAACCCAAGGGCTCCTTCCTCCCGCCCGCCGACGCCGGGTGGCTGCTGCTGGTCGGCGACCTCACCGCCCTGCCTGCGATGGCGCGCATCGCCGAGACCAACGCCGCGCGCGGGGAGGCGGCGCTGCCGTGCCGGATCGTGGCCGAGGTGCCCGAGCCGGTGTCCGACTACCTCCCGGAGTCCGCGGCCGAGGTCGCGTGGCACACCGCGTCCGCTGAGGACGCGCCGGACGGGCAGGAGGCGGAGGCCGGGTCCCGGCTGGCCGAGATCACTGCCGCGCTGGACTGGCCCGCGGGCCCCGGCTACTTCTGGATGGCGGGGGAGTCCGCCCAGATGCGGACGATCCGCAAGCACCTGATGCACGAGCGCCGCCTGCCCACCACCCACTACGACGTGATGGGGTACTGGCGCCGGGTCGCCCGTCGCCAGCCGCGCGCCGTCGACCGTCGGGAGAACCCGTGACCGCCGTCCCGCCCGAGCACCGCTCCGGCTTCGTGTCCTTCGTCGGCCGCCCCAACGCCGGCAAGTCCACGCTCACCAACGCCCTGGTGGGCCAGAAGATCGTCATCACCTCCGACAAGCCGCAGACCACCCGCACCGTGGTGCGCGGCATCGTGCACCGCCCCGACGCGCAGCTCGTGCTGGTCGACACCCCGGGACTGCACCGGCCCCGCACCCTGCTGGGCGAGCGGCTCAACGACCTGGTGATGACCACCTGGGCCGAGGTCGACGTCGTCGCGGTGTGCTTCCCCAGCGACCAGCGCATCGGGCCCGGAGACCGGTTCATCGTCGGCGAGCTCGCCAAGATCAAGCGCACCACCAAGATCGCGATCGCCACCAAGACCGACCTCGCCGCCCCGGACCGGATCGGGGAGCACCTGCTCGACATCGCCGCCCTCGGCACCGAGGTCGGCATCGACTGGGCCGAGATCGTGCCGGTCTCGGCGGTGGGCGACGACCAGGTGGGGCTGCTGGCCGACCTGCTGGTGGCGCAGCTGCCGCCCGGTCCGCCGCTCTACCCCGACGGCGACCTGACCGACGCCCCCGAGGAGATCCTGGCCGCCGAGCTGATCCGTGAGGCCGCCCTCGACGGCGTGCGCGACGAGCTGCCCCACTCCATCGCGGTCGTCGTGGAGGAGATGGGCCTGCGCGCCGACCGGCCCGAGGACAAGCCGCTGCTCGACATCCACGCCTCGCTCTACGTCGAGCGCACCTCCCAGAAGGGCATCGTCATCGGCCACCGCGGGGCCCGGCTCAAGGACGTCGGCAAGCGCGCCCGGCTGCAGATCGAGGCCCTGCTCGGCACGCCGGTCTACCTCAACCTGCACGTCAAGGTCGCCCCCGACTGGCAGCGCGACCCCCGGCAGCTGCGCAAGCTCGGCTTCTGATCCCCGGACCGCCGATCCGCCGGACCCCTCAGTCCGGGGCCCAGCAGCGCGCGAAGGTCTGGCCGGCCTCCCAGGCGGTGCGGTCGGGACCCTCGTAGGCCCACTCGTAGTCCAGGGGGTCCTCGGCCTGCTGCGCCGCCCCGTCCTCGCAGCGGCCCGCGGCGGCGTCGGCGATCGCCCGCGCGCCCGGGTAGTCCCCGGCGGGGAGGGGCACGACGTCGAAGGCGCGCCACCGGTGGGGCCGGGAGCACGGCACCCGCACGACGTCGGCGTCGTCGGGACTGGCGGTGGCGCACAGGCCGTACCGGTCCCGGCCCGCCGGGGTGTCGAGGACGCCGCGCAGCGAGCCGGTGACGCTCAGCAGGGTCTCGCGGCCGCCGAGCACCACGACGTCGCAGCGGTACCAGGCGGCGCCGGCGTCGGCGTCGGCCAGGGTGGGGGTGAACCACACCGGTCGCAGCACGCTGAGCCGCAGCGCCTCCCGCGATCCGCCGACGTAGGCGGGCAGCGCGGCCGGACACGCCGCCGCCGGCTGCTCGCGCACCCGGCGGGCGTCGACGGCCAGCAGGTGGCCGTCCACGACGACGTCGAGCGCACCGACCTCGTAGGTCTCGGCGGTGTGGGCGCGGCGGCACGGCACCGGTGCGCGCACGGCAGTGGGGGCCAGCGCCTGGGCGTAGTCGAGCCGGTGGCAGGCTCGCGCGGCCGGTCGCGGTGGCGGAGTCGCGCGCGGCGGGGTGGCGTCGGTCGTGGGCGATGCCGAGGTGCCGGCGGTCGAGCCGGACCCCGCGGGCTGATCCGGCTCCTCCGAGCCCCCCGAGCAGCCGGCGAGCAGCAGCACCGCGACCACCGCGGCCACCGAGACCACGGCCGCCGGCCGCCGGTGGGAGGGACGTGCGGCGCGACCGCTCACTTGTCGGTCTTCGCCCAGCAGATCGAGCGCCGGTTGCCGAACTCCCACTCCGCCTCGTGGAACCAGGTGTAGGCGTAGTCGTAGTTGTCGGGGTAGCCGAGCCAGGCTCCGACCGAGTCGGAGCAGAAGTCGCGGGTGCGGACCTCCGAGAGCCGGTCGCCGGGGTAGGGGTCGCCCGGTTCGCCGAGCTTGATCGTCGTCACCGCGCGCCAGTCGTGCGGCTCGGAGCACCGCACCGGCGGGTTGCTGGCGATCGTGGCGCCCCGGGCGCACACCAGCCACTGGTCCTCCGGGCGCCCCTCGAGCAGTCCGGCCGCGCTGCGGGGCAGCGGGTAGAGCACGCCGGCGGCGGTGCCGCCCGCCACGACGTCGCAGCGGTACCAGCGCGCGCCCTGCTCCCAGGCGTCGTCGGAGGGGCGGAACCACGCCCAGGTCAGCACCGAGCGCATCGCGGCGCTCTCGTCGGCGGTGAGGAACTCGCGCAGACCCGCACTGCAGGTGCGGTAGGCGTGGGCGGCCACCTCGGGGCTGTCGGGCTCGGCGTCGTCGAGCGCGGCCGGGAGGTCGCCGGCGGCGAAGGTCTGTGCCGTGTGCTCCTCACGGCAGTCGATCGTGCGGGTGGCGTTGGTCGGGGCCGACAGGTCGGCGACCGTGAGCTGGCGGCACTCCCCGGTGTCGGGGGCCTCGAGGCGATCGACCTGGTCGGGGTCGGCGCTGCTCGTGCCGGCGTCGTCGGATCCGCAGGCGGTGAGCGCGGTGAGCGCCACGAGAGCGGCGAGCGATCGCAGGACCGGAATCCGCTCTGTGCGCCCCGATCGTCCCCTCACCCGCTCCACAACCGGTGATGCTACCGGCCGGGGTCACAGTCCCGCGGCGACGGCGGCGAGGGTGGCACCCCACTCGGCGGCCGACTCCCGGTGGGGAGCGACGTCGCCGAGCACGTCGAGCACGGGCACGGCCGGCCGCCAGCGCAGCGCGGTCGTGAAGGACTCGACCGCGCGGATCGCTCCGACGGTGTCGTAGCGGCCGTGGACGTAGAGCCCGTAGTGGGGACGCGGCGCCTCCGGCGGCCCCGTCGTCCCCCGCGACCCGGCGGTGGTGTCCGCCTCGAGCGCGCCGCCGAGGGCGAGGAAGGTGGTGTCGAAGAAGTGCTTGAGCGCGCCGCTCATGTAGCCGAAGTTGGCCGGGGTGCCGAGCAGCACGCCCGCCGCCCCGCGCAGCACCTCGGCGGTGGCCGGGGTGGTTGCGAGGGCCTCCAGCACCACGACCTCCAGCGGGGGCAGCTCCGGGTGGCGCACGCCGGCGAGCACCGCCTCGGTGAGCGCCGTCGTGGCGGGCGTGGGGGAGTGGTGCACCACCACGATCCGCGGCGCGACGTCCTCGGTCCCGGTCATGGCGCCGTCGCGCGGTGGGGTCCGTCGGCCAGGTCGAGGGCGGGCAGCAGCGTGGCGCGCAGGTACTCCCGCAGACGCTGCGGCGTCTCGGTGGTGGCCGAGTCGTAGGCGAGCAGGGAGAGCAGGGTGCGCAGCGCGACCTCCGCCATCTCCTCCAGTCGCTGCGGCGTGGTGCCCTCCGCCACCCGGCGACGCAGAAACCCCCGGGTGAGCGCGAGCGCCTGGGCCGAGAGCGTGCCGGACTCCTGGGCGGCGGGATGCAGGGTCATCGCGATGACGTGGGCCAGCGCGGGATCGCGGCGCGCCTCGGCGTGGAAGGTCGCCAGGCTCTCGACCACGGCCTCCGACGGCGGGAGCGTGCGGGTGCGTTCCTCCAGCCGGGCCGTGAGGTCGAGGGCGGCCTGCCGGACGGCCGCGTGCAGCAGCGCGTCGCGGTCGGGGAAGTGGGCGTAGAGCGTCTGACGGGCGATGCCCGTGCGGCGCGCCACCTCGGCGAAGGTGACCCGCCCCGGGTCGGTCTCGCGCAGACACGCCAACGCACCGTCGAGCAGGCGTGCGCGCGTCGGGGAGTCCGGCATGGCACGATCGTAGAGGACGTGCGCGACACTCGAAGTGACACCTGTCATGTCATGTGTCACCGTTGGCGCATCTCCCCGTTCGTCGTACGCCGGTCGTCCCCCGGGCGCGCCCGTCACTCGAGAGGTACCCCATGACCACCACGCATGCCGATTACCGGTTGAGCCAGTTGGATCAGTTGGAGGCGGAGTCGATCCACATTTTCCGGGAGGTGGCGGCGGAGTTCGAGCGTCCGGTGTTGATGTTCTCGGGTGGTAAGGACTCGATCGTG
>NZ_CAXQZB010000060.1:0-37666 GCF_964228225.1 Nocardioides sp.
GCCACGGGCCGGGGTCGCTAGGCCTTCTTGACGACGAACTTGCGCACGGCCGGGCTCTTGTCGACGTTGCCCGCCTGGTCCACCGCCACGGCGGTGAGCGTGTGGTTGCCCGGCTTGAGGCCGGTCAGCTTCACACTCTTCGGGCAGGTCTTCAACGCGGCCGAGTCCAGCTTGCAGCGGTACGAGGCGACGTCCTTGTCCGGACTGCCGAGGGTGAAGGTCACGGTGGTGCCCTTCACGACCTGGCCGTCCTTGCCGCTGATGGTGGTGCTCGGCGGCGTGGTGTCCGGCGCCGTGGTGACCGACCAGGTGTAGCTGGCCGGCGTGGCATCGGTCAGCCCGCCCTTCGCCGCGCGCACCGTGAAGGTGTGCGACCCCACGGCCAGCGCCGGGTACGACGTCGGCGAGGTGCAGGCGGTGAACGCACCGGAGTCGAGCTTGCACTCGAAGGTGGCGCCCGCCTGGTCGGCGGCGAAGGCGAAGGTCGCCGACGTGGCCGACGACGACGCCGCCGGCTTCTGGGTGATCGTGGTGTCGGGCGCCACCGGCGGGGCCGTCACGGTCCACGACGCCGACGCCGGGGTCGGGTCGGTCACGCCGTCGGCGATCGCCCGCACCCGGAAGGTGTGGTCCCCGACCGTCAGGCCGGTGAGCTGGCGGGGGCTCGTGCAGGCCACGAACGGCGTGTCGTCCAGCGAGCACTCGAAACTCGCCCCCTGCCGGCCGGAGGTGAACGCCACCTCGGCCGTCGTCGCCGTCGTCGAGCCCGAGGGCCCCGACGTGATGGTGGTGTCGGGAGCGGGCGGCGGGGCCGTCACCGTCCACGACGCCGACGCCGGGCTGGCGTCGGTCACGCCGTCGGCGACCGCGCGCACCCGGAAGGTGTGCGGTCCGACCGCCAGGCCGCTCAGCTGCCGCGGGCTCGTGCAGGCCACGAACGGCGCGTCGTCCAGCGAGCACTCGAAGCTCGCCCCCTGCCGGTCGGAGGAGAAGGAGACCGACGCCGTGGTGGCCGCGCTGGAGCCCGACGGTCCCGAGGTGATCGTGGTGTCGGGGGCCGGCGGCGGATTCGCGGTCCACTCCCAGAACGCGGGGGTCCAGTCGTAGCCGTTGGCGTTGCGCGCCCGGGCCTCGAAGTGGTGCGGACCCGCGCTCAAGCCCGTCACGGTGTGGGGGGAGGTGCAGGCGGTGAAGGGCGCGTTATCCAGGGAGCACTCGAAGGTGGCGCCCGTGAGGTCGCTCGCGAGCACGAAGGTGGCCGCGCCGGAGGCCGACGGGTTCGGGGGGTAGCCGGTCAACGACGTGTCCGGGATCGGCGGGGCGTTCGAGACGCTCCAGGTGTACTCCAGCTTCGGACCCACCTGACCCTTGGGGCTGGTGCCCTGGACGTCGAAGGTGTGCACGCCGTTGGCCACGTTCGACCAGATGGTGCCGACGTCGTTGCACGGGAGCGGCCGGAAGTCGACGCGGCAGGCGTAGGTGGAGCCGTCCTGGTCGCTGGTGTACCGGAAGCCGGAGGAGTAGGGGGTGAGGCCGGCGAAGGACGCCGTCTGCTGCTGGTCCGGCTTCTGGGTGAGGGTCACGATCGGCGGCAGGTCGACCTCGACGATCTGGGTGAAGAACGCCGTCTTGCCCTCGTTCTGACCGTAGATGTCGAAGCGGTAGCGGCCACCGCGCGGCGTCTCGGCGAAGAAGTAGCCCGAGGCGCAGGGCACGATCTCGTTCTGGAACGCGCACTGCCACACCACGGGGCCGGCGGCGTCGAAGCTCCAGGTCAGCCCGCGGGTCCGGTGGTCGTCGTTCGGCTTGATGGCGAAGAAGATCTCGAAGCTCTCGGCGTGCGCCGCGGGCGCGACGAGCACCTGCGAGCCGAGGAGGCTGGTGAGGCCCGCGATCATCGCCAACAGGACGCGTGAAACGCGTCGTCGTGGCCCGCGGGTCGGGCGGGGGGAGGTGGTCATCGGGGTCCCTTCGGTCGAGCGGGTCACTTCGTCGTCACCGTGAAGGTGCGGACCGCGGGGGTGCGGTCGGTGTTGCCGGCGCGGTCCACGGCCACGGCGCGCAGCGTGTGCTTGCCGACCTTGAGGCCGGACAGCACGGTGCGCGCCGTGCAGGCCTTGAACGCCGCGCCGTCGAGGCTGCAGCGGTAGGACGCGACGTCGGCGTCGGGGCTGGAGAGGGTGAACGTGGCCTTGGCGCCCTTGCGGACCTTGGTCGGTCCGGCGATGCGGGTGTCGGGCGCGGTGGTGTCGGGCGGCGTGGTCGAGATGATCGTCCAGGTGTAGGTCGCGGGCGTCTCGTCGGCGCCGGTCGCGTTCACCGCGCGCACCCGGAAGGTGTGCTCCCCCACCGTCAGGTCGGCGTAGGCCTTCGGCGAGGTGCAGGCGGCGTAGGTGCCACCGTCCAGCGAGCACTCGAAGGTGGCGGTCGCATCCGTGCTGGAGAAGGTGAACGACGCCGTACGCGCGGTGGTGTTGTTCAGCGGGCCGGAGCCGATGGTGGTGGTCGGGGGGCCGGCGCCGATCAGGGTCCAGGACAGGGTGTCGGGCGTGGCGTCGGTGAGCCCACCGGAGGACGCGCGGACGGCGAAGGTGTGCTGCCCCGGGGCGAGCCCGGTGTACGTCGTCGGCGAGGTGCACGCCGTGAACGGCGCGCTGTCCAGGGAGCACTCGAAGGTGGCGTCGGCGCGGTCGGAGGAGAACAGGAAGATCTCGGTGGTCGAGGTGCTCGGTGAGGCGGGGCCGGAGTTGATGGTCGTGGTCGGCGGGCCGAGCACCTCCCAGGTCCGCTCGACGGGGGTGCCGCGCTGGGCTCCGATGGCGACGACCTCGAAGCTGTGGCCGCCGATGCCGACCGTGGTCGTGTACGGGGAGGTGCAGTCGAACTCGGCGCCGCCGTCGAGTCGGCAGCGGAACACCGCGTCGGGCTCGTCGCTGAGGAACTCGAAGGTCGCCTCGGTGGCCGTCGTGGTGGCGGGCGGGGCGGTCTTCACCGTCACGGTCGGCGGCAGGTCGACGGTCCAGATGTAGGGCTCGGGCGTGGGGTCGGTGACGCCGTCCACGATCGCCCGCACCAGGAACGTGTGCTCGCCGTCGGCCAGGTCCCCCACCCGGTGCGGGGAGTCGCAGGGCGCGTACGCGCCGCCGTCGAGGGCGCACTCGAAGGTCGCGCCGGGGCTGTCCGGCACGGCCTCGAAGTCGAAGGTCGCGGTGCCGGTGCGCTCGCCCGTCGCCGGGCCCATCAGGATCCGAGTGTCGGGCTCGCCGGCCGCCTGGGCGGGCACCGCGAGCGCGAGCGGGGCGAGCAGGCCGGCGAGGGCCCACGGGAGGGAGCGGCGCATCGGGGAGGGTCCTTCGAGGGAGGGGAGGGTGGGGCTCGGGTGGGGGAAACCTGTGTGGCGGCATCGGCCGGACGGGGGAGCGTCCGGACCGATGCCGCCGTTCAGGGGGTGCTGCTCAGGTCGGTCGGGACCGACTCAGCGCACCATGGTGAAGAAGCCGCGCGCCGGGCTCGGGTCGCGGTTGCCGACCAGGTCGACCGCCCGCACCTCGAGCTCGTGCACGCCCGGCGTGATGCCCGTGAGCCGCAGGTCAGCCTTGGCGCCGCGCTTGAGCGGCAGCTGCTGGCTGCACTTCGTCCACTTCCCGCCGTCCAGGCGGCACTCGAAGAAGTCGCCGTCGTTGGCCGGGGTCATCAGCGTGCCGGTCACGACGCCGCCCTTGAAGGTGCGCCCGCGCACGTCGATCAACCGGCTCTCCGGCGGGTCGACGTCCACGACGATCTTGCGCACCGCGGGGGTCGGGTCCTGGACGCCGTCGAACACGGCGACCGCGCGCAGCGTGTGCTTGCCGGGCTTCATGTTCTTGAACACCGTGCCCCGCGCCTTGCAGGGCTCGAGCGGCGCCTTGTCGAGCGCGCAGAGGAACGTCGCGTCGGGGGTGCCCGGGCTGGAGAAGACCGGGCGGATGGTGTCGGTCTGGAACACCCGGCCGCCGAGGCCCGTGATGCGGGTGCGGGGGCCCTCCGCCGGCGGCTGGTCACCGGTGATGGTCCAGGTGTACGTGGCCGGCGTCGGGTCGGTGCCGCTGGCGTTGAACGCCGCCGCGTGGAAGGTGTAGGTGCCCGGCTCCAGGTCGAAGTAGTAGGCGGCCTGGAAGCACTGCGTGGTCGGGTCCTCGTCGTCGAGCCAGCAGTAGAACGTGTTGGTGCCGCCGGGCAGCGACGCGAGCCCGAAGTACGCCTCGGTCTCACTCGTCACCTGGGTGGGCGCCTCGGTGATGATCGTGTCCGGCGCGCCGGACTGCTGCTGCTCGGTGATCGTCCAGTCGTAGGTGTCGGGGGTGGGGTCGGTGAGGTCGCTCGCCGTGGCCCGCACCGCGAACGAGTGGTCACCGAGGCCCAGGTTGCTGTAGCTCTTGGGCGAGGTGCAGGACTCGAAGGGGCCCTCGTCGAGGGAGCACTCGAACGTCGAGCCGAAGGCGGAGGACTCGAAGGAGAAGCTCGCCGAGGTCGCGGTCGTCGACAGCACGGGGCCCTGCGTGATCGTGGTGTCCGGGGCACTGGCGGAGGTGAAGATCTGCTGCGCCGGGGTCTGGTCGGTCACACCGTTGCGGGTGGCCCGCACGAAGAAGGTGTGCAGCCCGTTCGAGATCCCGGTGAGGGTGGCCGGGGAGGTGCACGGCGCCCAGTCGGCGGAGTCGATCCGGCACTCGAAGGTGGCGTCGTTCACCTGGCTGCCGCCGACGGTGTCGGTGGCGATGAAGCTCCAGGTACCCGAGCCCGCGACCGGCGAGTCCACGAGGCCGGTGAGGATCGTGTTCGGCTCCGGCGCGGACGACGTCGAGGTCCACTGGTAGAAGGCGGCCGGGCCCCGCTCGCCCTCCGAGCCCACCGATCGCACGTAGAACGTGTGCGACCCGGCGGGCACGTTCGTGAACGTCTTCGGGCTCTGGCACGTCGCGTACGTCGGCACGGTCGCCGGGGCAGTGACGTACCCGCACTCGAGGAACTCGGAGTTGTCGTCGTCGACGGAGAACGTGAAGCTCGGGCTGCCCGTCGTCTCGGGCGAGGCGGGGCCTTCACTGATGAAGGGCTCCACGGTCGGGGTCGCGGCCGTGGCCGGGCCGGCGGGCAGCGCCAGGCTCAGGCCCAGCGCCAGCGGCGCGGCGGCCAGGAGCGCGCCGAGCCGGGCTCGGCGGGAGGGGGACGGGTGTCGCATCAGGTGCCTTTCGTCGGGCGGAACTGCGGATTCGTCGGGGACGGTCCGCCGGCGGAGCGACGGACGGTGGGGCGGGGTGGTGCGGTTCCGGGTGCGGGGATCGGGAGCCCGCACCCGGCAGGGAGGGGATCGGAGGGTCGCGGTGCGTCAGCGGGCCCGGTAGGCCTGCACGGTGAGGGCGGCGCTCAGACCGTCGTCGGCCATCGTGCGGCCGCACGAGAAGTCACCGCTGCTCGAGCCCAACCGGGTGCTGGCGTTGACCAGGGTCACCTCGTAGTAGCGCACCGACTTGAGGCTGAACGGGAAGTTCGGCGAAGCGTCGCCGGCCGCGTTCAGCGACAGCGCCCGCACCGTCGGGGTGCCGACCTTGGGGTAGGTGGTCAGCACCGCGCGGGAGCCGCGTGCCGTGGGCTGCATGTTGATCGTGAGCCGCACCCGGTCCTTGGCGTTGGTGAAGCCCTGGGGCGTGATGCGGTAGGTGGCGCTGGTGAGGTGGTTCATCCGGCGGGTCGGCACGACGCGCTTGGGCGTACGGGCCGAGAGGATCGCGTTGCCCGCCAGGGGCGCGGCCGGGTAGGAGAGCGCCGCGCCTTCGGCGAACGTCGCCGTGGGCCGCCGGGCGGCCGCCGAGAAGAGCGCGAACTGGGTCGGCAGGTCGGTCCCGACCTCGCCCAGCGCGGTCTGGATCGCGGGCAGCGAGCAGGCGTTGGACTCACCCACCCGGCCGCTGCCCTCCTCGAAGATCCGCCGCACCAGGTCGGGCAGCGTGCCGGTGCGCGCGGTGTACTTCTCGGTGAGGTAGCGGAAGAAGATCCACTGGCCGTAGTGGAACACCCCCGGCTCGCCGAACCGGTCCAGCTGCAGCTCGGGCTTGGCCAGGATGCTGTTCTCGAGGTACTGACGGTTGTCGTTGACGTCGTCGTAGACCTCGTCCTCCACCCAGGCCGCGGTGGCCTCGAGCAGCCAGGAGTCCTCGGCGACGTCGTAGGCGTACTGCACGGCGTGGAAGTACTCGTGCGCGGCCGTCACCTGCAGGTTGCCGAGCGGGGTGTTGGAGGGGAACTCGTCGGAGGAGAAGTCGTTGTCGACCGCGCAGTAGGCCCAGCGGTCGAAGCCGGAGCGGTCGGGCTCGTCGGTGGTGCAGTAGCCGTAGACGCCGCCGCTGCCCGTGTTGCCGAGGTAGACGTCGATCAGGTCGCTGCCGCCCAGCCCGTCGTCGGGGAGCGAGGGCCGGTACCCGGCGTCGGTGTAGGTGCGGTGCACGTCGCTGAAGGTGCTCAGCGCGGAGTCGACGTAGTCGGGCACCTCGTTGTTGTCGGTGTCGGTGGGGTCCACCGCGTCCTCGGTGGAGGTGACGTAGTGGATGCAGACGACGTCGCTGCACACCGGCGTCGCCTCAGCCGTGGTGTAGGTGAGGAAGCCGTCGCCGTTGGCCGACGTCGGGCGGCGCAGCAGCGCGTCCGCCCGCTCCCGCTCCTCGCCCTCCAGCGCACTGCGGGTGGCGGCCACCTGCCGCAGGACCATCGTGGCGTTGCGCCCGCCGCGGGCGAGCGCGGCCGCGGCGGCACGGGCCGAGACGGGCCGCACGAGTCGCTCGGCCCGGGCGAGGGCCGCACGGGCCTCGGCCACGGTGGGAGCCGGGCGGGCGGACCCGGCGACCGGACGCGGTGCCCCGGCCTCCCCGGCCCCGGCGGCGTCGGCCGAGCCGGCCAGCGCGGGCAGGCCCAGGGAGAGCGCCATCGCTGCGGTCGCGGCCGCGACGGTGGCGCGGCCGCCGCGGATGCGGATGCTCGGGCTGGTCATGGTGGTCACCTCTCGCTCGGTTCATGCTCCGGACGGCGGCCCCGACCAAGGGGCGGCGGCGATGGACCACGGCACTCCGTTGGGGGACACGTGTCTGCACGTCTCGCCCCCGGCCGAGTCCAGGGGGAGCGACCGACCCGGCCCTCGAATGAGACCAGCCCGTCCGGACCGGATCAACGCGCCCGCGCCGTTTGCGCCGCCGATGGGACGGTCTCCCACCGCTTTCAGC
Organism: Nocardioides sp.; assembly: GCF_964228225.1. GTDB lineage: Bacteria > Actinomycetota > Actinomycetes > Propionibacteriales > Nocardioidaceae > Nocardioides. The sequence continues at coordinate 7,251 of NZ_CAXQZB010000060.1, forward strand.
GCCTTTACGCAGGGAACACTGAACGATCGATCAGTGCAGGGTCACCCCACGGCCCCGGCCGGGTGCGCGACCCTGCGTCGATGGCGGGACAAGACGGCGACAGGACACCGACAAGGAAACGACAAGACGGCTGCTCAGCCCGCATCCAGGCTCAGTGGTCGTGACCGAACAGCCGCGAGGACCGCTCGGCCAGCCACGGCCACCAGAACCGGACGACGAGGAGCACGACCACCCCGGAGACCACCATGCCAGCGACGTTGAGCCCGAGCTGTCCCAGGGACCCGTTGATCTCGTCGACGTCGGCGATGGCGATGCCGAGGGCGAGGTTGCCGGCGGCCGGAACGGTCGTCACGGAGATGAACACCCCGACCAGGGCGTTGGCGCGGTCCAGGGCCAGCGCCAGCGCACCCGCGGCCCCGGCGAGCACCGCGACGACGAAGGACCAGATGTCGGGGTGCCAGATGAAGCCGGTGTTGGGGCGCGGTGCGAGCACGTCGGCCGCCGTGAGGATGCCCGCCCCCCGCGCGAGCAGGGCGAGCAGGGTGACCGCGGCGACCGCGACGGTGAAGGAGAGCAGCAGCAGGCGGGCCGCCCGACCGACCAGTCGCGGACGCCGCAGCACCAGGCCCGCGCTGAGCGCCGCGATGGCCCCGAACTCCGGCCCCACCACCATCGCTCCGACCACGAGCACCGCGGAGTCGGTGACCACGGCGATGGCGGCCAGCGCCACCGCGATCAGCAGGAACGCGTGGTAGCTGATCGTCGGCACCGCCGCACTCTCGGCGTCGCTGATCACCGCCTCCCAGATCACCGCGTCGTCGGGGTGGCCCGGCGCGAGGCGCTCCAGGCGCTCCGCCTCCCTGAAGGGCGTCCCCTGCGGGCGCAGCACCACGATGCCGCCCTCCTCGCTCACCCCGATCCCGTGCAGGTGGTCGAGGAGATCGGCGGCGCGCTCGCGGGCGACGTCGACCTCCACCAGGTCGCCGACCGGCTTGAGCGAGGCGCCCCGGCTCACGGTGACGTTGGTGGTGTAGGGATGCTCGACCAGCAGCCGCTCGACGTCGCCGACGAGCGCGGTGGGCACGGTGAGCCGCAGGTGGGTCAGCACGTGCGCAGACTAGTGGCGGCAGCGGAGTCAGAAGCAGCGGGGACGGAACCCGGCCGGCACCGGCCCCGGGGTGGCCAGCGCCTTGAGCGCGAGCGAGATGGTCGGGGTCGCGAGCGGGATCAGCAGGTGCTCGGCGAGCTCGGTCGGGCAGAGCCGCTGCAGGGTGAGGTTGCGCGTGTTGGCGCCGCCGGCGAGGTACCCGGAGGTGTGCGGCACCACGACCTCGTCGTAGCGGGTGGTGATCTGGGTGTAGCTGACGTCGCCGGGGGTCTCGTCGCCCGCGTTGAGCCGCTTCAGCAGCGCCGCGTCGCTGCCCTGCTGCACGCAGGCGGGGCAGATCGGGGCCAGCAGCGGGGTGAGCGGGCTGGCCGAGCCGGTGAGCAGGGTGCCGTGGTTGGACGGCGCGATCCCGATGAGGTCGTCCACGAACGCGGTGCCGCCGAGGAACTTCAGGTACCAGCGCGGCATCATGCCGCCCTGGGAGTGCCCGATCAGCGACACCTTCGCCGCTCCCGTGGCGGTGCGGACCCGGGCGACGTAGGCCTTGAGCTGGCGGGCCGAGGCCACGACGTCCTCCAGCCCGCGGTTGCCGTAGTCGAGGGAGAACACGCAGTACCCGGCGTCGACCAGCGCGAGCTGCAGCCGCTCCAGCAGGTGGCGGCGGTCGCCGATCGTGCCGTGCACGGTGATGACCGGTACGGGGCGCGCCGGCGACGGCGTGCAGGTCCAGTCGTTCACGCCCGGCACGTCGCCCTCGGGGGCGGTGGGCAGCGGCGGGAGGATCCCCCGCTCGGCGGCCCGGGCGGCGGCGGTGGCTCCCGACGCCCCGGCCGGGGCGGTCGGGGCCGTGAGGACCACGAGTCCGCACAGCAGGGCGAGCAGGGCAAGGAGAGGTCGGCCGGGCGGGCGCATGCGCCGACCTTAAGCGACGCAGGTCACATCGTCACCCGACGTCCAGCCCTGCCGACGGCGCGCTCAGCCCTCGTCGAGGGAGCCCGGCGGCCGACAGATCACGGTGTCGCTGGCGATGTAGTCGGTGTGGAAGACCTCGCGCCTGACGATCTCGTCGTCGCCGGGGCGCCGGAAGATCCGGGTGACGTCGACCTGGAAGCCGGAGTATCCCGCGTTGGGGTAGCAGTCGGGGGTGTCGAGCACCCGCCGGGCCGGCGCGACGTAGGCGTAGCGGTCGGAGGTGACGCTCTCGACGTCCCACACCTTGGTGCCGTACATCCGCACCGTCAGCACTCCCTGCGAGGACGGTGTGCTGGGCCGGAGCTCGGTGTCGATGAGCACGCCGTGCCCCGAGTCGTTGCGGAAGCGCAGGTCGACCGTGGGCCAGGCGACGGTGGCCTCGCGGCCCACCGGGTAGCGGTCGATGTAGAAGGAGTGCGGCTTGTGCTCGACGTCCTCCAGGCCGGCGAAGAACGCCGCGTTGAAGGTGGTGGTGGCCATCTGCGAGACCCCGCCGCCGAGGTCGGTGGCGAAGATGCCGTTGCTGATGATGAAGCCCTCGGTGAACCCGTTCTCGCGGGTGCGCTCCCCCACGATCTTGTTGAGGGAGAAGACGTCGCCGGGCATGAGCAGGGTGCCGTCGACGATCTCGGCCGCGCGGCCGATGTTGACGTTGCGGTACTCGGCGTAGGGGAAGTAGGTCGTGAACTCGGAGATCTTCTCCTTCACCCCGAGCTCGCGGGCCTCGCGGGTGGTGAACTCCGGCTGCGTGGCGGTGCCGTCCACCACGCCGAACCGCTCGCCCTCGGGCGCCGCCAGCAGCGCGAGGAAGGTGTCGACGACGTCCTCGGTCTCGTACGTGAGTCCCGGCTTGGCCGGCACGACCCGGGGGCGTCCGTCGCGCAGCTCGATGGTGGCGTCCACCGGAGCGCCGTCACCGGCCGAGGCGGCCTCGACCAGCGCGAGCAGCCGCGCCTCCTTCACCCCGGGCACCAGCGCGCCGTCGACGGGGGTGAGGCGCAGCGCGTCGGCGTAGTCGCGCGGCTCCAGGGTGATCCGCGCGCTGCCGAAGCGCAGCGTCACCGGCGAGGCCAGGGCGGGGTTGGCGAACCCGGTGACGGCGGCGTCGACCTCGGCCTGGTCGATGTCGGGCTCGAGGTCGGTGAGGGTGAGGGTGGCGGTGTCGCCGGCGAGGGCGGCCGCGACGATCGCGTCGGCGGCGCCCTCGGGGTCGATCCCCCGCCCGACGACGGCGTCGGTGACCACGACCCGGCCGTCGCGGAAGGACACCGCACCGTCGACCGCCGGGGTGCCGAGGTCGGCGCCGAGGCCCTCGAGCGCGGCGCCGAGCTGCTCCTCGTCCACGGTCACGACGGGGTCGAGGTCCTCACCGCCGGTGAAGTGGTCCCACAGGTGACCCGGGCTCCAGGAGCGCTCGGCGTCGGCGGCGGCCGCGGCCAGGGTCGCGTCGTAGTCGAAGGAGATGCCGGCCTCGGCGGGCACGATCTCACCGGCGGCGTCGGAGGCGGTGCTGCCGGAGTTGTCGGTGACCACCGGCACGGAGCGCTCGAGCACCGGACCGAGCTCGGCGGCCACCCGCCCGCGGGCCTGCGCGGGCGTGCGGCCGCCCACCTCGACGTCGGCGACCGTGGTGCCGCGGGGCAGCTTGTCGGCCGCGGCGGCGTAGGCCGCGGCGTACCCACCGCCCGCGAGCAGCGCCAGGACCAGGACCACGGCGACGACCGCGAGGCCGCCGCTCCTCTCCCGCGCAGGCTTGCTCACGGGCGCATCCTAAGTGCTCGGTGGCGCTAGGCCTGATCGGATACCGATCCGGCGTCGGTCCGGGGCGCCCGGCGCCCGCGCACCGGCAGCGTGACGACGGCGTACAGCACCAGCCCCAGGGTGAGGGCGAGCAGGACGTAGCTGCGCCAGGCCTGTCCGATGAGGTAGTCGCCCTCGGGCCGCTGCTGCAGGGCCAGCATCACGACCACGACCCAGCCCGCCGCGAACGCGAGCCGCCGGTGCCAGCCGGCCCCGAGCGCCACCGCGGTGCTCGGGGCGGCGAGCAGGAGCAGCAGCAGCGCCGGGAGGCGGGTGTGGGAGACCACCCCGGCCCCACCGACCACCGCGCCGAGCAGGGCGCAGCCCACGGCGCTGGCCAGCAGGAGCAGCAGACGCACGGGGTCTCCCGGATGAGGGCGGATCGGGCGGTGCGGGTCAGAGGCCGGCGAACAGGTCGGTCTCGAGGCCGTCGGGGCCCACCGGACCCGGGGTGCCGACCGCGAGCCGGTAGAACTCGACGCCGAGCGCGGTGGACCCCAGGTTGTTGGAGAGCGCGAAGAACGGCCCGTCGGTGGTGATCTGCGTGGCGTGGGCGGCGAGCGCGGCCAGCTTGGCGGGCAGGAAGTCCTGGGCGTCGACGGCGGCGGTGAGGTTCTCGTCCTCGGTGATGAACGGCGGCAGCGGGCCGTCGGGGTCCATCCCGTTGAAGCTGGTGGTGTCGCCGGCCTCGCGCAGCGCCCGCAGGCCTTCGCGCATCCGGGTGGCCGACATCGCGCCCCAGTAGATCTTCGAGATCGTCCAGGCCTCGCCGAGGTCGCGCCGGAACGAGGCGACGCCGGCCAGCTGGGCGGCGTACATCGCGACCCGGTGGGCCTGGATGTGGTCGGGGTGGCCGTAGCCGCCGAAGTCGTCGTAGGTGACCATCACCTGCGGGCGCACCTCGCGGATCACGCTCACCAGCTCGGCGGCCGCGACGGTGAGGTCGGCCAGCCAGAACGCCGTGGGCGGCACGTCCTCGGCCACCGTGGCGAACCCCTCGGGGTGCCAGGCCATGCCGGAGTCGTGGAAGCGGCCGAAGCCGCCGAGGAAGCGGTGGTCGGTGATGCCGAGCTCGGCCATCGCGGCCGCGAGCTCGCCGCGGCGGTGCTCGCCGAGCCCGCCCTGCTGGTCGAAGGCCAGGTGGGCCAGCTCGGGCACGAGCACCTCGCCCATCTCGCCCGCGGTGCAGGTGACCAGCGTGACCCCGCGGCCCTCGGCGGCGTACTTGGCCATCGTGGCGCCCTGACCGATCGACTCGTCGTCGGGGTGGGCGTGGACGAGCAGCAGGCGCTGCGCGGGGAGTTCGGCGCTCATGCCCTCTAGCCTAGGGCGCGCCACCGACGTCCGAGGGGGGCGGTCGGTGGTGCCGCTTCGGGGCGGCCGGGAGCCGCAGGGGCGCGGTCGGGGGCGGCTCGGGCACGTCGAGCCAGCCGTCGTGGTCCTCCAGGGCCAGCTCGAGCACGAAGGTGGGGGCGTCGGTGAGCACCGCCCAGGGCTGGTCCTCGTCGTCGTCCTCACCGGCGAAGCGGGCCCGCTCGACCCGGGCGTCGAACCCGTCGCGGCGCAGCCGGGCGGCCACGGCGTGGGCGTCGTCCTCCTCGAAGAGCAGGCCACGGGCTGTCGGGGCGGGCGGCACGGGGTCCCTCACCCCTCCAGGGTGGCACGGACGTGGGGCAGGAAGGGCCGGTCGGGCTCGAGCCAGTCGACGTCGTGCAGCTCCGCCGGCGCCAGCCACCGCAGCCGGTCGTGGCTGCTCGGCCGGGCGGCGACGGCGGCGAGCCGCACCGGCGCGGCCCACAGCTCGTGGTGCTCCCCGACGGGCACCCGCGGCGCCCACCACGGCCCGACGGCGTCGGGCGGCACGCGCAGCCCCAGCTCCTCCCCCAGCTCGCGCACCAGCGCGGCCACCGGGTCCTCCCCCGGCTCCACCTTGCCGCCGGGCAGCTCCCAGCGGCCCGCCGCCGCGGGCGGCGACGTGCGACGGCACGCCAGCACCCGGCCGCCGCGGATCAGCGCGGCCGCCACGACCACCCGGCGGCGCGACGGGACCTCGGGTGTCATGGGCCGAGCGTAGGGGCACCATGGCGGGGTGAGCGCCACCTCCCCGCCGCCCGACCGGCCCCGGCTCGGACTGGTCCCCGCCACCGACCTGCGCCCCGCGCGCGACGCCGTCCTCGGGGCGCTGCAGGCGTCCGGCGGCACCCCGACGGCCCTGGGCGAGGTGGCCGCCGACGCCCGGCGCCGGCTGCGCGAGACCGCCGCCCCCGGCACCGCGGTGGCGCGCGGGTGGCGGGTGGACGGCCGCGACCAGGTGGACCTGCGGTGGTGGCCGCAGGGGGTCGTCGGACTCCCCGGGGCCCCGCACCTGATGCTGATGTCCTGGTACGCCAAGAAGCTGCCGTGGGACCGGGCGGGGCACGGCGCACGGGTGAGCGTGCTCGACCTGCGGGCGCGCCGCTACCGCCACGTGCTGCTGGTCGAGCCCGACGCCGCCGGCGGGTTCGCCCCGCTGCCGGTGCACGCCGGCGGCCTGGCGGTGGCCGGGGGGTTCCTCCACGTGGCCGCCACCGGCGGTGGGCTGTGGGCCGCCCGCCTCGACGACGTCGTCCGGCTCGGGTCGCGCGACACCGTCACCCGGCGCACCGCGCTGGGCTACCGCCACGTGCTGCCGGTGCAGCGGCGCTTCGCCACCCCCGCCGACACCCCGGGCGGCCGGTTCCGGTTCTCCTTCGTGACCACCGCCGACGACATGCTGCTGGCCGCGGAATACACGAACTCCCCCACGGCCACGAAACGGATCGCGGCGTTCCCCCTCGTGACGTCCGGACCCGACGCCGGCCTGCCGGCACCGGCGCCCGCCACGCTGCTCGGCGACGGCGTGCTGCGGATGCAGGGGATCGAACGCCTCACGCCCGCCGCCGGCCCCGACGCCGGCCCGTACCTGCTCTCGGTCTCGCAGGGCCGCACCACCCGCGGCTCGGTGGTGCGCGGCCGTCCGGGGGCGTGGACCGAGGAGCGTCACGCCCTGCCGATGGGGTGCGAGGACCTCACCCGCCACGACGACGCCCTGTGGACCGTGTCCGAGCACCCCGGCGTGCGCTGGCTGGCCCGCCTCACCCCCTGACCCGCGCGGGAGGGCGCCCGGCGGGGGGCGTCGTACCGGGGGACCCGGCGAGCGTCAGCCGCGGGGGAGGCGGGCCAGCTGGCGGCCCTGGGCCACCAGACGACCGGCCTCGTCCCAGACCTCGCAGTCCTCCTCGAACAGGCCGCCGGCGATGTTGCGGGTGGCGTGGCGGATCCGTAGCCACCCGGGGACGGGGATCGCGCGCAGGTGGGCGGTGAGCTCGAGGGTGGGGGCCCAGCCGAGCGTGCCGAAGGTGAAGGTCACCGGCGGGAGCGCGTCGACGGCGAGCAGCAGGGCGAGCGGGTCGGGCTCGCGCTCGCCCTCCAGCCGGAACCACGCCGACAGCTCGCCGCTGTGGTTCGGCTCCCCCACCGCCCAGCCGACGTGCTCGGGGTGGAAGAGCATCGCGAAGCGCTGCATGAGCGGCGCGACCTCGCGCAGCTCCGCGGGAGCCGCGGTGTTGGCCACGCAGCGCTCGCGCGGCGGCAGGTCGAACGGGGTCGCGGTGGTGCGCACGTCGTCGGCGTCGCGGGCGAGGTCGCCCAGGCTGGCGGTGCCGGCCACGCGGACGTCGTCGCCCTGGCGCAGCAGCACCTGCGCGGAGGCCACGCGGCCGCCGTCGCGCAGCGGCACCACCTCGAGGGTGGCGGGGCCCTCGGTGGCGGCCGAGACGTAGTGGACGCTGGTGGCCAGCGCGTGCGGCTTGCCCGGGAATGCCTCGCCCAGCGCCCGGCCCAGGGTGGCCAGGAGGTAGCCGCCGTTGAGCCCGCCGAGCACGCTCCACCCGCCGTCGAGCTCGGCGCGCCAGGTGGTGGCGTCGAGCCGGGTGACGGCGGTGTCGTGGTCGAATCGGGACGGTCCGGCGGGGTGCGTGCTCACGCGTGGGACGCTAGCGCGGTGACCGAGCCCGCTCCCGACGCGTCCGGCGGGGCCCGCTTCCCCGAGTACCCGCTCACCCCCGGGGATCCCGACCCGCGCTACTCCCTGGCCAACGAGCGCACCTACCTGGCCTGGGTCCGCACCGTGCTGGCCGCGATGGCGGGCGCCGTCGCCCTGCACAGTCTCGCGCTGCCCGAGGCCGACACGGTGCGACGCATCGTGGTCGTGCTCCTCGTGGTGGGCTCGGCCGTGGCGATGCTCGGCGCCCAGCGGCGCTGGCGACGCGTGGAGGAGGCGATCCGCGCCAACCGGCCGGTGCCCGCCTCCCCCATGCTCGCGCCCGTCACCCTCGCCGTCGTGATCATGGCCGGGGTGCTCCTCGTCGCCCTCTGGTGACGGGCCGACGGGAGGCTCGGACTACTCCACCTCGATGACCGCCGGCTCCTCCGCCGAACCGGGAGAGGCCGGCGAGCCCCCGCTCGTGGCACCGCTGGTGGCACCGGGGTCCTCGACATCCCCGTCGACCACGGTGCCGTCGCTGCTCACCGTCCCGTTCGGGTCGGACAGGTCCGGCGGGGGCTCGGTGGTCACGGCCACGGCGTCGCCGTCGAGGAGCACGCTGCCCGGGGTCGGGTCGACGGTCAGCACCCGGCGGTCGGCGCCGTCGGGACCGGTCACCTCACCGAGGACGAGTCCGGCCGCCGCGAGCTGATCGGTGTAGGTGGCGAGCGTGCCGTCGCCGCCGCCCTCGAGATCATTGGTGAACGGGACGGTGGCCTGGTCCTCCCCCAGCGCGACGATGCCGGCGAGCAGGTCCTCCACGTGCTGCTCGCTGATCGAGGAACTGACCTTGAACCCCACGCCCTGGTCGGGAAAGTAGACCTGGGTGCTGGTGACCGTCGGGCTCTCGACCGCCGCCGGCTCGTCGGGGCCGCCCGCCTTGCCCATCGAGGACGACATGGTCGGGGACAGCAGTGCGTCCAGGCCGGCGATCGTGGTCGGCGTCCAGTCCTGCGTCACCTCCGGCGGCTGCGCCGACTGCACCTCCACGGCGTCGGTGTCGGCGGGGAAGGGCACGAACATCATGCAGACCGGCCCCTGGTCCACCACCACCGTGGTGGCGGTGGGCTGGCCGCAGGTGACCTCGTTGGTGGGCCACTCCTGCGGCACCGCGATGGCGACGCCGTTGAGCCCCACCAGCCGCATGCCGTCGGGGGCGACGACGACGTCGCCCGGCTCGTCGCGGCCGGCGACGGGCGCCGGCGCGGCGTCGTCGCCGGGGGCCAGGACCGTGACGCCGACCCCCACCAGGGCGATCGCCGCCACGCCGCCCGCGCCCGCCAGCAGCCGCTGCCGGCGCCGCGCGCGGGCGGCGCCGTGGCGGATGTCGCCCAGCGGCGGCGGTCCGACGGGCAGGTGGTCGACGCCGGTGCTGAGCCGGTCGGTGATGCGGTGCTCGAACTCGGTGCTCATCGGTGCTCCTCCGCGTCGGCGGGATCGGTCGGGGTCTCGGGGGTGTCGCTCAGATGGGGGGCGAGGTCGCGCAGCGCCCGGGAGAGCCGGCTCTTGACGGTGCCGGGGGCCACGCCGAGGGCCACGGCCATCTGCTGCTCGGTGAGGTGGGCGTAGTAGCGCAGCACGACCGCGGTGCGGGCGTCGCCGCCGAGCTGCGCCAGGGCGCGCACCACCCGGTCGCGCTCGTCCACCGCGGCGGTGGCGTCGCCGGGCGCGGCCGCGTCGGGCAGCACCTCGGTGGGGCGCTCACCGGTCCAGCGACGTCGCCGGCCGTCGGTGAAGGTGTTCACCACGACGCGGTAGACGTAGGCGTCGCGGTCGTCGGCCCGCTGCACCTGCCGCCACTTCACCAGGCAGCGGGTGAGCGCGGTCTGCACCACGTCCTCCGCCTCGTGCGGGGTGCAGCCGAGCAGGACCGCGGCCCGCACGAGCCGGGCCCAGCGGGTGGCCACGAAGTCGCTGAACTCGACGTCGTCGCGCCGCCGACCGGCCGGCTCGGGGACGAGGGCGTCGCCGGGAGCGCCGGGATGCGTCATGGGAAGGACCTCCATACCCGTGCGACGCGCGAGGGGGCGCCTGCGGTTCCCTCCCCGCGGTCCGGGGCGGTTCCCTGCGCCCGGGGACACGTGTCATCGTGCCCTGCATGACCTGCCCCGGGTGCGCGGACCACCACGCCGTCGAGGACCTGCTCCACGACTACGCCGACGCCGTGGACGCCGGCGACTTCGCCCGGGTGGGCGCCCTGTTCGCCCGGGGTCGGCTGTTCCCGCTACCGGGGTCGGCGTACGTCGTCGAGGGGGCCGACGCCGTGACGGCGCTCTACACCGCCACCACCCGGGTGCATCCCGACACCGGCACCCCCGGCACCCAGCACCTCGTGGGCAACGTGCGGGTGCGTGTGGACGCCGCGGCGGGCACCGCGACGGCGTCCTCGCGCTTCCAGGTGACCCAGGCCCGCCCCGACCTGCCGCTGCAGGTGATCGCGACCGGCCGCTACGCCGACACCTTCACCCGCCACGACGACGGCTGGTGGTTCACCACCCGCACCATCGACCTGCAGCACACCGGCGACCTGTCCCAGCACCTGCTGGTCGAGGTCTGACCCGGGAACGACCCGAATGCGTCCGGCCCCGCCTCCCGGGATCGGGGGACGGGGCCGGACGTCGGGGTGCGCGGGGTCAGCGCGGGGCCGACTCCTCCTCGGGAGCGGGCTCCTCGTCGGCCGGAGCCGTGAGCGCCGCGGCGGCGGCCTGCTCCTGCTTGCGGACCGCGATGAGGCTGCTGATGGTGGTCAGTGCCAGCACGCCGATGACGACCGACAGCGAGGCGACGTTGCTGATCTCCGGCACGTCGGGGTTCTGCAGGTGGCCCCAGTGGAGCACCAGCTTGACGCCGATGAATCCCAGGATGATCGACAGGCCGTAGGACAGGTGCACGAGCTTGGCCAGCAGGCCCTGGATCACGAAGTACAGCGCCCGCAGGCCCAGCAGCGCGAAGGCGTTGGTCGCGAAGACGAGGTAGGGGTCGCTGGTGATGCCGTAGACCGCCGGCACGGAGTCGACGGCGAACACGATGTCGGTCATGAAGACGGCGACCACGACCAGCGCGAGGGGCGTGAGCGCGCGCACGCCGTTCTCGCGCACGATCATCTTGGCGCCGCGGTAGTCGGAGGTGACCGGCATCAGCTTGCGCATCAGCTGCACCGAGCGGATGTCGTCGGGGTTCTTCTCGTGCTCCTCCTCCCCCGACAGCGCGTCCTTGAGCAGCTTGGCGGCGGTGAGCAGCAGCACCGCACCGAAGATGAGGAACACGAAGTTGAACCGCGCGAGCGCGGCCGCGCCGAGTGCGATGAAGATGCCGCGCAGCACGAGCGCGCCGATGATGCCGTAGAGCAGCACCCGCTGCTGGAGCGCGGCCGGCACGGCGAACGCGCTGAGCAGGAGCATGAAGACGAACAGGTTGTCGACGCTCAGGCTCTTCTCGACGATGTAGCCGGTGTAGTAGTTCACCCCGCTCTCGCTGCCGTGGGCGCTGAGCACGTAGACGCCGAAGGCCAGCGGCAGGGCGATGTAGAAGGTCGACCACAGCGCGGCCTCCTTCATCGACACCTCGTGCGGCTTGCGCGTGGCGATGAAGTCGAAGATCAGCAGCGCGACGACCGCCGCGATGGTGACCCCCCACAGGGTGGGCGTGCCGATCGAGTCGATCGCGGAGTCGGAGGTCTCGACCGCCAGGGGCGAGAGGACCGACGGGACGGATGTGAGCACTGATGTCTCCCCAAGCTGCAGCTTGAGGTCTCCCTCACCGAGCCCCCGCGCCCCACGGCACGAGGTCGGCCTCCACCCGGGAGACCGATGGCGATCTCGTACTGACCGGGGAAGAGTCTCGAGGTACTCCCCTCCCGACTGAACATAGCAACCGTTCCCAACTGCACAAGGGCGAGCGGTGCCCGCCCCTGCCGGTCCGTGGGGCGGGGCTCAGCGGTCGCGTTCGGCCAGGGCGTCGGTGAGCAGCGCGACCAGCGCCTCGAGCTGGATGTCCACCGAGGAGCCGATCTCCTCGTCCGAGCCGTCCAGCGCCCGGGCGGCGAGGCCGGCCTTGGAGTCGATCAGCTCGGCCACCCGGGTGTCGATGGTCTGGGCGGCGATGATCCGCCACGCCGTCACCGGCGTCTCCTGACCGATGCGGTGCACCCGGTCGATGGCCTGGGTCTGCTCGGCGTCGGTCCAGGACAGCTCGGCGAGCACGACGTTGGAGGCCACCTGGAGGTTCAGCCCGACGCCGGCGGCGGTGAGGGAGCAGACGATGACGGCGACGTCGGGGTCGTTGACGAACGCGTCGATCGCGGCGGTGCGGGCCTTGGCGGACTGGTTGCCGCGGATGGAGGTGTGGCGCAGGCCGCGCTTGTCGAGCAGCTCCTCGGCGGCGTCCATGACGTCGACGTGCTTGGCGAAGAACACGACCTTGCCGACGTTGCGGGCCAGCTGGGCGGCGTAGTCGGCGGCGAGCACCGCCTTGGCCTGCCCGATGCGCCGCATCATGCCGAACACGTTCTCCTCGCTGGAGGAGCTGGAGTCCTCGCGCTCCCAGGCCGCGACCTGGCGGACGAGGTCGTGGTCGATGCCGGCCACGACCGCGCCGGCGCGGCGGGTGGCCAGCGCCATGTCGTAGCGCTGCAGCAGGCGTCGGGCGAGCTCGCGCTCGGCATCGCGGATCGAGCGGCCCACCTCGCCGTCGAGCTCCACCGGGATGTCGGCGATGCGACGCGCGGGGATGTCGGCGGCGACGTCGACCTTGCGGCGCCGCACGATCCCCATGTCGATCACGGCCTGGCGGGCCGCGGGGTAGAAGAGTCGGTCGATCGGGGTGTGGCCGGCCTCCTCGAGGCGGTCCATCAGCGCCGGGCGCGGCTTCTTCTCGTCGATCCAGCCGAGGAACTGCCAGATCGCGCGGAAGTCCTCGATGTCGTTGATCAGCGGGGTGCCGGTGAGGGCGATCATCAGCGGGTTGCCGGTGCGCAGGCGGACCTGGTCGGCCAGGTGCAGCACGTGCTGGCTGCGCTGGGAGGTCTTGTTCTTGATGAAGTGGGCCTCGTCCACGACCATGCCGCGGAACCCGAAGTCGCCCAGCCAGCCGACGTGGCGGTCGAGGATCTCGTAGTTGATCACCACGATGTCGGCGTAGCCGTCGACGTCGTCGCCGTTGCCGTTCACGATCGTGGCGGTGCGCGTGGGGGTCCAGCGCTGCACCTCGCGCGCCCAGTTGGTCTTCACCACGTTGGGCACCACGACGAGCAGCGGGAACGCGTCGGCCGCCTGGGCGGCGAGCAGCGACTGGGCGGTCTTGCCGAGACCGGGCTCGTCGGCGAGGAGGAAGGTGCGGTGGCCGGCCTCGGCGGCACCCACCACCGCGGCCTGGTGCTTCATCAGCTCCAGCCCGATCGGCGCCCGCAGCGTGGAGCCCTCGGGCAGGGGCATGCAGGCGCCCGAGCCGTCGGCCGCGCGCTCGAAGGACTCCAGCAGCGGCTCGATGAGCTCCCACCCCGCCAGGCGGTGAGTGGTGGAGGTGCGCTTCTGGGTGAGGGAGAAGTCGGGGGCCATGAAGGGGTTGGCGAGGCGGCGGGAGAGCACCGAGCGCGGCACGACCTGCCGCTCCTGGGACGCCACGACCTCGGGGTCGGGGGTCTCCTCGGGCTCGTCCTCCACCGCCATGCCGGCGGCGCGCTGCATGTCGCGCATCAGGTCACGGGCCTCCCACGTGATCTCCGCGCCCTCGTCGAGCAGCGCCAGCAGGGTGCTGGCGCGCGCGCCGGTCTTGGCCAGGATCGTGCCGATGCCGTCGAGGCGCTTGAGCTCCTCGGCCCGCTGGCCCTCGCTCATCGCGGGGTCGACCTTCACCCGGGCCCGCTCCTCGCGCGCCAGCAGCGCCACGACCTGGAACTTGGTGCGGGTCAGGCCGGTGACCTTGCCGCGCTGCACGTCGTGCTCGACCTCGCGCACGGCGCGCGCGAGCTGGGGGATGATGCCCTCGTTGTCGAGCACACGACGACGCTGGGGGCCTTGGCTGCGCTGGGTGCGCTGGCCTCGTCGAGCCACGGATTGCCTCCTGGGGCGGCGAGCCGGCCTGCGGGGGCCGGGCGCCGGTGCGCGGCAGCGGATGCGCGCGGAACGGACGAACGGGATGGGGCGGGGACCGCAGGCCAGCCTGCTGGCGGGCCGCACCGGGTACGGGGGACCTCGGTGCCGGTCGCACCAGCGTAGCGCGCACCGCGCCCGGACGGGCCCGGTGGTCGCGACCTGACCCCACTACCCTGCTCGACCATGGGAACCACGCGCACACCGGCCGCGGCCTCGTGGTGGGAGCAGCGGATGGTGCCGCGCCTCACCGACGCCGCGCTCGGCCGAGCCCCGGTACGCACCTGGCGGCGGCGCACCGTCGCCGGGCTGCACGGCCGGGTGCTCGAGATCGGGTTCGGCTCCGGCCTCAACCTCGACCTGCTGCCCGCCGAGGTCACCGCGGTGGACGCCGTCGAACCGCTCGACGCCGGGTGGGCGGCCTCCGCACGGCGCCGCGCGGGCGCCGGGGTGCCGGTCACCCGGATCGGGCTCGACGGTCAGTCCCTGGACCTGCCCGACGCCGGGAGCGGCACGGGCGGCTACGACGCCGCGCTGTGCACCTTCAGCCTGTGCACGATCCCCGACCCGCTGCTCGCGCTGCGGGAGCTGCGCCGGGTGCTGCCCGCGGGCGCCGCGCGGCACCTGCTCGAGCACACCCGCAGCCCGTCGCCCCGGGTGCAGCGCTGGCAGCAGCGGGTGGAGCCTGCCCAGCGGGTGGTCTTCGGCGGCTGCCACCTCACCCGCGATCCGCTGGACCTGGCCCGCCGCGCCGGGTTCGAGGTGACCGACGCCGAGCACCACGTGCTCGCGGGCGGCCCCCTGACCCCCTGGACCCACCTCACCCGCGCGCGCGTCGTCGTCCCTCCCGCGACGGCCTCGGTTGTGGGAGCCTGAGACCCGTCTCCGCTCCGCCCCCTCCCCCTGATCTCGGGGAACGGAACCGTCACGATCCTGAACCGCTCACCCTCCTCCGCGCGTCCCTCCCCCGACGGACCACCGGACCGCAGGTCCGGGTCCCGGGCCGACGGGCCGCCTCGCGGCGCGCCCGCGACGGACCCGCCCCGCCCCGCCGCGCACCGCACGACCCGGTGGACGGTGGTCGTGCTGATGGCCGCGGCGCTGATCGGCGCCGGGTCGCTGCTGCCCTCGGACTCGGCCACCGGCTGGTCGGTGTACATCGTGGTGGTGCTGGGCTCACTGGGGCTGGCCGCCGTCGCCGCCGGTCGCGCCGCGCCCGGGGACCGCTGGCTGCCGGGCCTGCTGGCCGGCGCCCTCGGGGCTTACGCCGCCGGCGACGCCTGGTGGTTCGCGGCCACCTGGACCGGGCACGACGCCACCGCCTCCCCCGCCGACCTCGGCTACCTGCTCAGCTACGCGCTGCTGGCGACCGCGCTGCTCGGCGTGCTCGGGATCCTCGGCCCTCGGCGTGAGCCGGACCGCGGCCGTCGCCTCGACGTCGTGCTCGACGTGATCACGCTCGCGACGCTCGCGGCGGTGGGACTCGACGCCGGCGGCGCCCTCGACGCCCCCCGCTCCTCGGCCGCCGCGGAGGCGATCCTCACCCTCTACCCGCTCCTCGACGCCGTCCTGCTGGGTCTGGTGCTGCGGGTGCTGGTGGGGACCGGTCGTGACCAGCGCCGGCTGGTCCCGCTCGCCCTCGGCGTGGGCTGCTGGCTGGTGGGCGACGTCGCCTACCTCGCACTGCCCGGGGTCGCCGACCGCCAGACCGTCGACGCCCTGTGGATGGTGGGCTGCGTGGGGATCGCGTTCGCCTCCGTGCAGGTCGCGCACCACCCCGGCTCCGCCCGCGTGCCCGCGCGCCCGGAGATCTCGACCGGCGTCCGCCTCCTGACCGCCCTGCCGCCCCTGGCCGTGCCGCCGGCGCTGGTGATCGTCGTGGCCACCGGCGACGGCGGGGGTCTGGCCGGCCTGCACCTGCTACAGGTGAGCGTGGCCGCGGGCGTGCTCGTGACCGTCGGGGTGCTGCGCTACTGGCGCACCCTCCTGCTGGAGCGGTCCGCCCGGCGGGAGGCCGAGGCGGCGCTGCAGGTGCGCACCGACTTCCTCGCCACGATGAGCCACGAGCTGCGCACGCCCCTGCACGGGGTGCTGGGGCTCACCGAGATGCTGCTCACCGGCCCGTTGGAGGAGGAGCAGCGCGCCTACGCCGAGCGCACCCGCACCTCCGGCGCGCGCCTGCTCGACCTGCTGGAGGACCTGCTCGACGTCGCCGAGGAGCAGCCGGGTCCCGAGGCGGCGCCCTTCGACCCGGTCGCGATGGTGCGCGAGGTGGTGGAACGGCACGCCGACGTCGCCGCCGCGCGCGGCCTCGACCTCACCGTGTGCACCTCGGCCGTGCCCCCGGGCACCCGGGTGGTCAGCGACGCGCGCCGCTGGCGCCAGATCCTGCGCCACCTGCTCGAGAACGCCCTGCGCTTCACCGAGACCGGCGGCGTCCTCGTGCGGTTGCAGCTGCTCGTCGGCCTCGGGGACGACACCGACCCCGACCAGCCGTCGGGCACCCCCGGGTGGGTGCTGCGCCTGGAGGTGAGCGACACCGGCCCCGGCGTCGACCCCGCCGCGCTGGCCCACCTCGCCGCACCCTTCACCCAGGCGCGGCAGGGTGCCGACCGCCCGCACGACGGCGCCGGTCTCGGCCTGGCCGTCGTGCACCGCTTCCTCACCGACCTCGACGGCCGGCTCGACGTGCGCTCCGGCGAGCACGGCGCCGGCAGCGTGTTCCGCGCCGAGGCGCCCGTGGTCGTGCTGGCCGCGCCCGTGGACGACGTGCCGGCGCCGGAACCGGTGGCACCGACCCCGCCGCTGGTGCTCGTGGTCGACGACGACGAGGTGAACCGGCTCGTGGCCCTCGGCATGCTCCGGCGGCTCGGGGTGCGCGCGAGCGCGGTGGACGGCGGCGCGCAGGCGCTGGAGGCCCTCGCGCGGACGCCGGAGGGACCGATCGCCGCGGTGCTGCTGGACCTGCACATGCCCGACGTCGACGGCTACGACGTCGTGCGCGAGCACCGGCGTCGTGAGCAGGCGCTCGGCCTGCCCCCGGTGCCCATGCTCGCCATGACCGCCAGCACGGGCGCGCAGGAACGGGCCCGGGCCGAGGAGGCGGGACTGATCCCGTTCCTGGCCAAGCCGGTGGGGCTCGGCGCGCTCGCGGCCGCGCTCACCGAGGTCGGTGTCGCGGTGGCGCCCCCGCCCGCACCGCGGGCCGACTGACGGAGGGCTGAGGCGGACCGGCCGGGTCCCTCAGCCGGCGTCGGCCACGACCAGCGGCTCGGTCTCGTCGAGGTCGGCGGCGCCGGTCTCCGACACCGAGGTCAACAGCCGCACGAGCATCGCGCGCTGAGTGGCGTTGAGGGGCGCCAGGAGCTCCTGCCACGCGACCGCGACGGCCCGGTCCAGCATCGAGAGCCGCTCGGCACCGGAGGCCGTGAGCACCACCCGCTGACGACGGGCGTCCGCGGGATCACGGCGACGCATCACCGACCCCGCCTGCTCCAGGCGCGCGACGGCGATCGCCACCTCCTTGCGGTCCAGTCCGGTCACCCGGCCCAGGTCCACCTGGCTCGGCGGCGACTCCACCGGGTGCGACGCGACGGCGCCGAGGACCCGGTGGTCGGTCTCGGTGACCCCACCCGACCGCAGTGCGCCGATCCCGGCGCGACGGACGCGCCGTCCGACCAGGTCGAGCAGCTGCGCGGCGACGACGTCGTGGGCGTCGGGTGCGGACATGACCGTCATGCCCCCCTCCATCGGCACCCGCGGCGGTGACTGTAGGGATTCGCGGGGACCACCTCGGTATCTGCTGGATGGTCGCTGTTCTCCGTTGTCACCAGCGGAATGCACCGGTTCGTGGACGCCGAGGGCGCATTCCGCTGGTGACAACGGGAGAGGGCGACCATCGTCACCCCGCGGCGAGCACGGCGGCCAGGCGGTCGGTGGCCTCGGCGAGGCGGCGGTAGTAAGTGGCCCGGGTGAGGGCGAGGCGCCGCATCGCCCGGGTGTGGCCGCCCTCGGGATCGAGGTAGCCGGTCTCGAGCACGCCCCGCAGCTCGCGCTCCACCTCGGTGTCGCCGAAGGCCCGGTCGGCGGCGCTGCGCACCAGGGCCCGAACCGACTCCGCCCGCGGCTCGACCCCGACGCCCGTGGCCAGCGGCGAGGCGGCCAATTCGGTCGGGCGGTGGAAGCCGCGCAGCACGCGCCGCACCTCCTCGACGTCGGTGCGGGCCCGTGCGGTGGCCGCGGCCCGGGCACGGGCCGCGAGCCGCGCTGCCCCGACGGCCTCGAGCACGGCGAGGGCCTCGGTGAGGCAGCGGGCGGCGTGCTCGGGGCGGCCGGCGCGCGCGTGGACCTCGCCCGCGAGCAGCAGGCTGCGGCCGCGCTCGTAGGGCACGACGTCGGGCGGGGTGGCACCCACCGCCTCCTCCAGCCGGGCCAACGCCCCGCGCTCCGTCGCCGACCCCGGCTCGCTGAGCAGCACCTCGGCGCGGGCGATCCCCAGCGTGGCCCACGGACGGGCGAAGCGGTCCTGGCGCGCGCGCAGCCCGGCGAGGACCTGCCGCGCCTCCTCGGTCCGGCCGACGGCGACCAGGCTCTCGATCCGGTCCGGCTCCAGGCGCAGGGTCGCGGACTCCGCGAGCCGCTCCTGCTCGGCCAGGGCGGCGACGGCGGCGAACTCGACCACCGCCTCGGCGTGACGCCCCTCCGCGTGCGCGACCAGGGCCCGCAGGTGGTGGTGGAGCCGCTCGCGGTACACCTCGCCCGGACCGGCGTGCGACGACGGCGCCGCCGGGTCGACGACGTCGCCGCGCCGCACCGCGATCAGCTGCCGGATCCACCACTGCTGGCCGAGATCGGCCCCGGCCGCGCGCCCGAGCCGTTCGGACTCCTCCAGCGCGGCGAGCGCGGCGTCGTAGCGGTCGGCGAGGAGCTCGGCCAGACCGCGCTGCACGAGCAGCTGCAGCTGCCACATGTCCGCCCCCTGGGCCCGGGCGGTGCGCAGGAGCAGGTCGAGGCGTCCGCGCGCCCGGGCGATGTCGTCGATCGCCATCCAGTGCAGCGCCGGGATCTCCGCGCAGAACTCCGAGGGGACCCGCTCCAGCGCCAGCCCGCGCTCGATCAGCTCGACGCGGGGCACGAGCCCCGCCCCGACCTCGGCGTGGAACAGCTGGAACAGCGCGCCGATGTGCTCCGCGCGGACAGCGCCGGGTTCGCCGGTCGGCGGGTCGGCGGCGTCGAGGGCGGCGACGGCGGCCCGGCCGTGCTCGATGCCCAGCTCGACGCTCGGCGCGAACACGCTCAGGTGGAGGTGCAGGCGCCCGGCGACCGCCGACTCAGGCGGGAGCCCCGGCAGCCCGAGGAGCGCGATCTCGTAGGCCGAGCGGGGGTCCGCGGTGGCGTCGGACCACACCACGGTGCCGAGGATCATCGCGCCCTCGGCCCGGGCCGTGGGCGTGCGGCCCGCGAGGAGCCGGCGGCCGACCGTGGCCGCGGCCACCAGGTCGCCGACCTCGAGCACGGCGGCGCCGGCGCGCGCCCAGCGCTGATCGGCCAGGTCAGCCTCGACGGTGGTCCCGACCGGGCTGACCTCCGCGGCCCGGGTGAGCAGGGCGGCCTCCACGCCGCGCAGTCCCCGCGCGCGCTGCCGCACCGCCGAGGCCTCGATCTCGGCGGCGGCCGTCGCGTCGGGCAGCGTGGTGGCCGCGGCGAGCTGGCGGGCGCGCTCGTCGGGGTCGGCGACGGCGTCGGCCAGCCGCCGCTGCAGCTCCGCGCGCCGGCGCAGGGGCACCAGGTCGCGGGCGGCGGCGGCGTAGGTGGGGTGCGCGAACGCCACGGCCGCACCGTCGACGGTGAGCACCTCGGCCTCGACCGCGGGCCACCAGGCGTCCTCGGCCACCCCCGCCCGCGCAAGGTCGGCGAGCGTGGGGGCACCGAGCAGCGCCGCGAGGGTGAGGGCCTCCTGGCTGGGGGCGGGGAGCGCGACGACGGCGGCGCGCGCCAGCGCCATCACCGACCCGCCCGCCGCGGGCAGCGGCTCGGTCGCCCGCGGCAGCCGGGGGGCGCGCAGGGCGGCGCGGGCGAGCTCGATGGCCACGAGCGCCACGCCACCGCTCTCCGCCGCGATCCGGGAGGCCAGCGCGGCCGGGAGCCGGTCGCCGAACCGGTGGAGCACCAGCAGGCGCACGTCGTCCTCGGCGAGGGGGCCGAGGTGCAGCACCGACGGCTCCGCCTCCCGGCCCTCCTCCAGCCCGAGCGGCACCGCGGGTGCGCCCGCTCCGACGGCGCCACCGGTGCGCGCACAGACCAGCACGGGCAGGTCGGTGCGCCGCAGGGCGAACCGGAGGGCCGCCTCGCTGGCGGCGTCGAGCCAGGGGGCGTCGTCGACGGCGACGAGCACCGGACCCCGGCGCGCGGCCTCGAGCAGCAGCGCCCGCACCGCCGCGGCGTAGGCGCGGTCGGGGATCGGGCCGGTCTCGGAGGCGACGCCGAACAGGATCGCCTCGGCCGCGGCGCGCTGCGGAGCGGCCAGCCGGTCGACGACGTCGGCGAGCGGGTGCAGCAGGTCGGCCACCGCCGCCAGCGGCAGCTGCGCCTCGGCCTCGGCGGGGGCGCAGGCGAGGACGGTCCAGCCGGCCTGTTCCGCGCGTCGCACGAGCTCGCGGCGCACGGCCGACTTCCCGATGCCCGCGTGGCCGGCCACCAGGACGGTGCCGCCGTCGGCGAGGACGGCCCAGGCGTCGTCGAGCAGGGCGGCGCGGCCCACGACCGTCGCGATCCCCCCGGCGGCCATACTGGCGAGTATCCCGGTCTCACCCGCGTGAGACCAGAGTGCGACCGACCACGCCCGCGGCGGACCCCCGCAGCGCGGGGCCCCGGCCCAGGCTGGGGCCATGACCCGATCAGCCCCGATCCGACCTGCCTGCCGACCCGCCCGCCGACCCGCGGTGCGGCGCGCCGCCGGCGTCACGCTCCTCGCGACCGCTGCGACCCTGCTCGCCGCCGTCCCCGCCTCCGCGGCCCCGGCCGTGGAGGGCAGCCTGTCCTCGAACGCGACCTTCCCCTTCAGCGGCAACTGCACCGTGGCCGAGAGCCCCGCCCCGCAGACCGAGCCGTTCACGAACCGCACCGGCACCCGGTCGGCCACCGGTGGCGGGTCCTTCGAGGCGGTCGCCTCCGGCACCACCGACGTCGCCGTCAACGCCAACGGCAGCGCCACGACCACCGGGAGCGTCGGCACCACCGGGCGCACCCTGCGACGGGCGACCCTCGGCGCCCGCCACGTGGTCTCCCTGACGAACACCGACGCCTACGACTGCGCGGCGACGTTGACCCTCGACTCCCAGATCGGGATGTCCTTCGAGGTCGCGGACCGGCCCCGGCGGCTCACGCTGGCCTGGGACCGCACCGGCGGGGCCGGGCGCATCGCCCAGCTGACCCTCTACGGCGCGAAGGGGCGGACGGTGGCCGACCTCGCCGCCACGAAGCCCAGCGGGCGCCGCACGCTGCGGGTGCGCCCCGGCGACTACTACCTCTACGTCCAGTACCTCACCACGATCTCCGAGGCCGACGTCGCGGTCGGGGAGACCGGCCAGGCGCGCACGCGCTATCGCCTCGACGTCACCACGGCGGCCGTGCGGTGAGCGCGGCGACGACGACCGCCCGCGGCCTGCTGCTCGCCGTGCTCGTGCTCGCTCCGACCGGGTGCGGGGGCGACGACGCCCCCGCCCCGGCCACCGACCCCGCTGCCTCGACCACCCAGGACGTCGTCACCGATGCCGGCGATCCCGGGGAGACGGCCGGCGAGCCGGCCCCGGCACCCGCGGGCGCGGTGCCCGACCTGTGCTCCCTGCTCACCGACGAGGAGTTGACGTCCCTGCTCGGCACCGCGCCCGAGGGCCAGTTCGCCGAGGGGGCCGGTGGCGGCACCTGCGCCTGGTACAACCCCACGGGCCAGTTCGTGGAGCTCGCGGTCGCCGACGCCTCGATCCCGCCCACCCAGGGGGTGGTGGAGGTCGACGGCGTGCTGTTCTTCGAGCTCGCCGGCCGCGACGGCAACGTCAAGTACGTCGACTTCGAGACCGGCGACACCAGGATCGACGAGCTGACGGCCCTGATCCCGGCGATCCAGGACCGCGCCTGAGGCGCACGCCCTCGGCCACGGCCGAACGGGGCCGAACGGGGCCGAGGTCGGGGTCAGCGCTCGCAGCGCGCCTCGACCTCGGCCACACAGGTGTCCGGTGTCCGGTGTCTTGAACGCTCACCGGCGTCGGTGCGCCGCCCGGTCCGCGGCGGCCGCACGGGCGGGGGCCTGCTCGCAGTCGCGCACCGTCTCGGCGTCGCACATGTCCCACCCGTAGCCGCCCTCGGCGACGTCGACGCCGTCGCCGCCGAGCAGGGTGTCGTCGCGCCTCGACCCGCGCAGCAGGTCGTCGCCCTCGCCACCGTCGAGGGTGGGGCCCGACTCGCAGTCGTCGATCCGGCCGAAACCCGTGGTGAGGACGTCGTCGCCGCCCAGGCCCTCGACGCGCCCGGTGCAGCCGACGATCTTGAGGTCGTTGGCCTCGTCGGTGCCGCGCAGCAGCATGTCGAAGACCCCGACCAACCGCGCGTTCTCGAACTCCGTCGCCGTGCCGCGGCCGGTCTCTTCGCGGGTGGACCGGAGGAAGCTGACCACCGGCCCGGCCAGGTCCAGGGTGATCCCGTCGCCGTCGTCGTCGAGCGGGTCGGTGGAGGGAGGCGAGAGCGAGACCGTGTCGACCCCGTCGCCGCCACGCAGCGCGAGCCCGTCGCTCATGTAGGCGAAGAGGTAGTCGTCACCGTCGCCGAGGTCGGCGGCGACCACACCGCCGTAGACGGTCAGGTGGTCGTCCCGGTCGCTGCCCCGGACCGTCCAGGGCCCTCGCGCGGAGAGCTCGACCTCGTCGGCCCGCTCCCACCGCGCCACGGTGAGCCGGCCCCGCACGGCCCGCGCCCCACCCGGCGCGCCGAGGTCGATCCGACCACGATCAGTCACGGGCTCGGACCCGGTCGAGGCCGGGAGACCGCGGATGCTCATGTACACCTCGTCGCGGCCCGGGCCGGTGCGCGGGAACGTGCGGATCACCGGCGCACCCGTCGTCACCTCCACCCGGTCGCTCCCGGGGCCGGTGGCGACCCGGTCGTCGATGAGTGTCTCGGAGTCCTCGGTGATGTTCCCGAGCCGGACGGAGTCGGCGCCCGGACCGGTGCGGATGTCGTCGCGCGCGCCGTCGACTCCGTAGTCACGGTCGGTCACCGCGTCACGCACGTCGCCGCCCCGGAACACGTCGGCACCGCCGCCGAGCACGGAGGTGACCTTCGCGCTCGCGGGTCCGGTGGTGGTCACCCGGTCCTCCCCCGTCCCGGCGTCGATGAAGCTGTAGCCACGGCGCCCCACGCGCACGCACACGCGGTCGTCGCCGCCGTCGGCGTCGACGCTGCGGGATCGCACGGCGACGATCACGTCGGCCCGCGGGCTGCCCTCGACCTCCTCGCCGGGACCGCCGAGGATCGTGGCGGGCCGCCCGAAGCAGGTGGGCACCCGCCGTGTGGTCGTCAGCACCGGAGCGGACCGCGACGTCGCCACGGCCCGAGGAACGACCGGGCCCTCGCAGTCGCGCACCGTCTCGGCGTCGCACTGGTCGCGGCCACGACGTCCGTTGACGTCGTCGCGTCCGGGGCCGCCCACCAGTACGTCGTCCTTCGGGCCCCCGGTGATCCGGTCGTCACCGGGGCCGCCGTCGAGGCGCTGTCCGAGGGTGCACTCCGCCAGCGGCCCGAATCCGCCCGTCACGTCGTCGTCGCCCCCACCGGCGCTCACGGAACCCTGGCAGGCCTCCAGCCGCAGCATCTCGCTCGCGTCGGTCCCGACGAGGTCGATGCCGTAGGCCCCGCGGGCGGTCGCGTCCTAGAACCCCGACAGCCGGCCACGCGCGGTGATCTCACCGGAGAGGCGATCGGCGGATGTCGCGGTCCCCGCGAGGTCGAGCACCATCGCGTCGCCGTCCTCCTCGTCGCTGCCCCCATAGAACCGGTTGCGCGTGAGCAGGGAGATCAGGTCGCGGGGACCCGCGCCGCCGTCCAGGTCCGCGCCGTCGACCAGCGAGGTGGTCAGGACGTCGGCACCACCCCCCATCGCGGCCCGCGAGACGCGGTCGATGTCCACGACGTCCGCGCCGGGGGTGCCGATCACCGTGGTGCGGACGGTCGGCGCGACCTCCGGGTCCGAGATCACGGTCGGGAGGATGAACAGCCGTAGCTCCTCGACGTCGGCCCAGCGCGCACCGACCTCGCCGTCGACGCGCACCTGCTCCGTCGGCAGGTCGACGATCGCCTGCTCCGCATCCGAGTACAGGCTGAAGGACAGGTAGTCGCGACCGTCGCCGCCCGCCACTCCCGCGCCTGGGGCGAGGCCCCGCCCCTCCCCGAAGATGCGGTCGTCGCCGGCGCCGCCGTCGATCCGGTCGGTCATCTGCTCAGAGCGCTCGAGCGAGTTGATCCGGACCAGGTCGTCACCACCCCGGGTGAGGATCACGTCCCGATCGCCGTCCCCACGCTGCCGGGGCAGCCCGAAGGTGCCGGTGTCCTCCACCTCGTCGACGCCCTCGAACCCGACGTACCGGTCCGCGCCGGAACCGAGCTCGACCTGCACCCGCCCGGACCGTCCGCTGACCCGCACCGAGTCGTCGCCGTCGCCGGACCTGATCTCGGCGGATCCGCCCGGCCGCACCGACAGACAGATGACGTCGCGCCCGTCCCGGCCCAGGACCTGACGGGACGCCGTCGCGACGATGACGTCGGCCCGGTCGGTGCCGCGCACCACCTCGTCGGGACCGCCGACGATCGTGGCGGCCCGGCCCTGGCACCGGGGCCTCGGCGCGGCCTCAGCGGGGCTGGGGACGGCCGTCAGCAGGGGGACGCCGAGCAGCGCGGCGGCGACCAGCACCCCGATCCGGGGGACGGGGCGGCGAGCAGTGAGCGACCTGGGGACGAGTGACACCGGGGAGACCTCCGAGCAGGATGGGACCGAGGGCCCGACCCTACGCGGGTCCACCGACGTCCGGTTGTTATCCGCGGACGCGCTCCAGGAAGGTGGCGACGTTGGTCGTGAGCCGCTGCACGCGCTGCTCCAGCGGGAGCGTCTCGTGCATGCCCACCGACCCGGTGGACAGCACGCCGCGCACGTAGAGCGAGCACTGCAGGTCCTCGCAGAGGTAGGTGCCCACCGAGTCGCCGCGCTGGCCGGCCTTTCCGGCGCGGGGGGCCACCAGCAGGGCGACGCCACCGGTGCGGGCGGTGAGGCACAGGTCGCAGATGCTGCGGCGCGCCACCCCGGCGCGGGCGTCGGAGGCCCGCAGCACCACACCGCGCCAGACGCCGGCGTCGTCGAGACCGACGAGGTACCCGCGCAGCGGGGCCTGCGGGTCGCGCCAGCCGAGGAAGTCGAGGTCGTCCCAGCGCAGGGCGCCGAGGTCGCGCGGCACGGGCAGCCGCGACGCCTCGCCGCGGCTGCAGTTCACGAACGAGGCGCGGATCGTCTTCTCGTCGAGTCGCTCCATGACCTCGACGCTACGGAACTTAATGCCTTTCATCAAATGATTAACGCCGTATGCTTGGCTCCGTGCCCCGTGCCGGACTCACTCCCGACCTGCTCGTGCAGGAGGCTGTCGCCCTGCTCGAGGACGACGACGCCCAGGCCCTGACCCTCAGCGCGCTGGCGCGCCGGTGCGGGATCACCACCGCCGGGATCTACGCCCACGTGCGGGGCCTGGCCGATCTGCGCGAGCGCGTGGCCGCAGCCTGCCTGAGCGAGAGCGCGGACCGGGTGGGCGCGGCGATCGCCGGTCGCGCGGGCGCCCCGGCCCTGCACGCCTTCGCCGACGCCTACCGCGACTACGCGCGCGCCCACCCGGGGCGGTACGACGCCACCCGCTGGCCGGTCACCGACCCCGCCTCCCCCGCCGTCCCGGCCGGCCGGCGGCACGCCGAGCTCGCCCGCGCCGTGCTGCGGGCCCACGACCTGCCCGAGCCGGCCCTCACCCACGCCGTGCGGCTGCTCGGCAGCACGATCCACGGCTTCCTCGCCCTGGAGGCGAGCGGCTCGTTCGACCACAGCCCCCCGGCCGCGGCCGAGAGCTGGTCGGCCATCCTCGACGCCCTCGCGGCCACCGTGACGGCGTGGGGTCAGTCCCAGCCGGCCGGGGCGGCGTCGTCGGGGAACACCCGCAGCCAGTAGTCGGGCAGCAGGTGGCCCAATCGCCGCCAGCGCACGACGTCGGGGGCGAAGACGTCGGGCACCGCCGCCAGCAGCCGCGGCCCGAAGACCGCCAACCGCTCCCGGCACACCCCGCACGGCGCCAGCACGAGGTGACGTCCGCCGCGCTCGCGGTGCAGGCACACGGTGACCCGCACCCGCCGGCCGAGCCGGTGGGCCGCGGCGAAGGGCTCGACCTCATGGCACAGCTCGACCGAGGCGTTGAGCACCTCCGGCGCCGTGCCGGTGAGCACGGTGCCGTCGTCGAGGAGCATCGCGGCCGCGCCGGCGTCGTCGTCGCCGGGGAAACGCGTGGCGATCAGGTCGCGGCAGGCCGCGACGGTGCGCGCGAGGTCGTGGGCGGTGACGTCGTCACCCGTCGGCGGGCGGACCATCGGCCCACCCTGCCACACGCGCCACCCGGATCGGCCGGGTCGAGCAGGTCGGCCGGGTCAGCCGTTCCAGGTGGACCCGGTACGGCCGAACTCCTCCAGCCGGTGCGCGATGAGCGCGGCGGCCAGGTCCTCGGGCACCGGGCGGTCGTAGGGCAGCTTGAGGAAGCCCTCGCCGGCCTCGTAGCCGGCGGCCTCGACCTCGGCGCGGTGGGCGGCGAACTGGTGGGTCGGGAAGCGCAGCGAGCAGTGGGCCTTGAACGCCTGCAGCATCCACAGCCGCACCCCGCCGAGGTGGTACGCGGGGTTGTTCCAGGCCAGCTTCTCCTCGACATCGTCGCGGCCGGTGGCGGCCAGCGCCTCGAGGCTGAGGCGACGCAGGGTGAGCAGGTGCGTCTGACCCGCCTCGGGGGCGGAGGCGAAGAAGTCCTCGACGTCGACGCGCTTCGGGCTCGGCATGGCGATCACCCTATAGATTCGCCACCCCCGGCCGCGCGGCCCGACGTCGCCCCGGCATGGCCACGGGGCGGAGGAGGCGGACGGTGATCGGCTGGAGCGAGGACGAGCTGGCGGTGCGCGCGATGGTGCGCGACTTCGTCGACAAGGAGGTCCGCCCGCTGCAGGACGACCTCGAGCACCACGGCCTGCCGCCCTACGACGTGCTGCGCCGCCTCTACGCCGCGTTCGGGATCGGCGAGATGGCCGCGGAGGCCTTCGACCGGCAGGTCGCCGCGCTGGAGTCCGGCGAGCCGCGGGAGCCGCGGGACGGCGGCTCGGGCGGTTCCGGGGGCGGCTGGGACCTGGCGATGGCGAGCATCGTCAACATCGAGCTGGCCAAGGTCGCGATGGGCCTGAGCAGCGCCCTGGGCGTGTCGATGGGGCTGGCGGCCGGCACGATCAACGCCCGCGGCACGCTCGAGCAGCGGCGCCGCTGGGCGCGCGACCTGCTCACCCTGGACACGGTCGGCGCCTGGGCGATCACCGAGCCCGACTCCGGCTCCGACGCCTTCGGCGGCATGCGCACCACCGTGCGACCCGACGGCGACGGCTGGGTGCTGTCGGGCCAGAAGACGTTCATCACCAACGGCCCCTACGCCGACACGATCGTCGTCTACGCCAAGCTCGACGACGGCAGCGGTGTGCCGCGCCGCGAGCAGCCGGTGATGACCTTCGTCCTCGACGCCGGCATGCCCGGGCTCACCCAGGGCAAGCCCTTCAAGAAGATGGGCATCGCCTCCTCCCCCACCGGCGAGCTGTTCTTCGACGACGTGCGACTCGACCGCAGCCGGCTGCTCGTGGGCTCCGGCTCGGACGGCCGCGAGTCGGCCCGCTCGAACTTCGTCGTCGAACGCGTCGGCATCGCCACCCTCGCCCTCGGCGTCATCGAGGAGTGCCTGAGGCTGTGCCTGGACTACGCCCGCACCCGCGAGCTGTGGGGCCGCCCGATCGGGGAGTTCCAGCTGATCCAGCTGAAGCTGGCCGAGATGGAGGTCGCCCGGCTCAACGTCGAGAACATGGTGTTCCGGGCCATCGAGTCGCGGCGCAGCGGCGTCACACTGAGCATCGCCGAAGCCTCGGCGATGAAGCTCTACTCCTCCCGCGCCGCCTGCGAGGTGGCGATGGAGGCCGTGCAGCTCTTCGGCGGCAACGGCTACATGGCCGAGTACCGGGTCGAGCAGCTCGCCCGTGACGCGAAGTCGCTGATGATCTACGCCGGTTCCAACGAGGTGCAGGTCACCCACGTCGCGAAGGGGCTGCTGCGAGGCTGAGGCTCACGCGCGCTCGGCGAGCTGCACGACGTTGCCGTCGGGGTCCACGACGTCCTGGCGCCGACGACCGAGGTAGGTCCAGGTCGTCGCGCCCTCGGCGGGCTGACCGCCGTGGGCACCGACGGCGTCGAGCGCGACGTCGAGTGAGGCGACCAGGAGCACCGGCTTGATCGCGGCGTCGGTGATCGGCACGACCGGACGACGCGCCAGCTCGGCGGCGATCCCGGCCGGCATGGCCACGATGCTGAGCGCGCCGTCGGGCGGACCGAGGGTCACGAAGCCCTCGCCCACCTCCTGCACGTCGAGACCGAGCACCGCCCGGTAGAAGTCGCGCAGTCGCGCGAGATCCACGGCGTAGATCACCACCTCGGCCACGCCTGCCCCGGTCGTCACAGGTCCGAGCATGGCACCGCGATCCTCCACCGTCGAGCACGCGGCGGCGTCCTCCACAGGTCCCGCCGTCCATGTTCGGAACTGTCGGTGGTCCCGTGTCGAATGGTCACATGAAGATGGGCGCGGGTGGGGTGCGGGACTGAGCGCGGGTCGCCGACGACGCGCTGGCCCACGCCCTGGCTGCGCCGGTGTGGTCGGCGGGTGTCGAGGACACGCGGGAGGCGCTGCTGGAGCTCGCGCGGGTCGAAGCCCGGGCGGCGGCGTTGAAGGCGCGGCTGCTGGTGCATGCCGAGGAGATCGGCGCGCATCAGGAGTCGGTGGCGGTGTGGCACGCCCGGGCGACGCGGACCACGGTCGCGCAGGGGCGGGCTGTGCTGCGGGAAGCCGTCGCGCTGGAGGCGCGTCCCGACGTCGCCTCGGCACTCGCGAGCGCCGACATCAACCCCGGGCAGGCGAAGGTGATCGTCGACGCGATCGCCGACGTACCGGAGGAGGATCACGACCGGGCCTCGACGTACCTGCTGGAGCAGGCCGAGGCACACCACGCGAAAGACCTGCGGGTCCTCGGACGCCGGATCTGGGAGGTCCTGGACCCAGTGGCCGCGGATGCGCGGGAGTCGGCGGCGTTGGAGCGTCAGGAAGCACGGGCGGCGCAGCGGGTCCGGTTCTCGATGGTCGAGCACGACGACGGCACGATGGAGGGCTGGTTCAGGGTCCCCGTGCTGCACGGCGCCATGCTGCGCAAGATGTTTATCTCGATCGGGGCCCCGAAGGCCAAGCGGGCGGCGAATGGTGCCGGGTCCTACGACCCGACCATCACGACCCCGGCACGGTGGGGCCAGGCGTTCTGCGACCTGCTGGAGCGCATCACCGACTCGGACTTCCTGACCGCGCCGGCTGCGGCGCCACCGTGGTCGTCACGATGACCATCGAGAACCTCACCGGCCAACTGGAGCAGGCCGGGTTGCTCGACACCGGGGAGAGGGTCTCCGCCACCGCCGCCCGACGCCTCGCCGCCAAGGCCGGCATCATCCCCGCCGTCCTCGACGGCACCGGCATGGTCCTCGACTGGGGCCGGACCCGCCGGTTCCACACCAAGGCCCAACGCCTGGCGATCGCCACCCTGCACCCCGCGTGCGTGGAACCCGGATGCGACGTCCCCGCCAGCCACTGCGAGATCGACCACGACCCACCCTGGGAATCCGGCGGCGGCACCGACCTCACCGGCAAGCCACGATGTCCGAAGCACCACCGCGAACGACATCGACCCACCTGAAGCGCGACTCCCCAAGTTCGTCGAGGAGCGAGCGAAGCGAGCGTCACGAGACGCCCGCACCGACACACCACCGTCCACCGATACCGACTCTCACCTCGCCGCGTCTCGTGACGGCGCTGGCGCGCCTCCTCGACGACCGTCACCACCCACGGTCGTCACGAGACGCCCGCCCCCGACACCACCTCACCGAGTCTGGCGACAGCGCCGTGCCGCCTCCTCGACGACCGCCACCACCCACGGTCGGCGCGGAGCGAGCGCCAGCGAGCGTCACGAGACGCCCGCCCCG
>NZ_CAXQZB010000061.1:0-52890 GCF_964228225.1 Nocardioides sp.
GGCGCGCGGCGGCCGGACTGGCCCGCTACCTGCTCGACCACGCCGGCACCCACGCCCCGGGGCCGGTGGTGATCGGCTACGACGCCCGCCACCGCTCCGCCGACTTCGCCCGCGACACCGCCGAGATCGTGACGGGCGCGGGCCTGCGCGCGCTCGTGCTGCCGCGGCCGCTGCCGACGCCCGTGCTGGCCTACGCCGTGCGCGAGCTGGGGGCCAGCGCAGGGGTGATGGTGACGGCGAGCCACAACCCGCCGCAGGACAACGGCTACAAGGTCTACCTCGGTGACGGCAGCCAGATCGTGCCGCCGGCCGACGCCGACATCGCGGCGCGCATCGCCGCGGTCGGCGACCTGCGCGAGGTGCCGCGCGGCGACGCCGGCGAGCCGGTCGGGGAGGACCTCGTGGACCGCTACCTCGACACCGTGGCCGGTCTGGTGGGCGACGGTGCGCGCGACCTGACCGTCGTCTACACCGCGATGCACGGCGTGGGCTCCACCAGCGTGCACGCCGTGCTCGAGACCGCCGGCTTCGAGCCGCCGATCACCGTGCCCGAGCAGGACGAGCCCGATCCCGACTTCCCGACGGTCGCCTTCCCGAACCCCGAGGAGCCGGGGGCGATGGACCTCGCGCTCGCTCTCGCGGCCGCCCACGACGCCGACCTCGCGGTGGCCAACGACCCCGACGCCGACCGCTGCGCCGTCGCCGTCCCGGTGCCGGACGCGGGCTGGCGGATGCTGCGCGGTGACGAGGTCGGGGTGCTGCTGGCCCACCACCTGCTCGCCACGGGGCGTCGCGGGATCCTGGCCACCTCGATCGTCTCCTCCTCCCAGCTGGGGGCGATCGCCCGCGCCGCCGGCCAGCCGCACGTCGAGACCCTCACCGGCTTCAAGTGGATCGGGCGGCTCGAGGGTCTGGCGTTCGGCTACGAGGAGGCGCTGGGCTACTGCGTCGACCCCGAGCACGTGCGCGACAAGGACGGCGTCTCGGCCGTGCTGCTGGTCTGCGAGCTGGCCGCGGCGCTCAAGGCGCAGGGCCGCACGCTGCTGGACCTGCTCGACGACCTCGCCCGCACCCACGGCGTGCACGCCACCGACCAGGTCTCGGTGCGCGTGAGCGACCTCGGGCTGATCGGCGCCGCCATGGAGCGGCTGCGCGCCGCACCGCCGGCGGCGCTGGGCGGTCTCGCCGTCGAGCGCGCCGAGGATCTGCGCGACGGCGTGGGCGGGCTCCCGCCCACCGACGGGCTGCGCTACCACCTCGCCGGCGGCGCCCGGGTGATCGTGCGCCCCAGCGGGACCGAGCCCAAGCTGAAGTGCTACCTCGAGGCGGTCCAGCCGGTCGCACCCGGCGAGCACGGTCTCACCGAGGCCCGCACGAGCGCGACGGCCACCCTGGCCGCGCTCGCCGCCGACGTGCGCGAGGTGCTGGGTCTCTGATCCCGAAGGCCGTCGGCGCTCAGACCAGGAGCGCGAGCACGAACCCCACGGCGGGCACGGCGAGCGCGGCCACCCAGGCCGGGTCCAGCGTCGTGCGCACCGGCGCGAACCCGGCCCCGACGACGTCGTCGCCCCGCCGCAGGCCGGCCCGGTCGCGCGCGTCGCGGGCCCGGGCGGCCAGGGTGTGCTCGGTGAGCTCGGCCGTGCCGAGCCGCGTGAGGTCGTCGGCGGGGGCCGCCCCGGAGCCGCCCGACCGTGCCGCACGGTCGTCGCGGTGCAGCTGCCGGCGGCTGCGGGAGACGGCGGGGCTGGTGTAGCGCCGATCCCCCGCGCGCACCACGACCACCTGCCGCACGACCACGCTCTCCACCGCCTCCCAGGGCAGGGTGACCGTGCGCACGGTGCCAACCAGGGTGAGCCGGTCCGGGCCGGCCACCAGCCGGGGTCGCACCAGCACCGCCAGGCTCACGACGGCGAGCAGCAGCAGGCCCCAGGCGCCGGCCCAGGACGGGGCGTCGCCGGCCACCAGGGAGCTCACCGCACCGATCGCGCCGCCGATCGCACCGAGGGTGCCGAGCACGACCCCGCCGGTGGAACGCAGGGTCAGGGTGGGCACCCCGGGGACGTCCGCTGGGTTGTCGGGGGCCATGCAGGCAAGCCTATGCTGAGGCAATGCCCACCCCCCGGTCCGACCTGGTCCTCACCACGACCCCCGACGTCGCCGAGGCGACCGCCAGCGACGCCTCGCTGCGCCGGTTCCTGCACGGCCTCCCGGGGGTGGACCGCGTCGGCGCCGACGCCCGGGCCGCGGCGCTCGGCACCCGCTCGATCAAGGCCGGCGCCAAGGCGCACGCCCTCGACCTCGCGATCCGCATGGTCGACCTCACCACCCTGGAGGGCCAGGACACCCCCGGCAAGGTGCGCGCCCTGGCGGCGAAGGCCCAGCGTCCCGACCCGCTCGACCCGACCTGCCCGGCCGTCGCCGCCGTCTGCGTCTACCCCGACCTCGTGGCCACCGCCAAGCAGGCCCTCGGCTCCAGCGGGGTGAAGGTCGCCTCGGTGGCCACCGCGTTCCCCAGCGGCCGGGCCAGCCGCGAGGTGCGCCTGCTCGACACCCGCGACGCCGTCGCGGCCGGCGCCGACGAGATCGACATGGTGATCGACCGCGGCGCGTTCCTCGCCGGCCGCTACCTGCAGGTCTTCGACGACGTCGTGGCCACCAAGCAGGCCTGCGGTGCCGCCCACCTCAAGGTCATCCTCGAGACCGGCGAGCTGCAGACCTACGACAACGTCCGCCGCGCGAGCTGGCTGGCGATGCTCGCCGGCGCCGACGTCATCAAGACCTCCACCGGCAAGGTGCAGCCGGCGGCGACCCTGCCGGTCACGCTGATCATGCTCGAGGCGGTGCGGGACTGGCGCGAGGCCACCGGGCGCACGGTCGGGGTCAAGCCCGCGGGCGGCATCCGCACCGCCAAGGACGCGCTGAAGTACCTCGTCACGGTGCAGGAGGTCGCGGGCCCCGACTGGCTCGACCCCGACCTGTTCCGGTTCGGCGCCTCGACCCTGCTCAACGACCTGCTGCGCCAGCGGCAGAAGCTCACCACCGGCCGCTACGCCGGCGCCGACGACGTCACGCTCGACTGACCCCCGGACCCGAAGGACACCCACACCGCATGCCCGGCTCGCCGTTCGAGTACGCCCCCGCCCCCGAATCCACCGGCATCGTCTCGCTGCAGGAGGAGTACGGGCTCTTCGTCGACGGCGCCTTCGGCCCCGGTGGCGGCGAGGCGTTCGCCACGATCAACCCCGCCACCGAGGAGGTGCTGGCCCACGTCGCCGCCGCCTCGGCGGCCGACGTCGATCGCGCGGTCGCCGCCGCCCGGCGCGCGCAGGAGCAGGTCTGGGGTCCGATGCCCGGCCGCGAGCGCGCCAAGTACCTCTTCCGCATCGCCCGGCTGCTGCAGGAGCGTGCGCGCGAGTTCGCGGTGCTCGAGACCCTCGACAACGGCAAGCCGATCAAGGAGTCGCGCGACGTCGACGTCCCGACCGTCGCCGCGCACTTCTTCTACTACGCCGGGTGGGCCGACAAGCTCGAGCACGCCGGCTACGGCACCACCCCGCTCGGCGTCGCCGGCCAGGTGATCCCGTGGAACTTCCCGCTGCTGATGCTGGCCTGGAAGGTCGCGCCGGCGCTGGCCTGCGGCAACACGGTGGTGCTCAAGCCCGCCGAGACCACGCCGCTCACCGCCCTGCTGTTCGCCGAGGTCTGCCAGCAGGCCGAGCTGCCGCCCGGGGTGGTCAACATCCTCACCGGCGCCGGCCAGGTCGGTGCGGCGCTCGTGGCCCACCCCGGCGTCGACAAGGTCGCCTTCACCGGCTCCACCGAGGTCGGGCGGCAGATCGCGCGGGCCGTCGCCGGCACCGACAAGCGGGTCACCCTCGAGCTGGGCGGCAAGGCGGCCAACATCGTCTTCGACGACGCGCCGATCGACCAGGCCGTCGAGGGCGTGGTGAACGGGATCTTCTTCAACCAGGGCCACGTCTGCTGCGCCGGCTCGCGGCTGCTGCTGCAGGAGTCCTTCGCCGAGGAGTTCCTGCACCGGCTGCAGCGCCGGATGGCCACCCTGCGCGTGGGCGACCCGCTGGACAAGAACACCGACGTGGGCGCCATCAACTCCGCCGCCCAGCTGGCCCGGATCACCGAGCTCGCCGAGAGCGGGGAGGCCGAGGGGGCCAGCCGCTGGTCCACGCCGTGCGAGCTGCCCGAGCGCGGCTTCTGGTTCGCGCCCACGCTGTTCACCGGCGTCACGGCCAGCCACCGGATCGCGCGGGAGGAGATCTTCGGGCCCGTGCTCTCGGTGCAGACCTTCCGCACCCCGGCCGAGGCGGTCGAGAAGGCCAACAACACCCGCTACGGCCTCTCCGCGGGCATCTGGACCGAGAAGGGCTCGCGGATCCTCGACCTCGCCGGCAAGCTGCGCGCCGGCGTGGTCTGGGCCAACACCTTCAACCAGTTCGATCCCACCAGTCCCTTCGGCGGCTACCAGGAGTCCGGCTACGGCCGCGAGGGCGGCCGGCACGGACTGGCGGCCTACCTGCGAGGCGGTGCGTGATGCGACTCGACGTCCGCAAGACCTACAAGCTCTACGTCGGCGGCGCGTTCCCGCGCTCCGAGTCCGGACACACCTACGCCGTCACCGACGCTGAGGGGACCTTCGTGGCCAACGCCGCCCTCGCCTCCCGCAAGGACGCCCGCGACGCCGTCACCGCCGCCCGCGCGGCCTTCGGCGGCTGGTCGACCCGCACCGCCTACAACCGCGGCCAGGTGGTGTATCGGATCGCGGAGGTGCTCGAGGCGCGGCGCGCGCAGTTCGTGGCCGCCGTCGTCGCCGCCGAGGGTCTCGACGACGCCGCGGCGCAGGCGGTCGTCGACGCCAGCGTCGACCGCCTGGTCTGGTACGCCGGCTGGGCCGACAAGCTGGCCCAGGTGCTCGGCAACGCCAACCCCGTGGCGGGGCCCTTCCTCAACGTCTCCACCCCCGAGCCCACCGGCGTCGTGGCGGTCCTGGCACCGCAGGCCTCCTCGCTGCTCGGCCTGGTCTCGACCCTGGCCCCGGTGATCGTGTCGGGCAACACCGCGGTCGTGGTCTCCTCCTACGCCCGCCCCGTGCCCGCCGTCGAGCTGGCCGAGGTGCTCGCCACCTCCGACGTGCCCGGCGGGGTGGTGAACATCCTCACCGGCGACACCACCACGCTGGGGCCCTGGCTGGCCGCCCACCGCGACGTCGACGCCGTCGATCTCGCCGGGTGCGCCGGACTGGAGGGCGGCGCCGACCTCGCGCGCGACCTGGAGGCCGCCGCGGCCGAGAACCTCGCCCGGGTGCGCCGCGCGCCGGCCGCCGAGCCGGACTGGACCGCCGACCCCGGCCTGGCGGCCATGACGGCGTTCCTGGAGACCAAGACCGTCTGGCACCCCCGCGGGGTCTGAGCGTGGCGCAGGAGGCCGGGCCCCGTGAGGGCGGCGCCCGGGTGGTCGTGCTGGCCGGTCCGTCGGGCTCGGGCAAGTCGCGGCTCGCCGAGCGCACCGGACTGGCGGTGCTGCGCCTGGACGACTTCTACAAGTCCGCGGGCGACCCCGGGATGCCGCGGATCGCCTCGGGCCCCAACGCCGGGATCATCGACTGGGACGACCCCGCGTCGTGGTGGCAGGACGAGGCGGTCGAGGCGGTGCGGGCGCTGTGCCGGCGCGGCCGGGCGCAGGTGCCGGTCTACGACATCGCCCACGACGGCCGCACCGGGCTGCGCGAGTTCGACCTCGACGGCGCCGCACTGTTCGTCGCCGAGGGCATCTTCGCCGCCGAGATCGTGCCGCTGCTGCGCGCCGAGGGCCTGCTCGCCGACGCGCTGTGCCTGCGCCAGGCGCCCGTCGTGACGTTCTGGCGCCGCCTCACCCGCGACCTGCGCGAGCGGCGCAAGCCGCCCGTGGTGCTGGTGCGCCGTGGGTTGGCCCTCATGCGCGCCCAGCGCCGCGTGGTCGCCCACGCCGTGGCGCAGGGCTGTCATGCCGTCGACAACGAGCAGGCGCGCGCCCGGATCGCGCAGCTGCTCGCGGCTCAGGGCGCCGAGAGCGCGGCGTAGCCCGGCTTGATGACCTCCTCGATGAGGGCCAGGCGCTCGTCGAAGGGCAGGAACGCCGACTTCATCGCGTTGATCGTGAACCAGCGCAGGTCCGCCACCCCGTAGCCGAAGGTCTCGACCAGCTGCTGCATCTCGTGCGTCATCGAGGTGCCGCTCATCAGCCGGTTGTCGGTGTTGACCGTGACGCGGAACCGCAGCCGGGTGAGCAGTCCGATCGGGTGCTCGGCCAGCGACGCCGCCGCCCCGGTCTGCAGGTTCGACGTCGGGCACATCTCCAAGGGGATCCGGCTGTCGCGCACGTACTGCGCGAGCCGGCCCAGGATCACCTCGCCGTCGTCGTGCACCGTGATGTCGTCGACGATGCGCACCCCGTGACCGAGCCGGTCGGCGCCGCACCACTGGATCGCCTCCCAGATCGAGGGCAGGCCGAAGCCCTCCCCGGCGTGGATGGTGAAGTGAGCGTTCTCGCGCTGGAGGTACTCGAAGGCGTCGAGGTGGCGGGTGGGGGGGTATCCGGCCTCCGCGCCCGCGATGTCGAAGCCGGCCACCTCGCGGTCGCGCCAGGCGATCGCGAGCTCGGCGATCTCGCGCGAGCGCGCCTGGTGGCGCATCGCGGTGAGCAGCTGCCGCACCCGGATCGGCCGTCCCTGCGCGGCCGCCTCGGCCATGCCGTCGGCGAAACCGGCCGCCACGGCCGCCACGACGTCGTCGAGGCCCAGGCCCCGCTCGACGTGCAGCTCGGGGGCGTAGCGCACCTCCGCGTACACCACGCCGTCGGCGGCGAGGTCGAGCGCGCACTCGCGGGCCACCCGCTCGATCGCCTCACGGGTCTGCATCACGCCCACCGTGTGCGCGAAGGTCTCCAGGTAGCGCTCCAGCGAGCCGGAGTCGGCCGCGTCGCGGAACCAGGCGCCGAGGGTCGTGGCGTCGTCGCAGCCGGCCGGGAGCGTGTGGCCGACCTCCTCGGCGAGCTCGAGGACCGTCTGCGGTCGCACCCCGCCGTCGAGGTGGTCGTGCAGCAGGACCTTCGGGGCGGCGGCGACGGTCTCGCGTGTAGGTTCCATGCGACTCATCCAAGCACCCCGGCGGTGCCCGATGACCACGAACCGGCATGCCCCCAGGAGGATCCACCGATGCGCACCTTCACCAGCCTCGACGACGTCGCCGCCGCGGTCGGCACCGAGCTCGGCACCAGCGAGTGGCTCGAGATCGACCAGGCGCGGGTGGACACCTTCGCCGACGCCACCGGTGACCACCAGTGGATCCACGTCGACGTCGAGCGCTCGGCCGCCGGCCCCTTCGGCGGCACCATCGCGCACGGCTACCTCACGCTGTCGCTGATCCCGTTCCTCGGTTCCTCGGTGTTCAGCTTCGACACCCCGGGCGCGAAGCTGAACTACGGGCTGAACAAGGCCCGCTTCCCGCACCCGGTGCACGTCGGCAAGCGCATCCGCGTCACCGTCACCCTCACCGCCTGCGACGACCTGCCCACCGGCAAGCAGGTGACGCTGAGCCACATCATCGAGATCGAGGGCGTGGCGAAGCCGGCCTGCGTGGCCGAGTCGGTCGTCCTGCTCCTCGAGGGCTGAGGGTCAGTCGGCCGCGATCCGGTCGATCAGCAGGGGTGCGGTCGGCGTCGTGCCGACCGCGCCGATCTCCCACCCGCCCTCGAGCGCGGCCAGGGCCCGCTCGAACCGGGCGGGCTCGTCGGTGTGGAGGGTCAGCAGCGGCGCTCCGGCGGTGACGGCGTCACCGGGGCGCACGTGCCACTGCACGCCGGCGCCCGCCTGCACCGCGTCCTCCTTGCGGGCCCGGCCGGCGCCGAGGCGCCACGCGGCGAGACCGACGGCCATCGCGTCCAGCCGCACCAGCTCACCGTCGGCGGGTGCGGTCACGACGTGCTGCTCGCGCGCGACGGGCAGCGCCGCCTCGGGGTCGCCGCCCTGGGCGCGGATCATGCGGCGCCAGGCATCCATCGCCGTGCCGTCGGCGAGGCGGTCGGCGGGGTCGACGTCGTCCACCCCGGCGGCACGGAGCATCTCGCGGGCCAGGGCCAGGGTCAGCTCGACGACGTCGGCCGGGCCGCCGCCCGCCAACACCTCCACCGACTCCGCGACCTCCAGCGCGTTGCCCGCGGTGAGGCCCAGCGGGGTGGACATGTCGGTGAGCAGGGCGACGGTGCGCACGCCGGCGTCGGTGCCGAGGTCGACCATCGTGGCCGCCAGCTCCCGGGCCCGGTCGAGGTCCTTCATGAACGCCCCCGTGCCGACCTTCACGTCGAGCACGAGCGCGCCGGTGCCCTCGGCGATCTTCTTGCTCATGATCGAGGACGCGATCAGCGGGATCGCCTCCACGGTGCCGGTGA
Source organism: Nocardioides sp. (assembly GCF_964228225.1). Lineage (GTDB taxonomy): Bacteria > Actinomycetota > Actinomycetes > Propionibacteriales > Nocardioidaceae > Nocardioides. Next base: position 8,440 of record NZ_CAXQZB010000061.1, read on the forward strand.
CGTCGCGCAGCGCGTAGAGCTTCTTGTCCGCCGGGGCGAGGCCGTCGCCGGCGGCGCAGATGACGGCGCCGACGTCGTCAAGCTGGGCGAGCATCTCGGCGTTGCTGAGGGAGGCCCGCCAGCCGGGGATCGACTCGAGCTTGTCGAGGGTGCCGCCGGTGTGGCCCAGCCCGCGCCCCGACAGCTGCGGCACCGCCACCCCGCACGCCGCGACCAGCGGCGCGAGCGGCAGCGTGATCTTGTCGCCCACGCCCCCGGTGGAGTGCTTGTCGGCGGTCGGCCGGCTCAGCGAGGAGAAGTCCATCCGCTCCCCCGAGGCGATCATCGCCGCGGTCCACCGGGCGATCTCGCGGCGCTCCATGCCGTTGAGCAGGATCGCCATCGCCAGCGCCGACATCTGCTCCTCGGCCACCGCACCCCGGGTGTAGGCGTCGATGACCCAGTCGATCTGGCTGTCGCTCAGCACTCCCCCGTCGCGCTTGGCGAGGATGACCTCCACCGCGTCGTGGGCGTTCGAGGGCACCGCATCGTTCATGCGCCCGACCCTATCGTCGCGGGGACCGGGATCGGCCGACGGTGACGGTCGAGCCGCACTCCCGGCGCTGCCCTCCGATCGTGGTTGCTCGTCCCGACGAGAGGCCGTGGGGGACGGTGCCGGCTGCTGCTGGGTGGCCGTCGTCACCTGCGGAACGTGCAGGCGCCGGCCGTGCGGTCCAGGGCGCTGTCTGCACGTTCCGCAGGTGACGACGGAGAGGCGGTGACCCACGGCAGGCCGGCGGTACGCGGTGCCGCCTGCTCGTGGTCGCTCGCCGTGACGAGAGGCGCTGGCGACGAGGGGCCCGTGGGGACCTGCCGTCGCCGGTCGGGTGCGTGTCGGGCGCCCGCCTTCGGCCGATGGTCGGCGGTGCCGCCTGCTCCTGGTCGCTCCGGTGACGAGAGGCGCTGGCGATGAGGGAGCCGTGGGACCTGCCGTCGCAGGTCGGGTACGGGTCGAGTCGGGTGGGACCCCCAGCCCGACGACCTGCGCGGGACTGTGCATTCGCACGCGTCGCCCCGTACTGCACGCACTCAGCGCGCGGGGCGGACCTCGACCACATCCACCCCTTCGACCACGCCCACCCCTCCCGCGGCGGCCCGACCTCGACCGCGAACCTCGCCACGCTCTGCCGACGCCACCACCGGCTCAAGACCCACCACGGCTGGACCTACGAACCGACCCCCACTCCCGAGGGCAGGTCGTACCTCTGGACCCTCCCCTCCGGCAGCCGCTACCTCCGAGCCCCACCGGCACCGCCCCACTCGACTGACCGACCCCCGGCACGCGCGAGCAGCACCGACAGGCGACACCCACCCCGGGTGCCGCCCCGTCGTGCTGGCCTCAGGACGGCTGCGCCGTGACGGGCACCGAGGAGTGGCCGCGCAGCACGAAGGTGCCCCGCGAGACCGGCTCGCCGGCGAGCGCGAGGTCCGGGAACCGCTGCCAGAGCAGTCCGACGGCCTCGGCGAGCTCCATGCGGGCCAGCGGGGCCCCGAGGCAGAAGTGCACGCCCACACCGAAGGCGACATGCGGGTTCACGGCGCGGGCGACGTCGAAGCGGTCGGGCTCCTCGAACACCGCGGGATCACGGTTGGCGGCGCCCAGCAGCAGGGCGACGCGCTCGCCCTCGGTCACCGGCACCCCCGCGATCTCGAGGTCGGCCAGGGCGGTGCGCTCGAAGAGCTGCAGCGCGGCGTCGAAGCGCAGCATCTCCTCCACGCAGGCCGGCACGTCGTCACCGGGCCGCAGGCCGGCGCGCAGCATCGCGACCGCGCCGTTGCCGAACACGTTCACGCTCGCCTCGTGACCGGCGTTGAGGAGCAGCACGACCGCCGCGACCACCTCCTCGCGACTCAGCTGCGTGGCGACCAGATCGGTGATCAGGTCCTCGGCAGGACGACGGCGCCGCTCGTCGGCGAGGTCGGCCACCAGGTCAGCGAAGTCGGTGGCGGCGGCGACGGCCGCGCGGACCACGGGACCGTCGGGATCACCGGAACCGGGCTCGTACATCCGCACGATCGCCTGCGACCAGAGGCGCAGGTCGTCGGCGTGGGTGCTCGGCACGCCGAGCAGTTCGGCGATCACCAGCACCGGCAGCGGCTCGGCGTAGTCGTGCACGAGGTCGAAGTCCTCGCCGGCCACCGCATCGAGCAGCCCCGTGGCCAGCTCGCGCACCCGAGGGCGCAGCCGCTCGACGTGACCCCGGGCGAACGCCCCGGCGACCGGACGCCGCAGCCGGGTGTGCTCCGGCGGCTCGTTCTCCATCATCTGGTGCCGGTGCAGCAGGTTGAAGGGTTCGAGCAGCTCCCGCGGCTCGCGGTCGCGCCACACCCGACCGAGCCGACGGTCGCGCTGTGCCGTCGTGACCGCCGCATGCCCCAGCACCCACCACGCCCCCGACGGCTCGTGCCGCAGCACGGCCCCCCGGGCGCGGTCCGCGGCCAGCGCCGGATACGGATCGGCGCTCAGGGCCGGGTCCGACAGGTCACGCCAGGTCGTCGGGACCGAAGGCATCGGGCAGCACCTCCTGCATCCCACGCTCCCCGCTCGGGGTGAGCAGCCGCAGTTCGGCACCGCCGTTCTCCCACAGCAGCTGCCGGCAGCGTCCGCACGGCATCACCAACCGCGGCTCCTCGCCGCGCGGCGCCCCCACGCACACGAACCGTCGCAGCCGGCCGCCACCGCTGAGGTGCAGCTGCCCGACCAGGCCGCACTCGGCACACAGGGTGACGCCGTACCCGGCGTTCTCGACGTTGCACCCCGCCACGATGCGCCCGTCGTCCACCTCGGCGGCCGCGCCGACGAGGAAGTCGGAGTACGGGGCGTAGGCGGCCAGTCGGGAGCGCTCGGCGGTCTCCCGCAGCTCGTTCCAGATCGCAGCCGTGGAGCCAGGGGAATCCGTCATCGGTCGAACCTCGCCATCGCTTCGGTGTGCCGGCTCCGCGGCGCGGACCGGGTGCGGCACCTCCCCCCGATGGAGGTGGTGACCGCAGCATCTCGCGTCGGAAGGTTCCGACTCGGTAAACGTTACGAACTTCGTGACCTCCCGTGCTCCCCAGGGGACCGGTGGACAGGTAGCGTGTCGCCCCTCTGGCCCCCCACGGAGCGGGCCTCGATTCCTGCATGGAGGACTCTGTCGTGAAGATCCGCAAGGCACTCGTCGGCGGCATCGCCGCCCTCGCCGTGACCACCACCTTCGCCGCCTGCGGCGAGGCCCCGTCCGAGTCGGGTACGGACACCAGCACCTCGGACAGCAGCGAGGACACCGACGCCTCCACCGACGCGGCTCCCACCACCGACTTCCTGCCCTGCATCGTCTCCGACGCCGGCGGTTTCGACGACAAGTCGTTCAACCAGCTCAGCTACCAGGGGGTCGAGCAGGCAGCGGACGAACTCGGCGCCGAGTTCACCGCCGTGGAGTCCAACAGCGAGAACGACTACGGCCCGAACCTGGAGAGCCTCGTCTCCGAGGGCTGCGACGTCATCGTCACCGTCGGCTTCGCCCTCGCCGCGGCCACCAAGGAGTCCGCCGCTGCCAACCCCGACATCGAGTACGTCCTGATCGACGACGCCGCTGACGGCGGCGAGGACGGTCAGACCTTCGACGGCCAGGCAGATCAGCCCAACATCAAGCCGCTGCTCTACAACACCGCCCAGGCGGCGTTCCTCGCCGGTTACACCGCGGCCGACTACAGCACGACGGGCAAGGTCGGCACCTACGGCGGCCTGCCGTTCCCCACGGTCACCGTGTTCATGGACGGCTTCCGGCAGGGTGTGGAGTACTACAACTCGGAGAAGGGCACCGAGGTCGAGGTGATCGGCTGGGACGGCGAGGACGGCTCCTTCACCGGAGGCTTCGAGGCCAACCAGACGGCGACCACCACCGCGGCCCAGCTGCTCGACCAGGGGGTCGACGTGATCCTCCCGGTCGGCGGCCCGATCTACCAGGGCGCCCTCACCGCGATCGCCGACTCCGGCGAGGACGTGGCGCTCATCGGCGTCGACGCCGACTTCTACGAGACCGACCCCAACACCCAGGACGTCGTGCTCACCTCGATCCTGAAGAACATGCAGGTCTCGACCTACGAGGCCGTGCTCGCGGCCGGCAACGACGCCTTCGACCCGGCCCCGTACGTCGGCACCCTGGAGAACGGCGGTGTCGGCATCGCCCCGTTCCACGACTTCGAGTCCAAGGTGAACCCCGAGCTGCAGGCCGAGCTCGACACCATCACGGCCGGCATCGTCGACGGCTCGATCCCGGTGACCTCCTACCTCGACGAGTGACCCTGGACGTCACCCGCCGGTGGTGACGCACCAGACACGAGCGCGGAGAGGGAGGCCGATCCCCGGGGGTCGGCCTCCCTCACCTGCGAGACGCCCGCACCACCCTCACCCCCGTGCACACGAAGGTCAGGAATGCAGCTCACTCTGCGCGACATCACCAAGCGCTTCGGCACCCTGGTCGCCAACGACCACATCTCCCTCACCGTCGAGCCCGGTGAGATCCACTGTCTGCTCGGCGAGAACGGCGCCGGCAAGTCGACGCTGATGAACGTCCTGTTCGGCCTCTACCAGGCCGACGAGGGCGAGATCCTGCTCGACGGCGAGGTCCAGCACTTCGCGGGCCCGGGAGACGCCATCGCCGCCGGTATCGGGATGGTCCACCAGCACTTCATGCTCGTCCCGGTCTTCACCGTGGCGGAGAACGTGATGCTCGGTGACGAGCGGACCGGTGTCGCCGGATCCCTCGACCTCGACGCCGCGCGAGCGCGCGTCCGCGAGATCTCCGAGCGCTTCGGGTTCCACCTCGACCCCGACGCCGTCGTCGAGGACCTTCCCGTCGGGGTGCAGCAGCGCGTGGAGATCATCAAGGCCCTCTCGCGCGAGGCGAAGGTCCTGGTCTTCGACGAACCCACAGCCGTCCTGACGCCACAAGAGACCGACGAGCTCATGGCGATCATGCGACAGCTGCGTGAGAGCGGCACCGCGATCGTCTTCATCACCCACAAGCTGCGGGAGGTGCGCGCCGTCGCCGACCGCATCACCGTCATCCGGCTCGGCAAGGTCGTCGGCGAGGCCGACCCCGCCGCGAGCAACAGCGAGCTCGCCGCGCTCATGGTCGGCCGGCCCGTCGAGTTGACCGTGCACAAACAAGCACCGCGCTACCAGGACCACAGCCTGCAGGTGCAAGGGCTCACCGTCACCGACGCCAGCGGCCTCGTGCACGTCAACGCCATCGACTTCGAGGTCCGGGGCGGAGAGATCCTCGCGGTGGCCGGTGTGCAGGGGAACGGCCAGACCGAACTCACCGAGGCCCTCGTCGGACTGCAGCACCACGTCACGGGCTCGATCCGGCTCGCCGGCGCCGAACTCGTGGGACGCAGCGTCCGCGCGGTCCTCGACGCCGGCGTGGGCTTCATCCCGGAGGATCGCCAGGTCGAGGGGCTCGTGGGTTCCTTCAGCATCGCCGAGAACCTGATGCTCGACCGCAGCCACGGCGGACCCTTCGTGCGGCGGGGATCGGTCGCACGCGCCGCGTTGCGCCGTTTCGCCCAGGACAAGCTCGTGGAGTACGACGTGCGCGCGCCCGGCATCGACACCCCCGCCGGCAACCTGTCGGGGGGGAACCAGCAGAAGGTCGTGGTCGCCCGCGAGTTGTCCCGCGACCTGCGGCTGCTGGTGGCCGCACAGCCGACGCGCGGCGTGGACGTCGGATCCATCGAGTTCATCCACGCCCAGATCGTGGCGGCGCGCGACAGCGGGATCCCCGTGGTCGTGGTCTCCACCGAGCTCGACGAGGTGGTCGCACTCGCCGACCGCATCATGGTGCTCTACCGGGGTCAGGTCGTGGGGATCGTCCCTGCCGACACCCCGCGCGAGGTTCTGGGACTGATGATGACCGGCGAGCGACCCGCGGAGGTGACGGCATGAGCGGAACCCAGACCCCCGAGAAGCCGGACGAACACGTGGCACCGTCGCCCCGGGCCGCGCAGTGGCACACGGTGATGCGCTCCATCACCAGCGGGAACGCCACGGTCGCCGTGCTCTCGGTCCTGCTCGCGGTGATCGTGGGCTCGCTGATGATCATGGCCACCGACGAGGACGTCCGCGCCTCGGCGGGCTACTTCTTCTCCCGCCCCGGCGACTTCTTCGCCGAGTCCCGGGTGGCGATCGAGGGTGCCTACACCGCCCTGTTCCGCGGCTCGATCTACAACACCCGCGCCGACGACGTCGCGACCGGCATCCGTCCGCTCTTCGAGACCCTGAAGTTCGCCGGCCCCCTCATCGCCGCCGGACTCGGCGTCGGACTGGCCTTCCGCGCCGGACTGTTCAACATCGGCGGCCGCGGCCAGATGCTGCTCGGCGGTGCCGTCTCGGCGTACGTGGCGATCAACGCCGGCTTCGGCGGTCCGCTGCTGCTGGTCGCCTCGGTGGTGGCGGGGATGGCGGCCGGGGGGCTGTGGGCGGGGATCGCCGGCCTGCTCAAGGCGCGCACCGGCGCCCACGAGGTGATCGTCACGATCATGTTGAACTACATCGGCTTCTACCTCGTCTTCTACGCCCTCTCCACCCAGGGGCTCCTGCAGGCGCCCGGCTCGTTCAACCCCAAGTCGCTTCCGATCCCGGCCGACGGCCAGCTGCCCAAGATCGCCGGCGACCAGTACAACCTCCACCTCGGCTTCGTGCTGTCCCTGGTCGCCGTGGCCGTGGTGTGGTGGCTGCTGGAGCGCTCGGCGCTCGGCTACCGGTTCCGCGCCGTCGGGGAGAACCCGAACGCCGCTCGTGCCGCCGGCATCGACGTCGGTCGCACCTACGTGGTGGTGATGCTCATCGCCGGAGCCCTGGTCGGTCTCGCGGGGGCCAACCAGGCGCTGGGCACCGTGACCAGCGGCGTGACGGTCGACCTCGACGCGGGGATCGGCTTCGACGCCATCACGGTGGCGCTGCTCGGTCGCTCACGCCCCTGGGGGATCCTGGCCGCAGGCCTGCTCTTCGGCGCCTTCAAGGCGGGTGGCTTCGCGATGCAGGCATCGGAGGGCATCCCGGTGGACATCGTGCTGGTCATCCAGTCCCTGATCGTGCTCTTCATCGCCGCACCTCCGCTGGTGCGGGCGCTGTTCCGTCTGCCCGCGAAGGAGGCCGCGTGAGTACCCACGTGCCATCGGCACAACCGGTGGAACCCGAGATCCCCACGACGCCGGTGGCGCTCGAACCGGCGGTCGTCACGGTGGTCAGTCGCAAGACGCCGATCCTGCTGACGCTGCTCACCCTGGGTCTGGGCGCCGCAGTGGCAGCGGGCTCGCAGTCGGGGGACACGACCTTCGTCCTCGCCAGCCGCTCCGACCTCGTCGAACTCCCGGACATCACGGTCCCGGCCGAGGGGACCGCCCTGGTCGCGGTCGTCGTGATGGGTCTGCTCAGCGCGCTGGCCTGGAGCGACGTCATGCGACGCCGACGGACCTCACGGATGCTGCCGAGCGTCTTCGCGATCATCGCGCTGGTCGGCTTCCTGTCGTGGGCGGCCGCCGGAGGCTCGCTCCCCGTGGTCGGGCTGCTGGCGGGGTCCCTCGCTCTGGCCGTCCCGCTGGTCTTCGGAGCCCTCGGCGGTGTCCTCGGCGAACGGGCCGGCGTGGTCAACATCGCCATCGACGGTCAACTCCTGGCCGGGGCCTTCGCTGCGGCCGTCGTCGGATCGGTGACCGGCTCGGCCTGGGCGGGCGTGCTCGGCGCCATGATGGCCGGCACCCTCGTCGCGCTGGTACTCGGGGTCCTCGCCATCACCTACTTCGTCGACCAGGTGATCGTCGGCGTGGTGCTCAACGTCCTGATCATCGGTGTCACCAGCTTCCTGTTCGGTCAGCTGCTCGTGCCGAACACCGCCGACCTCAACACGCCGCCGCGATTCTCGCAATGGGACATCCCGCTCCTCGGCGACATCCCCCTCCTCGGCCCCATCCTGTTCCGGCAGACCCCCCTGGTGTACGTGCTCTACATCGCGGTCGCGCTGGTCACCTGGGCGCTGTACCGCACCCGGTGGGGTCTGCGGGTGCGCGCGGTGGGTGAGCACCCCAAGGCAGCCGACACCGTGGGCATCGACGTGCTCCGCACCCGGTACCGCACCGTGCTGCTCGCCGGCGCGATCGCGGGGATGGGCGGTGCCTTCTACACCCTGGTCTCGGTGTCCCAGTTCAATCGCGAGATGACGGGAGGGGCGGGGTACATCGCGCTGGCTGCGGTGATCTTCGGCAAGTGGGACCCCGTCCGTGCCACGCTGGCCGCACTGCTGTTCGGATTCGCCTCGAACCTGCAAGGAGTGCTGTCGGTGATCGGGTCTCCGGTGCCCAGCCAGTTCATGCTCATGCTTCCCTACGTCGTCACGGTCTTCGCCGTGGCCGGCCTCGTCGGCCGCTCCCGCGCCCCTGCCGCGGTCGGCCTTCCCTACCGCAAGGGTTGAGTCGTGGCGAGCACGGCGGCGCCCAGCACCCGGGCACCGACCGTGATCGCCTGCTCGTCGACCCGCAGGTCGCCCTGGTGGAGGTCGTAGACGACCCCGCCAGGCGTACGGGTGCCGAGCCGGAACATGGCGCCCGGAACGTGCTGGAGGTACCAGCCGAAGTCCTCGCCGCCGAGGCTCTGCGGCACCGGCACCACCGCGCCCTCGCCCAGCGTGGCACCCACGGCGCGGACCAGCAGGTCGTGGGAGTCGGCGTCGTTGACCACCGGCGGCACGCCGCGCACGTAGTCGACGGCGGCACTCACGCCGTAGGGCCGCACGAGGTCGAGCACCGTCGCGCGCACCACCGGCTCGCACCGCTCCCAGACCTCGGCGTCGAGGATCCGCACCGTGCCCGCCAGCCGACCGTGACCGGGGATCACGTTGGCCGCGCTCCCGGCCTGCAGCACCCCCCACACCACGCTCACCCCGCTGCGCGGGTCCAGGCGACGGCTCAGCACCGCGGGCAGCTGCGTGGCGACGGTGGCGAGGGCGTAGGTGAGATCACCCGTGAGATGGGGGCGGGAGGTGTGGCCGCCGGCTCCCTCGAGGCGCACCTCGAGCCGGTCGGCCGCGCTGGTGAGCGGGCCCACCCGCAGACCGACCCGACCGACGTCGACGCCGGGGTCGCAGTGGAGGGCGAAGATGCGCTCCACGTCCGCGAGCCGGCCGTCGGCGACGAACTGCGCCGCACCGCCGGGCATCACCTCCTCGGCCGGCTGGGCGAGCAGGCGCACCCGCCCGGGCAGCAGACCGGCCGCGTGCACGGCGGCGAGGCCCCGGGCCGCACCGACCAGCGCCGTGGTGTGGACGTCGTGGCCGCAGGCGTGGGCCACCCCGGGGACCGTGCTGGCCCAGGGACCGCCGGTGGTGTCGGTGACCGGCAGGGCGTCGAGGTCGGCGCGCAGCGCGATCGCCGGACCGTCGACCGCACCGAGCTCGGCCACCAGCCCGCTCGTGGGGGCGCGCTCCACCCGCCAACCGGCGCGCTCCAGCTCCGCGGCCACGACCCCCGTGGTGCGCTCCTCGGCCCAGGCCAGCTCGGGATGGGCGTGCAGGTCGCGCCGCAGCGCGATCAGCTCGGCCTCGGCCGCCTCGACCGTGCGCTGCAGCAGGGTGATCGCGACGTCCACCCGCTCAGGCTAGTGGGGGCGGTTCAGACCTGCGGGACGGCGTCGACGTCGTTGATGTTGCGGTGCTCGACCCGCCGCTCGATGCCCTGGTAGCGCTCGGAGACGGCGTCGTCGGCCAGGCCGATCGTGCGCGCTGCCGCCGCCAGGGCGTCGGCCGCCCCCTCCAGCTGGGTGGAGAGACGGCCGAGCAGACGCCGCGTCTCCTGCTGCAGCTCGGAGAACTGCGGCCACGCCCCCTGCGGCGCCAGCCCGATGTCCCCGGAGCGGGTGAACCCGTCGGAGGCGGTGATCGTCAGACCCGCCGCCGCCTGGCGGGCGTCGGCGGCGATGGAGGGCAGCCACAGCTCGGTGATCTTGGCGATCGCCTCGGGCGAGACGACGACGTCCTGGGCGTGGCTGAGGACGCTTCCCGGCGGGGCGCCCGCGAACCCGGGCGGGTTGAGGTCGCAGGCACCGCCGCGGGCGAAGTCGTAGGCGGCCTCCATCAGCCCGCGCACCGCCTTCTCCTGTGCCAGCATCACGTCGTCCATCCGGTTCAGCGCATCGGTCATGTTCGCGAAGACCCCCTCGGGGTCACCGGCACCGAGCGGGATCTCCTCGCGCGCGGTGTCGTCCTGCTCGATGTCGCCGAGCACGGACGCGGTGCCGCTGATGGCGGCCAGCAGCACCGCGGAGCCGCCGAGCGTGGGGATCGCGCTCAGCGCCCCGGCGACGGCCCCGAACAGGCTCAGGGCGAACGTCGCACCCTCGCCCGACTCGGGCACGGCGGCCCGCATCGCGTCGTAGGCGGCCTGCTCGAAGTCGGCCAGGTCGCTCGTGGCGCGGCTCCAGAGCTCGCCCTGGGCCCGCCGCCCCACGCCCAGCGCGGCGACCACCTGCCCCAACGACTGGCAGGTCGCGGGCAGCGCCGTCACGTACCGCTCGGTGAAGGTGGCGGCGTACTCGCCGTTGAGCTGGGCACAGCGCAGGGCCAGGTTCGAGAGGTCGCCGGCCAGGCGGGTGTTCACGGACCCGAAACGGTCCTCGGTGGCCTCCGGATCGTCGGGATCGATGTTGAGCTCCCCGGCAGCGCGCGTCAGCTCGTAGGCCTCCAGCGGCACCCGGGGCAGGTCCAGCCACCGCTCGAAGAGGTCGTCGATGCGGCTGCGCCAGCCGTCGATCCGGTCCTGGACCAGCTGCGGCGTCTCCTGGGCGGCGTCCGCGGTGATCGAGGTCGAGAACGGGCCCTGGATCTCGTAGTCGCCGGTGAGCAGGTTGACCGAGACGTGCGCGCCGGGGTCGTACATGCCGAACGTCCGGACGACGGTCCACTCGTCCTCCAGGCGCCACATCAGGTTGTGGGCGAACTCCGCGCGTGCGGCCGCGGCCGCGATGCGCCAGGCCGAGGAGCCGAACCCGCTTCCGGGACCGCCGCCGTCCGAGATCCGCATCCCTCTCCCCTTCCCTCGCCGGACGCCTCGCCCGACGAGGGGCACCCTGCCCGGGGCCGCGGGTCTGAAACGGCCGGGACCTCGTCGGACGGCGGCATCCGGTGCACGACGTGGTCGGCGAACCCGACCGTGCGGGCGCGGCCCGCGCTCCGACAGGTCCAGCTGCTCGCCACGGAGAGGCGGTGACGGCCCAGGTCGGGCACCAGGAAGACCTCCCGCGTGGACAACCCGGGACCGCCCGGGATGGGATTCTCGGTCATCGGCACCTCCAACGCCCGAGGGCGGCCGTCGACGGTGACCGTGACCCGCCCCGTGACCCGCCTCGTGAAGCCGTCGTCGGGGCAGGGCTCTCCGGCCAGGGTGAGGAGGTCGTCGCGGATCCACGTGTGGGCCCACACCAGCGCCCACACCGCGCCGGGTTCGCGGCGCGACGCCCACCCCAGACCGGGCGCGTAGGGGTAGACCTGGAGCCGGTAGGAGCACAGCCGTGGCAGGCGCGGCACGACCACCGTGGTGTGCTCACGCAGGGCGCCGCGGCAGGACCTCTCCTCGGCCGGCGGCAGGTCGATCATCCGCGCGGCCGGGGAGTCGGCACCGGTCGGGTCCGGGACCACGCGTCCGTCCCGATCGGTCTCGTAGGTGAGGCCGTCGAAGGTGATCCGCAGCCCGAGCGGCACCGCGTGATCGGCGTGCACGGCCGCCCACGACGGGTCCCACAGCGAGATCGGGACCGTGCCGGCGTCGGTGCCGGGCTCGCCCTCGAATCGGATGGCCACGGCCGTGAGCTCCGGCGGTCCGTAGGAGGCCATCGGTGCGATGAACGCCTCCAGCGGCACTCCGGCGTCGGGGGTGAAGATCAGGCTGGTCTGGAGGTAGACGGTGTCAGGCGGATCCTGCGACGGCGGCAACGGCCGTCCTTCGATCGGCGGGAGGTCGGACTCGGCCGCGGAGTAGAGCAGCGACAACCGGCCGACCGGGGTCTGGCCCGTCAGCTCCGCGCGCGGGCCCGCCGGGGTCCCGAACCAGTCGAGGTGACGGGGCACCGGCAGCGGGGCGTCAGGGCGACATGCGGCGAGGCCGAGGACCACCGGGACCACCATCGCGAGGAGCAGCGCCGGGAGGCGGCGGCACCGGCGCCTCATCGCCGCACCCCGCGCACCACCGCCGGGTGGTCGGGGTCGTCGATGTCGAGGCGCTCGACGCGTCGCTCCAGCTGTCGCGCCCGGCGGAGCGCGGCCGCGTCGACGAGATGCAGCTCGCGCGCCGCGCGGGCCAGTCCGACGGCGGCGGCCTCCATCTGCTCGGCGAGCCGGTCGAGGTGCAGCTCGCTGCGGCGCTGCACCCGCTCGAGGCCCGACCAGGCCCCGGTGGGCGCGAGTCCGATCGTGCCGGTGCGCTCGAACCCGTCCGCTGCCGTGAGGGTCAGCCCACGACGGGCCCGGCGCAGGTCGGCGGCGATGGAGGGCAGCCAGAGTCCGGTGATGGAGGCGATCGCGGCGTCGTCGACGACGACGTCCTGGTGCGGGTCCAGCACCTCGGTCGCGCGACGCGGCGCTCGGCCCGCGTGGTCGAGGTCGACGGCGCCGGAGTCGATGAGGTCGAGCGCGGCATCGACGAGGGCGACCAGCTGCGCCTCCACCTCCGTGATCCCGGTGTCGAGGGCGCGCAGGGCGTCCTTCGCCCGGTCGAGGACATCGCGAGGGTGCCCGGCGCCGAGCGCGAGCGGGCCGTCCGGGCCGGCGCCCGGGTCGGTGCCGGAGGCGGCGTTGACGATGCCGGCCCCCGCCGTGCCCGCGGCCCGGATCATCGCGAGGACTGCGGACGACGCACCGCCCGTGGGGAGCGCGGTGGCCGCGGTGGCGAGCGCGGTGATCACCGTCAGGGTCAGCGCGACCCCGGAGTCCGGCCCGCCCGCGGGTCCGGCCGACCGCATCGCCGCCAGCAGGTCGACCTCGAGCCGGGCGGCGTCGGCGCGCGCCCGCGCCCAGAGCTCCTCCTGCGTGCGGGCCACCAGCGCGACGACGACGAGCAGCTGGTGCAGCGAGCCCACCGTGCTCGGCAGCGCGGCCACGACGTGCTCGGCGAAGGACCGTGCGTAGGCCCCGGCGAGCTGCGCGGTGCGCATCTGGAGGCGGACGAGGTCGCCGGCCAGTCGCGCGTTCACCGAGGACACGTGCGCGCCGACGTGGTCGGGGGCCTCGGGGTCGACGGCGATCTCGGCGGCCGCGGCCACGAGCTGCTCCACCGCGCCGGTGGGCCGCGGGAGGTCCTGCCAGTCCCGCCACAGCGCCGCGACGGCGTCGCGCCACCCGACGACGACCTCGCGGGCGCCGGCCTCCAGGTCGGCCCGGCACACCTCCGAGCCCGGCCCGAAGCCCTCGCCGTGGACCTGGCCGGTGAGCGTGTCGACCTCGACCAGCACCAGCACCGAGGACGAGCCGGCCGCGACGTTGATCTCGCGTCGCGCACGGGTCTCCCCCACGTCCTGCCACCCGTCGTGGCACAGCTGGGCCTTCGCGGCCGCGGCGGCGGTGGGCGCTGCGAGGTCGCCCACTCCTCCGCCGGCGTCGTGTCGTACGGCCATCGCGGCCTCCCCGTCCCGAGCGCGGGGCCCGAGCGCCCCGACCCGAGCGAGTGTCAACGGGAGGGCGCGCGATCGCCACCGGTCGCCCCGGAGGCTGTGGAGAACCCCGCTCAGGCCTCGGCGGGCCCGGCGTCGTAGGCCGCGAGGATCCGGTCGGCGGCCAGGGACGCGGCGAGGTCGCCACCCAGGACGGCGCTCCGCACCTCCTCGCGGATCGCCCGCACCGACGGCGAGTGCCGCAGCCGCTGGTCCAGCTCGTCGCGCACGAGCGCCCAGGTGAAGTCCAGCTGCTGCTCGGCGCGCTTGCGCGCCAGCCCGGTGTCGCCGAGGTGCTCGCGGTGCCGCATCACCTGGCCCCACAGGTCCTCGACGCCGGCGCCGTGCAGGCCGCTGCAGGTGACCACCGGCGGCGCCCACTCGTCCATGCCCCGCACCAGCCGCAGCGCGCCCGCCAGCTCCCGTGCGGCCCCCCGCGCCTCCAGCTCACGCGCCGGGTCGGCCGGGTCGGCCTTGTTGACCGCCACGACGTCGGCGATCTCCAGGATGCCCTTCTTGATGCCCTGCAGCTGGTCGCCGGTCCGGGCCAGGGTGAGGAACAGGAAGGTGTCGACCATGCCGGCCACCGTGATCTCGGACTGGCCGACCCCGACGGTCTCGACCAGCACGACGTCGTACCCGGCGGCCTCGAGCACCGTCATCGCCTGCGCCGTCGCGCGGGCGACACCGCCGAGCGTGCCGGCCGACGGCGAGGGCCGGATGTAGGCGCGGGGGTCGGCGGACAGCTGCGCCATCCGCGTCTTGTCGCCGAGCACCGAGCCGCCGGTGCGCACCGAGGACGGGTCGACGGCCAGCACCCCGACCCGGTGGCCCGCGGCGGTGAGCATCGACCCGAGCGACTCGATGAAGGTCGACTTGCCGACGCCGGGCACGCCGCTGACGCCTACCCGCACCGCCGGCGAGTGGACACCGGAGGCCGGGTCCTCGCCGAGACGGGTGAGCAGCTCGCGCGCCTCGCTGCGGCGTCGCGGGTGGGCCGACTCGACCAGGGTGATGGCGCGCGCCATCGCCGCGCGTCGTCCGGCGCGGATCCCGGCGACGAGGTCCTCGACGCCGGGCCGCGCTCCGGTGGATGCCGCTGCGGGGTCGTCCGACATCAGTGACCGAGCTGCTCGCGCAGCTTGGCCAGCAGGTCGAGGGCGGACTCGGCGATCACCGTGCCGGGCAGGAAGACCGACGCGGCCCCCATCTCCAGCAGGGTGGGCACGTCGTCGGGCGGGATGACGCCGCCGATGACGACCATGATGTCGTCACGGCCCTGCTCGGCCAGCGCCCGCTTGAGCGCCGGGAGCAGGGTGAGGTGGCCGGCGGCCAGCGAGCTGACACCCACGAGGTGGACGTCGGCGTCGACGGCCTGCTGCGCGACCTCCTCCGGCGTGGAGAACAGCGGCCCCACGTCGACGTCGAAGCCCATGTCGGCGAAGGCGGACACGATGACCTTCTGGCCGCGGTCGTGACCGTCCTGGCCCATCTTGGCCACCAGGATGCGCGGGCGACGGCCCTCGGCCTCCTCGAACTCGGCGGTGGCGCTGAGCACCTGCCCCACCAGGGAGGTGCCGTGCTCGCTCAGGGCCGACTCGTCGCGGTACACGCCGCTGATCGTACGGATGACGGCCTGGTGCCGGCCGTAGACCTTCTCCAGGGCGTCGGAGATCTCCCCGACGGTGGCCTTGGCGCGCGCCGCGTCGACGGCGAGGGCGAGGAGGTTGCCGTCGAGGCTGCCGCCGGGGGCGGGGCCGCGCTCGGCGGAGTTCGTGAGCGCCTCCAGCGCGGAGCGCACGGCCTCGTCGTCGCGCTCGGCGCGCAGCCGCTCCAGCTTGGCGATCTGCTGGCGGTACACGTCGTCGTTGTCGACCTTGAGCACCTCCAGCGGGTCCTCGCTGGCCAGCCGGTAGGTGTTGACGCCGATCACCTTCTGCGCGCCGGAGTCGATCCGGGCCTGGGTGCGGGCCGCGGCCTCCTCGATGCGCATCTTCGGGATGCCCTGCTCGATGGCGGCGGCCATGCCGCCGGCGGCCTCGGCCTCCATGATGTGCGCCCAGGCGCGCTCGGCGAGGTCGTGGGTGAGCTTCTCGACGTAGTACGAGCCGCCCCACGGGTCGATCGAGTAGGTCGTGCCGCTCTCCTGCTGCAGGAGCAGCTGGGTGTTGCGGGCGATGCGCGCGGAGAAGTCGGTGGGCAGCGCGATGGCCTCGTCCAGGGCGTTGGTGTGCAGGCTCTGGGTGTGGCCCTGGGTGGCGGCCATGGCCTCCAGGCAGGTGCGCCCGACGTTGTTGAACACGTCCTGGGCGGTGAGCGACCAGCCCGAGGTCTGGCTGTGGGTGCGCAGGCTCAGCGACTTCGGGTTCTGCGGGTCGAACTGGCGCACCAGCCGGCTCCACAGCGCCCGGGCCGCGCGCATCTTGGCGACCTCCATGTAGAAGTTCATGCCGATGGCCCAGAAGAACGACAGCCGCGGCGCGAACTGGTCGATCGTCAGGCCCGACTCCAGGCCCGCGCGGATGTACTCCACGCCGTCGGCCAGGGTGTAGGCGAGCTCGAGGTCGGCGGTGGCCCCGGCCTCCTGCATGTGGTAGCCGGAGATCGAGATCGAGTTGAACCGCGGCATCCGCTGGCTGGTGAAGGCGAAGATGTCGGAGATGATCCGCATGCTGGGCGCCGGCGGGTAGATGTAGGTGTTGCGGACCATGAACTCCTTGAGGATGTCGTTCTGGATGGTCCCCGCGAGCTGCTCCGGCGTCACCCCCTGCTCCTCGGCCGCCGCGATGTAGAGGGCGAGCACGGGCAGCACGGCGCCGTTCATCGTCATCGACACCGACATCTGGTCCAGCGGGATGCCGTCGAACAGGGTGCGGGTGTCGTAGATCGAGTCGATCGCCACGCCGGCCATGCCGACGTCACCGCGCACGCGCGGGTGGTCGGAGTCGTAGCCGCGGTGGGTGGCGAGGTCGAAGGCCACCGAGAGGCCCTTCTGGCCCGCCGCGAGGTTGCGGCGGTAGAAGGCGTTGGACTCCTCGGCGGTGGAGAAGCCGGCGTACTGCCGGATGGTCCACGGCTGGGTGGTGTACATCGTGGGGTAGGGCCCGCGCAGGAACGGGCTCAGGCCCGGGAAGGTGCCCAGCGCGTCGAGGCCGGCGAGGTGCTCGGGGCCGTAGACCGGCAGCACCTCGATGCCCTCGGGGCTGGCCCACGGGGCACCGGTGGGTGCCGGGGCCGCGGCGGCGGTACCCCCGGCCAGCGGCAGGCCGGCGAAGGAGGAGGGGACAGTGCTCATGACAGCTTCTCCCGGGTGCGGGTGAGGAAGGCGAGGGCGTCCAGGCCCATCGCGCAGGAGTCGTCGGCGTAGTCGGTGGGCTTGCCCGCGATGATCACGTGGGTGGCACCGGCCGCGCGCAGGGCCTCGGCGGCGGCCTGACCCCACGCGGCGTAGGCGGTGTCGGCACCCGCGAGGCACACCACCGACTGACCGCCGTAGGCGGCCACGAGCGCGTCGGCGTCGGCGGTGGCGCCGGCCACCTCCACACCGATGCCGCCGGCGGCGAACAGGTTGGAGGCGAACGTGGCCCGGGCCGTGTGGGCCGCGATCGGGCCCAGCGTGGCCAGGAACACCGGCTGCGACGCCGGGGCGTCGCGCAGGGCCTCGAAGCTGGCGCCGTAGCTGCGCACGGCGTCGAAGAGGCCGTCGGGGGTGCGCTGCGGCAGCTCCTCGGCCAGGTTCGGGAACTCGGTGAGGCCGGTGATCGGCCGGGCGCGCGTGGCGACGAGGCGGTCGCGCTCGGCGACCGTGGCGGCCACGGCGTCGTCGAGCGAGGCGCCCGCCTCGAGCTCGCCGAAGAACGTCCACCCGGCCACCGCGACGTCGTCGGTGAGCTTCTCCACGTGGTAGGAACCGCCGGCGGGGTCGGTGACGACCGCGACGTGCGACTCCTCGATGAGCAGGGCGGAGGTGTTGCGCGCGATCCGGCGCCCGAACGCCTCGGGGCGGCCCAGGGGGGCGTCGAAGGGCAGCACGGTGAGCGCGTCCGCCCCGGCCACGCCGGCGGCGAAGGCGGCCACGGTGCCGCGCAGCATGTTCACGTAGGGGTCGTAGCGGCTCATCATCGGCCGGCTGGTGACCACGTGCAGCCTCATCGGCGCGGGCTCGGCGACCCCGCTGAGCTCGAGCACCCGCGCCCAGAGCCGGCGCACGGCCCGCAGCTTGGCGATGGTCGGGAACTGCTCGTCGGTGGCGGCGAGGCGGAACTCGACCAGCGAGGCGGCGGTGGCGACGTCGAGCCCGGCGCCGGTGAGGGCGCGCAAGTACTCCGCGCCCACGCGCAGCACGTGGCCGAGCTCCTGGGCGTCGGAGGCGCCGCGGTCGTGCACGGCGGTGCCGTCGACCACGAAGGCGAGGATGCCGGCCTGCCGGGCCGCGGTGGCCACCTCGACGGCCTCCGGGGTGCCGGCCAGCTCGGCCGGGACGCCGAGGTTGGTGCCGGCGTGGGCGGTGACGTGCTCGGCCGCGAGGTGGGCCAGGTAGGCCCGGGCCGCGGCGAGCGCACCGGCGGCGTCGCGGGTCTCCAGCACCACGGGCGCGAGGTCGAGGAACACCCCGCGCAGCAGCGTGGCGAAGTCGGTGTCGGCGTCGACGGTGAGCCACAGCGAGGTGGCCCCGGTCTCGAGCTCGGCCAGCGACTCCTCGTTGCGCACGGCGTCGGTGACGCCGGGGCCGAGCGCCGAGCGCACGTCCCAGGCACCCTCGCGGGTCGGACGGCCCGCGGTCACCAGGCTCTCCACCAGGTCGGGGGTGCCCAGCGGCGTGATCGGCACCCCGTCGAGGGTGGTGCGGGTCAGCGTCGCCCACACGGCGTCGTCGGCGGCGTCCTCGGCCAGCCGTCGACCCTTGCGCAGCACCGCGGCCGTCTCCCGCTCCCAGTCGGAGCGGGCATGGTCATCCTGGGGCTGCTGCAGGCGCAGCGGGCCCTCCTCGGGATCGGCGGCACCCGCGCCGCCGACCTTCTCCTGCGACGTCATAGGTCGCACCCTAGAAGAGCGGGGCAGCACGGCACGCCCCCCGTTCAGGGGATGAACCGGCGCCCCCGGCCCCGGCGTCCGGGCAGGATTCACCCCCGCGACACGCGGGTCCCCCCGGGCGGTCGCCGGCGCGCCGCCACCCGGACGGGTGACGGCGTCACGCTCGGCCGCGTGACCAGCCTGCGCATCGCCGTGGTGACCGAGACCTTCTATCCCGCCCTCGACGGGACGACGACCACCCTCAAGGCCCAGATCGACCGCTGGGTCGACCTCGGCCACACCGTGCGTGTGATCACCGCCACGCCCGGCATCGCCTCCTACCGGACGGCGACGGTGGTGCGGCTGCGGCCGCTGGAGCCGGTCGGCGGTCAGGTGCGGGCCGCCCTCGACGCCTTCCGGCCCGACCTCGTGCAGGTCGTGTCCCCGGGCACAGTCGGCCGCAAGGCCCTCAAGCACACGCGCCGGGTCGGCGTGCCCGCGGTGGTGCTCGCGACCTCACCCGTGCTCGACGTCGCCGCCGACTACTGGCGCAGCCGGGTGGCCGACCGGGCGGACCTCGTCGTCGTGACGGCGCAGTGGATGCTCGGGCGGATGGGCGAGTTCGGGGTGGGCGCCCACCACTGGGAGCCCGGGGTGGACCCCGTCGCCTTCACCCCCGCCCTGCGCGACCAGTGGCTGCACGAGTCCTGGGGGCGGGCGCACGGCTCCCCCGGCTCGCCCCACGGACGCGGTCCCCGGCTCGTGGTCGGCTACGTCGGGGGCCTGGAGAAGCGCCACGGCGTGCGCCGGCTCGCCGAGCTCGGCCGGGTGCCCGGCGTCCGACCGGTGATCATCGGCGCCGGCAGCCAGCGCGACTGGCTGGAGAGCCGGCTGCCGGGGGCGCGCTTCACCGGCCCGCTCAGCACCGGCGACCTCACGATCGCCCTGCCGAGCCTCGACGTCCTGGTGCACCCCGGTGAGCACGAGACGTGCGCGCACGCGCTGCGCGAGGCCGGCGCCAGCGGCGTGCCCGTCATCGCCCCGCGCGCCGGCGGGGCCCGCGACGTCGTCGTGCCGCTGGAGACGGGACTGCTCTACGAGCCCGGCGCCACCCGCGGCCTGGCCGACGCCGTCGCCTCGATCGCCGCCGACCCCCGGCGCCACCTGCTGGGCGAGGCTGCGCGCGAGCGGGCCCTGCGCCGCACCTGGGTGCAGGCGGTGGACGAGGTCACCGCGCGGTACCGCTCGCTGGTGGGTGCCACCGCCGCCGCCTAGGCCGCAGGACCGCCCGTCATCGCCGGGCGTCGCGCCGCTCCTGCACCCGCGTCTGCGCCTCGGGCAGGTACGTCAGACAGGGTGCGTCGGCACCGGGGTGCCGGGCGTCCAGGTGCAGGATCCACCGGTCCATCGCCGCCAGGTAGCCGTTGTCCTCGCCCCGTCGCTTCGTGCTCCACGCGCGGGTGCCGGTGCCCGGCCGCGGCACCTCGCAGACCGTGCACGAGATCGTGTAGACGAACGACTGGTCGGCGCCGACGTCGATGCGCACGGTCGCCAGCTCGCCGGCGTCGGCGCCGGCCTTCCTCTGCCGGGCGGAACGACTGGCGGGCACGGCGACCTCCCGGTCGGACGGACGATGGAGGGCCCCAGCCTAGGCGGGGTCGGCCGGAGGGTCGGAGGGCATGCCCGCCAGCGGCGGACTGATCTCGATCACGGTGCCGACGTAGCGGGCGGCGTTGCTGAGCCAGGTCGTGCCGTGGTCGGAGAGCAGCGCCCAGCGCCCCAGCCGACGCTCGAGGACCCCGATCTGCAGTCGTCCCCGGTCGCGGGCCAGGGCGAGCTCGCCCTCCCGGGGAGTGCGGTCGAGGTCGATGAGCAGCTCGGTGCCCGCCGGCCAGCCGCGGGAGCCGAACGCGTCGCTGCGCAGGCGGCGTCGCACCTGGCGCTCGGCCTCGGGGAGGGCCCGCGACGCCGGACGGCGGCGCGGGAGGGGAGCCGCCGCGGGGTCGGGAGCGACGTCGAAGGGCAGCACGCCCTGGTCGGCGCACCCACCGCGATGCGAACGCATGTTCGAACTCTAGCCGCGTGGGCGAGCGAGGTGAAGCGCGGATCCGACCGTCGGTCCGTCACCACCCCCGAAGGAGGGTGAAAGCGGTGTGACCTGCGGTTTCTGAGGGTGTCCTAACCGGACTTATCTCACATGGGACGCGTCACATCCGAACCTGAGAGAAGCGTAAAGTGGGCAGACGTGGCAGTCACGACACGTCCGAGCCTGGTCCGCGATCCGCGCGGGACCCGCTCCACCATCGCGCTCAAGCTCCTCATGGCCACCAGCGGCGTGCTGTTCATCGCCTTCGTGCTGGGGCACATGTACGGCAACCTCAAGGCCTTCGGCGGCGAGGAGAAGTTCAACGACTACGCGGAGCACCTCCGCGAGATCGGCGAGCCCCTCCTGCCCTACGGCGGCCTGCTGTGGATCATCCGGGTCGGCCTCATCGCCGCCCTCGTGGTCCACGTGGCCTCCGCGGTGGCGCTGGCCCGCCGAGCGGGCCGGGCGCGCACCACGAAGTACGTGGCCCGCAAGTACACCAAGTCGGCGATCTCCTCGCGCACGATGCGCTGGGGCGGCGCCACGCTGCTGGTGTTCCTGATCTGGCACCTGCTCAACTTCACGATCGTCAAGGTCGACGTGAGCAACGGCGACACCGGCGTCAAGAACCCCTACGAGCTGATGGTCGCCAACTTCGAGGTCTGGTGGCTCACGATCATCTACCTCGTGGCGATGGTGGCCCTCGGCCTCCACCTGCACCATGGGACGTGGAGTTCTCTCCAGACCCTCGGACTGACCAACAGCGTCGCGGCGCGCACCCGGGCCAAGCTGGCCGGTTGGGTCGTCGCCGTCGTCGTGGCGGGCGGTTTCTCGCTCGTCCCCGTGTCGGTCCTGCTCGGCATCATCGAGAAGTAAGGAAGGCGTCCTCATGGCAGGCTCCCAGCTCCACGACGGGTTGACCCCGCTCAACTCGGCCCCCGTCCAGAAGTCCGACGACGCCCACGGCTACTACACCATGGGCGAGAAGATCGTCGACCCGATCGCCCCGACCGGCCCGATCGCCGACCGGTGGACCACGCGCAAGTTCGAGAACCGCCTGGTCAACCCCGCGAACCGCCGCAAGCTCACCGTGATCATCGTCGGCACCGGCCTGGCCGGTGGCGCGGCGGCGGCCACGCTCGGCGAGGCCGGCTACAACGTCAAGTCCTTCTGCTACCAGGACTCCCCCCGCCGCGCCCACTCGATCGCGGCCCAGGGCGGCATCAACGCGGCCAAGAACTACAAGGAGGACGGCGACTCCGTCTTCCGCCTCTTCTACGACACCGTCAAGGGCGGCGACTACCGCAGCCGCGAGTCGAACGTGTACCGCCTGGCCGAGGTCAGCACGAACATCATCGACCAGTGCGTGGCGCAGGGTGTGCCCTTCGCCCGCGAGTACAGCGGCCTGCTCGACAACCGCTCCTTCGGCGGCGTGCAGGTCTCGCGCACCTTCTACGCCCGCGGCCAGACGGGTCAGCAGCTGCTGATCGGCGCCTACCAGGCCATGGAGCGCCAGGTCGCCGCGGGCACCGTGGAGCAGTTCACGCGCCACGAGATGCTCGAGCTCATCGTCGTCGACGGCAAGGCCCGCGGCATCATCGCCCGCGACCTCGCCACCGGCGAGATCGAGACCCACCTCGCCGACGCCGTCGTGCTCGCCTCCGGCGGCTACGGCAACGTCTTCTTCCTCTCCACCAACGCGATGGGGTCCAACGTCACCGCGTCGTGGCGCGCGCACCGCAAGGGCGCCTACATGGCCAACCCCTGCTTCACGCAGATCCACCCCACCTGCATCCCGGTCTCCGGGGAGCACCAGTCGAAGCTGACCCTGATGTCGGAGTCGCTGCGCAACGACGGCCGGATCTGGGTGCCGAAGAACGCCGAGGACTGCACCAAGGACCCGCGCGACATCCCCGAGGAGGACCGCGACTACTACCTGGAGCGGATCTACCCCTCCTTCGGCAACCTGGTGCCCCGCGACATCGCCTCCCGCCAGGCCAAGAACGTCTGCGACGAGGGTCGCGGCGTGGGCCCGATGGTCGGCGACTTCCGCCGCGGCGTCTACCTCGACTTCGCCGACGCCATCAAGCGTCTGGGCGAGGACGCCGTGCGCGAGAAGTACGACAACCTCTTCGACATGTACGAGCGGATCACGGGCGAGAACCCCTACGAGGTGCCGATGCGCATCTACCCCGCCGTGCACTACGTCATGGGCGGCCTGTGGGTCGACTACCACCTGCAGTCCAACATCCCCGGCCTGTTCGTCACCGGCGAGGCCAACTTCTCCGACCACGGCGCCAACCGCCTCGGTGCCTCGGCGCTGATGCAGGGTCTGGCCGACGGCTACTTCGTGCTGCCGAACACCATCCGCGAGTACCTCGCCGACGGCCCGTTCCCGGCCGTCACCGAGGACCACCCCGCGGTGGTCGAGGCCCGCACCGACGTCGAGTCCCGGGTCGAGAAGCTGCTCTCCATCAACGGCACCCGCTCGGTGGACAGCTACCACCGCGAGCTCGGCCACATCATGTGGGAGTACTGCGGCATGGAGCGCACCGAGGAGGGTCTGCGCAAGGCGATCGACATGATCCGCGAGCTCAAGGCCGACTTCTGGTCCAACGTGAAGGTGCTCGGCGCCGCCGACACCCTCAACCAGAGCCTGGAGAAGGCCGGCCGCGTGGCCGACTTCATCGAGCTCGGCGAGCTGATGTGCATCGACGCGCTGAACCGTCGCGAGTCCTGCGGCGGCCACTTCCGCGCCGAGTCGCAGACCGAGGACGGCGAGGCGCTGCGCCACGACGACGAGTTCGCCTACGTGGCGGCCTGGGAGTGGGGCGGCGACAACGGCCAGCCGGTGCTGCACAAGGAAGACCTGATCTACACCGCCATCGAGATGAAGCAGCGGAGCTACAAGTGAACCTGACGCTCAAGATCTGGCGCCAGGCCTCCCCCGAGGCCACCGGTGCCATGAAGACCTACGAGATCAGCGGCGTGTCCGCCGACATGAGCTTCCTCGAGATGCTCGACGTGCTCAACGAGCAGCTCAACGCCCAGGGCGAGGAGCCGGTGGCCTTCGACCACGACTGCCGTGAGGGCATCTGCGGCTCGTGCTCGCTGATGATCAACGGCCAGCCCCACGGCCCCGAGGTCACCACCACCTGCCAGCTGCACATGCGCTCGTTCAAGGACGGCGACACCATCACCGTCGAGCCGTGGCGCGCCGACCCGTTCCCGGTCCTCAAGGACCTCGTGGTCGACCGCTCCGCCTTCGACCGCATCATCCAGGCCGGCGGCTACATCTCGGCCAACACCGGCTCGGCCCCCGAGGCCAACTCGGTGCCGGCGCCGCGCGACAAGGCCATGCGGGCCTTCAACGTGGCCACCTGCATCGGGTGCGGTGCGTGCGTGGCGTCGTGCCCGAACGGCTCGGCCTCGCTGTTCGTGGGTGCCAAGATCACCCACCTCGGCGAGCTGCCGCAGGGTCAGCCCGAGCGGTGGTCGCGCGCGGTCGGCATGGTCGCCCAGGCCGACGCCGAGGGCTTCGGCGGCTGCACCAACATCGGCGAGTGCACCTCGGCCTGCCCGAAGGGCATCCCGCTGGACGTCATCAGCCAGCTCAACAAGGACCTGCGCACCGCGATCAAGCAGGGTCTCTGACTCAGCGCACGTCATCTGACGCCGACGGGCGCCCCACCTCCGGGCGGGGCGCCCGTCGGCGTCTTCCCGGGTGAGTGCCGTCGGCGCGGGGTCAGCGACGACGACGCAGCAGCAGGCCCACACCCAGGCCGGCCACGAACCCGGGCACGCCCGCCTTCAGGGCGGGCGCGGTCACGGGTTCCGCGCCCTCGGCGGGTGTCTCGGGATCAGGGTCCTCGGGCGGCGCGGAGGGACCCTGCACCGGGGCGACGGGCTCGTGGACGAGCAGGTCGCGCGTGCGCGGTGAGGTCTGCGCCCAGGCGGCGGCGTAGAGCACCAGCCGGGAGAAGTAGTTGATCCAGACCACCAGGATCAGGGCGATGCCGAAGGCCTGGAACGCCGGCTGGCCCTGGGTGCCGGCGAGCAGCAGCCCGGAGAGCTGCTTGAGCAGCTCGAAGCCGACGGCGCCGATCGCCGCGGCCTGCCACAGCACGGGCGGGGGCACCCGCGGCTCGGCGAGCAGCCGGAACATCGCGAAGAACAGCACCATGTTGGCGCCGAGCCCGACCACCACCGCGAGCAGGCGCACGAGCCAGCCCAGGGTGGCGTCCAGCCCGAGGAGGTCGAGCAGGTCGGCGGAGAAGCCGGCCACGAAGCCCGCCACCGCCACCGAGAGCACGAGCACCAGGCCGATGACCACGAGCGCCTCGAGGTCGCGCAGCTTGCCGCGCACGAAGTTCGGCAGCTGCTCGCGCGGGGTGGAGAACACGGTGACCAGCGCCGTGCGCAGCGCCGAGACCCAGCCGAGCCCGGCGTAGAGGACGCCGACCAGCCCGACCACGCCGGCCAGGCCCGAGAAGTCGGCGACGTCGTCGAGCGAGAGCTGGTTGACCCCCTCCCCCAGCACGCCGGGCAGCACGGAGTCGATCGCGGCCACGAGGTCGGCGTCGGCGTCGGGATAGACCCGCGAGATCAGGCCGACGGTGAAGAACCCCAGGGCCAGGAGCGGGAAGAAGGACAGGAACGCGAAGTAGGTGACGGCCCCGGCCTGCTGGGCGGCCTGCACCGTGCCGTAGTGCTCCTGGGTGCGCACCGCGTGGTCGAGCAGCGGTGAGCGTCGGCGGGCCGCGGCGAGCCGCTCCTGCGGACCCATCGCCGCCTCAGCCCCGCGCGAGCGGCAGGCGGTGGGTGGGCTCCCAGCCGCGCTCCGCGCTGTGGATGTAGAGGTGGAACTCGGTGACCTCGAACTCGCACTCGAAGCCGGCGAGCTCGGCGAAGGCGCGGTCGAGCACGTCGTCGTCGACCTGGTGGGCCACGGTCACGTGCGGGTGGTACGGGAAGTCCAGCGGCACCGCCAGCGGCCCGGTGCGCACCGCGGCGGCCAGCTGCTCGCACTGGCTGATGCCCTCGACCAGCCCCACGAACACCACCGGGGAGACGGGCCGGAAGGTCCCGGTGCCACGCAGGTGGACCCCGAAGGCCGGCACCGAGGCCGCGGCCTGCTCGAGGTGGCGCACGATGGTCGGCACCTCGGTCTCGTCCGGGACCTCCGTGGGCGGCACGAGCGTGATGTGGGTCGGCACGAGCGCGGCCGCGGGGTCGCCGAGGCCGATGCGGAACTGCTGCAGCCGCTCACCCCACGGATCCGGGACGGCGACGGCGACCCCGATCGTCGGCATGCGACCAACCTATCCCGTGGCGGGGGTCGGAGGGTTCAGCGGCCCGCGGGGGCGGCGAAACCGACCCGGTCGTAGACGTCGGCCAGGGTGCGCTGCGCGACCTCGCGCGCCCGCGCGGCCCCGGCGTCCAGCACCGCGGCGAGGTGCGCACGGTCCTCGAGCAGCTCCAGGGTGCGGTCGCGGAACGGCGTCACGAAGGCGACGACGGCCTCCGCGACGTCCTTCTTGAGATCGCCGTAGCCCCGGCCGGCGTACTGCTCGGCGAGCTCGGCGGCGGGCGTGCCGACCAGCGCGGAGTGGATCGTGAGCAGGTTGCTGACCCCCGGCTTGGACTCGGGGTCGAAGCGGATCTCGGCCTCGGAGTCGGTGACGGCCGAGCGGATCTTCTTCGCACTCACCGCCGGGTCGTCGAGCATCGTGATGATGCCGGCCGGCGAGGACCCCGACTTCGACATCTTCGACGTCGGGTCCTGCAGGTCCAGGATCTTCGCCGTGGCCGCCAGGATGTAGGGCTCGGGCAGCCGGAAGGTCTTCTTGTAGCGGTGGTTGAAGCGCTGCGCGAGGTCGCGGGTGAGCTCGAGGTGCTGGCGCTGGTCCTCCCCCACCGGCACGTACTGCGGCCGGTACAGCAGGATGTCGGCGGCCTGGAGGATGGGGTAGGTGAACAGGCCGACCGAGGCGGCCCCCTCCCCGCCCTTGGCGGACTTGTCCTTGAACTGCGTCATCCGACGGGCCTCGCCGAACCCGGTGAGGCACTGCAGCACCCAGTTCAGCTGGGCGTGCTCGGGCACCTGGCTCTGGATGAAGATCGAGGCCCGCTCCGGGTCGATGCCCATCGCGATCAGCTGGGCGGCGGCGCGCAGCGAGCGGTCGCGCAGCACCTTCGGGTCCTGCTCCACGGTGATGGCGTGGAGGTCGGCGATGAAGAAGAACGGCTCGTGGTCCTCCTGCAGCGCCACCCACTGCCGCAGCGCGCCCAGGTAGTTGCCGAAGTGGAAGGAGTCGGCGGTGGGCTGGATGCCCGACAGCACCCGGGGACGGGCGGTCGGGGCGGGATTCTCCGGGGCGGCGCTGGACATGGGGTCCATTCTGGCCGGTGCCCGCCCGCGGCCCGCCACCGGATATCGCGAGCGGACCGTACCCCGCGATTCCCGGGTGCGGGCGACGCGCGCGGATGCCACCCTGGGCCCATGCCGACCACGATGACGATCGCGGAGCACCTCGCGGCCTTCGACCGGGCCCTGAGCGAGCTGATCGACCACGCCCGGGCCGCGGGCGCCCACGCACCGGTGCCGCCGTGCCCCGGCTGGACCGTGCTCGACCTGCTGGCCCACCAGGGGGCGGTGCACCGGTGGGCCACCGGCGCCTTCGCCGGGGAGGACCTCGCCTGGGAACCGCTGGAGCAGGAGTGCCGCGACAGCGCCGACCCGCTGGCGTGGCTCGCCGACGGCGCCGCGCGGTTGCGCACGACCCTCGTCGAGGCCGCCGACGACGCCGTCGCGGTGACGTTCCTCAAGGACGCGCCCGCGCCCCGTGCGTTCTGGACCCGCCGCCAGGCGCACGAGACCACCATGCACGCCGTCGACGCGCTGGCCGCCCGGACCGGCGCCCTCCCCACGGCCGCACAGACCTGGCTCGACCCCGGGTTCGCCCTCGACGGCGTCGACGAGCTGATCCTCGGGTTCCTGCCCCGCTCGAAGACGCGGATCCGCTCGACGACGCCGGTGCGGGTCGCGGTGCACGTGACCGACGCCGCCGTCGGCTTCACCCTCGACGTGCACGACGCCCCGCCGATCGGCACCCTTACCGGACCCGAGCCCGACGGCGACCTCGTGGTGCGCGGCACGGCCGTGCAGCTGTACCTGGCGCTGTGGCACCGCAGCGAGGAGCTCGCCGACTCCCCCGTCTGGCCGCTGTGGCACGACACGGCGGTGCTGTGAGCGACCCCGTCCTCGTGCCCGACGTCGCCGCGACCGGCCGCTGGCGCGTCCTGGAGGACGACGTCCCGGTCGGGACGGTGACCCTGCACGCGGAGTCGGCGCTGGTCGCCGTGCTGTCGGTGGAGATCGATCCCGCCCACCGTGGTCGGGGCCTGGCGTCGGCGGCGGCGCGACGGGCGCGCGACCTGGTGTTCTCCCGCCGCGCCGACGACGGCTCGGACGCCGCTCCGGCACTGCTGCGGGCGCGGATCCCGGTCGGCGACGGGGCCGCCCGCCGGATCGCCTGGCGCCTCGGCTTCCGCCACGACGGCGTGCTGCGCGGCGCGGCCGGCGACCCCGAGGCGCGCGAGGTGTGGCTGGCGAGCCTGTCCCCGCAGGACCCCCGCGAGCCGACGACGCCGTGGTGGCGCCCGCCGGTGCTCATCGGCACCGGGGTGCGGCTGCGCGCGGTCCGCGACACCGACCTCCCCCGGGTGGTCGAGGCCTGCTCCGATCCGCGGACGCAGCACTGGCTGGGCCGGATGCCGGCACCCTACGGTCCGGAGGACGCCCGGATCTGGCTCGACGCGATCCGCGAGCAGGAGGCGCGCGGCGACTCCGTCACCTGGGCCCTGACCGACCCTGAGCAGGACCAGCGGCAGGACCGACTGCTCGGGGCGATCAACCTCTTCGACCTCACCGCCCGCGACGCCGAGGTGGGCTACTGGGCGCATCCCGAGGCCCGCGGGCGCGGGCTGATGACCGCCGCCGTGCGCACCTGCCTGGCCTGGGCCTTCACCGCGCCGCCGACGGGGCCGGGCCTGACCCGGGTCCGGGCCACCGCGGCGGTGGAGAACGCCGCCTCGCGCCACGTCCTGCGCTCGGCCGGTCTGCGCGAGGCCGGGCCGGAGCGGATCGGCACCGTGCTGCGCACCGGACCCAGCGACGCCGTGCGCTACGACGTCCTGCGCGAGGAGTTCTCGGGCTGAGCCGCGACCGCGACGGGCCGGGTCGGGCCGGTCGGTCTGGTCGGGCCGGTCGGGACGCCGGACGGGCCCGGGGTGACGGGCTGCGGGTCGAGCGCGCGGCCGCGGGCCACGGCGGCCGCGAGCAGGAGCACCACGAGCCCGGCGAGGGCCAGCGCGATGCCGACCAGGGCCGTGGCGCGGTAGCCCGCGCCGGCGGCGATGACCAGGCCGCCGAGCCAGGCCCCGAGGGCGTTGGCGACGTTGAGGGCGGCGTGGTTCATGGCCGAGCCCAGGGTCGGGGCGTCGGTGGCCACCGACATCAACCGCATCTGCAGGTTGACCACCAGCACCGAGCCGAGGGTGGTGAGGGCGAACGCCGCCGGGGCGCTGGCCCAGCCCAGCGGGGCGAGCACCCAGAACGCCACGAGCGAGAGCGCCATGCCCCCGGCGCCGATCAGCAGCGACCGGTCCACCGACCAGTCCGCCAGCCGGCCCGCGAGCCAGGTGCCTGCGACCATGCCGAGTCCGAAGGCGGTGAGGAACACCGGTACGGCGCCGTCGCCGAGCCCCCCGACCCGGGTGACGGTCGGGGCGATGTAGGAGTACACGGCGAACATGCCGCCGAATCCGATCGCGCCGGCGAGCAGGGTCAGCAGCACCAGGGGGTCGCCGAGCGCACGCAGCTCGCGGCGGCCGCTGGCCCCGCGGTCGGCGGGCAGGGAGGGCACGATCGCCAGCACCCAGGCCACCGTGACCAGGGAGAGCACCGCCACGACGGCGAAGGCCGCGCGCCAGCCCAGGTGCTGCCCCAGCCAGGTGGCGGCGGGCACGCCGACGACGTTGGCGACCGAGAGTCCGAGCATCACGCCGGCCACCGCGCGTCCGCGCCGCTCGGGCGCCACGAGGTCGGCCGCCACGAGCGAGGCGACGCCGAAGTACGCGCCGTGGGGCAGGCCGTCGAGGAAGCGGGCGAGCATGAGCACCTCGTAGGACGACGCCACCGCGGAGAGCAGGTTGGCGGCGGCGTAGCCCAGCATCAGCCCGACCAGCAGGGCGCGACGCGGCAGCCGGGCACCGAGCAGGGCCAGCAGCGGGGCACCGACGACGACGCCGAGCGCGTAGGCGGAGATGACGTGCCCGGCGGTGGGGATCGAGACGTCGACCCCGGCGGCGATCTCGCGGATCAGCCCCATCGTGACGAACTCGGTCGTGCCGATGGTGAAGCCGCCGACGGCGAGCGCCACGATCGCGGCACCGGCGGACCGGGGGCGGTCGGTTCGGGGACGGGGTGCTCTGGCGCGCTCCGAGATGTCACTCACCCCGGACCAACCTCACGTGCCCCCGGCCGTATTCCGCTCAGCAGATCTGGGTGATGTCGGCCACCGCACGGTCGAGCTCGGCGCGGGCGGCGTCGACGGCGACGTCGTCGACCTGGGTGCCGTCGGCCGCCTGGCGAGCCTGGTCGGTGAGGCTGTCGACGGCGTCGCGGGCCTCGGTGAGCGGCGCGGCGATGTCGTCGCCGAGGGTGCTGTCGAGGGTGTCGAGCAGGATGCTGAGCGCCCGCACGTCCTCCTGGGCCGCCTGCGGGTCGGAGGTGAGGCGATCGACCGCGCCGCGCGCGTCGGCGGTGACCTGGTCCAACGTCTCCTGCGCCACCGCGCAGCCGGCGGCGCCGGCCGCGTTGCTGGCGGCCTCCCCCACGGCGTCGCACGCCGACAGCGTGAGCGTGGTGACCAGCAGGGCCGAGGAGATCACGAGAGCGCGTCGCATGCGCACAGGATGCCAAACCGCACCCAGCCGGGCCGGCGGGCGGGAACGGTCACCGGTGCCGCAACCGGATCGGCTGGCCGTCGGTCGGGTAGGGCAGGGAGTGGAAGTCCAGCGGCGCGCGGTAGTCGGGCGACACCTGCCAGGTGAACTCGCGCAGCATCCGGTGCAGGATCGCGTGCACCTCCGCGCCGGCGAAGTGCAGGCCCAGACACTTGTGCACGCCGCCGCCGAAGGGCTGCCAGACCAGGCGGTGGCCCTTGTCCTCGCGCCGCGGCTCCGCGAAGCGCTCCGGGTCGAACCGCTCGGGATCGCGCCAGTAGCGCGGCATGACGTGGGAGAACTGCACCCCGACGATCACGTCGGTGTCGGCGGGGATCGCCACCCCGCAGACCTCGGTGTCGGCGACCGTGCGCCGCATCAGCACGGTGACGGGCGCGACCAGGCGCAGCGCCTCCTTCATCACCAGGGCGGTGTCGGTCATCGACTCCAGCTCGGCCAGGCTCGGCGTCGGCCCCAGGGCCAGTGCCTCGGCCCGACAGCGCTCCTGCCACTCCGGGTGCTGACCGAGGTGCTGGAGCATGGTGGAGACCGTGATGGTGGAGGTGTCGTGGGCCGCCATCATCAAGAAGATCATGTGGTCGACGATGGCGTCGTCGCTGAACCCGGTGCCGCCCTCGTCGTCGAGGTGGCACAGCGCGGAGAGCAGGTCCTCGCGCGGCTCGGCCCGCCGCTTCGGGACGTAGTGGCGGATCCAGGTCTCCAGCTCGCGGCGCCCGCGGTAGGCCCGCCCCCAGCGGGTGAACGGCACGTCGGCGCGGACGACCCCGGCCGCGGCCTGCACGCAGTCGATGAAGGCGGCGTTGAGCCGGTCCATCTCGGCCGGTGAGGTGTCCTCGGCGCCGCCCATGAAGATGTGGGCCGCGATGTCGAGGGTGAGCTGCTTGAGCCGCGGATAGGCCGGGAAGGCATCGGCGGGCCGCCAGTCGGCGAGGCCGGCGTCGAGGGCGGGGTGGAGGAGGTCGACGTAGCCGGCGAGCCGGTCGCGGGTGAACGCGCCCTGCATGATTCTGCGGTGCTGGTGGTGCTCCTCGAAGTCCAGCAGCATCAGTCCGTCGTGGAAGAACGGTCCGATGATGCGCGACCAGGCCGGGCCGTTGACGAAGGCCTTGTCCCGGTTGACCAGCGCCGCCTCGCACGCCTCCGGCCCCAGCAGCAGCACCGCATGACGGCCGGCCAGCGACGGGAACGGCGACACGGCCCCGTAGGTGTCCCAGTGGTGCTGCATCAGCGCCACCGGGTCCTTGAGGTAGCTGAACAGCTTGCCGAACACGGGCAGGCCGCGGTCGCGGCGACGCAGGGCGGGCAGGGTCGTGCTCACTGCTCCAGCGTGACCGCGGTCACCCCGCCGGTCAACGGCGCCGCCCACATGCTGGGCATCACGTCTGGACATCCTGTCCAGGAGCGTGTCGGGCGCGGCGCGGCCCCGGTTCAGCCCGCCAGGTGACCCCAGGCCTCCTCGAGGTCCGTCCAGGGTCCGACGGCGGCGACGGCACCGTCGACGAGCACCACGACCCGGTCGGCCTGGCTCAGCGCCGCCCGCTTGGAGGTGGCTCCGAGGACCGTGCGACCCCGCGCCCGCAGGCCCGCCCACAGCTCGAGCTCGGTGGCGGCGTCGAGGGCGGAGGACACGTCGTCGGCCAACAGCAGCTCGGCGTCGGTGGCCAGCGACCGGGCCAGGGCCAGGCGCTGCACCTGGCCGCCGGAGAGCCGCACGCCGCGGTGTCCGACCATCGAGTCCGCGCCGCCGGCGTCGGCGACGTCGAGGCCGAGCCGGGCCTGGTCGAGGGCCTCCTGCCAGTCGCGGTCGTGGCCCAGGTGCACGTTGTCGGCGAAGGTGCCCGAGAGCACCCGCGGCACCTGCGCGACGTGGGCGACCTGCCCGGGGCGCAGGAACGTCTGCGGATCGGTGACCTCCTGGCCGTTCCACCGCAGCGACCCCTCGTGCTCGACCAGGCCTGCGAGCGCGGAGAGCAGCGAGGACTTGCCGGACCCCACCTGCCCCAGCAGCAGCACCAGCTCGCCGGCCTCCAGGGTGAGGTCGACGCCGGTGACGCCGCGCGTGCCGTCGTCGTGCACCGCGTCGAGGCCGCGCAGCTCCAGCCGGCGCAGCGGCACGCGCGGCGGCTCGGCGGGCGCGGGCGCGCGACCGGCCACGAGGTCGACCCCGGGCGGGAGGTCCATGAGGTCGGTGCCGCCGGCCAGCCGGCTGGTGGCCCGCTGCCAGGCGCGGGTGCCGGGGGCCTCGGTGATCACCGCGCCCGCCACGCGGCCGAACCAGTCGAAGCCGGTGACCGCGCCGGCCACGAGGAGTGCGGTGGCCAGGCTCCAGCCGCCGCCGACGTACACGGCCCAGGAGGTGACGACGCCGGCCTGGACGATGACCGTGGGCACGCCGTCGAGGATGGCCTGCACGCGGTGCTCCCGGACGGCGGCGTCGACCCGGCCGGCGTCGACCGCGCGGAGGTGGCGGTGGACGTCGGGGGTGGCCGCGGCGAGCTTGACGGTGCGCGCCGACTCCAGCGCCGAGACCAGGGAGCGTCCGAAGCGGGCCCGCGCGGCGGAGGAGGCCGCGGCCGAGCGTCCGGCGATGGGTCGACCCACCAGGGAGGCGGCGGCGGACCCGGCCATCACCACGAGGAGCACCAGGCCGGCCAGGGGCGTGCCGGCGACCGCGGCCGTGATCACCACGACGATCGCACCGTTGGTGAGGTCGACCCACCGGTCGGCGTACATCGCGAAGCGGTCGGCGTCCATCGAGCGCGCGACGACCTCGCCCGGGGGCGTGCGGGTGAGTCGACGGGTGCGGGTCTGGCCGGCCAGCACCGACATGCGGGTGCGCAGCAGGACACTGATCCACCACAGCGGGTAG
This sequence comes from Nocardioides sp., assembly GCF_964228225.1. Lineage (GTDB taxonomy): Bacteria > Actinomycetota > Actinomycetes > Propionibacteriales > Nocardioidaceae > Nocardioides. The sequence continues at coordinate 42,151 of NZ_CAXQZB010000061.1, forward strand.
CGGCGGAAGGCCATGCTCAGCAGCAGCGGACCGGCGAGCAGGGTCGCGACCAGGGCGAGCGTGAGCCACCAGTCGTGGCGGCCCGCGCGCAGGTCCTGCACGACGTGCCCCCAGACCCAGCCGGTGAGGGCGCCGTAGGCCCCGACCAGGGTGGTCAGCAAGAAGAGGACCGCGCCGAGCAGGCCCCAGCGCGGCTCGACCCGCAACGCGTGGGCGATCCCGCGCGCCAGGGACGGACCGTCACCGGGGTCGGGCAACTCCGGCGCCGGCCCGCTGCGGCGGGTGCCGCCCACGGTGAGCGCGTCGCCGGCGCCGGTGGCGGCCTCGTCCTCACCCGGCGGCGGGTCGGCCGGGTCGAGTTCACCGCTGGCCAGCAGCAGGGCCCGGAAGGGACCCGGCTCGAGGGCCAGCTCGGCGCGGGGGCCGGACTGCACGACGCGGCCGTGGTCGAGCACCGCGACCGCCTCGGCGCGGGCGGTGGTGGAGAGCCGGTGGGCGACGAGCAGCCCGGTGCGACCCACCAGCAGCCGGTCGGCCGCCCGGACCACGAGCTCCTCGGTGAGCGGATCCATGCGTGCGGTGGCCTCGTCGAGCACCACGATGGCGACGTCGCGCACCAGCAGCCGGGCGAAGGCCACCAGCTGCTCCTCCCCCGCGCTCAGCGTGGTGCCGCCCGGCCCGAGCAGGGTGTCGAGACCGGCGGGCAGGGCACCCACCCAGTCGCCGAGCCCGAGCTCCTCCACCGCGGTCTCGAGGACCGCGCGGTCCACCGGGGCGAACAGCGCGATGTTCTCGGCGAGGGTGCCGGCGAGGATCTCGGTGCGCTGGGTGACGACGCCGACGGCGCGCCGCAGCTGGTGCAGGTCGAGGTCGAGTACGTCGACGTCGTCGAGCAGGACGGTGCCGCGCGGCGGGTCGACCGCCCGGGAGACCAGCGAGGCGAGCGTGGACTTGCCGGAGCCGGAGCGCCCGACGAGGGCGAGGGTGTGGCCGGCCGCGATCTCGAGGTCGACGTCGCGCAGGGCGAAGGCGCCCTCGACGTAGGCGAAGTCGAGGTGCCGGAACCGCAGCCGGGGACGGGCCGAGGGCATCGGGGCGCCGCCGACGGGCTCGGGCTCGGTCTCGACCAGCTGCCGCAGCCGCAGGACCGCGCCGATGCCGGCTTGGAGGTCGGGCAGGTTGCGGGCCAGCTGGTCGAGCTGGCCCACGAAGGTGGTGGTGACCAGGAACAGCGTGACCAGGGCACCCACGCCCAGCGCGCCCTGCTCGACCAGGGCGACGCCGCCGACCGCCACGCCGGCGAGCAGGCCGTGGAGCAGCAGTCCGGCGCGGCGGGTGACGCGGGTCTCGACCGCGAGGACGTCGTCGACGCGGGCCAGGACCCGGGCCGAGAGCCCGCTGACGCGCTGGAGCACGTGGGCCTGCCCGAGGCTGGTGCGCAGGTCGTCGCGGCCCGCGATGCCCTCCTCCAGGGCAGCGGCGTGGTCGGTCCAGGCGATCTCCTCCACGATCTTGCGCCGTGAGATCTCGCCCAGCATCGAACGGATGCTGGCGAACACCCCTGCACCCACCAGGGGGAACAGCACCCAGGCGGGCCACCAGGTGAGGCCGGCGACGATCCAGATCGGCACCGAGGCCACGATCGTGCGGATCAGTCCCCAGACGTGGCGGCGCAGCATGGCGCCGACCTGGTGGGTGTCGTCGTCGACCCGGTCGAGGATCTCGCCGACCGCCTGGTCGGAGAGGGCGCTGAGCGGCTGGTGGAGCGCGGCCGCGAGGAGATCGGCACGCAGCCGGCCCTCGGCGCGGTCGACGACGGTGGCCCAGACCGTGCGGCCGGCGGCGTCGAGCAGGGCCGCCCCCACCAGGCACAGCGCGAGCACGAGCACCAGGCGGGTGCTGGCCTGTTCGGCCAGCCGACCGGCGACGACGGTGCCGAGCGCGCCGCCGATCGCCGCGACCCCGGCCAGCGCGAGCGCGACGGCGGTGAGGGGTCGGCGCAGCCGCGCGAGGCCGACCGTGCGGGCCGGGTCGCGCGGCGTCGCGGGCGGGGCCGCGCCGGACCCGTCGGTCGGGTCGGGGCGACCCGTGGGATCGGTGCGGTCGGCGCGGGTGCTCGTGGACATCGCTGGCGACCCTACGCGCGATCACCGACGGTTCTCGACTCGATAACCGCTCCCGCCGCAGATCCTCCCCCGCGACCGCCGCGCGACCGCACGACCCGCGCCGCGGAGGCTGGCATGCTGATCCGCGTGGGTGGGACGGAGGCGGCCGCGGCGGCGTGCACGGCGCACTACGACGCGCGGTCCGCGACCTACGACGACTCCGCGATGCACCGCAGCGTGGCGGTCGGGCTCGCCCGGCTGGCCGCGGGGTCGGTCGGGCCGCGCCCGGGGTCCCTCGTGCTCGACGTCGGTACCGGCACGGGGCTCGTGCTCCGCGCGCTCGCCGCACACCTGACCGACGCGCCGACCGACGCGCCGGGCGTGCGCCGCCTCGGCGTCGACCGCTCCCCCGGCCTGCTCGCCCGCGCCCGTGCGGCCGACCCGGACCTCCCGCTCGCCCTCGCCGACGCCGCGCGGCTGCCGCTGCCCGACGCCGCGGTCGACGTCGTCACGTGTGCGACCGTGCTGCACCTGCTGCCGGACCGCCGGGCGGCGCTGCGGGAGTGGGCGCGCGTCGTGCGGCCCGGCGGGCGGCTCTGGACCGCCACCTTCGCCCCGAACCCCGACGCGCCCCCGGCCCCGCCTGCGGCGGCCGGCGGCGGCTCGGCACCGTTCCCCCGGGACCACGAGGCCGTGGCCACTCCCGCGCAGCTGCGGGCCCTCGCCCTCGGCTCCGGCTGGACCCTGCTCACCACCGAGGTCGGCCGCCACGACCGGGACCTGCTGCTCCTCGCCGGGTTCACCCGCTCCTGAGCACCCGCCCGCCCCGCCACCTCCGGCGCTCCGCGACGCTCCCCGGCGGACCCCGGCGCTCCCCGGCGCGCCGAGAAGACGTCAGGTACCTGACGAATGGTCGGCGGGCCGCAGACGCCACCGGCCCGCCGTCCCGGGAGGGACGACGGGCCGGTGTGCGGGTGGATCAGAACGCGTCGAGCGCGGCGTTCAGCGTGGCGGAGGGCCGCATGACCGCCGAGGCCAGGGCGTCGTCGGGGCGGTAGTAGCCGCCGATGTCGGCCGGGCTGCCCTGGACGCCGTTGAGCTCGGCGACGATGGTCTCCTGCTGCTCGGCCAGGGTCGCCGCGAGCGGCGCGAACGCCGCGGCGAGGTCGGCGTCCTCGGTCTGGGCCGCCAGCTCCTGGGCCCAGTACAGGGCCAGGAAGAAGTGCGAGCCGCGGTTGTCGATGCCACCGACGCGACGGGTGGGCGACTTATCCTCGTTGAGGAAGGTCTCGGTGGCGCGGTCGAGCGCACCGGCGAGCACGGTGGCCCCCGGGGCGTCGGCCTGCTCGGCGTAGAGCTCCAGGCTGGGCACCAGGGCGAAGAACTCGCCCAGGCTGTCCCAGCGCAGGTAGTTCTCCTTGACCAGCTGCTGCACGTGCTTGGGCGCCGACCCGCCGGCACCGGTCTCGAACAGGCCGCCGCCGTTCATCAGCGGGACCACCGAGAGCATCTTGGCCGAGGTGCCGAGCTCGAGGATCGGGAACAGGTCGGTGTTGTAGTCGCGCAGCACGTTGCCGGTCACCGAGATGGTGTCCTCGCCGCGACGGATGCGCTCCACCGAGTAGGCGGCGGCCGCGGCCGGCGCCATGATCTCGATGGTCAGGCCCTCGGTGTCGTGCTCGGGCAGGTACTCGCGCACCTTGGCGATCAGGTTGGCGTCGTGGGCCCGGTCCTGGTCGAGCCAGAACACCGCCGGCGAACCGGTGGCGCGGGCGCGGCTCACGGCGAGCTTCACCCAGTCGCGGATCGGCGCGTCCTTGGTCTGGCAGGCGCGCCAGATGTCGCCGGCCTTCACGGCGTGCTCGAGCAGCACCTCACCGGCGCTGTTGCTCACCTGCACGAGACCGTCGGCGGGGATCTCGAAGGTCTTGTCGTGGGAGCCGTACTCCTCGGCCGCCTTGGCCATCAGCCCCACGTTGGGCACCGAGCCCATGGTGGCGGGGTCGTAGGCGCCGTTCGCGCGGCAGTCGTCGATCACGGCCTGGTAGACCCCGGCGTAGGAGGAGTCGGGGATCACCGCGAGGGTGTCCTGCTCCTCGCCCGCGGCGTTCCACATGTGGCCCGAGGTGCGGATCATGGCGGGCATCGAGGCGTCGATGATGACGTCGCTCGGCACGTGGAGGTTGGTGATGCCCTTGTCGGAGTCGACCATCGCGAGCGCGGGGCCCGCGGCGATGCCGGCCTCGAAGGCGGCCTTGATCTCCGCGCCGTTGGGCAGCTTGTCGAGCCCGGCGAGGATGGCGCCGAGGCCGTCGTTGGCCGACAGGCCGGCGGCCTGGAGGTCGGCGCCGTAGGTCGCGAAGACGTCGGCGAAGAAGACCTCGACGACGTGGCCGAAGATGATCGGGTCCGAGACCTTCATCATCGTGGCCTTGAGGTGGGCGGAGAACAGCACGCCCTCGTCCTGGGCGCGCTGCACCTGCTCGGCGAGGAAGGTGCGCAGCGCGGCGACGTCGAGGTAGCTGGCGTCGACGACCTCGCCGGCCAGCACCTTCACGGCCTCCTTGAGCACCGTGCGGGTGCCGTCGGGGGCGACGTGGGCGATCTGCAGGGTGTCGTCGGCCGGGATCACGACCGAGATCTCGTTGCTGCGGAAGTCGCGCTCGCCCATCGTGGCCACGTTGGTCTTGGAGTCGGGGCTCCAGACGCCCATGCGGTGGGGGTGGGCCTTGGCGTAGTTCTTCACCGAGGCGGGGGCGCGACGGTCGGAGTTGCCCTCGCGCAGGACCGGGTTGACCGCGGAGCCCTTGACCTTGTCGAACTTCGCCCGGATCTCCTGCTCCTCGGGGGTGCTCGGGTTCTCGGGGTAGTCGGGGATGTCGTAGCCCTGCGACTGCAGCTCGGCGATCGCGGCCTTGAGCTGCGGGATCGAGGCCGAGATGTTGGGCAGCTTGATGATGTTGGCCTCGGGGCGCGTGGCCAGCTCGCCGAGCTCGGCGAGGTGGTCGGCGATGCGCTGGTCCTCGGTGAGGCGCTCGGGGAACTGGCTGATGATGCGGCCCGAGAGCGAGATGTCGCGCGTCTCGACGGCCACCCCCGCCTTCGCAGCGAAGGCCGAGACGATCGGCAGGAACGAGTACGTCGCCAGCAGCGGCGCCTCGTCGGTGTGGGTGTAGATGATCTTCGGCTGGTCGGCCATGGGTGCGGTCCGCTCCTGCGAGGTGAGGGTCACTGGGTGACGCAGATGTCTTGACGTCAAGATACATGGAAGAGGGGCGCGGGGCGACCCCGCGCACCCCGAGAGCCTCCCAGGCCGGGCGCCGCCGGCCAACCCCCGCGCGAGCGGGAGCGTCCGCGGCACCCGCAGGTTTGCGCCGCGAGCGGTCCGGGCAGGTCAGCGGCCATGGAAGCCAGTCCCTCCCCCGTCCTCTCGCGCGTGCTCGCCGAGACGGTCGGCACCGCTCTGCTCGTCGTCGTCGGCGTCGTCTCCGTGTTCTCGCGCGACCAGGCGCCCGTGGTGGTCGCGCTTGCGCTCGGCCTGACCTACACCGCGCTCACCTTCGCCTTCGGCCGGGTGTCGGGCGGACACCTCAACCCCGCGATCACGGTCGGTGCCGCCCTGGCGGGCCGCCTGTCGTGGGGCGACGCCGGCAAGTACGTCGCCGGTCAGGTGCTGGGCGGTCTGCTCGGCGGCGTCGTGGTGCTCGTGACGGTGCTCGCGGCCGACCTCGGCTACGAGACCGGCGACCCACTCGGTCTGGTGGGCGGCTTCGGCGACAACGGGACCTACGCCCTGTTCGGGGCGCTGCTCTTCCAGCTCGTGCTGACCTTCGTGGTGGTCCTGGTCGTGCTCGCCGCGCGCGACGGGCGTCACGAGTCGGTCGCCGCCGCGCCGGTCGCGATCGGCTTCGTCGTGACCGCGACCTACCTCGCGGCCGTTCCCGCCACCGGCGGCGGGCTCAACCCGGCCCTCTCGATCGCCACCGCCCCCTTCTCCGGCTCCGACGCGATCGTGCAGCTGTGGCTCTTCGTCCTGGCCCCGCTGCTCGGCGCGGCCGCGGCCGGCCTGCTCCACCCCGCGATCTTCGGCCGCGACGCCGACCCCGTGCCCGGCTCCGGCCTCGCGCTCTCCTCGGGCACCGCCGGCGCGCAGCAGCCGTGGGCCGCGACCCCCCAGACCTGGGGAGCCCCCGGCGCCTCCGCGCCCGCGGCCGGCCAGGGCTGGGGAGGCGCGTCCCCGTACGCCGGACAGCAGGCCCCCCAGGCCGGCCAGCCGGGACAGCACGCCGCCTACGCGGCCCCCGCGGCGCCCGCAGCTCCCGAGCCGCCGATCATCCAGGACGGCTGGCAGTGGGACCCGCAGGCGCAGCAGTGGTTCCCGGCGCCGTCCGCACCGTCCGCGCCGACCGGCGGCGACCCCGGCGCCGGCGAGCGCACCCAGATCCGACCGCAGGGCTGAGCCCGCGGCGACGGCGTCCAGCGCCGGGGCCCGACACCCGCTCGGAGCCCCGGCGCTGCTAGTTTCGCCCTTGGCGGGCCCTGCGGACCGGCATGCCGGGCGCGGACGACACCGCCGACCAGCGACACCGTCCTCCACCCGTCCGGCCGCACCGTGCGTCGGACGTCCAGTCCGACGTACATGACAGGGAGTCCCCCGTGAGCACCACCCCGCTGAAGGTCGCCGTCACCGGCGCCGCCGGCCAGATCGGCTACAGCCTGCTCTTCCGTCTCGCCAGCGGCGCGCTCACCGGCGACCGGCCCGTCGAGCTCCGCCTGCTCGAGATCACCCCGGCGCTCAAGGCCCTCGAGGGCGTGGTCATGGAGCTCGACGACTGCGCCTTCCCCGGCCTGGCCGGCGTGGAGATCGGCGACGACGCCGAGAAGATCTTCGACGGCGTCAACCTCGCGCTGCTGGTCGGCGCCCGTCCGCGCGGCCCGGGCATGGAGCGCGGCGACCTGCTCTCCGCCAACGGCGCGATCTTCACCGCCCAGGGCAAGGCACTCAACAAGGTGGCGGCCGACGACGTGCGCATCGGCGTCAGCGGCAACCCCGCCAACACCAACGCCCTCATCGCCTCGAAGAACGCCCCGGACATCCCGGCCGAGCGCTTCTCGGCGCTGACCCGCCTGGACCACAACCGCGCGATCTCGCAGCTGGCCGCCAAGACCGGCGCCGCGGTCACCGACATCACCAAGATGACGATCTGGGGCAACCACTCCGCCACCCAGTACCCCGACCTGTTCCACGCCGAGATCGCCGGTCGCAACGCCGCCGAGGTCGTGGGCGACCAGGAGTGGCTGGAGAACTACTTCATCCCGACCGTCGCCAAGCGCGGCGCGGCGATCATCGACGCCCGCGGTTCGTCCTCGGCCGCCTCGGCCGCCTCCGCCACCATCGACGCCGCCCGCGACTGGCTGTACGGCACCCCGGCCGACGACTGGGTCTCGATGGCGGTCGTCTCCGACGGCTCCTACGGCGTGCCGGAGGGCCTGATCTCCTCCTTCCCCGTCACCACCTCCGGCGGCGACTGGACGATCGTGGAGGGCCTGGAGATCGACGACTTCTCCCGCGCCCGGATCGACGCCTCGACCGCCGAGCTGGCCGAGGAGCGCGACGCCGTCACCGAGCTCGGCCTGATCTGAGCACCTCCCACCCGACGCCACGACGCCCCGGTCCCCCGCGTGGGGGGCCGGGGCGTCGTCGCGTCCGGGCCGTGGGGCCGTCGGTGCGGGGTCAGCGGGGCTGGTCGGCGGCGATGCTGCCGACCAGCAGGAACAGCGCGAGGGCGACGCCGAGCAGCAGTGCGACATCGATCGCGCGGTGCCGGACGGCGAGCATGCCGGCGTCGCGCTGGGGCAGCACGAGGCGCAGCAGGGCGGCGGCGCCGAGCACGCCGGCCAGCATGCGCACGCCGAGCCGCCAGTCGTCGAAGGCGCTGAGCAGCACCGCGACGGCGGCCACGACGAGCAGCACCAGGTAGCACAGACCGCCCAGGGTCGAGGGGTAGCGGCGACCCTCCGGGGAGGGCGGCGGCGCCGGGGCGCTCACGGGCGGGGCCGACCGGCTCAGGACAGCGCGCGCTCGGCGCTGGCCACGATGTTGGACAGCAGCATGGCCCGGGTCATCGGCCCCACGCCGCCGGGGTTGGGCGAGACCCAGCCGGCGACGTCCCAGACGTCGTCGGCCACGTCGCCGGCGATCTTGCCGTCGACCCGCGACACCCCGACGTCGAGCACGGCGGCGCCGGGCTTGACCATGTCGCCGCGGATGATCCCGGGCACGCCCGCGGCGGCCACGACGACGTCGGCGTTGCGGACGTGCGCGGCGAGGTCGCGGGTGCCGGTGTGGCACAGCGTCGTGGTGGCGTTCTCGCTGCGGCGGGTGAGCAACAGGCCCATCGGGCGCCCGACGGTGAGGCCGCGACCCACGACCACGACCTCGGCGCCGTTCAGCTCCACACCGTGGCGGCGCAGCAGCTCGATGCAGCCGATCGGGGTGCAGGGCAGCGGGCCCTGCTCGCCGAGCACGAGCTTGCCGAGGTTCACCGGGTGGAGGCCGTCGACGTCCTTGTCCGGGGCGACGCGGGAGAGCAGCCGGAACTCGTCCAGGCCGGTGGGCTGCTGGACGAGGAAGCCGGTGCAGGCGGGGTCGGCGTTGAGGGTGTCGATGGCCTCCTCGACCTCCTCCTGGGAGGTGCCGGCCGGGAGGTCGACGCGGATCGACTCGATGCCGATCTCGGCGCAGTCCTTGTGCTTGGCACCGACGTACCAGTGCGAGCCGGGGTCGTCGCCCACCAGCACCGTGCCCAGCCCGGGCACGACGCCGCGCTCGCGCAGCACCGCCACCCGCTCGGTGAGCTCGGCCTTGATCGCCGCGAGCGTGGCGGCCCCGTCCAGCTTCTGCGCAGTCACGGCGCTCAGTCTAGGGAGGCCGCACCCTCAGGCCGCGACCGGCGCTCCCACCCGGACGAGGTGACGCTCGGCGGCGCGGGCAGCCGGGTGCGCGAGCGCGGTCGCGGCGAGGGCGAGCGCGGCGATCACCAGCCAGCCCGGGGGTCCCCAGGTGAGGGCGAGGAAGGTGTAGAGGGCGGGGAACACGATCGACTCCACCGAGTACCCCATGCCCCACAGCCCCTGGTAGTCGCCCTGCCGGCGCGCGTCGGCGAGCTCGACCGAGAGGCTCCAGTCGCCGGCGGACTGCCACAGCTCCGCGCCGGTGATCGTCACGTGGCCCACCCAGATGAGCACGATCGAGACCCACCCGACGGTCTCGTGGGTGACCGAGATCACCAGGCAGGAGGCGAGGAAGGCGTACCCCGACCAGCGGAACGCGCGCAGTCCGCCGGCGACGCTGTCGGCGCCGCGCGCGGCGCGCACCTGCAGCGCGACGGCCAGCACGGTGTTGGTGCCGAACAGCCAGGCCAGCAGCTCCTGGGGTGCGTCGGTGCGTTCCACCAGCCACAGCGGCACGACGACGTTGAGCAGCTGCTGGTTGGAGGCCAGCACCGCGTTGCACAGCGCGACGCCGACGTAGCCGCGGTTGCGCCAGGCCGCCGGGCCCATCGCCTCGAGGTCGGTCTCGACGTCCGGGGGCCGCTCGATGGCCGGCAGTCCCGCGACCATCACGGCGTTGACCACCAGCAGCGCCCCGGTGAGCAGCGGCACCGCGATGATCGCCTCACGGGTGCCGATGCCGAGGGCCACGCCGCCCGCACCGGCGCCGAGGGTGTAGCCGACATTGCGCGCCGCCCGCTGGTAGGCCATCGCCCGCACCCGGGTGTCGCGCGGGAAGGCGGCGATCCGGTACACCTGCCGCGCGGCCCGGCCGGCGGTCTCGACGCTCGCCAGCACCGCGAGCATCACCACGAAGGCCGCGAACGAACCGATCAGCGGCCAGATGAAGTACAGACCCGCCTCCAGCAACGCGGTCACGATCCACAGCGGCTTGGCCCCGACGCGGTCGGTGAGCCGCCCGAGCGGGATCGACAGGGCGAGGCCCACCGCGGCCGCCACCGACATGCCCAGCCCGACCTGGGCGCCGGAGAGCCCCACGATCTGGGTGAAGAACACCGCGGTGCCGGTGAGGAAGGAGCCGGTGGCGAACGCCGAGAGCACCGACTGCAGGGCCAGGTTGCGTTCGAGGGCGGTCGGCGGCAGCAGACCCGAGAGACGATTCGGCCGAGACACCCCGCCACCCTGTCACAGCACGACGCCCCGCCTCGACCCGGTTTCCGACGGCGCCGCCACCCACCTCGCTGCGTCTCGTGACGGCGCCGGGGCGCCTCCTCGACGACCGTCGGGCGGCATGGGCGCCTCTTCGACGACCGTCGGGCGGCACGGGCGCCTCTTCGACGAACGTCGGGCGGCACGGGCGCCTCCTCGACGACCGTCGGGCGGCACGGGCGCCTCCTCGACGACCGCCGGTGGCACGGACGTCGAGGAGCGAGCCCCCAGCGAGCGTCACGAGGCGCCCGCACCCGACACCCCACCCCGCCCCAGCGCCGCCCCCACCTCGCGGCGTCTCGTGACGGCGCCGGGGCGCCTCCTCGACGACCGGCGACGGCACGGGCGCCTCCGCGGCGCCCGGCGCCGGCCCGGGCGGCGCGGCGCGCGCGCCAGCGCGCGGCACGCGCCG
>NZ_CAXQZB010000062.1:0-94478 GCF_964228225.1 Nocardioides sp.
GACGTACGAGCTCGAGCGGCTCGCCGGCGGCATCGACCTCGGCGGGCTCTACGACCTCGCGGCGACGCTGCGCGACCAGGGGCGGGCCTGAGCCCCGCGAGCCCCCGCCAGGGGCGGGTGGGGCCGCTGGCGGCCCACCCCGGCGAGTCGCCGGCGCTGGACGTCGACGCGCTCATCGACGACCCGCAGACGCGCATCATCGTCTGCTGCGGCTCCGGCGGGGTCGGCAAGACGACCACGTCGGCCGCGCTGGCCCTCCGGGCCGCCGAGCGCGGCCGCAAGGTCGTGGTGCTGACCATCGACCCGGCCCGCCGACTCGCGCAGTCGATGGGCATCGAGGAGCTCGACAACACCCCGCGCCCCGTCGCCGACGTCGACGCCACGGCCGGCGGCAGCCTCGACGCGATGATGCTGGACATGAAGTCGACCTTCGACGAGGTCGTGCTCAGCCAGGCCACGCCGGAGAAGGCGAGGGCCATCCTGGAGAACCCCTTCTACATCGTGCTCTCGACGTCCTTCGCGGGGACGCAGGAGTACATGGCGATGGAGAAGCTCGGCCAGATCCACGCCGACGCGCAGGAGCGGGGCAGCTACGACCTGATCGTCGTCGACACCCCACCGTCGCGCTCGGCCCTGGACTTCCTCGACGCCCCCGAGCGGCTCTCCAGCTTCCTCGACGGCCGCTTCATCCGGCTGATGCTGGCACCGGCCAAGGGGCCGGCCAAGCTGATGACCGCCGGGCTCGGCCTGGTCACCGGGGCACTGACCAAGGTGCTCGGCGCCCAGGTCCTCACCGACCTGCAGACCTTCGTCGCCGCGCTCGACACGGTCTTCGGTGGCTTCCGGACCCGCGCGCAGCGCACCTACGCGCTGCTGCAGGCCCCGGGCACGGCGTTCGTCGTCGTGGCGGCGCCGGAGCCGGACGCGCTGCGCGAGGCGGCGTACTTCGTCGAGCGGTTGAACGGCGACCGGATGCCGCTGGCCGGGCTCGTGGTGAACCGGGCCAGCCCCGAGCCGCGCGGGAAGCTCTCCGCCGAGGAGGCGCTGGCCGCCGCCGAGCGGATCGAGGCGCGCCGGGGGGCCGGTGCGACCGGCGAGCTCACCGCCGGACTGCTGCGGCTGCACGCCGACCGGATGCGCAGCCTGGCCCGTGAGGCCGCGCTGCGCGCCCGCTTCACCGCGGCGCACCCGGGGGTGGCCACGGCCGTGGTGCCGGCGCTGGCCAGCGACGTGCACGACCTGCGCGGTCTGCGCAGGGGCGGCGAACTGCTCGCGCGCCGCTGAGGCGGGCGAGCGTCAGCCGCCGATCAGGCGGTGATCAGCCTGCGATCAGGCGGAACGGACCGCGCGGACCGGCGCGGCGGCGGGCGCCGGGGCCTGCTGGCCCGGCGTCTGCGTGCGCGCGGTCTCGAGCACCTGGCGCCAGGAGGCGTTCGGGCGGCGACGCAGCAGCGCACGGCGCTCCCGCTCGGTCATGCCGCCCCAGACACCCCACTCGATCTGGTTGTCCAGTGCCTCCGCGAGACACTCGGTGCGCACCGGGCAGCCCTGACAGACCTGCTTGGCCTTGTTCTGCTCGGCACCTCGAACGAACAGCTGATCCGGCGACGCCGAATTGCACGCGGCGCGCGGAGTCCAGTCCTCAACCCACATGATGATGTCCCCACATCTTGTTGTGGAGGCAGGAAATGCGTCCCCATGACGTCTGCCCCCATGTCCCTGCAACAAAGTTAAGTCGTGTCACAGATCTCAGGCAGACACGTTCAGCCCAAGTCGTATGGCCCGAAATGACTAGTCCGGGCTGACCACGGCGGATCGGGGTGGTAGGGGCGCTCCCGTACCCTGGGCGCCATGTCGGAGCGTCCCACGAGCACCCGCGTCCTCTCCCACCTGGGGGTGATGGTCGTCGTCTCGGCCGTCCTCGGGGTGCTGGTGGCCGGTCTGGCCATCCCGTTCGCCGGAGTGGTGGGCGTCAGCGCCCGCAACGTCGCCGACACGATGGACAACCTGCCCGAGGAGCTGGAGACCGAGCAGCTCTCGCAGCGCTCGACGATCCTCGACGTCGACGGCAACGTGCTGGCCACCCTCTACGACCAGAACCGTGTCGAGGTCCCGCTGACGCAGGTCTCGCGCAAGATGGTCAAGGCGATCGTGGCCGTGGAGGACGCGCGGTTCTACCAGCACGGCGCCCTGGACCTGCAGGGCACGATCCGCGCCTTCATCACCAACACCGCCCAGAGCGGCACGGTGCAGGGTGGCTCCTCGATCACCCAGCAGCTGGTCAAGCAGACGTTGGTCAACCAGGCCGCCACCGACGAGGAGCGCGCCGCCGCCACCGACGACACCTACGCGCGCAAGCTCAAGGAGCTGCGCTACGCCGTGGCCCTGGAGCAGAACCACACCAAGGACTGGATCCTCGAGCGCTACCTCAACATCGCCTACTTCGGCGACGGCGCCTACGGCATCCAGTCCGCGGCCAAGCACTTCTTCAACACCAACGCCAGCAAGCTCAACGTCCTGCAGTCCGCGACGCTCGCCGGCCTGGTGCGCAACCCCGAGGGGTACGACCCCACCGACAACCCCGAGCGCGCGCTGCAGCGCCGCAACGTCGTGCTGCAGCGGATGAACGACGTCGGCATCCTCAACTCCAAGCGCGTCGAGCGCCTGCAGTCCAAGCCGCTGAAGCTGGACGTGCAGAAGTTCAGCAACGGCTGCGTGTTCTCCGCCGCGCCCTTCTTCTGCGACTACGTCATCCAGTGGCTGCTCAAGGACGACGCGCTCGGCAAGAACAAGAAGGAGCGCCGCAGCCTCCTCAACACCGGCGGCCTGACGATCCGCACCACCCTCGACCTCGACTACCAGCGGGGCGCTGACGCCGCGGTGCGCGACCGGGTCTACCAGCGCGACAACGCCATCGGCGCCCTGGCGATGGTCGAGCCCGGCACCGGCGACGTCCGCGCCCTGGCGCAGTCCCGGCCCATGGGCGCCGACAAGGCCGCGGGCCAGACCTACCTCAACTACACCGTGCCGAAGAAGTACGGCGACTCCGGCGGGTTCCAGCCGGGCTCGACGTTCAAGGCGTTCGTGCTGGCAGCCGCGGTGGAGCAGGGCATCCCGCTCAACACCCAGATCCAGGCGCCCGAGACCCGCACGTTCAAGCAGAACGAGTTCAAGGTCTGCAACGGGCAGAACTTCTCCAACCCCGCCGACTACCCGGTCAGCAACTCCACCAGCTCGGGCAACTTCAACCTCTACCAGGGCACCCAGCTCTCGGTGAACACCTTCTACATCGCCCTCTCGCAGCGGGTCGGGCTGTGCAAGCCCTTCACGCTCGCCAAGCAGATGGGCATCGTGGGGCTGAAGGGCAAGGAGGGCGCCGACCGCTGGATGGTGCCGTCCTTCGCACTGGGGGTCGCCTCGGTGAGCCCCTTGGAGATGGCCGAGGCCTACGCGACCTTCGCCGAGCGCGGCCTGCACTGCACCTCGCGACCGGTCACGTCGATCGAGGACATGGCCGGCAACACGCTCAAGGAGTACCCCACCAAGTGCCGCCAGGTGATGGAGAACTCCACCGCCGACGCCGTCAACGACGTGCTGCGCGGCGTCATCGAGCCCGGCGGCTTCGCCTCGTCCTGGCAGCTCGACAGCCCGGCCGCAGGCAAGACCGGCACCACCCAGGACGGCAAGTCCGTGTGGTTCGTCGGCTACACCCCGACCATGGCCGCCGCGGCGATGATCGCCGGCGCCAACCAGTCCGGCACCCCGATCAGCCTCACCGGCCAGACCGTCGGGCCCAACTACATCTCCTCGGCCTCCGGCTCGGGCTTCGCGGCGCCGATCTGGGGCACCGCGATGCGCAACGTCATGGGCGAGCTCCCGAACGAGGACTTCGTCGCCCCTGATGCCTCCGACGTGGCTGGCGTGCCCACCACGGTCCCGTCCGTGGCCGGGCTCAGCGTCGAGGGCGCCACCCGTCAGCTCGAGGACGCCGGGTTCGTCGTCTCCTACGGCGGCTACGTCAACAGCGGGTACGCCGAGGGGCTGGTCGCCTACTCCTCACCCGGTGGTGGCGCGGTCGTGCCCTCAAGCTCCTCGATCACGCTCTACCAGTCCAACGGGCGCCCGCCGAAGCCCCCGAAGACCAACAACAACGGCGGGAACAACAACGGCAACGGCAACGGGCGGGGCAACGGCCGCGGGAACGGCCGCGGCAACAACCGCTGACCGACCGGCCCTCCGCCCACCACGCGAGTGGAGTGCCACGCGTGAACCACGTTCACGCGTGCGCGCTCCAGCGAGCGGATCTCGGCAGGGAGGAGGGCCGTGTGACGCGCCTCAGGCGCCGAGCTGGCGGCGTACCTCCGCAGCGACGGCGCCGCCATCGGCGCGACCCTTCACCTGGGGCTGCACGACGCCCATGACCCTGCCCATCGCCTTCATGCCCTCGGCCTTCGCGCCGGTGGACTCGATGGCAGCGGTCACGATGTCGGCGACCTCGGCCTCGGAGAGCTGCTCGGGGAGGTACTCCGCGATCACCTCGGCCTCGGCCCGCTCCCGCTCGGCGCTCTCGGCGCGGCCGCCGTCGGCGAAGGCGGTCGCGGCCTCGCGACGCTTCTTGGTCTCGCTGGTGAGCACACCGATGACCTCGTCGTCGGAGAGGGTCTTGGCGGTCTTGCCGGCGACCTCGGCGTTGGTGACAGCGGCCAGCACCATCCGCAGCGTGGAGGAGCGCAGCTCGTCGCGGGCCTTCATGGCGGTGGTGAGGTCGGCGCGGAGTCGGTCCTTGAGGCTGCTCATGTGGGTCATTGTGGCAGCCTGAGGTCGTGGCCCTCACCCCGGTTTCCGCCCTCGGCAGGGCGACCACCCGCCTCGCGGCCGGTGCGCTGGTCGCGGGCGCCGCGACGACGGCGTACGCCGCGTGGGAGGCGCGCCACTACGTGCTGCGCGAGCGGACGCTGCCGGTGCTGCCGGCGGGGGCGCGGCCGCTGCGGGTGCTGCACCTGACCGACCTGCACATGACGCCCGGTCAGCGGGCCAAGCAGGAGTGGCTCGCAGGGCTGGCCGGACTGCGCCCCGACCTGGTGGTCGACACCGGTGACAACCTCGCCCACCGCGACGCCGTCCCGGTGGTCACCGACGCGCTCGGGCCGCTGCTGGACGTGCCCGGGGTCTTCGTCCACGGCAGCAACGACTACTTCGAGCCGTCCTTCCGCAACCCCTTCGCCTACCTGCTGCCCGACACCGGCAAACGGCACACCGACGTCCCCGAGCTGCCCTGGCGCGAGCTGTCGCGGACCTTCACCGACGCGGGCTGGCTGGACCTCACCAACACCCGTGGCCGGGTGCGCGTCGGCGACCTGGACCTCGCGTTCACCGGCGTCGACGACCCGCACCTGGGCTACGACCGGCTCGACGAGGTCGCCGGCCCGGCCGACCCGGAGGCGGACGTCCGGCTGGGGGTCACGCACGCGCCGTACCTGCGGGTGCTGGACGCGTTCGCCCAGGACGGGTACGACGCCGTCCTGGCCGGCCACACCCACGGCGGCCAGGTGTGCCTGCCGGGCGGGCGGGCCCTGGCCACCAACTGCGACCTGGAGCCGGCGAGGGCCCGTGGGGTGCACCGCCACCCGGCCGACTCGGCCCCCGGTGAGCCCGGCTCGACCTGGATGCACGTGGGCGCCGGGTTGGGCACGTCCCCCTACGCGCGCATCCGCGTCGCCTGCCGTCCGGAGGCGGTCCTGCTGACGCTGGTCCCGATTGGGGAGGGCTGAGGGGCCTCGGCTATGCTCCCTCGCGGACGTGGCCCCGTGGGGTCGCTCCGATCGGGCTGTGGCGCAGCTTGGTAGCGCGCCTCGTTCGGGACGAGGAGGCCGCAGGTTCAAATCCTGTCAGCCCGACAGCAGGGCCCGGATCCGCTCCAGGATCCGGGCCCTCGTGCTGTCCCGGGGGCGCCCGCGTCGGCGCCGGTCCAGGGTGTGCGTCCTGCTGGAATCGTGTGGCGGCCGTGACATGATTCGGCCCATGCCAGACGACCAGCGGCCCGACGACGCACCCTCCCTCGAGGCACCCAGCCTCGGGAGGCTGTTCGGTCGTCGCAAGGGCAAGGCGGCCGACGAGACGCCCGACGCCCAGCCGAGCGCCCACCACACGCCTGTCCCCGAGTCGCGCGCCGACGAGACGAGCACTCAGGCGGCGAGCACAGCGGCGACCAGCACTCGGGCGACCAGCACAGCGGCCCGGGACGACAGCCCGGAGGAGACCGTGGTCCTGGAGGCCGCTCCGGCCCCGACCCCGCCCGCCGCCCCGCCCGTCGAGGAGCCCGCCGTTGGTGCCCCCGCTCCTGCCGCGGCCGCTCCCGCCCCGGCGGCCACGGCGCCGGCACCCGAGCCGCAGCCCGTCCCCGCGCCGACCCCGAAGGCGCCCCGCGCCCCCCTGTCGATCGACGGTCGCGTCGCGGCCGGCATCACCGGTCTGGTGGTCGGTCTCCTGGTCGTCCTGCTCACCGCCGGCTCGCTGCGGCTGTGCGAGAGCGTCCGCGGGGTCTCCACCTGCGGCGGCGGTCCCGGTTTCACCCTGCTCGTGGCCGTGATGGTCGCCATGGTGCTGCTCGGCGGAACCCTGCTGCGCCTGGCGCGCGTGCCGGACCCGATGAGCACCAGCTTCCTGGCCGTGGGCCTGACCTGCGTGCTCTCGCTGCTGTTCCTGGTCGACGTGCTGCAGGAGTGGTGGATGGTCATCGTCATCCCCGTGATGACCGTCGCGACCTTCCTGCTCTCGCACTGGGTCACCACCAGCGTCATCGAGCCCGCGGAGGGCTGAGCACCGCCGAAGCGTCACTCGCGCACGGCCCTACCGTCACTCGCGCCCGGCCCAACCGTCCCTCACGCACGCGCGAGGAGTCGCTCGCGCACGCGCGCCAGCGCCCCGCGGCCAGGCGCCAGCGACCTCTCGGCCGTGCGCCAGCGACCTCTCGGCCGTGCGTGGGTGACGGCTCGGCGGTGGGTCAGGCCCGGGAGGCTGCCACGAGCTCGGCGATCTGCACGGTGTTGAGGGCGGCGCCCTTGCGCAGGTTGTCGTTGCTGATGAACAGCGCGAGACCGCGGCCGCCGTCGACGCCCTCGTCGGCGCGGATGCGACCGACGTACGACGGGTCCTTGCCGGCTGCCTGGAGCGGGGTCGGGATGTCGGTCAGCTCGACGCCGGGGGCGTCCGCGAGCAGCTCGGCAGCCCGCTCGGGCGAGATCGCCCGCTCGAACTCGGCGTTGATCGCCAGCGAGTGACCGGTGAACACCGGGACGCGCACGCAGATGCCGGACACCTTGAGCTCGGGGATGCCGAGGATCTTGCGGGACTCGTTGCGGAGCTTCTGCTCCTCGTCGGTCTCATTGAGTCCGTCGTCGACCAGGTTGCCGGCGAACGGCAGCACGTTGTGGGCGATCGTGCGCTGGTAGACCCCCGGCTCGGGGAAGGCGACGGCCTCGCCGTCGTAGGCCAGCTCGCGGGCCTTCTCCCCGGCGGCCTCGATGCCGGTGGCGAGCTCCTCGACGCCGGCGACGCCGGAGCCGGAGACGGCCTGGTACGTCGAGGCGACCAGGCGCACGAGCCCGGCCTCGTCGTGCAGCGGCTTGAGCACCGGCATCGCGGCCATGGTGGTGCAGTTGGGGTTGGCGATGATGTTCTGCTTCTCGCCGGTGAACGCCTGCCCGATGTGGTCGGGGTTCACCTCGGCCACGACGAGCGGGATGTCGGGGTCCTTGCGGAAGGCCGAGGAGTTGTCCACCACCACGACGCCGGCCTCGGCGAAGCGGGGCACCAGCGCGCGGGACGTGGTGGCGCCAGCGGAGAACAGCGCGATGTCCAGCCCGGACGGGTCGGCGGTGGCGGCGTCCTCGACGACGACGTCGCGCCCGGCGTAGGTCAGCACCGTGCCGGCCGAGCGGGCGGAGGCGAAGAACCGGATCTCGTCGGCCGGGAAGTCGCGCTGCTCCAGGATCTGACGCATCGCCACGCCCACCTGGCCCGTCGCTCCGACGATGCCGATACGCGCGCCCATCAGCGGCCGGTCCCGCCGTAGACGACGGCCTCGATCTCGTCCGAACCGAGGTCGAAGGCGGCGTGGGCGGCGTTGACCGCCTCCTGCACCTGCGACTCCGAGACGATGACGGAGACGCGGATCTCGGAGGTGGAGATCATCTCGATGTTCACCCCGGCCTCGGACAGCGCCTCGAAGAAGCGGGCGGAGATACCGGGCGCGGAGCTCATGCCGGCACCGACGATGGAGACCTTGCCGACGTTGTCGTCGTAGACCAGGCGCTCGAAGCCGACGGTCTCCTGCAGCGGGGAGAGGGCGGCCATGGCCCGCTGGCCCTCGCCCTGGGGCAGAGTGAAGGAGATGTCGGTGAGGCTCGTGGCGGCCGCGGAGACGTTCTGCACGATCATGTCGATGTTGATCTCGCCGTCGGCGACGGCGCGGAAGATCGCGGCCGCCTCGCCGACCTTGTCGGGCACGCCGACGACCGTGATCTTGGCCTGGCTGCGGTCGTGCGCGACGCCGGTGATGATGGCTGCTTCCATGGAACCCTCCAGGTTGACGTCCTCGCTGCGCACCACCCAGGTGCCCTCCTTGTCGGAGAAGGAGGAGCGGACGTGAATCGGCATGTCGTAGCGGCGGGCGTACTCCACGCACCGCAGGTGCAGGATCTTGGCGCCCTGCGCGGCCATCTCCAGAGTCTCCTCGTAGGAGATCCGCGGCACCTTGCGGGCGCGGGGCTCGATGCGCGGGTCGGCGGTGAAGATGCCGTCGACGTCGGAGTAGATCTCGCAGACGTCGGCCTTGAGCGCCACCGCGAGCGCGACGGCGGTGGTGTCGGAGCCGCCGCGGCCCAGGGTGGTGATGTCCTTGGTGGTCTGGCTGACGCCCTGGAAGCCGGCGACGATCGCGATCGCGCCCTCGTCGATGGCGGCCTCGATGCGACCCGGGGTCACGTCGATGATCTTGGCCCGGCCGTGGGCGGCGTCGGTGATGACGCCGGCCTGGGAGCCGGTGAACGAGCGGGCCTCGTGCCCCAGGCTCTGGATGGCCATCGCGAGCACCGCCATCGAGATGCGCTCACCGGCGGTGAGGAGCATGTCGAGCTCGCGGGCCGGCGGCAGCGGGGAGACCTCGTTGGCGAGGTCGATCAGCTCGTCGGTGGTGTCGCCCATCGCCGAGACCACGACCACCACCTGGTGGCCCTGCTTCTTGGTGGCGACGATGCGTTGGGCGACGCGCTTGACGCCGGCCGCATCGGCGACCGACGATCCGCCGTACTTCTGCACGACAATGCCCACCGGGCTCACTCCTGGGGTCTGTTCGACGACGTGGTGGTGCTGCGCGCCTCAGTCTAGGTGCGCGGGGTCACCCCGACGCGCCTGGTTTCCCGCGCTGGGACGCGGCCGAGGTGCTGCCGGGGTGCGGCCGGGGTGCTGCCGGCCGGCTCAGGCCGGGCGCTCCTCCAGCACGGCCTCGGCCACCTCGAGCTGCTCCAGCTCGGCCTGCTCCAGCTCCTGGGGGCGCTCGACGTCGAGCCGGTCGTGGGCCACGACCGAGAGCAGGGCGTTGAGGACGGCGCCGGCGAGGTTGCCCCACGAGCTGACGTAGGAGAACTGCCACCACCACAGCGCCTCGGCGACGTCGCCCTGCCGGAAGTGGCGCAGGCCGTTCTCGAGGTCGGTGGCGATGCTGGTGAGGTCGTCGGAGAGCTGGCTGGCCACGACCTCGGGCACGTAGGGGTCGAAGACGAAGCTGTAGGTGTCGACGTTGCCGAGCATCTCGGCCAGCCGCATCCGCATGTCGTCGACGTCGGCCTCGGGGCCGACGTCGGGCTGGTACTCCTGGCGCGGCGTGAAGTCCTGCTGCACGCCCAGCCGGGCGCCGGTGAGCAGGACCTGGCTGATCTCGAGCAGCAGCAGGCTGATGGCCCGCCCGGGCTCGGCCTCGCGGGCGATCTCGCGCAGGGACAGCAGGAAGGCCGCCACCGAGTCGGCGATCTGCTGTGCGAAGTCCTCGGCGTCGGATTGGAGCGCCTCGATCTGGGTCATCCCGCGGTCTGCCTTCCTGCGAACGCTCGGCCGAGCGTGACTTCGTCGGCGTACTCGAGGTCGCCGCCTACCGGGAGTCCACTCGCCAGACGCGTGACGCGCAAGCCCAGAGGGCTGAGCTGCCGCGTGAGATACGTCGCGGTGGCCTCGCCCTCGAGGTTGGGATCGGTGGCGAGGATGACCTCCGCGATCTGGGCGTCGGAGAGCCTGCCCATCAGCTCGCGGATGCGCAGCTGGTCCGGGCCGACGCCGTCGATCGGGCTGATCGCGCCCCCGAGGACGTGGTAGCGGCCCTTGAACTCACGGGTGCGCTCGATGGCCACGACGTCCTTGTACTCCTCCACCACGCACAGCACGGTGGGGTCGCGGCGCGGGTCGCGGCAGATGCGGCACTGCTCCTCGGAGGAGACGTTGAAGCAGATCGCGCAGAACTGGACCTTGGCCTTGACCTCGATCAGCACCTGCGCGAGCCGCTGCACGTCGGCCGGCTCGGCCTGCAGCAGGTGGAACGCGATGCGCTGGGCGCTCTTCGGACCGACGCCCGGGAGACGACCCAGCTCGTCGATCAGGTCCTGGACGACGCCTTCGTACACGCCCCCACCCTAGGGGCCCGCCCCGACAACGCGTGCTCACCCGGCCGGGGTGCACCGACGGTTTGCTCGGTTGGCCGAGCAAACCGTCGTTTCCGCGCCCCGGCAAGGGACTTCGGCGACAGTTTGCTCGGTTGGCCGAGCAAACTGTCGGTCCCGGAGCCGCGGGCGGGGTTGGGAAGGAGAACGTCAGCCGAGGCCGGGGAGACCGCCGCCGGCGAGGGGGCCGAGCGCCTGGGCGGCGGCGTCGTCGGCCTTGCCCTTGGCCTCGCGGTAGGCGGCCACGATCATGTCGCCGAGCTCGGCGAGGGACTCGGCATCGTCGCCGTCGACCGTGCCGGGGGTGACGTCGATGCCGAGCAGCTCGCCGGTGCCGTTGACCCGCACCGTGACCGCACCCGCGACCGAGCCCTCGAGGACGGCGTCGGCCAGGGCGTCCTGGGCGGCCTGCAGCTGCTCCTGCATGGCCTGGGCCTGCTGGAGGAGCGCGTTCATGTCGAGGCCGCCGGCACCGCCGAGGGCGTCGAAGGGGTTCTGGGTCATGGGGACATCCTCACTGGTGGGGGATCTCGTCGATCATCTGGGCCCCGAGCTCGCGCTGCAGCAGCTCGTCGACGCCGAGGGCGGCGGACTCGGCGTCGTCGTCGTCGGGGCTGGCGGCGGCGTCGGCAGCCGCCGCGAGGGCCGCGGGGTCGGCGACCTCGCCCGCCTGGTGGGCGCGGGCCGCGGCGCGCGCCGCGTCGGCCCGCGACGCCGCGCGGGGCGCCGACGGACCCGTGGCGTCGGGACCCTCCTCACTCATCCAGGCCGGGGGCTCGTCGGGCGGCGGCGGCGCGTCGTCGGCCCAGGAGGGTGCGGCCGGTGCGGCCGGGGCTGCCGGGGCGGGGGGTGCGGCCGGAGCAGGTGCGGCGGGGGCAGGTGCGGCGGGGGCGGCGGGGGCGGCGGGAGCCGTGCGGGCCGGCGGGGTGCGGGCGCCGGGGTCGGCGCCGGGATCGACGATCGCGACGATCCGCCAGCTGCGGCCGATCACGTCGATGGCC
The DNA here is from genome assembly GCF_964228225.1 of Nocardioides sp. GTDB lineage: Bacteria > Actinomycetota > Actinomycetes > Propionibacteriales > Nocardioidaceae > Nocardioides. The sequence continues at coordinate 11,711 of NZ_CAXQZB010000062.1, forward strand.
GCCTGCCGCACGATCTCGCCGCTGCCGCCGGCGTCGAAGGAGTCGCGCGCGCCGGAGTTGGCGAAGCCGAGGGTGAGCGTGGAGTCGTCGACCGCCACGACCTGCGCGTTCTGCGTGAGGTGGATCCAGGTCATCCGGCGCATCGCCTTGGTGGCCTCGATGACGTCGGGCCAGAGCCGGCGGACGTCGACCAGGCTCAGCGCCCCCGGCGCCCCGCTGGCCGCCGGCTGGGCTGGGGCCGCGGCCGCCGGCGCAGGGGCAGGCGCGGGCTGGACCGCAGGTGCGGCAGCAGGCGGCACGGGCGCCGGGGCGCTCGCCCCGGGACGTGGAGGCGCGGGGACGACGTCGTCGGCGGGCACCGAGGCCGCCGGACGCGGCGGGGCGGGCACGACGTCGTCGGCGACCGGCGCGACGGATGCGGCGGGCCGCGGGGGCGCGGGGACGGCGCCGTCGGCGGCCACGCTCGGCGCGACCGGGGCGGCCGCGGGAGCCGGCGCGACCGCGACCGGGGTGGGCTCGGGGGTGGCCGGCAGCACGGGGGCGGGTGCGGTGGCGGCCGAGGCGGGCACCGGGGGCGCCGCGACGGCGGGCGCGGCCGCGGACGGCACGCCGGTGATGGACATCCGCCGCTCGATCCGGTCGAGCCGGGCCAGTACGCCCTCGGTGGCGTGGTCGGCGCCGGGCAGCAGCACCCGGGCACAGATGAGTTCGAGCAGCAGCCGCGGGGCGGTGGCGCCGCGCATCTCGGTGAGCCCGGCGGCCACGAGGTCGGCGGCGCGGCTGAGGTCGGAGCGGCCGAAGCGGGCGGCCTGGGCGACCAACCGCTCCCCCTGGTCGACCGAGACGTCGATGAGGCCGGTGGTGGGAGCGTCCGGCACGGCCGCGACGATCACGAGGTCGCGCAGCCGACGGAGCAGGTCCTCGGTGAACCGGCGCGGGTCCTGACCGGTCTCGATGACCTTGTCGACCGCCCCGAACACCGCACCCCCGTCGCCGGCGGCGAAGGCGTCGACGACCTCGTCGAGCAGGGTGTCGGGGGTGTAGCCGAGCAGTCCACTGGCGAGGTCGTAGGTGACGCCGGCCGGTCCCGCGCCGCCGAGCAGCTGGTCGAGCACCGAGAGGGTGTCGCGGGCCGACCCCGCACCGGCACGCACCACCAGCGGCAGCGCGGCGGGCTCGATCTGCACACCCTCCCGCTGGCACAGCTCGGTGAGGTAGGACGACAGCAGCCGCGGCGGGATGAGGCGGAAGGGGTAGTGGTGGGTGCGGGAGCGGATGGTCGGGATGACCTTCTCCGGCTCGGTGGTCGCGAAGACGAACCGCAGGTGCGGCGGCGGCTCCTCGACCAGCTTGAGCAGGGCGTTGAAGCCCTGCGTGGTGACCATGTGGGCCTCGTCGATGATGTAGACCTTGTAGCGGCTGCGCACCGGGGCGAAGAACGCCTTCTCGCGCAGGTCGCGGGCGTCGTCGACACCGCCGTGGGAGGCGGCGTCGATCTCGATGACGTCGATCGAGCCGGGCCCGCCGCGGGCGAGGTCGCGGCAGGAGTCGCATTCCCCGCACGGGTCGGGCGCCGGCGCGCGCTCGCAGTTCAGGGCGCGGGCGAGGATGCGCGCGGAGGTGGTCTTGCCGCAGCCGCGCGGGCCGGAGAAGAGGTAGGCGTGGTTGACCCGGTTGTTGGCCAGCGCCGCGCGCAGCGGCTCGGTGACGTGCTCCTGCCCGATGACCTCGGCGAAGGTCTCCGGCCGGTACCGGCGGTAGAGCGCGAGCGGGGCTTCCACCTCACGAACCCTAGTCGTGCCCCCCGACAGCCGACGAGCGCGACCGCTCGGGGCGGGTGCTCGGGGCGAGGGCCCGACCGGCCCCGGGAAGCAGAAGGCCCCCCGCGCACCCGACAGAGCTCACTTACCCTTGCTGCCTTCCGGCCCTGGGGGAGTTGGGCGAGATGCCGCCACGCGGGGGGTTGACCAGAAGCATAGGCGATTGGTCGGCTCCCGAGCCGGGCGGGTAGGCTGCGCGGCGGAGGTATCGCCTAGTGGCCTATGGCGCTCGCTTGGAAAGCGGGTTGGGTGAAAGCCCTCGGGGGTTCGAATCCCCCTACCTCCGCCACCGGAAGCCCCGCCGCGTCTGCGGACGGGGCTTCTGCCGTCTCCGGGCCTGCCGCATCCTGGGGACATGAGCGGACGCGACCTCACCGGCACCACCATCGTCATCACCGGCGCCAGCGACGGCATCGGCGCGGAGTCGGCGCGCGTGCTGCACGCCCGCGGCGCCACCGTGCTGGTGACCGGCCGCTCGGCCACCAAGCTGGCCCCGATCGCGGCGGCGGTGGGCAGCGAGCCGCTGGTGGCCGACTTCGCGCATCTTGACGACGTCCGCGCCCTCGCGGCACGGATCGCCGAGCTCGCGCCCCGCATCGACGTGCTGATGAACAACGCCGGCGGCATGTTCCCGGTGAGCGCGACGACGGCCGAGGGCTTCGAGCCCAACATCGGGATCAACCACCTCGCGCCGTTCCTGCTCACCCACCTGCTCAAGCCGCAGCTCGCGGCCGACGGCGGGGCGCTGGTGCTCAACACCTCCAGCATCGCCAACCTCGCCGGCAGGATCGTGGTCGACGACGTCGCCCGCCGCCAGCGCATCGACTTCCCGGCCTACGGCACCGGCAAGCTGATGAACATCGTCTTCACCCGTGGGATCGCCCAGCGCTGGAAGGACGACGGCATCGTCTCGGCCGCCGTGCACCCCGGCCCGGCCGGCACCTCCTTCGGTCGCGACTCCCGGCTCGTCGGCCTGCTCTACCGCACCCCGCTCAAGAAGTTCGGCACGATCAGCGTGGCCGACGGCGCCGCCCCACTGGTCGCCCTCGCCGAGCGGGGCGCGGACCCGGAGCTGAACGGCCGCTACTGGAGCCGCTTCACCGCCGACGGCCGCGAGAACAAGCAGGCCCGCGACCAGCGCGTCATCGACGGGCTGTGGGAGCACTCGCTGCGGCTCACCGGGCTGACCTGATCCCGCACGGGGGCGGTCGAGCGGCACGCGCCGATCACGACTTCCCTCGAACCGGTTGACGCCGGCGGTGAACCCCCGTTCACTGAGCCCGTGAGCACTGTGACCGGCACCACACTGTCCTGGGAACGGGTCCGCAAGGCGGCGGACAAGCTGACCACTCCGCTGCTGCCCGACGACTACCTCACCCTGCTCAACCCGCTGTGGAGCTCGCGCGAGCTGCGCGGTCGGGTGGAGAAGGTCGTGAAGGAGACCGACGACGCCGCCACGCTCGTCATCCGGCCCGGCTGGGGGTGGCGCTACACCCACCGCCCCGGCCAGTACGTCGGCATCGGGGTGCAGATCGGCGGCAAGTTCCACTGGCGCTCCTACTCGATCTCCTCCCCGCCGAAGAAGGCCGGTCGCACGCTGGCCATCACCGTGCGCGCGATGCCCGACGGCTTCCTCTCCGACCACCTGGTCAACGGCCTGGAGCCGGGCACGATCGTGCGGCTGGCGCTGCCGAACGGCGACTTCGTGCTGCCCGACCCCCCGCCGGAGCGCTCGCTGTTCCTCGTGGGCGGCAGCGGGATCACACCGGTGATGTCGATGCTGCGCACCCTGGACCGGCGTCGCTCGGGCGCCGGCGTCGGCGACGCCGTGCTGCACTACTCCTCCACCACCGCCGAGCGGATGATCTTCCGCGCCGAGCTGGAGGCCCTGCACGAGCAGCACGCCGACTTCCGGTTCGTGCCCCGCTTCACCGACACCGAGGGCATGCTCGCCCTCGCCACGCTCGACGACGTCGTGCCCGACTGGCGGCAGCGCGAGACGTGGGCGTGCGGTCCGGCGCCGATGCTCGACGCCGTCGAGGCCCACTGGGAGGCCGCCGGGCTGGCCGAGAACCTGCACCTGGAGCGGTTCTCCCTCGCTCTCACCGGCGAGGCGGGCGAGGGCGGCACGATCAGCTTCCAGAACTCCGGCAAGGAGATCGAGGCCGACGGCGCGACGACGCTGCTGCAGGCCGGCGAGGCGGCCGGCGTCGGCATGCCCTACGGCTGCCGGGTCGGCATCTGCCACACCTGCACCATCACCAAGATCTCCGGGGTGGTGCGCGACCTGCGCAACGGCGCCGAGTTCGACCAGCCCAACGAGCAGGTGCAGAGCTGCGTCACCGTGCCCGTGGGCCCCTGCACGCTCAACATCTGATCCACCGCTCACCCACCACTCACGCGAGGAACCGACATGGCCATCTCCGACGTCGCCGCGTACGCCCACCTGACCCCCGAGGAGGTGGAGCAGATCGGCCGCGAGCTCGACGCGATCCGCACCGAGATCGAGGAGTCCCGCGGCGCCGCCGACGCGCTGTACATCCGGCGCGTCATCCGGGCCCAGCGCTGGATGGCGGCGAGCGCACGGATCGGGATGATCGTCAGCTCACCGATGGACAAGCGGGTGCGGCGGCCGGTCGTCGCGGCGTCGGGGGTGATGCTCGGGCTGGCCAAGATCCTGGAGAACATGGAGATCGGCCACAACGTGATGCACGGCCAGTGGGACTGGATGAACGACCCCGAGATCCACTCCTCCACCTGGGAGTGGGACACCGGGCAGCCGGCCGAGCAGTGGAAGCACTCCCACAACTACATCCACCACCAGTTCACCAACGTGCTCGGCTACGACAACGACATCGGCTACGGCGTGCTGCGGATGGCGCGGGAGCAGAAGTGGAGCCCCGCGCACCTGGGCCAGCCGGTGTACAACGCCCTGCTCGCCCTGCTCTTCCAGTGGGGCGTGGCGCTGCACGACCTCGACCTCGAGGCCATCCGCAAGGGCGAGAAGGACCCGAAGGAGATGAAGCGCCAGCTGCGTCAGATCGCGGAGAAGGGGCGCAACCAGTTCCTCAAGGACTACGTGCTCTACCCCGCGCTGTCGGGCAAGCACTGGAAGGACACCCTCAAGGCCAACGCCACGGCCAACCTGATGCGCAACGTGTGGGCCTACCTCATCATCTTCTGCGGCCACTTCCCCGACGGCGCCCTCCACTTCACCGAGGAGGAGCTGGAGGACGAGACCCGCGCGGAGTGGTACCTGCGCCAGATCTACGCCACCGCGAACTTCGAGGGCGGCCCGCTGCTGCACCTCATGAGCGGCAACCTCGGCTACCAGATCGAGCACCACGTGTTCCCCGACCTGCCCTCCAACCGCTACTCCCAGATCTCCGGGCGCATCCGGGCGCTGTGCGAGAAGTACGACATCCCCTACACCTCCGGCCCGCTGCACCGGCAGTACGGCCAGGTGCTGCGCACGGTGATGAAGCTGTCGCTGCCCAACCACATGACCAAGGACGACCGCCCGCCCACCGGCGACGATGTCGAGGTGGCCCACGGTCGGATCCGCCACGAGGACCGGCAGGTGCGGCGCACCGAGCTGGGCGCGTGGTCGCGCACGGGGTGAGTGCGCGGGTGAGCGGCGGCACTCCGGCCGAGGCGTTCGCCTGGGAGGACGGCGGCTGGAGCCGGCGCCTGGTCACGCGGTGCGCGCTGGCGCGGGTGTGCGGCGCGTGCGGCACCCCGCTCGGCCGCCCGATCGCCTTCCTCGGCGACGCCGAGGAGACCGCCCGCAACGCCTTCCACGCCCCGCCCATGCACCGCGCCTGCGCCGAGGGCCTGCAGGGCCCGGTGGGTGCCACGCACCTGGTGCTCACCGCCGGCTTCGAGTTCGTGCGCCCGGGCGCCGACGACCCCGACACCCGGGTGCGCTGCGCCCCCAACTCGCTGTTGTAGGTGGTCGCCGTCTCCCGTTGTCACCAGCGAAATGCACCTGATCCCGGGACGAATCGGTGCATTCCGCTGGTGACAACGGAGAATGGCGAGGTGAGGCGCACCCGGTACCGGCTGCTGGGGCTGGAGGTGGACTCCGCGCTCGACCTGCCCGCCACGCCCGGGGGTGATCCGACGACGCCGGCCGACGTCGTCGTCGAGCAGGGGCCCCTGGAGCCCCTGGCGGCGGGGCGCTGGGCCGAGCGTCGTGACGGCGGGCTGCGGGTGGACGTGCCGTCCGGGCGGGTGGCGGTGTGGCGGGACCGGGTGGTGGTGGACGTCGCCGCCGGCGCACCGATGCTGGCGGGCGCCGTCGCGGCCGGTGCCGGACTCGGAGCGCTGCACCTGCTGCGCGCGATCCCGCTGCTACACGTCGCCGCGGTGGACGTCGGGGGCCGGGCGCTCGCCATCGGGGGCCACGGGGGCCGAGGCAAGTCCACGATGGCGGCGGCGCTGGCAGCGGCCGGTGCCGTGCCGCTGTGCGACGACGCCGCCTCCGTCGTCGTCCGCGACGGGACGGCCGTGCTGAACCCGGGGCCCTCGTGGCTCAAGGTGACGACCGCGGCGGGTGCCCCCGCGGAGGCGGCGCCGGTGCCGACCCAGCGCGAGCGCGACCGCCGCTACCGCACGGCCGCGCCGGGCCCCGAGGCGCTCCCGGTGCGGGCGGTGCACCTGATCACGCTGCCCGAGGACGACCTCGGGACGCCGGGGGTGCCGCTGCGGGGCACGGCCCGCACCCGCGCACGGGCACTGCTCTTCCACGGCCTGCGCCTGACCCACCTCAGCGACGACCCGGAGGCGCTGGAGGCGCGGCGACTCGAGGTGCTCGGCGCGCTCGACCTGGTGCCACTGCCCCGCCCCGACGGGCTGGCCGCCGTCGCCGAGACGGCACGTCGGCTGCTCGCCGGGCCGTAGTCGGCACAGCGCCAGCCCAGGATCAGCCCAAGATCACCCCAGGGCGAACCGCTCGACCTCGACGAAGTCGGGCGCCTCCTCGCCCCCGATCACGACCACCCCGCCGTGGCGCACCCAGGCGTGGGCGCGCAACGCACCGGCGTCGTCACGTCCGACGCCGAGGTGCAGCGTCAGGTCGCGGGCGGCGCGGCGGGTGAGCAGGACCAGGGTGAGCGCCTGGGCGAGGCAGCGAGGGCGCCCGCCGAGCGTGCGCGCACCGGTCCGCACCAGCCTCGCGCGGCCCCGCACACGCAGCGTCGGCGTCGTCGCTGTCGGAGACTCCGGGGCGACCGGCACCGGTCGCAGACCGCACGCACGGATCACCCGGGGCACCGGCAGGGTACGGAGCGCGAGCTCGAGCAGCACCAGGAGCGGCAGCGTCACCGCCCGACCCAGGAGCCGGCGGGGCAGCCGGCGCGATCGACTGCCGGGCGGGGTCATGCTCCCTATGATCGAGCACGTGAGCCTGCCGCTGTCCTCCGACGTCCCGCTGCGCCGTCGCGCCGACCTCCACACCCAGGAGCTCGACGGTGACCTCGTGATGGCCGACCTCGCGGCGGGCAACTACTTCGGGCTCGGTGACGTCGCCCGCGTGGTGTGGGAGCGGCTGGCCGAGCCGGCGTCGCTCGACACCCTGGTGACCGAGCTGACCGCCCGCTACGACGTCGACGCCGAGACCTGCCGCCGCGAGGTGGGCGACTTCCTGGGCTCGCTGCACCAGCACGGCCTGCTCGTCACCGACTGATCCGGTGAGCGCCCTCTCGCTGCTGTTCCACCACGACGGCGGCCCGGCCGACGCCGGTACCGCTGCCGCGATGGCGGCCACCAGCCGTTTCGACGGCGACCGCGACGCGACCATCACCGACGGGCCCCTCGCCCTGCACGCCACCCTCACCGCCTGGACCCCCGAGCAGGTCGAGGAGGTGCAGCCGGCCCGCACCCCGGCCGGCGTGCTCGTCGTGCTCGACGGCCACCTGGACGACCGGGAGCGGCTGGCGCACGACCTGGGCCTGGTCGGGCCGCTGCCTGCCGACGTGGACCTCGCCGCCCACGCCGTGCACCGCTGGGGCGACGACGCCGCCCAGCACCTCGTGGGCTCGTTCGTGCTGCTCACGTGGGAGCCGCGCGCGCAGCGGCTCGTGGTGACGCGCGGCGCGCTCGCCTCACGTGGTGTCTACTGGCACCACGACGGCCGCACCACCCGGCTCGCCACCCGCCCCCGGGCACTGTGGGCCGCCGGGGTGCGGCGCGAGGTGGACCTGGAGACCCTCGCCGACTTCATGCTGCTGCTCCCTCCGGCCCCGGGGGCCGCGATGTACCGCGGGCTACGACTCCTCGAGCCGGGCTCGCGGTTGGTGCTCGACCATCACGGCGTCCGCGAGGAGGTCTGGTGGCAGTGGCCCGAGCAGCGCTCCGACCTGCACGGCGAGGAGCTGGTCGACGTCGTCGACGACCTGCTGCAGCGGTGCGTGGCGGATGCGATGCGCCGCACCGGCGGGCTCGGGGCGCTGCTGAGCGGCGGCCTGGACTCCTCCACGGTGACGGCGATGGCGCTGGGGATGCTGCCGGACGGGGTCCGGCTGCACTCCGCCACCGAGGTCGCCCCCGAGGGCAGCGGACCCAACCACGAGCAGCACTTCGTGGAGGCGCTGGCGGCGCGGTACCCGGCGCTCGACCCGGCGTTCGTCGTCAGCGACCGGCACCTGCTGGACGACTACGACGCCCAGCTGGACGCCGCCGAGATGCCGACCCGCAACACCATGAACGCCCCCTGGCTGGCCGACTGCGTGCGGTCCGCGGCCGCGCGCGGCGTCACGGTGATGCTCGTCGGCGATGCCGGCAACCTGACCTTCAGCCGCCCGGGCGACACCGGGGTGGCCGACGCGCTGCGCCGCGGGCGTGTCCTGAGCGCGCTGTCGGCGGCGCGGACCGTGGCCCGCGTCGAGGGCCGACGGGTGCCGCGCGTCCTGGCGGCCGAGGCGATCCCGCTGCTCGGGGCGGGGCCGGCGCGCGGGCTGCAGACCTTCCAGTACACCGGCCGCTGGCGCGACACCGACCCGGCAGGGGCACGGCTCGCCGTCGTGCGGGAGGAGTTCGTCCTGCGCACGCGCGTAGAGGAGCGCGCCCGAGCGCGGGGACTGTCGCTGGTCGCCCGCGACGTGCGCCCCGACCCGGACCGGTGGCGCCGCGTCCTCGCCACCAGCGTGCGCTGGCACGACCAGCGCTGGGCGACGGAGGCGCGGTTCGGCGTGCAGCAGCGCGACCCGACGGCCGACCGGCGGCTCGTCGAGCTGGCGGCCACCCTGCCGGACCGGGCCTTCCGCGTGGGCGAGCGCCCCCGCGGACTCGCACGCGAGGTGGCGGCGCGTCACAGCCCCCGGCCGATCTGGGACCGGCCCGGGCGCGGACTCCAGTCGGCGGGCTGGCTCACGGTCACCCGGGAGGGCCTCCCCGCGCTCCGAGCGGAACTCCAGGCACTGCGCCGCAGCGACCTGGCCGCGTCGACCTTCGACCTCGACGCCGCCGGCCGGCTGCTCGACCAGCTCGGCGCGGAGGACGGGCTGGACGTGCCGGTGCGCAACCGCGTGGAACGGGTCTTCGGCGTCGGCAGGTGGCTGCGCCGGCTGGACGACGGCGGCCCGGGATCGGCTTGAGGTTCTCCTCAGGCCCCGCCACCAGCGGCCGATCCTCCCCGGTGATGAGGTGCGCCCGCCGGCGCACTGCCGGAGGAGGAGCTGCGCCATGGAGGACCCCGACGTCCGCGAGACCTGGACGACCCCGCGCCTGGAGGTGCTGCCGCTGAGCGCCACCGCCAACAGTCCGACCCCGAGCATGAACGGCGACGGCGCCCTGGACTACAGCTGACCCCTTCCGCGGAACAGGCCGGAGGATGACCGAGGACCCGGTAACCTTCTCCCAGGTCACCCCCAGGACCCCGATCGAGGAGCACCATGACCGAGCACGTCGCCGACTCCCCCCGGCCGTGGACGACGCCCCGACTCGAGGTGCTGTCCCTCAGCGAGACCGCCACGGGCGGGACCTTCCCCGGCCCCCAGGACGGGAACGGGTCCTACAGCTGACCGTTCCGGGGACCGGCCCGCTCCAAGCGTCGATCCGTCCCTTGCTGAGCCGGGCCGGGGAAGCGACCTACTACCTCAAGGTGCCCGGAGTCGCTTCCTTCGACGTCACCGACGGTGCCATCGCTGTGCATTCACCGGCTGACGCGGACCCAGCACGCGTCGCGGCGCTGCTCCACGATCCCGTCGCCGCCGCCGCGTGCGCGCAGCGCGGCCACCACGTGCTCAGCGGCGACACCGTGCGCCTCGACGACGGCCGCGTCGTCGTGGTGGGTCGTGGGCCGAGCGTCGCCCTGCCGCCCGTGGCCGAGACCTTGGGTGAGGTCGTCGCCCCGCACTGGGTGGGGGTCGCGCAGCGCGACGGCACGTGGGTCGTCGCCGACAGCGGGGAGCCGATCGCCGCCGTCGTCGTGCTGCAGCCGATCCGGGGTGTCCTCGCCGAACCCACGCGGGGCACCGAGCGGATGCGGGTGCTGCACCAGCTCGACCACGTCGAGCGGTTCCGGCTGCTGCCGCCGACGCCCGAGGTGCGCGCGCGGGCGTTTACGACCGCGCTGGGGCTGGCGGGCGCCGTCCCGATCCTGCGGGTCCATGCCGCCGGCCGGTCGGCCCAGGACATCGCGTCCGCCGTGCGCGAGCTGCTGGACGCGCCATGACCGCCCGCTGGCTCTCCTCCTACCCCCGCTCGGGCAACACCTGGACCCGGCTGCTGCTCGCGCACCTGCGCCACGACCTCGCCGGCGGCGCCCGGTTCAACGAGCCCGACGACCTGATGGCCGCCGACAGCGGCCTGCTGGAGCGGCTCCTCGGCGTCCCGTTGCGGCTGCTGACCCGCGACGAGGTCGCCGCGTGGCGGCCCGCCGTCTACGAGGTCCTCTCCGACAGCGACCCGCAGGCGCCGATCAAGACCCACGACGCCGCGCGCGACCGCGCGGGCCGGCCGCTGCTGGGCGGCGGCGTGCACCGGATCGTGCAGCTGGTGCGCCACCCCGACGACGTCGCCGTGTCGTTCGCGGCCTTCAACGGGACCGACCTCGACGCCGCGATCGACCGGATGGCCGACCCCGACTTCGGGTACGGCGCCGGCGAGGGTCAGGTGCGCCAGTACCTCGGCACCTGGAGTAGCCACACCCTCGGCTGGGCCACCCGGACCGACCACCCCGTGCTCGTCGTGCGCTACGAGGACCTGCACGCCGACACCGAGGCGGCGCTCACCCGCATCGCCGAGCACCTGATGCTCCCCCACACCCCCGACGCCGTCGCCCGCGCCGTCGAGCGCGCCCGGTTCGAGAAGCTGCAGGCCGCCGAGGCCGAGCACGACTTCCTCGAACGCCCCACCTTCACCGACCGCTTCTTCCGGGAGGGCCGCGTGGGCCAAGGCCGCGAGGTGCTCACCGACGCCCAGCGCAACCGGATCCGCGAGGACCACCACGAGGCCATGGCCCGGCTCGGCTACCCCACCGACGACGTCTGACCGCTCCCGCCTCCCGTGGTCGCCGGGGGAACGTTGCAACTAGCGAAATGTGCAGGCACCCCGTCCCTCAGGACGCGGGTGCCTGCAACGGGAGACGGTGACCCTAGGCGAGCGCGCGGACGATGTCCTCGACCCGGTCCTTGGCGTCGCCGAAGAGCATCTGGGTGTTCTCGCGGAAGAACAGCGGGTTCTGGACGCCGGCGTAGCCCACGGCCATGGAGCGCTTGAACACGATGACGTCGCGGGCGTGCCAGACCTCGAGCACCGGCATGCCGGCGATCGGGGAGGTGGGGTCCTCCTCGGCGGCGGGGTTGACGGTGTCGTTGGCGCCGATCACCAGCACGACGTCGGTGGAGGAGAGGTCGTCGTTGATCTCCTCCATCTCCAGCACGATGTCGTAGGGCACCTTGGCCTCGGCGAGCAGCACGTTCATGTGCCCGGGCAGGCGGCCCGCCACCGGGTGGATGCCGAAGCGGACGTCGACGCCCTTGGCGCGCAGCTTGGCGGTGAGCTCGGCCACCGGGTACTGCGCATGCGCCACCGCCATGCCGTAGCCGGGGGTGATGACCACCGAGGAGGCGTTGGCGAGCAGCTCGGCGGCGGCGTCGGCCATGATCTCGCGGTGCTCGCCGTAGTCGGTGTCGCCGGAGGCGGCCACCTCGAGGCCGAAGCCGCCCGCGATCACCGAGAGGAAGGACCGGTTCATCGCCGCGCACATGATGTAGCTCAGGTAGGCACCCGAGGAGCCCACGAGCGCCCCGGTGACGATCAGCAGGTCGTTGGAGAGCAGGAAGCCCGAGGCGGCCGCGGCCCAGCCGGAGTAGCTGTTGAGCATCGAGACGACGACGGGCATGTCGCCGCCGCCGATCGAGGCCACCAGGTGCCAGCCCAGGAACAGCGCCAGCAGCGTGAGCACCGCGAGCACGACGTGCTGGCCGGCGCTGTCGGAGTCGAGCACCAGGTAGACGACGGTGAGCACGACGAACGCGCCGAGCGAGCCGAGGTTGATGGCGTTCTTGCCCGGCAGCATCAGCGGCTTGGAGTCGATGCGCGCCGAGAGCTTGAGGTTGGCCACGATCGAGCCGGTGAAGGTGACCGCACCGATGAAGATGCCGATCGCCACCTCGGCGTCGTGGATGTTGTCGAGGCTGCCGCCGCGGTAGCTCTCCTCGAGGTGGCCGTTGACGCCGATGAGCACCGCCGCCAGACCCACGAAGGAGTGCAGCAGCGCGATCAGCTCGGGCATGCCGGTCATCTCGACGATCCGGGCGCGCCACAGGCCGATGACGGCCCCGATGCCGATCGCGCCGAGCATGAGCACGACGGTGAGCGCGCCGTCGTCGATCTCGTCGGAGGCGTCGATCACCAGCGCGACCGTGGCGAGCAGCGCCACGCCCATGCCGACGATGCCGTAGGTGAGGCCGCTGGAGGCGGTCTCGTGCTTGGAGAGCCCCGCGAGGGAGAGGATGAAGAGCAGGGAGGCGACGATGTACGCCGCCACCGCGATCGAGACGGTGTCCATGGCTCAGGCCCCCTTGCTGAACATGCCGAGCATGCGTCGGGTGACCGCGAAGCCACCGAAGATGTTGATCGAGGCCAGCAGGATCGCCGCGGCCGCGCTGAGCTTGATGACCAGGTCGTCGTCGGCGATCTGCACCAGCGCACCGACCACGACGACGCCGGAGATCGCGTTGGTCACCGACATCAGCGGCGTGTGCAGGGCGTGGGCGACCTTGCCGATCACGTAGTAGCCGATCACGACCGAGAGCATGAGGGTGGTGAAGTGTCGCGGGATCGGGTCGGGCGCGGTGGCGTTGACCAGGCCGAACAGCGCGATCGCACCGAGTACCAGGCCCAGCTTCGTGCGGGCCGACATCGGCGGCTTGGGCGGCGCGACCGGTGCCGCGGCCTTCGGGGCCGCGCTGGGGGCGGCCGAGACCTGCACCGGCGGGGGCGGCCACATCAGCTCGCCCTCGCGCACCACGGTGATGCCGCGCTGCACGACGTCGTCCAGGTCCAGGACCAGCACGCCGTCCTTGCCCGGGGTGAGCAGTTTGAGCAGGTTCACCAGGTTGGTGCCGTACAGCTGCGAGGCCTGGGCGGGCAGCCGGCCGGCGAGGTCGGTGTAGCCCAGGATCGTGACGCCGTTCGCGGTGACGGTGCGCTCGCCGGTCACGGTGCCGGCGACGTTGCCGCCCTGGCTGGCGGCGAGGTCGACGACCACGGACCCGGAGCGCATCGCGGCCACGGTCTCGGGGCCCACGAGCTGCGGCGCCGGGCGGCCGGGGATCAGGGCGGTGGTGATGACGATGTCGGCGGCGCGCGCCTCCTCGTCGTACATCGCCGCGGTGGCGGCCACCTGCTCGGCGGTCATCTCCTTGGCGTAGCCGTCGGAGGACACCTCGGTCTCGACGTCGACCGACACGAAGCTCGCGCCCATCGACTCGACCTGCTCGGCCACCTCGGGGCGCACGTCGAAGGCGCGCACGATCGCGCCCATCGACGACGCCGCACCGATGGCGGCCAGACCGGCCACGCCGGCGCCGACGACGAAGACCCGCGCGGGCGGGATCTTGCCGGCGGCGGTGACCTGGCCGGTGAACATGCGCCCGAACTCGTGGGCGGCCTCCACCACCGCGCGGTAGCCGGCGACGTTGGCCATCGAGGACAGCACGTCCATCGACTGCGCGCGGGAGATGCGCGGCACGGCGTCCATCGCCAGGGCGGTGATGGGGCGGGCGGCGAGGTCGGCCACCATCGCCTCGTCGGTGCGCACGTCGAGCAGCGCGATGAGGGTGGCGCCCGGGCGCAGCGCGTCGCGCTGGGCGGGCGTGGGCGCGTTGACGCCGAGCACGACGTCGGCGCCCGTGGCCTCCCCCAGGCGGGCGCCGGCGGCCACGTAGGCGTCGTCGCCGAAGCTGGAGGCGACACCGGCTCCGGGCTCGACGACCACCTCGTAGCCGAGCGCGAGCAGTTGCGCGACGGTCGTCGGGGTGGCGGCGACCCGGGTCTCCCCGGGGGCGGCCTCCTTGAGGACTCCGATCAGCATGGCTCCACTTCCTGGTGGGGGTCAGTGGCGCTGATTCTGGCCTGTGCGGGCGCTGGAGCCGGTAGGACGTCCATCACGCCGCGCGCCGAACCGGCCGGTGCACGGGTGTCCACGCGGGAGACCGCGTCCCTCCCGAGACGCAGATCACAGGACACGGCGTCGCACACAACCGCACCGGGCGGGAACGAAGGTCGGGCGCGGCCACCTCCCCCAAGGAGCGGCCGCACCCGCGAGCGGTAGTCAATCGACTCCCCCGCGGACCCGCCAGAGGCGTGGGCCGATCGCGGACGTGATGGGGCGAACTCCCATCGCCCCTCGACGGCGCCCCGCGTGGAAACCCGATCCGGGCTGAACGATCGCTCAGGTCGCACGCCACGACATGGCGCCACCAGCGGCGGGACGCGGGTCCGGCGGACCCGACCCGCGCGCTGGTGACGCCCCGAGAGCCGCGGCGGACGAGGCCGGGGATCAGCTCGCGCAGACGGCGTAGTGGAAGGCGCTGCGGGCGGATCCGGTGTTGTTGACGATCGCGGTGCGCCACGCGACGGGGTCGACCGTGGCGTCGGCCACCGGCCCGGTGCCGACGAAGGGCGCGGTGAACTGGACCACCGGCAGGCTCTGCTGCAGGTCGCCCGCGGTGCTGCCCACCAGGACGAACCCGCTCGGGACCACGTAGGCCCCACCGCCGATCGCGACCTCGCCGGGTTCGCAGCCGACCGAGACCGTGGACGTCGCCCCGTCGGCGACGTCGGCGCGCTCCACGCGGCGCATCGTCACGCTGCGGAAGCCGACCGCTGCCGGATCGAGCTTGGAGACGTCCACCGCACCGGGCTTGATCTTGGCGCGGGTGACGGCGTTGGCCTTGATCTTCGGGGCCGTGACGGCGTTGGCCGCGAGGTCCTTGCTGGTGACCTTGCCCGCGGCCCACGCAGGCAGCGGGGAGACGCCGACGGCGAGGATCAGCGCGCAGTAGGCCACGGCGTTGCGGCGCAGGTGACGCCCCAGCCGGCCGGCGCGGGCCTCGGGGCGGGTCTCGGATCCGGTCTCGGACGGACGGACGACGGTCATGGCTGACTCCTGGGGGATGCGGGATGAGGGAGCGCGCCGCGCCCGAGCCGGCGCGGCACCCAGACTGGACCCGCCCGACCCCGATGCACAAGGTTCCGACAAGACGGGTGTCGGTCGTCGAGCGTCGCTCAGGGGAGCGGGGCGGGCTGGAGCAGCTGGTCCACCGGGGCCCGGTCGTCGGTGAGCACCTCGGCGTCGCGGAGCCAGGCGTCGAGGGCGGGGCCGGCGAGCGGCGCCCAGTCGACGTCGCGGGCGGCGAGGGCGGCGGTGAGCGCGGCGGGGTCGATCGGACGGCGACCGGCCAGCGCGACGAGGTTGCCGCCGTCGGGGTCGGGACCGCGGTCGGCGGCGTCGGCCAGCAGCACGACGTGGGGGAACACCGCGGCCAGCGTGGCCAGCTCGGCGCGGGCGAAGGCGAGGTCGCCGTAGTCGATGAGGTTGACGGCGTAGAGACCGTCGTCGGCGAGCACCCGGTCAACCTCGCGCACGACCTCGACGGTGGTGAGGTGCCAGGGCACCGCCACCCCGCCGAAGGCGTCGCCCACCACGAGGTCGTGCACGGCGTCCGGAAGCCGCGCCAGGCCGAGCCGGCCGTCCTCGACCCGGACCTCGAGCCCCGTCCCGGGACCGTCGTCGAGCCCGAGCAGCTCGCGGTCGAGGGCGACGACGCCCGGGTCGATCTCCGAGACCGTGCTGCGGGTGCCGGGCCGGACGACGTCGAGGAAGCGCGGCAGGGTGAGCCCGCCGCCGCCGAGGTGGTGGGCACGGAGCGCGACGCCGGCCGGGTACCGCGCGTCGACCGCGGCGGCGATCGCGCGCACGTAGGTGAACTCCAGGTGCGTCGGGTCGTCGACGTCGACGTAGGAGTGGCGCAGCCCGTCGAGCACGAGCGTGCGCCCGCCGGGCCGCTCGGGATCGGCCTCCACCCGCGCGCAGTGGTAGGTGGTCTCGCGGTCGCAGCCGCCGGGCGCGAGCGTCGTGACCGCCGTGGTGCCGCCGAGGACGAGCACGAGCGCCGCGCCGGGCCGTCCACCACGGCCGGGGAGGGACCCGAGCCCCAGGACCGGCAGGACCAGCGCCACGACGACGAGCAGCACGCCCAGGCCGAGCAGGATCCCGCTCACCGGCAGCCGCGAGATGAGCACGAACCCCGTGAGGACGGTGCCCGCGATGGCGCCGATCGTCCCGACTCCGGAGAGCCGGCCCACCACCGCACCGGTCTCCTCCAGCGTCGTCAGCTGGATCTTGGTGACCGCCGGGCTCACCGCCGAGAGCAGCGCGCCGGGCACCAGGATGGTGGCGGTGGCCACCGGCACGAGGAACACCTCGGCGGTCTCGGCGACGGTCCGCACCAGCAGCGGCGTCGCCGCGACGGCCACGCCCGAGACGCCGAGCAGGGGCGCCAGCAGCGCGCGGGGATCCCGCCGGTCCGCGGCCACACCCCCCACCCACGACCCCAGGGCGATGGCGGCGAGCGCGATGCCGATCACCAGCGTGCTGGTCTCCAGGGTGAGGCCGAGGTAGGGCGCGAGGAGACGCAGCGCCACCAGCTCGACGACGAGGACCGCGGCCGAGGACCCCGCCACGAGGGCGACCGCGACCCCCTGCGGGAGCGGTCCGGACGGGGCGGCGGGCGCGGTCACCGCTCCATCCTGACAACCGCACCCTCACCCGCCCGGGCCCGTCGCCTGCTGGCCCCGGGGGCCCTGGCAGGGTGGCGGGGTGCCTGCCTCCCCCGCCTGCCCGGTCAACGTCCGCGACCTCGGTGGCCTGCCGCTGCTCGACGGCGGTCGCACGGCGCCGGGCGTGCTGCTGCGCGGCGACGCGCCGTACGCCGGCGACGTCGCGCCGAGCGGGGTCGCGTGGCCGCCGGCGGCGGTGCTGGACCTGCGCGCCGCGCACGAGCGCCGCCGCTCGCCCTATCCCTGGCCCGCGACCACGACGGTCACCCCGTGGCCGCTGGGCTCGATCGCCGACCCCGCCCACCTCGGCACCCGTTCGATCCTCGACGTCTACGCCGAGCTGCTCGAGGTCGCGGCCCCGCGGATCGCCACGGTGCTGCCGCAGCTGAGCGCCGACGGCGCCACGTTCGTGCACTGCGCGGCCGGCAAGGACCGCACCGGGCTGGTGATCGGGGCGCTGCTGCTGCTCGCCGGCGTGACGCCCGAGGCGGTGGTGGCCGACTACGAGCGCACCCAGGAGCGGATGGACGCCGTCGTCGGGCGGCTCACCACCTTCGCCGACCTCCACCCCGACGGGATGCGCCCCGAGTGGCTCACCGCCCCCGCCGAGGCGATCGGGCTGCTGCTGGAGGCGGTCGGCGACGACCCCGCGGCGTGGTTCATCCGCCACGGGGCCGACGGCGGCGACGTCGACCGGTGGCGCGACCGGATCCGCGCCGGCTGACCCGTCCCGGCGGGATCAGCGCAATCGCGCGGCGAGCTCGGCCGCGGTGATCCCGAAGGTCTCCACGAGCACGGCCCCGGGCAGGTGCGGGCCGACGTCGAGGATCGCGGCGTCGGTGTAGACCCGCTGCACGCAGCCCACGCCGGTGAGGGGGTAGGTGCAGGAGGGCACCAGCTTCGGGCTGCCGTCCTTGGCGAACAGGGTCATCATCACCACCAGCCGTCGGGCGCCGACGGCGAGGTCCATCGCCCCTCCCACCCCCGGCACGGCGTCGGGGGCGCCGGTGTGCCAGTTCGCGAGGTCGCCGGCGACCGACACCTGGAACGCGCCCAGCACGCACACGTCGAGGTGGCCGCCGCGCATCATGGCGAAGGAGTCGGCCTGGTGGAAGTAGGAGGCCCCGGGCCGCTCGGTGACCGGCTGCTTGCCGGCGTTGGTGAGGTCGGGGTCGATCGGGTCCTCGGGCCCGCCCGTGGCGGCCGGGCCCATGTGGAGCATGCCGTTCTCGGTGTGCAGCACGATCCCGGCGTCGGGCGGCAGGTGGTCGGCCACCAGCGTCGGCTGCCCGATGCCGAGGTTCACGAACGAGCCGGGCTCGATGTCGCGCGCCACCCGCGCCGCGATCGCCGCGGGGGTGAGCGGTTCCGGTGCGGTGCACGGCACGGCGTCGAGGTCGGCGGCGGCGAGCAGGGGATGGTCGCTCACGGCACGCGCACGATCCGGTCGACGTAGATGCCGGGCGTCACGACCGTCTCCGGGTCGAGCGCACCGATCTCGACGACGTCGCCGACCTCCACCACGACCGTGCGGGCCGCGGTGGCCATGACGGGGCCGAAGTTGCGGGCGGTCTTGCGGTACACCAGGTTGCCCAGGCGGTCGGCGCGGTGGGCCCGGATGAGGGCGACGTCGCCGCGCAGCGGCAGCTCCAGCACGTGGGGCCGCCCGTCGAAGTCGCGCACCTCCTTGCCCTCGGCCAGCGGCGTGCCGGCCCCCGTGGGGCAGTAGAACGCGCCGATCCCGGCGCCGGCCGCGCGCATCCGCTCGGCCAGGGTGCCCTGCGGCACGAGCTCGAGCTCGACCTCCCCGGCCCGGTAGAGCCGGTCGAAGACCCAGGAGTCGGTCTGGCGCGGGTAGGAGCACACGACCTTGCGCACCCGCCCCGCCGCGAGCAGCGCGGCGATTCCGGTGTCGCCGTTGCCGGCGTTGTTGGACACGATCACCAGGTCCGAGGCGCCCTGCCGGATCAGGCCGTCCACCAGGGCCACCGGCATGCCGACCTTCCCGAAGCCCCCGATGAGCACGGTCGCGCCGTCGGGCACGTCGGCGAGGGCCGCGTCGACGTCGTCGCACACCCGGGCGGTCATGGGGGCGACGCTACGCCGTCGCCGGATCATGACGGCGCTCGGCGCGGTGGGCGCCGGGGTGAAAGAGTCCGGTCGAGGCCGGACAGAGGGGTGGTGTGGAGACGACCGGGCAGCGCGAGGAGGCCTTCGCCGCGCTCGTGCGCGCCGTCGCCGAGCCGCTGACCCGCTACGCCCACCGGCGCACCGACCCCGCCACCGCCGACGACGTGGTGGCCGAGACGCTGACGGTGCTGTGGCGCCGCTTCGACGACGTGCCCACCGACGACCCGCTGCCGTGGACCTACGCCGTCGCGCGCCGCTGCCTGGCCAACGCCCGGCGCGGCGGGGATCGGCGGCGGGCGCTGGAGGCACGGTTGCGCGCCACCGCGGTGGAACCGGCCGGCGAGGACGACGGCGACCGCGACGCCGACCGTCTGGCGGTCGCACTCCTCACCCTGCCCCCGCGCGATCAGGAGCTGCTGCGGCTGTGGGCCTGGGAGGGGCTCGAGGCCCGCGAGATCGCGACGGTGCTGGGCATCAGCGCCAACGCCGCCGCGATCCGGCTCCACCGCGCCAAGCGGCGGCTGTCGGAGCGGATGGGCGTCCGGGGCACCGGCGGATCCGCGAGCGGACGAAAGAGCGGGACGTCGGGCGGACAGACACCGGTCGAGAGGAGGGAGTCGCGATGACCGATCACGAGGACCTGCGGGCCCGCCTGCGCCGGCTCGACCCGGCCGCGGGCGTGCGTCCCGACACCCCCCGGCTCGAGCACCTGATCGTCCACCTGACCCAGACCCCCGGAGGCTCCGCCATGACCCCGACCCGCCCCGACACCGCCGTCAGCCCCGTCCGCCCGCACCGCGGTCTGCTCGCCGCAGCCGCCGCCGTCGTCGCCCTCGGCGTCGCCGGCGGCACCTGGCTCACCCTCGACGACGCCGACACGGCACCGACGGCCGCGGGAGGCGCCGACACCGCGGCGGGGAGCACGCTGGACCTGTCGCTCCCGGCCGCGGACGCCATGGCGTCGTGCGCGATGTTCGACCCGGCGCTCCTGGCCGCCGCCGACGTCGCCTTCCTCGGCACCGTCACCGATCTCACCGACGGCGAGGTGACCCTGGCCGTCGAGGACTGGTACACCGACGACGACGCCGCCCGGGTGCGGCTCGACACCCTCGAGGGTCCGGCCGGCTCCACCGTCTCGATCGACGGCGTGGACTTCGTGGCCGGGGAGCGGTTCCTGGTCTCCGCCAACGACGGTGCCGTGCTGAACTGCGGCTACTCCGGGCCGGCCACCCCCGCACTCACCGCGCTGTTCGACGACGCCTTCGGGCGCTGAGACCCCGCGGGGTGTCGAAAGAACATCGAGCCGATGGAGTCGATCGGACTTGTCGGCACCTTGTCGAAGGTCCGCTACGGTCGCCGAGGTCAGCCCACGCCTCCCCTCCGGGGGCTGACGTCGGGCCGCCCCGTCCGGTCACAAGGACGTGACCGTGCGGGGCGGCTCCCGAGTCGTCGGCACCGGGGCGGCGATCAGTCGCCGGCGCCCACCGGGAGGGAGCCGACCGTGGCGGCGTACTCCCGCTCGGCCGCCTGCTCGGCGAGCTCCTTGTGGTGGCGCACCGCGGCCGTGCCGGGCAGCAGCAGGCTGGCCACGGCCGCCACGGCGAGCCCCGCACCGGGCACCCACAGCCCGGCGAGCAGGCCCTCGCGCAGGCCGGCGGGGGTGAAGTCCGTGCCGACGGTCTCGAAGAACGCCACGCCCACCAGGGCCAGCAGCAACGCGGCGCCGACCTGCTGGGAGGTGCCGATCACCGCGGAGGCGGCGCCGGCGTCGGCGGGATCGGTGTTGGCCAGTGCGACGTCGATCAGCGGGATGGCGGCGAAGGCAAGACCGACACCGCCCAGCGCCATCGGGCCGATCATGTCGCGCACCTGCAGCGCGTCGCCGTGGAAGTCGACGGTCTGGGCGAACCACGCGATGGCCGCGATGAACAGCACCAGGCCGAGGGTGACGAGTCGGCGGCCGAGCTTGTCGACCAGCGGCACCGACACCCCGCTGGCCAGGAACGCCCCGATGCTGAAGGGCACGGTGGCCAGGCCGGCATCGATGGCGGAGTACTGCAGCCCGGACTGGAGGTAGAAGGTGATGCCGAAGAAGAAGGCGCCGATCGAGCCGAAGAAGGCCAGGGAGGTGAGGGCGCCCGCGGAGTAGCCGCGGTCGGAGAACAACCGCGGCGGGACCATCGGGAACCCGCCGGAGGCCTCGACCCGGCGCTGGTGGAGGGCGAAGACCACGACGAGCACGAGCGCGGTCGCGAGGAGCGCCCAGATCCACCAGACCCAGTCCTTGGGACGGCCCTCGATGAGAGCGAACGCCAGCAGGAACAGGGCGGCCGAGCTGAGCAGCGCGCCGGGGAGGTCGATGCGCGTGCGGTGGGGCGAGCGCGTCTCGGGGATCAACCGGGCGCCCCCGATCAGCAGCAGCACCCCGATCGGGATGTTGATGACGAAGATCGTGCGCCACTCCAGCCCGGCGACGTCGTTGGTGATCAGGACCCCGCCGAGCAGCGGGCCGGCGACCGCGGCCGTGCCCGTGACGGCACCGAAGGCCCCGAGCACGCCCGCGCGCTCCTTGGGCGCGTAGAGCACCTGCACGATGGAGAGGACCTGCGGCACCATCGTGGCGGCGAAGAAGCCCTGCACGAAGCGACCGATCACGAGCACCTCGGCGGTGGGCGCGAAGGCGCACAGCGCCGAGGCGACGGTGAACCCGGCGACGCCGACGAGGAAGACCCGCTTGCGGCCGTAGAGGTCGCCCAGCCGGCCGGTGGTGATGAGCACCGTGGCGAAGGCGAGCACGTAGCCCGACACCATCCACTCCAGCTGGGAGGGGGAGGCGTCGAGGTCGTCGCGGATCGCCGGCAGGGCGACGTTGACGATCGTGGTGTCGAGCAGGTCCATGAACGTCGCGACGAACAGCACCAGGACGGCGGTCGTGCGCACCCGTCCGGTGGGCAGCGCGGGGGCGGTGGGCATGCGGGGTCCTCGCAGAGGGGTGGAGAGGCGGGCCGGAGGGCGCCCGGTGGAGCGCCGTCAGCCATTCAAGCGAGGACCACCGACAACCCGATTCACCCCTTGCGGGCGGCCCGGGAGTACAGCGCGAGCAACGTGCGCGAGATCACGGCCAGGGCGCCCTGCTCGACCAGCGGGACGCGGGACCGCGCCGAGAGCGTCCACTCCACCCGGGTGCCGGAGCCCTGCGGGCTGAGCCGCACCTCGCCGCGGTAGTCGGCGAACGGGACGCCGGCCAGGCCGCGGTAGCCGAGCACGCGGGGCGCGTCGAAGGCGACGATCTCCTCCACGATCGCGGGCGCGGGGCCCGGGGCCGCGATCCGACGCACCGCGCCGACCCCGCCCGGGGTCTGCGCCTTCGCGTCGTCGACGCTCACCTTCATGCCGGGACCCCACGAGGCCATGCCCTCGTGGTGGGCGAGCACCGCCCAGGCCCGCTCCGGGCTGATCGGCAGGGTGGTGCGGGCGGTGGCCTGGGCGCGCTTCGACATCGGGGCTCCTGGAGGGTGCGGGCGATCGGTCCGAGGTTCCCAGCCGGCAACGTCGGGCTCGGCGCGGGTTCAGGTGCTGGACGGGGTCGCCGCGGGGGTCCGTCAGGCGAGCACCGTCAGCGGCAGTCCGGCACAGGGCAGCGCGAGGGCGAAGGCCGAGCGGTCGATCCGGTCGCCCGCGAACACGGTGGGGTCGCCCGAGACGGCGGCGCGCGAGTGGTGGTTGACCAGCGTGGCGCCGGCGGCGATGAAGGTGGGGGCCAGCACGCGCTCGAGGGTCTCGGCCAGCACGTCGACGCCCATCACCCCGAGCGGCCGGCCGGCCCGGACGACGGGGAGGGTGGTGGTGAGCACGAACTCGTCGGTGCAGACGTAGTCGACGTAGGGGCCGGTGACGTGCACCTCGCCGGTGCGCAACGGGGTGCGGAACCACTCCTGGTGGGCGTACTCGGCCGACTGC
Source organism: Nocardioides sp. (assembly GCF_964228225.1). Classification (GTDB taxonomy): domain Bacteria; phylum Actinomycetota; class Actinomycetes; order Propionibacteriales; family Nocardioidaceae; genus Nocardioides. The sequence continues at coordinate 34,912 of NZ_CAXQZB010000062.1, forward strand.
ACCAGCGCCGCCGACTCCGCCATCCGCTCCCCGGCGTCGCCCTGCCACCAGGCGAGCAGGTGGGTGAGGTCGCTGAGCAGGCCCGGGATGACGACGAAGCCGGCGCCCACCGCGGGCCCCGCGGCCAGCACGTCGCGCGCCCGCGGCTCGACCTCGCGCAGCACGATGTCGGAGGCGATCGGCGGGCCGTCGAACAGCGGGGCGATGGCGTCGGCGCTGCGGGCCAACGAGGCGAGCAGCGGGGCGAAGAAGGTCTCGACGGCCTCGACGCACGTGGCAGCGGCCACCGGGGCGTCGGTGGGGGTGGCCGGACCGGGCGTGCGCGCCATGGGGCTCACGGTAACCCCACGCGGGGCCCGGGCGCTGCCCTGCCGGCGCACCGGATCACGCGCGTGAGGCGGACCGGGCCCTGGACCGGGTGGCCGGCAGGGTCACGCCTCGACCCCGCGCAGCGCGTCGGCCCGCATCCGCGCGAGCGCCCCGAGGGTCTCCTGCACCCGGCGACGCATCACCGCGCGCGCCGCCGCCGGGTCCTGGTGGCCGATCGCGGCGATCAGCTGCTGCTGCAGGTCGTGGATGCGGGTGCGGTGCTCGTCGAGGCCGAGCGGCAGGCGCAGCACGACGCCGAAGTCGGACTCCATCCGCACGACCTCGCGGGCCAGGCGGGCGGACTGGGTGAGCGCGGCGATCGCGAGGTGCAGCTCGGTGTCGGCGTGGCGGACCTCGCCGAGCGTGGGCTCCGGGGCGTCGTCGCGGGGGCGGCCGAGCGCCACGATCTCGCGCAGCTCGGCCACCTCCTCGGTGTCGGCGCGCTCGGCGGCGAGCTCGGCGCAGCCGGCCAGGACCGCGGAGTAGTGGGTGCCGTGATCACCGAGCTCGACCTTGGTCATGGCCGCCAGGCGCTGGCGGGTGACCCGCTCGTGCCCACCCTCGGGCCGGGTGACGAAGGAGCCGCCGCCGTGGCCCCGCACGGTGGTGACCAGTCCCTGGGCGCGCAACGAGACCAGCGCCTCGCGGGCGGTGACGGTGGCGACGCCGAGCATGCTGGCGAGCTCGGGCTCGCTGGGCAGCCGCTCGCCCTCGGCGAGGATCCCGGCCCGGATGGCCTGCTCGAGCCGCTGGGCCACGCGCACCGCGCGGCCGGCGTCGCCCAGGGGTGCGAAGACCGCGGTGCGGGCCCGCGTGGCGGGTCGGTGCACGGTGGCCATGGGCTCTCCTCGGGTGGCGAGTCACGAGTTTTACACGCGCGTCACAACCAGACCATAGACATCTAACATCTGATTCCATATGTTTCTCCGCATCCCACGAGCGAGCGGAGACGGTCACCCGATGTCGAGCCCCACCCCGAGCCCCCTCAGCACCGCGAAGGCGCCCCGCCCGACCAGCACCGGCGCCGACACCGGCGCGTCGGGCACCCCGGCGATCAGCCTGAGCGGCGTGACGCGGCACTTCGGCGACGTGCGCGCCGTCGACGGCGTCGACCTCGAGATCGCCGACGGCGAGTTCTTCTCGATGCTCGGCCCGTCCGGGTCGGGCAAGACCACGGTGCTGCGGCTCATCGCCGGCTTCGAGAAGCCCTCGGCCGGCCGGATCGCCCTGGCCGGCACCGACGTCACCCACCGCGCGCCGTTCGAGCGCGAGGTCAACACGGTCTTCCAGGACTACGCGCTCTTCCCGCACATGGACGTGCTCGACAACGTCGCCTACGGCCTGCGCGTGCGCGGCGTCGGGAGGACCGAGCGCCGCACCCGGGCCCGGGAGGCACTGGCCACCGTGCGCCTGGACCACCTCGCCGACCGCATGCCCACCCAGCTCTCCGGCGGGCAGCGGCAGCGGGTGGCCCTGGCGCGCGCGATCGTCGTGCAGCCCCGGGTGCTGCTGCTCGACGAGCCCCTGGGCGCCCTGGACCTCAAGCTGCGCGAGCAGATGCAGGTCGAGCTCAAGGCGCTCCAGCGCGACCTCGGCATCACCTTCGTCTTCGTGACCCACGACCAGGAGGAGGCGCTGACCCTCAGCGACCGCGTCGCGGTGTTCAACGAGGGCCGCATCGTGCAGCTCGGCACCCCGCAGGAGATCTACGAGCAGCCCGCCTCCGCCTACGTCGCGACGTTCGTGGGCACCTCCACGATCTTCGACGACGCCGCCTCGCGGGCGTTCCTCGGCCGCGGCGGCGCCCACGCGCTGCGGCCCGAGAAGGTCCGGGTCGAGCGCGGCGCCGATCCCGCGGGCGCCACCGACGGCTACCGCGTCCGCGCGCGCATCGCCGAGGTCATCTACCTCGGCGGCGGCCGCCGGATCGTGCTCGACCTCGAGGGCGGCGACGAGCCGCTGCGACTCGTGAGCGTCGAGCACGGCACCGGTTCCGACCTCGCCCGCGGCGACGACGTCGTCGCCAGCTGGGCCGCCGACGACCTCGTCGCCCTGCACTGACCCGCAGCACCGACCGGACCCACCGAACCCCCGCACCACCCTCACGCACCAGGAAAGAAGGACTCCGATGACGCGCACCACCCGCACCCGGCGGCTCGGGGCCGGCCTCACGGCCGCCCTCGCGCTCAGCCTGTCGCTCGCCGCCTGCGGCTCCGACGACACCGAGGCCACCACCGGCGCCCCCACCGAGCTCGGCGAGAACGAGGGCCAGGTCTCGATCCTGGCCTGGCCGGGCTACGTCGAGGACGGGTCCAACGACCCGGCCGTGGACTGGGTGTCCTCCTTCGAGGAGGAGACCGGCTGCGAGGTCACCACGAAGGTCTACGGCACCTCCGACGAGGCGTTCAACCTCGCCAAGTCCGGCGACTACGACGTCGTCGTCGCCTCCGGCGACCTCACGCTGCGCCTGATCGCCTCCGGCGAGGCCGCGGAGGTCAACACCGACCTGGTGCCGAACTACGAGAAGGTCTTCGACTTCCTCAAGGACAAGGAGTGGAACACCGTCGACGGCAAGAACTACGGCGTCCCGCACGGCTACGGCGCGAACCTGCTGATGTACAACGCCGACGTCATGGACGAGCCGACCTCGTGGGACGTCGTGTTCGAGAAGGGCTCGGCCTACCAGGGCAAGGTCACCGCCTACGACTCCCCGATCTACATCGCCGACGCCGCGATGTACCTGATGGCCACCCAGCCCGACCTCGGCATCACCAACCCCTACGCCCTGGACGAGGACCAGCTGGCCGCCGCGGTGGACCTGCTCAAGGCCCAGCGCGAGAACATCGGCGAGTACTGGTCGGACTACCTCAAGGAGGCCTCGGCCTTCAAGACCGGCGACTCGGTGGTGGGCACGACCTGGCAGGTGATCGCCAACGTCATCGACCAGCCCAACATCAAGGTCACGATCCCCTCCGAGGGCGTCACCGGCTGGAACGACACCTGGATGGTGTCCTCGCAGGCCGAGAACGTGAACTGCGCCTACGCCTGGCTCAACCACATCGAGGATCCGAAGATCAACGCCGCCGCCACCGAGTACTTCGGTGAGGCCCCGAACAGCGCCGAGGCCTGCGAGTACGCCAGCAGCCCCGACTTCTGCGCGACCTTCAAGGCCGGCGACGAGGAGTTCGCGAACAAGATCTGGTACTGGCGCACCCCCATCGCCGAGTGCCTGGACGGCCGGACCGACGTCGAGTGCACCGACTACTCCGACTGGACCAAGGCCTGGACCGAGATCAAGGGCTGATCCTTGACCCCCACCCCCGTCCGCACGGACCGCACGGCGCCCGCCCCCCCGACCTCCGGGGGGGCGGTCGCCCGCCGCATGTCCTCGGTGCTCACGCGTTTCGCGTGGATGCGCCTGATCCTGCTGCTCGCCGCGCCGCTGACCTGGCTGGTGCTGATCTACATCGTGGCCCTGGCCGCGCTGCTGGTGACGGCGCTGTGGTCGGTGGACAGCTTCACCGGGGAGCTCAGCCGCTCGCTCACCGTCGACAACCTGCGCGAGGTGGCCACCGAGCCGCTCTACCGCACCGTCGCCCTGCGCACGGTCGGCGTCGCCCTGCTGGTGACCCTCATCGACGTCGCGATCGCGCTGCCGATCGCCTTCTACATGGGCAAGGTCGCCAGCCCGCGCGCCCGCCGGCTGCTCGTCGTCGCCGTGCTGACGCCGCTGTGGGCCAGCTACCTGGTCAAGGCGTTCGCCTGGCGCTCCCTGCTGTCCCAGGACGGGCTGGTGGACTGGGCGCTGGGGCCGATCGGCCTGCACACGCCCGGCTACGGCCTCACCGGCGTCGTCATCACCCAGGCCTACATCTGGCTGCCCTACGTGATCCTGCCGATCTACGCGGGCATGGAGCGCGTGCCGGGCTCGCTGATCGAGGCCGCGGGCGACCTCGGCGCCTCCACCGCGACGACGCTGCGCACCGTGGTGCTGCCGCTGCTGGTGCCCTCGATCGTGGCCGGCTCGATCTTCAGCTTCTCCCTGACGCTGGGCGACTACATCACCGTCAACATCGTCGGCGGGGCGAGCCAGATGCTCGGCAACCTGGTCTTCACCAACGTCGGTGCGGCCAACAACCTGCCGCTGGCCGCCGCGATCGCGCTGATCCCGATCGTGATCATGCTCGGCTACCTCGCCGCCGTGCGCCGCACCGGCGCACTGGACCGGCTCTGACCCCCACACCCCCGCCACCCCCACCACCCCCACCGCTTCCGCCACCCTCCCGAGGAACCGACCGTGACCCTGAGTCCCCTCGCACGCCGCGCCCTGGTCGTCGTCACCGGCCTGGTGCTGCTGGTGATGTACGCGCCGCTGCTGCTGGTGGTGGTGAACTCCTTCAACACCGACCCGTCGATGACGTGGCCGCCCACCGGGTTGACCACCGAGTGGTGGGGCCGGGCCGCCGACAGCGTCGGCGCCCGCGACGCCGTGCTCACCAGCGTGAAGGTGGCGCTGGGGGCGACGGCGATCGCGCTCGTGCTCGGCACGATGCTGGCCCTGGCACTGCAGCGGTTCAGCTTCTACGGCAAGAACACCGTGAACCTGCTGGTGATCCTGCCGATCGCCCTGCCCGGCATCGTCACCGGCATCGCGTTGAACAACGCCTTCCGCGGCATCCTGGCCGTCGACCTCACGATCGGCACGGTGATCGTGGCGCACGCGACGTTCTGCATCGTCACGGTCTTCAACAACGCCATCGCCCGGCTGCGCCGGATGGGCGGCAACCTGGAGGAGGCTTCCGCCGACCTCGGGGCCGGGGTGTGGACGACGTTCCGGCTCGTCACGTTCCCGCAGCTGCGCTCGGCGCTGCTCGCCGGGGGTCTGCTGTCCTTCGCGCTGAGCTTCGACGAGATCATCGTGACCACGTTCACCGCCGGCAACGGCACCGAGACGCTGCCGATCTGGATCCTCAACAACCTCTTCCGGCCCAACCAGGCGCCGGTGGTGTCGGTGGTGGCCGTCGTGCTGATCCTGGTCTCGGTGGTGCCGATCTGGCTGGCCCAGCGCATCACCGGCGACACCGAGACCGCCCGGTGACCCCGGTGACACCCTCACCACCCACCTGCTCCACTGGTGCCACCTGATCCACTGGTGCCGGAGCACCCGCACCGAGTCCCACCCGCCGACCCCGAGAGGCACCGATGCCCGAGATCGCCTACCAGTCCGTGAACCCCGCCACCGGCGAGGTCCTCGACCGCTTCGACACCGCGACCGACGCCGAGGTGCAGGACGCGCTGACCGCCGCCACCGAGGCCGCGGCGGCCTGGGCCGCCCGCCCGATGGCCGAGCGGGTGGCGATCGTCCACGAGGTCGCCCGGCTCTTCGGCGAGCGCGCCGACGAGCTCGCCGAGATCGCCCGCCGCGAGATGGGCAAGCCGCTCTCGGAGGGCGTGGAGGAGGCGGAGTTCTGCCAGGGGATCTTCGGCTACTACGCCACCCACGGGCCCGACTTCACCGCCGACCAGCCGATCCCGGCCCCCGACGGCGGTCGCGCGGTGATCCAGCGCCGCCCGCTCGGCGCGATCCTCGGGATCATGCCGTGGAACTTCCCCTACTACCAGGTGGCCCGGTTCGCCGCGCCCAACCTGGTGCTCGGCAACGTCGTGCTGGTCAAGCACGCCGAGTCGGTGCCGGCCTCGGCGCTGGCCATCGTGCAGGTGCTCGCCGACGCCGGTGTGCCCGAGGGCGTCTACCAGAACCTGTTCGCCGACCACGACCAGATCGCGACGATGATCGCCGACCCGCGCATCGCCGGCGTCTCGCTCACCGGCTCGGAGCGGGCGGGCGCCGCCGTGGCCTCCCTCGCCGGGCAGCACCTGAAGAAGTGCGTGCTCGAGCTCGGCGGCTCCGACCCCATGGTCGTGCTCGACACCGACGACCTGCCCGGTCTGGTCGACGCCGCCTGGGACTTCCGGGTCTACAACACAGGCCAGGCCTGCAACTCCAACAAGCGCATCATCGCCCTCGACGACGTCTTCGACGACCTGGTCGCCGGCCTGGCGGCCAAGGCGCAGGCGCTCGGCCCCGACGACCTCTCGCCCCTGTCCTCCCGCGCGGCCGCCGAGACCCTGGACGCCCAGGTGCAGGACGCCGTCGCGAAGGGCGCCACCCTCCACGCCGGCGGCGTGCTGGGCGAGGCGCCGACGGCGTTCTACTCCCCCGCGGTGCTCACCGGCGTCACCCCCGACATGCGGGCCTACCACGAGGAGCTCTTCGGACCCGTGGCCGTGGTCTACCGCGTGAGCAGCGACGACGACGCCCTCGCGCTGGCCAACGACACCCCCTACGGCCTCGGCGGCTCGGTGTTCGCCCGCGACACCGCCCGCGCCCAGGCCGTCGCCGAGCGCCTCTCCGTGGGCATGTCCAACGTCAACACCATCGCCGGCGAGGGCCCCGAGATCCCCTTCGGCGGCGTCAAGCGCTCCGGCTTCGGGCGCGAGCTCGGCCCCCTCGGCATGGACGAGTTCGCCAACAAGCGGCTGCTCTACGTCGCCGACTGAGGCGGCCCGCGGCCCGCACTGGGTCGCGGGCCTCCGTCGTCACAAGCGAACGGCAGGTCGAATCGTGCATTCGGCCTGCCGTCTGCTTGTGACAACGCCCAACCGCGACCACCGACGGCGGTCAGGGGGCGCCGTAGACCTGCTCGACGTAGGCGGCGAGGCGGGTGGCCAGCGACTCGACGGTGGCGGCGGTGATGGCGGTGGGGTTCCAGGACGCCGAGAGGCGCACCGCCAGCCGCTGGCCGCCGTCGGTGCGGATCGCGAGCGGGACGACGTCGAAGCGGGGGTCGTCCGAGACCACTGCGACGCCCCGACCGCTGGCCGCCAGGGCCTGCGCGATCGTGCCGTTGCCGGCCTCGACGAGCTCGCCGACACCGAGCTCCTCGCGGGTGAGGGCGGCGTCGAGGGAGCTGCGGGCGGTGTAGGTGGCGGGCAGCACCACCAGCGGTCGGCCCACGAGCTCGCGCAGGGTGACGTCGGTGCGCGAGGCCCACGGGTCGTCGGGGGCGACGTAGGCCCACACCGGGAGCACCGCCAGCCGGCGGGAGGTGAACGGGCGCGGCGGCCGGTCGGTGCCGATGGCGAGGTCCACGCCCTCGCGCAGCAGCGTGCCGACCGACACCCCGTCGGCGGTGCGGACGTCGATCACCGGGTCGTCGGCGGCCATCGTGGCCACGAAGGGCGCGACGACGTCGGTGAGCGTCACCCCCGGGGCGGCGATGAGCAGCCGCTCCACGCCGCCCGCCGCGTGCACCGCGGCCGCGCGGGTGAGCTCGCCGACGGCGTCGAGCACCGCGATCGCGCGGGGAAGCAGCTCGCGGCCGGTGCGGCTCAGGCGCAGCCGTCCGCCGGCGCGGTCGAAGAGGTCGACGCCGAGCTCGCGCTCGAGGTCGCGCAGTTGGCGTGAGAGCCCGGGCTGGGTGACGTGGAGGTCCTGGGCGGCGGCGCTGACAGACCCGGCGTCGGCGGTGGCGACGAGGTAGCGCAGGTGGCGCAGCTCCACGGTCGCTCCCCTCGCCGGCCGTTCCATGCTCTTGTGGCATGGATTCGATGTCACACAGGTATTCGACAGCATAGATCGCGCTGTCCACACTGGAAGGACGCCAGCCCGACGCGCCCGCCCAGGAGGACCCCGTGACCGCGACGCTCGACCCGACCGACACCCTCACCGCGGCGCAGGAGCCGATCGCCCAGGAGCGCCGGCTCGTGACCGACCTGCCGGGCCCCCGCTCGGTGGAGCTGATGGCCCGCAAGACCGGCGCCGTCGCGGCCGGTGTCGGCACCACGCTGCCGGTCTTCGCCGCGCGCGCCGGCGGCGGCATCGTCGTCGACATCGACGGCAACCACCTCATCGACCTCGGCTCCGGCATCGCCGTGACGACGGTCGGCAACGCCGCGCCGCGCGTCGTGGAGGCCGTGCAGGCCCAGGTCGCGGCCTTCACCCACACCTGCTTCATGGTCACCCCCTACGCCGGCTACGTGGAGGTGGCCGAGGCGCTCAACCGCCTCACCCCCGGCGACCACGAGAAGCGCAGCGCCCTGTTCAACTCCGGTGCGGAGGCGGTGGAGAACGCGGTGAAGATCGCCCGCGCCCACACCAAGCGCACCGCCGTGGTCGTGTTCGACCACGGCTACCACGGCCGCACCAACCTCACGATGGCGATGACGGCCAAGAACATGCCGTACAAGCACGGCTTCGGTCCGTTCGCCTCCGAGGTCTACCGCGCGCCGCTGTCCTACCCCTTCCGCGACTCCGGGGTCGACGGCGCCGCGGCCGCCGCCCGCGCGATCGACGTCATCGAGAAGCAGGTGGGGGCCGAGAACCTCGCCTGCGTGGTGATCGAGCCGATCCAGGGCGAGGGTGGCTTCATCGAGCCGGCCGAGGGCTTCCTGCCGGCGCTGGTGGACTGGTGCCGCGCGAACGGCGTGGTGTTCGTGGCCGACGAGGTGCAGACCGGGTTCGCCCGCACCGGCGCGATGTTCGCCTGCGACCACGAGGGAGTGGTGCCCGACCTCATCGTCACCGCCAAGGGGATCGCCGGCGGCCTCCCGCTCTCGGCGGTCACCGGGCGCGCCGAGATCATGGACGCCGCCCACGTCGGCGGCCTCGGCGGCACCTACGGCGGCAACCCGCTGGCCTGCGCCGCCGCGCTGGCCGCGATCGAGACCATCGAGTCCGAGGACCTCACCGCCCGCGCCCGCGAGATCGAGGCGCTGATGAAGGACCGGCTGCGCGCCCTGCAGGCCGCCGACGACCGCATCGGCGACATCCGCGGCCGCGGCGCGATGATCGCCGTCGAGCTGGTGAAGGCCGGCACCACCGAGCCCGACCCGGTGCTCACCAAGCAGGTCGCCTCCGCCGCCCACGCCCAGGGCGTCATCGTGCTCACCTGCGGCACCCACGGCAACGTGCTGCGCTTCCTGCCCCCGCTCGCCATCGGCGACGCCCTGCTGCACGACGGCCTCGACGTCCTCGAGGCCGCCTTCGCCGCCTCCCGCTGACCCCCGACCGGCGACAGTTTGCTCGGTCAGCCGAGCAAACTGTCGCTCTCGCCGGCCAGGGACCCCCGAAAGCGACGGTTTGCTCGGCCAACCGAGGAAACCGTCGCTCACCCCGCACCCCGAAGGACCACCTGATGACCAGCACCATCCGGGTCGAGGACCCCGCCACGCTCGAGCTCGTGGGGGAGGTGCCCGACCACACCGTCGCCGAGGGCCTGGCGGCGGTGGAGCGGGCGGCGGCAGCCTTCCCGGCCTGGGCGGCGACGTCGCCGCGGGCGCGTTCGGAGGTGCTGCGGCGCGCGTTCGAGCTGATGCTCGAGCGGCGCGAGGAGCTGGCCGAGCTGATCGCGCGCGAGAACGGCAAGTCGCTCTCCGACGCCGCCGGTGAGGTCGTGTACGCCGCGGAGTTCTTCCGCTGGTTCTCCGAGGAGGCGGTGCGCACCGGCGGCGACTACGGCTCCTCCCCCGCGGGCGGCACGCGGACCGTCGTGCACCACCGCCCGGTCGGGGTGGCCGCGCTCGTCACGCCGTGGAACTTCCCGGCCGCGATGGCCACGCGCAAGATCGGGCCGGCGCTCGCGGCGGGCTGCACCGCGGTGCTCAAGCCGGCCGCCGAGACGCCGCTGACCGCCCTCGCGGTCGCGGAGATCCTGCGCGAGGCCGGACTGCCCGAGGGCGCGTTGGAGGTCGTCACCACCACCGACGCCGCCGGCGTGGTCTCGGCATGGCTGGCCGACTCGCGGGTGCGCAAGGTGTCCTTCACCGGGTCGACCAACGTGGGCCGCACGCTGCTGCGCCAGGCCGCCGACCGGGTGCTCACCACCTCGATGGAGCTGGGCGGCAACGCGCCGTTCATCGTGACCGCCGACGCCGACCTCGACGCCGCCCTGGCCGGGGTGATGGTCGCCAAGTTCCGCAACGCCGGCCAGGCCTGCACCGCCGCCAACCGTCTCCACCTCCACGCCGACATCGCCGAGGAGTTCACCGCACGGCTCACCGCCGAGGTCGAGAAGCTCACCGTGGGGGCCGCCCGCGACGGCGCCGCCATCGGGCCGATGATCAGCGCGGCCGCGGTGAAGCGCATCACCCGCGTCGTCGACGACGCCGTCGCCGCCGGCGCCCGGATCGCCGGCCGCGCGGCGCTGCCCGACCTGCCGGGCCACTTCTACGCCCCCACCGTGGTGACCGACGTGCCCGCCGACGCGGTGCTCGTCACCGAGGAGGTCTTCGGCCCGGTCGCGCCGGTGCGCACCTGGACCGACGAGGCCGCGATGCTCGCCGAGGTCAACGCCAGCGAGTACGGCCTGGCCGCCTACGTCTACGCCGGCGACCTGCAGCAGGGCATGCGGATCGCCGAACGGCTCGACGCCGGCATGGTCGGCATCAACCGCGGTCTGGTGTCCGACCCCGCCGCCCCCTTCGGCGGTGTGAAGCAGAGCGGGCTGGGGCGCGAGGGCGCCCGCGAGGGCCTGCTGGAGTACACCGAGACCCAGTACTTCTCGATCGACTGGAGCTGAGGAGCACCCGTGGACACCCAGGAACTGCGACTCGGGGACGCGCGCGAGGAGGGGCTCGGTCCCGACGGCGCGCGGTTCTGGACCCTCGCCGCGCCGGGTGAGCCCGGCACCTCGGCCCGCACCGCCGGCCTGCAGCTGGTGGAGCGGCTGCGCCGCGTCGTCGGCACCGACCTGCACGGCGACGCCGGCCTGTTCCTCGGCTTCGACGACCTCACGTGGGCGGCCACCGGCCCGACCCTGCTGGTGGACGACGACGTCGTGGAGGCCGACGCCCGTGCCGAGCGCGCGGCGGACGACCGCGAGCGGGTGGCCTACCGGGTGCGGGTGCACACCGTCGACGGCCCGATCGACCTGTTCCGCGGCGTCGCCGTGACGCTGCACCCGCGCCGCGCCTGAGTCGCCGCGGCTGAGGTCGCCCGCGCGGGCCCGCGGCAGGGGACGACGCCTCCGGGCGCCGAGCACTAGGGTCGCGCCCGAGGAGGTCCCTATGCCCGAGGAACCCGCAGCCGACCAGTCGCACGAGGACGGCGCGTTCGAGCCGTCGGCACTGGCGGAGGCGGTGGAGGCGCTGCTGCTCGGAGGACCCCGCACGCTCAGCACCCGACAGCTCGCCGACGCCGCCGGGATGGACCTCGAGGCCGGGCAGCGGCTGTGGCGCTCGATGGGCTTCGCCGTGGTGGAGGACGAGGACGAGGTCGCGCTCACCGCTCAGGACCTGCACGCGATGGTGCGGGTCAAGGGGGCGATGGAGCGCGGGGTGATCGCCCCCGACGAGGTGGTGGGGATGGCCCGCCTCGCGGGGCAGGTCTTCGCCCAGCTGGCCGAGACGGAGGGGGCGGCGATGTACCTGCACGCCCTCGACCGCGCCGGCGACTCCGACGTCCCGACGGCGCTGGCGGAGGTCGCTGAGGAGGTGATCCCGCTGCTGGAGGAGGTGCACTCCTACGTCTGGCGGCGCCAGCTCGCCGCGTACGCCGCCCGGCGCGCGGCGGCCGCCGGCCCGGGGCCGGCCGTGCCGGGCGCACCGACGCCGGTGGACGAGGTCGCCAGTGTCGCCTTCGCCGACATCTCGGGCTTCACGAGCCTGTCCCGTGACCTCACGGAGCAGCAGCTGGCCGATCTGTTGGAGGCCTTCGAGACCGTGGCGGTGGAGGCCGTGGGGGCACACCAGGGTCGGGTCGTGAAGCTGATCGGCGACGCCGTCCTGTTCGTCGCCGCCGAACCGGGGCAGGCGCTGGCGATCGCCGACGAGCTGCTGGCCAGCTGGCCCGCCCACCGGCCGCCGCTGCGGATCGGGATCGCCACCGGCCCGGTGCTGCGCCGGCTCGGCGACGTGTTCGGACCGACGGTCAACCTCGCCAGTCGGCTCACCTCCCTGGCGCGACCGCGCGAGGTGCGGGTCGACGCCACCACCCGCGCCCTCACCGCACCCGCGCGCGACTACGACGAGCAGCCGCCCACCGACGTCCGCGGCTACCCCGCGCTGGCCTCCTGGGCCCTGCGTCCCCCGGCGGCGGCCGTCGGACGGGACCGGGCATGATCGGTCCATGCTGCTCGGAGCGGCCGCCTGGACCGGGCGGAGTCTGTCGGTCCTGCTGGGTCTGCTGTGCATCCTGGTGCCGGAGCACGGCGCGGAGCGGCCGCTGAGCTGGTGCGGGATCGGCCTCGGCGCCTTCTTCATCGGCGTCGCCGCGCTGTCCTGGCCCCGCACCGAGCGGATCGGGGCGGTGCTCGCCCTCGGCGGCCTGTGGGCGGCGCTCACCGGCTTCGCCCTGATCGCCTTCCTCGACCCCCAGGCGGTGATCGCCGACAGCCGGCTCGGCTCAGGTCGACGCGAGATCGGCTCGGAGACCGGGGCCTACGTCTGGGGCACGATCATGCTGCTGCTGGGCAACGCCCCCCTGGTGTTCTGGCTGCTCCTGCGCCGGGTGGACCGGCGGCCCGATCCCACCGCGACGCTGCTGACCGAGCTCGGTCACCGGGGCGGCCGGGCCCGCGACCGGCGGCCGACAAGGAGTCGCCGACGCCGACGCGGCGGCCGTCGTCCCTGATCCACCGGGGCCGACCGCGCGACTCCCGGCGACGGAGCCCTCACCCCGAGGAGGGGTTGGCCGCACGCGACCCGGGGCAGCGTGGCGCCATGCGTCCTCGTCCCGCCGCGGGCTCCCTCGTCCCGACGGTCCTGCTCACCCTGGTGCTCCCCCTCACGGTGACCCTGGCCGCGGTGCTGGTCCTGCTCGCCCCACCGGCCGAGGCCCAGGGCGGCTCGGTGCGCTACGTGCGGGGCGACGCGATCGCCCGGCTCGACAACGTGGCGCTGAAGGTGGTCAACGGCGGGCGGGCCGTCACCTGGACCACCACCGTGCGCGACCTGGGTCGGCGCGGACTGTTCGAGTTCGTCTACTACGCCGGCCGGGACGAGAAGGATTCCTCGACCGTCCTCAACCTCAAGGTGCGCCGCACGGGGGCCGGCCTCGCCACGAAGATCGTGATCTTCCAGGACGGCGACGGCGCGCAGTACCCGTGCGACGGCGTCAGCGCGCGCTGGGACCGGCGCCGCAGCACCGTGTCGGCCACGATGCCGCAGCGCTGCTTCCTCGGCGACCCGCCCGACGGGGGCCGGTTCGCGGTGTTCTCGCGCGACAAGGTGCGCGGGGAGTTCGTGGGCGACAACGTCGCCCCCGCGTCCCTCTCACTGCGCCGGGGCTGATCCCGCCCGCCCCTCTGGACGCCGCCGACGTCGTGGGGTGGGATGGGGCGACCCCGCCGGTTCCGCGCGCGGGACCACCGAAGGACTCCCCGATGTCGTTGCGGCCCCTGCTCCTCCCCCCGACCACCGCCCTGGCGCTGTGCACCGTCCTCGCGGGGACCGTCGTTCCGGCGGGCGCGGTCGACGCCGACCGGGCGGTCACCTGCCAGGGGAAGCGGGCCACCATCGTCGGCACCGGCCGCCCGATCGTCGGCACCCCGGGCCCCGACGTCGTGATCACCGGCGGCGCCCGCCGCGTCGAGACCGGCGACGGCGCCGACCTGGTGTGCGTCACCGGCGCCGCGGCCACCGTCACGCTGACGACCGGCGCCGGTCCGGACCGCGTGGAGGTCGCGGCCGGCGCGACCCCGCGGGTGACGGCACGACTCGGCTCCGGCGACGACACCTACCGCGGCGGCGCGGGCGTCGACCGGGTTTTCGGCGACGACGAGCGCGTCGACGGCGCCGGGCGCGGACTCGACCGCGGCACCGACCGGATCACGACCGGGGCGGGCGCCGACGTCGTGACGATCGGCGGTCGCGTGGCCACCCGCGACGTCGTCGACCTCGGCCCCGACGCCGACGTCCTCGTGCTCGCCGGCACGCGCACCGCCCCCGAGGCGGACCTGCGCGGGGGCGCCGGTGCGGACCGGGTGACCCTGCCCGCCGGCCTCGGCGCCGCGGCGGTCACCGTCAGCAACCGCGGGCTCTCGACGCCCGCGGGAGTGCGCACCGGCGGGATGGAGGAGTTCACCGCCACCCGGGCGCCCGCAGCGGCGGAGGGCCTGGCCGTCACCTTCCTGGGGGGCGCCGCCGGCGAGCGGGTGGACCTGCCCGCGCTGGCCGGCGCTGCGGCCGCAGGTGGGGACGACGTCGTGGTCCTCGACCCGCGCTCCGACGCCACCGTGCGCGGTGGCGCGGGCACCGACCTGCTCGAGCTGCTCACCCCGGACGCGGTCGAGGCCACCCTGGCCGACGGCTCGGTGCTCACCTACGACGCCACCGAGGACACCCTGCGCCAGGCCTACGACGTCCGCGAGATCGAGCGGTACCGCCTCGGCGGCGCAGCCGTCGGGGTGACCGGCAGCGACGACGCCGACGTCGTGGTGGCGCAGAGCTGCTTCGTGACCGTCGACGGCCGCGGCGGTCCCGACGTGCTCGCTGTGGGCGCGCCGACCGACGGCGAGCTGTGCTTCACCTCCCGCATCGCCCTGCGCGGCGGCGAGGGCGACGACGTGCTGGTGGGCGGGGACACGAACGACACCCTGATCGGCGAGGGTGGCACCGACACCGCCGACGGCCGGGAGGGCTCGGACAGCTGCGACGCCGAGACGGAGACCGCCTGCGAGCTGGAGCCGACCCTCCCCTGACCCGAGGGTCCGCGTCGCGTCGGCCCGTCCCGGGGAGGGCGTCAGGCCCGCGGTGACGGGTCGGCTGCGCCGTCGACGACCCGACCGAGGGCGTCGCGGATCGTGGTGAGCTCGGCGTCGTCGAGGTCGCCGGCGAACAGGCCCCTGATCAGCCCGCGGTACACGGGTGCGGCGCCGACGAAGGCGGCGCGGCCGGCGGGGGTCAGCACGGCGAAGGCGGAGCGCCGGTCCTGCGCGTTGGTCTCCCGCGCGACCAGACCCGCCCCGGCCAGCTCGTCCACCACCCGGCTCACGCGGGTCCGGCTGAGGACCACCCGGTCGGCGAGCTGCGTCATCGTCAGTCGACCCTCCGGGGCCGCGTCGAGCTCGAGCAGCACGTCGAACCAGCGCAGCGGCAGGCCGGTCTGCGCCTGAAGCTCGCGATCCATCCGCGGCACCAGCAGGGCGTGGGCCCGCAGCACCGATCCCCAGGCGTCGCCCGCCAGCTTCGTCCTCGACACACCGCCAGCCTAGTGCGTGCGCGCGCACGCGAGTGACCCGGATCACCACGGACTGGGAACAATTGCGTGCGCGCGCACCTTATGGTGCTGTCATTCCGTGCTCACGCACATGAACCGATCCGAAGGAGACCACCATGACCGTCACCATCACCCGCGACGAGCTCCGCGACGCCCTGGCCGCCGGGACCGTCGTGCTGCTCGACACCCTGCCCGCCGGCTACTACGAGCAGGCCCACCTGCCGGGGGCGCTCAACCTCGTGGAGTCCGACGTCGCCCGGCGCGCCGCCGAGCTGGTGCCCGACCTCGCCACCCCGGTGGTGACCTACTGCTCCAACGCCGCCTGCGGCAACAGCAAGGCCGTGGCGGCGCTGCTGGAGCGCGCGGGCTACACCGACGTCCGCACGTACCGCGACGGCATCCAGGACTGGGTGGAGGCCGGGCTGCCCGTGGAGACCGGCGTCCCCGCCTGAGCGGCCGCACGACCGGTCGGCGGGCCGCCCGGCAGGCGGCTCGTCGACCGGCGCGCCGGCGTCAGCCGGTGTTGCGCAGCCCGGCGGCGATGCCGTTGATGGTGAGCAGCATGGCCCGGGCGACGTCCTCGGGCACCTCCCCCTGCTCGGCCGCGGCGCGCGAGCGACGCAGCAGCGAGACCTGCAGCGCATGCAGGGGGGCGAGGTAGGAGTCGCGCAGGGCGAGGGTGCGTCGCAGCACCGGCGAGCCCACGAGCAGGTCCTCGTGGCCGGTGAGGTCGCGCATCCGCTCCACCGTGCGGGCGTGCTCGGCACGGACGGTGTCGAAGACGTGGTGGTGGGCGGGGTCCACCAGCGCCTGCACGTAGTGCTCCGCGATGGTGAGGTCGGTCTTGGCCAGCGTCATCGAGACGTTGGACAGGAACGTCCGGAAGAACGGCCAGGAGCGGTACATCTCGCGCAGCACGGCGTCGTGGCCGGCGTCCTGGGCCGCGGCCAGGCCCGAGCCCACGCCGAACCAGCCGGGCAGGATGATCCGCGCCTGGGTCCACCCGAAGACCCACGGGATCGCGCGCAGGTCGGCGATGCCGCCCGCGCCGCCGGGGCGCTTGGCCGGCCGCGAGCCGAGGTTGAGCTGCCCGAACTCGCTCACCGGCGTGGCGGCGAGGAAGAACGGCACGAGGGAGTCCTGCGCCATCAGCCCGCGGTAGGCCGACTGGCCGGCGTCGGCGACGGCGTCCATCGCGACGTTCCAGCCCTCCAGCAGTTCGGGCGGCAGCAGCGAGGTGCGGTGCAGGGTGGCGGCCTCGACCACCGCGGCGAGCGCGCTCTCGAGGTTGAGCCGCCCGAGCCCGGGCAGCGCGTACTTGTCGGAGATGACCTCGCCCTGCTCGGTGATCTTGATCGGACCCACCAGCGAGCCGTTGGGCTGGCTCAGGATCGCCTCGGCCGTGGGGCCGCCGCCCCGACCGACCGACCCGCCGCGGCCGTGGAAGAGACGCAGCCGCACGCCGTGGCGACGTGCGACGTCGCGCAGCGCGCGCTGGGCGCGGTGGATCTGCCACTGCGAGGAGGCGATCCCGGCGTCCTTGCAGGAGTCGGAGTAGCCCAGCATGATCTCCTGCACGTCCCCGCGCGCGGCGACGACGCGGCGGTACCCGGCGTCGGAGAGCAGGGCGTCGAGCAGGGGGCCGGCCGCGGAGAGCTCGGCGACGGTCTCGAAGAGCGGGGCGAACCCGATCCGGGCCGTGGCGGGCTGCGTCGGGGAGCCGACGTCGACCAGCCCGGCCTCGCGGGCCAGCACGACCACCGCCAGCAGGTCGTCGATGTCGTGGGTCATCGAGACGAGGTAGGTCTCGATCGCGCGGTCGCCGAAGGTGTCCAGTCCGCGCGCGATCGCCGCCATGAGCGACAGCGACGCCGCGGCGGCCGGACCGGCCTCTGCGCCGCGCGGTCCGGCGAGCGGACGGCGCGAGCCGAGCTCGCGCGAGAGCAGCGCGATGCGCTCGGGCCGGGTGAGGGTGGCGTAGGGGACGTCGAGCTCGCCGGTGCGGTCCACCAGCTCGGCGACCGCGTCGTGGTGCTTGGCGGAGTGCTCGCGGACGTCGAGGGTGGCCAGGCCCGCCCCGAGGGCGACGGCCGTGCGCAGCGCCCGTAGCAGCGCACCGTCGGCCTGCAACGGCTGGCCGTGGGCGAGCATCGAGTCGCGCACGAGCGTGAGGTCGGCGATCAGCTCCTCGACGTCGGCGTAGTCGCGGCCGGGCTCGTGGGGCAGGTCGTGCACCAACCGGTCGCGGGTGCGCTGCAGGCGCACGCGCACGAAGCTGAGCTTGCAGCGGTAGGGCTCCTCGGCGTTGAGGCGCCGGATGTTGCTCCACGTGGTGGGCAGGGCGGCGGCGTCGCGCTCGAGGCTGGCGCGCAGGTCGTCGGACACCGCGATCACCCGGGTGGTCTGGGTCATCTCGGTGAGCAGGTCGGCGATGTGCGCCTCCAGCTCCTTCAGCCCGGCCAGGTACTGCAGCGCGAGCACGCGCAGGGTGACCTCGGGGGTGACGTTGGGGTTGCCGTCGCGGTCGCCGCCGGCCCAGGTGCCGAACCGCAGCGGCCGCGCGGTCGCCGGCAGGGCGACGCCGATGCGCTCCAGCTGCTGGTGCAGCTCGTCGAGCAGGTCGGGCACGACCTCGTCGGCCAGCGAGCGCAGGTAGTAGACCGCCGTGCGGGCCTCGTCGATCGGCTCGGGGTGGGCGATCCGCAGCTCGTCGGTCTGCCAGAGCAGGTCCACCAGCTCGGCGAGGCGACGCTCGCGCGCGGGCCCGGCCGGCTCCTGCGCGACGTCGGTGATGCGGCGCAGCAGGCGCAGCACCGTGCGGCGCGAGGACTCGGTGGGGTGGGCGGTGAACACCGGGCGGTACTCCACCCCGGCCAGGATCGCGTCGAGGTCGGCGCGCGTGAGGCTGCCCTCGGCGAGCGCCGCCCCGAGGCGATCGGCCAGCGCCTCGAGCGGCCCCTGCTCGGCGGCGGACAGCTCGCGCCACCGGTGCAGCTGCTCGGTCGCGTTCACCAGCTGGAAGTAGCCGGTGAAGGCCCGGGCCAGGACCACCGCGGTCGCGGGGTCGACGCCGTCGAGCAGCTGCGACAGCTCGGTGTCCCCGCCCGCGCCGTGGGCGCGCGCCAGGCCGCGCACCTGCTCCACCAGGGCCAGCAGCTCGGGGCCCTCGTGGCGGGCGATGGACTCCCCGAGCAGGGTGCTGAGCCGGCGCACCGAGGTACGCAGGGCGAGGTGCTGCTCGTCCGAGCTCACCCCGCCGCTGAACACCGCCGGGTCGGGCTCGCGACTCTCGGAGGCGAGCAGCTGGTCGGTGTCCATGGGGCATCTCCTCGGCAGGCGCGAGCCTCCACGATCCCGGATGCGCGAGTCGGGCGTCGAATCGCTCCGCTACCGGCCGGTTAACCATCGCCGCGCGCCGACCGCGGCGGCCCTCGGGCACGACGGCCCCGTCCGTGCCGTCAGCGCAGCGGTGCGAACCTCGCCGCGAAGGCGAACCCGGTGGTGCGGTGGACCTGCGCCGCCCGACCGGCCGGCACGGCGCGCGCCTCGGCGCGCCAGGTGCGGGCCAGCAGCCGGGCGAAGTCGCCGCGCGGACGGCGGGCGGTGACGGCGGCCACGAACGCCGGATCGACCTGTTCCAACCGCTTCCCGAGCACGTCCACCAGCGCGCCTGCGGCCACGAGGTAGGGCAGCGGGTGGGTGGCCGGGTCGAGGTCGGCGGTGGCATGCCGGGCGACGGCGTCGCCGAGCAGCCGCGCGGTCGCGGCGTCGGCCCCCGCGTCGAGCGCGACCTGCTCGGCGAGCTCGCCGCCACGCACGGCGAAGCAGTGCCCGGCCACCGGCTGCTCCAGGGCGACGTCGTGCAGGAGCGAGGCGCACCAGAGCAGCTCGGGGTCGGGCCGGACGCCGTCGAGGGTGCCGAGCGCGTGGGCGTAGGCGACGGTGCGGTAGCCGTGGGCCAGCATCGTGGCGGACTGGTGACGGGCGGCCGCCTCCTCCACCGCCCGGCACAGGGCGGAGTCGGGCAGGTCCATGACCGCGAGGTCGGCGGTGGCCGAGCGGGCACCGCCCCGGACGGCGAGGAGCATCCGGGAGCGCGCGTAGACGCGGGTGTCGCGCAGGACGCCGCGGCGCAGGGCGCGGCGCTCGGACGCGCTCAGCGTGCCGCGCGTGCGGCGGCCCCAGTCGAGCGAGCCGACGTCAAGTGCATGAGATTCCTCCATAAACGTGATGGTATCTCACGTATGAACGACATGGCCTAGTCTCTGTTCCGATGAGCACCGAGTCCACCGCCCGCCGCACGCCGCGGCAGGACCGCGCACGCGAGCGCGTCGAACGCATCCTCGATGCGGCGATGGGACTGCTGCGCGAGCACGGCCTCACCGGCTTCACGATGTCGGCGGTGGCCGAGCGTTCGGAGATGTCGCTCGGCTCCCTCTACCGCTACTTCGCCGACCGCGAGGCGCTGATCGGAGCGCTCGCCGAGCGCTACTTCGAGGTCCTCCACGAGCAGCTCGCCGCCGGGCTCACCGGTCTGCGCACCCGCGAGCAGGCCCGTGACGCCCTGCGCGAGGTGCTCACCGGCTACTACGCGGCCTTCCGCGACGACGCCGCCCTCGCCGCCCTGTGGACCGGATCGCTCACCGATCAACGCCTGCTCGCCCTCAACGCCGCCGACTCCCACCGCAACGGCGCACTGCTGGCCGACCGGCTCGGGCCGTTCTCCACCCTCGACGACGCCACCCTGCTGCGCCGCTGCACCCTGGCCAGTCACCTCACCCTGGCCACGGTCTGCTTCGCGCTGACGATGGAGGCGAGCGAGGGCGAGGCCCACGTGGCGGAGTTCGGCAGCTGGGCCGACGAGCTCCTGCTCGCCGACCGCTGAGCCACTCCGTCGCGCCGCGACGTCAGCGGGCGAACACGTACGCCGGCAGCGGCGCCTCCGCGGCCGCTCGGGGGGTGGTGGCGAGTGCTCGGGCGATCTGGCCGGGCGCCCCCGCCGCCCCGGCCGCGGCCTCGAGCGAGTCGATGCGCGGGTCCAGCAGCTGCCCGCACACGCCCCGGTCCAGCCGCGCGGGGTCGACCGGCCCCCGGTGGGTGACGGCGTCGAGCAGCAGCGCCAGCGCGACGGCGTCGGTGGTGCCGTTGGTGAGGTGGTCGGCGATCCGTGCGGGGCACACGTCCTGCACCGCGACCCGCCGGTAGGAGGTGCCGGGCGCCGGGCGGAGCACCGTGTCGCGCGGCATGACCGCCCCGTCGGTGCGGCTGTAGATCACCGAGTAGTCGATGCCGGCGAAGGTCTCGCGCCGGGAGTTGAGGGCGGTGAGGAACCGCGACCCGGCGAACTGCTGCCACAGTCCCTGGGGACAGCGGGCGGCGAGGCACGCCAGTCCGCCGAGCGGTCCGATCGCCCCGTCGGGGGTCCCGAGGGTGATCCCCCGGTTGTCCGGCGCCACGCCCACCATGTCGGCGACCATCGCCCGGACGTCGGGCCAGAACCGCAGCGCGAACCGGGGCCGCATCCCGCCCTGGCTGTGCCCGACGATCGCGATCGGGCGCCCGCCCGAGCGGCGGAACGTGTGGCGGATGGCGTGCACGTCGTACTCGCCCGCCACGGTGAGGTCGCCGAGGCTGTTCTGCGGCGGCGTCACGCCGCACCACGGGATACCGGCGCGCGAGAGCACCCGGCCCCAGCTCCAGCGGAACTGCGTGGCCACCGTGAAGGCGGTGCCCGGCACGATCAGGACGGCCTGTCGCCCCCGCGTGAAGTCGCCGTGACAGCGCACCGAACGACGCAGCTGCGCGGGCGAGGGCCGCAGGGCGGGTCCGGGGCGGTCGACCGGCGCGAAGCGGGGGTCGCCGGTGGGGGCGGCGCGCTCGACGACGGGCGCCGGGGGCACGGGGGTGGACCCCTGCGCCGGGGCGAGTGCGCCGAGAGCAGCGGCAAGCCCCAGCAGCGGGACGAGCAGTGCGGCGGGGACCGGGTGGTTCACACCCGCGCGTCCGAGGCCAGGATCCGGTCGAGGTAGCGCTGGCGCACCGTCGGGTCGACGCCGGTGATCGCGGCGTCGTCGCGCAGGAGTCGCCGGCCGATCCGCATCATGCCCTCGGGCACGAGGGTGCTGAGCACCTGCATCGCGCCGACGTACCCGGGCACGGCGATCTCGGCGGCCCGGCTGCGCACCGAACCGACGATGGCGGCGGCGACGTCCTCGGGGTCGCAGTCGGGGAGCACGCCGTAGTCGATGCCCGAGGACAGCTCGGTGCGCACGGCACTGGGCAGCACGGCGCTGACGCTCACGCCGTGCCGCTCGACCTCGAGCCGGGTGGCGGCGGTGAGGCCGACGGCGGCGAACTTGCTGGCGTTGTAGACCGCGAGGCCCTGCAGCGGGAACTTGCCGGCCAGCGAGCACACGTTGACGACGTGGCCGCGCTCGCGCTCGATCATCCCCGGCAGCGCGGCGCGCATGCCGTGGATGACGCCGTAGACGTTGACGTCCATCGTGAGCCGGTCGACGTCGTCGCGCTGGTCGAGGAAGGGCCCGTTGGGCATGACGCCGGCGTTGTTGACCAGCACGTCGAGCGGGCGGCCGTGGTGCTGCTCGGCCGCGGCGAGGAAGGCGTCGACGCTGGCGCGGTCGGTGACGTCGAGCGCGTGGCCGGAGGCCTGCGGGCCGAGCTCGGCGGCCGCGGCCGCCGCCCGGTCGGCGTCGAGGTCGCCGAGGGCCACCCGCGCGCCGCGGGCCGCGAACGCCGTCGCGGTCTGCAGGCCGATGCCACGGGCCGCGCCGGTGACCGCCACCAGGGCGCCGTCGAGGTCGATGCGGCCGTAGCGGCTGCCCGTGAGGGGCAGGGCGAGGGGCAAACGGGGCAGCAGCGTCATGCGGGGATCTCCTCGGGGAGTCGGGTGGTGAGGGTGTAGTCGGCGGGGTCGAAGGTGCTCACCCGGCGCATGAGCGCGCCGGTGGACCAGGGCCAGTTGAAGCTGTTGCGGCCGTTGACGTCGCGGTAGTAGCTGGCGCAGCCGCCGGTGTTGTAGACGGTGCCGGCGAGCGCGGCCTGGACATCGTCGACGTAGCGCTGCTGCACGGGCGGGCGCACGTCCAGCACGCCGTCGTGGCGCCGGGCGTGACCCACGGCGGCGACGATGAGCGCCACCTGGGCCTCGAGGATCGCGAAGGCCGAGGAGTGACCGGTGCCCAGGCTCGGCCCGAGCACGAGGAAGGCGTTGGGGAAGCCGGCCACGGCGGTGCCGAGGTAGGCCTCGGGCGAGCCCTGCCAGACCTCGGCCAGCGAGCGGCCGGCCGCGCCGCGGATGAGGTCGGCCACCGGCATGTCGAGGATGTGGAAGCCGGTGCCCAGGATGATCGTGTCGACCTCGGCGCGGGTGCCGTCGGCACCGACGACGGTCGATCCCTCGATGCGCGCCACCGCGGTGCCGTGCACCTCGACGTTGGGGCGGGTGAGGGAGGGCAGGTAGGAGTTGGAGAACAGGATCCGCTTGCAGCCGATCGTGTAGTCGGGGGTGAGGGTGGCCCGCAGCCGCGGGTCGCGCACCGTCAGCCGCAGGTGGGCGCGGCCGACGGCCTGCACGGCGTCGAGCACCGGGTGCGGGTGGCGGAACCCGACCCCCAGGGCCTCCATGAGGCCGTACTCCGCCAGCTTCAGGGCGCGCTGGGCGCCCGGGACACGCCGCATGACCCACCGCTCGAGGCCCGGCACGGCGTGGTCGGGCTTGGGCAGCACCCACTGGGCGGTGCGCTGGAACAGGTGCAGCGCCTCGACGCGGGGCTGGATCTGCCGCACGAACTGCACCGCGGAGGCTCCGGTGCCGATGACGGCCACGCGCGCGCCGTCGAGGTCGTGGTCGTGGTTCCAGCGGGCGGAGTGGAACACCTCGCCCGGGAACTCGCTCAGGCCGGGCAGGTCGGGCACCGCCGGCTCGTTCCACGGGCCCGCGCAGCCGATGAGGAAGCGGGCGGTGATCTCCCCGGCGGTGGTGGCCAGGCGCCAGTGGCCGGCGGCGTCGTCCCAGTCGGCGCCGAGCATCTCGACCCCGAAGCGGGCGTGCTGCTCGAGGTCGTGGTCGCGGGCGACCCGCTCGACGTAGGCGAGGATCTCGGGCTGCCCGGCGAACAGGCGCGACCAGTCGGGGTTGGGTGCGAAGGAGAAGGAGTACAGCGCCGACGGCACGTCGCAGGCGCAGCCGGGATAGGTGTTGGCGCGCCAGGTGCCGCCCCACGTGTCGGCCTTCTCCAGGATCACCAGATCGGTGACTCCGGCCTTGCGCAGCTGCACCGCGGCCGCGATGCCGGACACCCCGGCACCCACGATCACGACCTCGTGATGGCTCATCGCTCCTCCAGATCGAATTCAAATTCAGAAACCGTTGGTATCTGGATGCTGACGGTAGCCGGAGCAGTAGCCTGCTGTCCATGGCCCGGCTCACGCGCAAGGAGACCCAGGAGCTCACGCGCGCCCGGCTCATCGACACCGCCAAGGTCCTGTTCCTCGCCGAGGGCTACAACGCCACCTCGCTCGGTCAGGTGGCCGACGCCGCCGGCTACACCAAGGGCGCGGTGTACTCGAACTTCGCCGACAAGCAGGAGCTCGGCCTCGCGGTGCTCGACGTCGTCCTGACCGAGCGGGTCGAGGCGCTGCTCACCGAGATCGCGCCCGCCGAGTCCGACGAGCAGGTGCTGGCCGCGTTCACCCGCTGGGCCGAGCAGCACATCGGCGACGTCGGCTGGACGGCGCTGGAGGTCGAGTTCGCCATCAGCACCCGGCACCAGGAGGACGTCCGGCTGCGGCTGGCCGAGCGACGTCGCGGCATCACGCTGCTGCTGGCCGAGCTGCTGCGCGACCGCTCCGAGGCACTGGGCCTGGCCCTCGACGGCACCCCCGAGGACGTCGCAACCCACCTGCTCGCCCTCGGCATCGGTCTGGGCGTGCAGCGCGCCTTCGACCCCGACCTCCCGATCGACGTGCTGGTCGACCACCTCGCCCAACTCTCCGGGGGCGGCGCTCCCTCGGGTGCGCGCGTCTCGTGACGCTCGCTTGCGCTCGCTCCTCGACGACCGGTGGCGGGCACGGTCGTCGAGGAAGCGCAGCGTCGCGAGGGACCGCGTCGGGACGGGCCGGTCTGCCAGGTGCGCGCGTCTCGTGACGCTCGCTGGCGCTCGCTCCTCGACGACCGGTGGCGGGCACGGTCGTCGAGGAGGCGCCCCGGCGCCGTCACGAGACGCAGCGAGGTCGGCGCGGTCAGTCGTCGGGTGGGTCGGTGCCCCGGTCCCGATGTCGTGCTCGATGGTGCCTCGGACATCGTGGCTTGCCGGTGAGGTCGGTGCCTCCGCCAGATTCCCAGGGTGGGTCGTGGTCGATCTCGCAGTGACTGGCCGGCACGTCGCAGCCGGGCTCGACGCAGCTGCGGTGCATCGTCGCGATCGCCATCCGCTGCGCCCTGGTGTGGAAGCGGCGGGTGCGTCCCCAGTCCAGGACCATGCCGGTGCCGTCGAGCACGGCGGGGATGATCCCGGCCCTCGCAGCGAGCCGGCGGGCAGCGGTCGCGGAGATCCTCTCCCCGGTGTCCAGCAGTCCGGCCTGCTCCAGCTGGGCGGTCAGGTTCTCGATCGTCATCGTCACGACGACCGTGGCGCCGCAGCCCGCGCGGTCGGGGAGGTCCGTGTGATCGATGCGCTCGAGCAGGTCGCAGAACGCCTGCCCCCACCGCGCCGGAGTCTTGATGGTCGGGTCGTAGGAACCAGCACCCTCCGCCGCCCGCTTCGCCTTCGGGGCCCCGATCGCGACCAACATCTTGCGCAGCATCGCGCCGTGCAGCACGGGGACCCGGAACCAGCCCTCCATCGTGCCGTCGTCGTGCTCGACCATCGAGAACCGGACCCGTTGCGCCGCCCGGGCCTCCTGCCGCTCCAAGGCGGCGGACTCCCGGGCATCCGCCGCCACCGGATCCAGGACCTCCCAGATACGCCGCCCCAGCACCCGCAGATCCTTCGCGTGATGCGACGCGGCCTTCTCCAACAGATACGCCGAAGCCTGCTCACGGTCCTCCTCCGGCACCTCGGCCACCGCATCGACGATCACCTTCGCCTGCGCAGCGTTGATGCCGGCGCTCGCGCGCGCCGACGCGACGTCAGGCCGGCCCTCCAGCGCCACCGCCTCCCGCACCGCAGCCCGCCCCTGCGCGACCGTCGTGCGCGTCGCCCGGGCGTGCCACACCGCGACGGTCTCGGCCCCCGACTCCTGATGCGCCCCGAGCTCCTCGGCCTGCACGAGCAGCCGCGCCTTCAGTGCCGCCGCCCGCGCCTCGATCCGCGCGAGCTCCAGCAACGCCTCCCGCGTGTCCTCCGCCCCGGTCGACCACACCGGCGCCGCCAGGGCATGGGCCAGCGCGTCGTCGGCGACCCGCGCCCACTCCCGCACCCCACCCGCACCCATCTGCATGTGACCACTCAACACGAGGGCACCGACAATCCCGAGCAAGGACGGAGGACCCTGTGGACGACCTCCGATCTCCGACGACGGTGGAGGTCAGCGGGACGCCGCAGTCCGCGCCCCGACGGCTGGGCTCACCGTCCGCCCGCGGGCGGACGACGCCGACCGCGCGGCCACAACCGCTCGTCGTCGGAGGTGAACTCCCGCCATCCGGTGATCCTCAGCTCCAGGATGCGACGACGCTCGGCGTCGTCGACGTCGTCGAGCTCCTCCCAGTAGCCCAGGGGCATCTCGGACACCCGCTGCCGGTCCGCCTCGTCCAACCTCACCAGGCGCCGCTGGATCAGGATGTCGAGGACCTCGTCCCGGGTGGCGTGGTACCGCGCGCGCAGCGCCCCGCTGCGCGGTCCGCGACGGGGCGGCCGGCGCACCGAGACGCGTCGCCGCGGCGAGGAGACGACGACGAGGAGGACGGGGAGGGCGAGCAGCCCGCCGATCGCCGCGTAGATCCACAACCCGTCGGACTCGTCCAACCTGGCGCGACCGACCACGACGGAGGCCGCGCTCGCGAGGACAGCCACCACGCTCGTCACGACCAGCTCGGGATCCCGTCGCCGGTGTCCCGCCCACCACAGCCGCAGGACGCCGACCTGGGTCGCCCAGGTGATCAGGAAGGCGATCCGGGCGACGTCGCGCCACCCGCTGTCCAACCCCGGCCCGGAAGCGACGACGAGGAGCCCGACCACGGGAGCACCGACCGTGAGGATCACGCCGACGAGCAAGGAGGAGAACCCCGCGGCCACCATCAGCCGGTACTCCAGGGTGGGCTTCTCGGCCTCCATCGGCGCCCGAGCCAGCACCTGCGCCTCGATCTCGCCCCACCGCACCGGCTCCCGCAGGTCCACCCGCCGGGCCCACTCCAGGACCGGGGTCTCGACGTCCGGCGTCATCACCTCTCCCGTCGACGAGTGGCACAGGTCGGCACGCCGGGATCGTACGCACGCCACGTGACGCGGGAGGCGACGCCCACGACCCACGGACTACATCCCCGGGCGTACTCCGGCTGCGTGGGCGCTCCCACATCACCTCCCCGGGACGACGCGCCGACCCCACCGCGACGGACATCGTCGGAGCCATGGACACCACCGACACCACCACCCGGCCGCACGGCCCGCTCCAGCGGCTGCTGCGGGTGCTGCACGACTCCCCACGGCGCGCCCTCGTGGCCGTCCTGTTCGTCATCGTCGCCGCCGGCGCGATCGGCGGTCCCGTCGCCGGCGCGCTGGACTCCTCCGGCGGGTTCGCCCCGCCCGACGCCGACTCCGCCCGGGCCTACGAGCGCCTGGAGGACGCCACCGGCCGCCAGTCCTCGCCCGGCCTCGTGCTGCTGGTCGACGGCACCGACGCCGCCCGCCTCGACATCGTCGCCGACCGCCTGGCCGCGGTGCCCGGCGTCGTCGAGGCGACCCTGGGCGGATCGGCGCCTGACGGCTCCAGCTCGCTGGTGCTCGGCACGATCGCGGCCGGGGTCGACGACGAGGCCGTGGCCGAGGAGACCCTCGACGCCTTCGCCGACGACGCCGACGTCACGGTCGGCGGCGGGTCCGTGATCGGCTTCCAGATCGGCTCCCAGGTGGGTGAGGACCTCGCCCGGGCGGAGACGCTGGCGTTCCCGGTCCTGGCGCTGCTCGCGCTGCTCGTCTTCGGCGGCCGGGCGAGCCTGCTGCCACTGGCGGTCGGCGTCGCCACCGTGCTCGGCACCTTCCTCGCCCTGACCGGGGTCAACCAGGTGTACGGCCTGAGCATCTTCGCCCTCAACCTCGTGATCGGCCTCGGCCTCGGCCTGGCCATCGACTACACCCTGTTCCTGCTCACCCGCTACCGCGAGGAGCTGCAGCGGCAGGGCCCGACCTTCGCCGCACTCGCCACCACGATGAGCACCGCGGGGCGCACCGTGGCCTTCTCCGCCGCCACCGTCGCGGTCGCGCTCATCACCCTGACGGTCTTCCCGATGGGCTTCCTGACGTCGATGGGCATCGCCGGCGCCACGGTCGCGGTGGTCGCCGCCCTCGCCTCCCTGCTCATCACCCCGCTGCTGCTGAGCATCTGGGGCGCGAAGGTCGCCCGTCGCCGCGACGACGCCGGCGCCGCGGGCCGCTGGCACCGGCTGGCCCACGCCGTGATGCGCCGCCCCGGCACGATCGCCGCCGCCACCGCCGCGGTCATGGTGCTACTGGCCCTGCCCGCGCTGCGCGTCGAGTGGTCGCCGGTGGACGCCTCGGTCGTGCCGCGCGACCAGAGCAGCCGGATCGTCGCCGACACCCTCACCGGCTCCTACGGAGGCACCGGCAGCACGCCGGTCACGATCGCGCTGGACGGCACGGCCCGGCAGGCCGACGACCTGGCCCGCACGGCGTCGGCCCTGCCCGGGGTGGTGAGCCCGGCCGAGCCCCGGGAGGTCGCCGCCGGCGTGTGGCAGCTGGATCTGAGCGTGACCGGCGACCCGGCCAGAGACGCCGCCCGCGACGTGGTCGCACAGGTGCGCGACGTCGTCGCTGCGACCGACGTCGACGCGCTCGTGACCGGCCCGGCCGCGGAGTTCATCGACCAGCAGCAGGCCATCGCCGACGGGCTGCCGCTCGCGATCGCCCTGCTGGTGCTGCTCACCCTGCTCGTGCTGTGGCTGATGACCGGCTCGGTGGTGCTGCCGGTGAAGGCGGTGGTCATGAACGTGCTCACCGTGGGGGTCTCGCTCGGGGCGCTCACCTGGGTCTACCAGGACGGCCGGTTCACCGACCTGCTCGGCTACACGCCCAACGGCGGCATCGAGCCCACCGACTTCCTGGTGGCGGCCGCCCTCGTGTTCGCCCTCTCCACCGACTACGGCGTGTTCCTGCTCGGTCGGATCAAGGAGGCGCGGGAGAGCGGGCTGAGCGAGCGCGAGGCCGTGGCCACCGGCCTGGGCCGCACCGGCAGCGTCGTCACCGCCGCCGCGATCCTGCTGGCGGTCGCGATCGGCGCCTTCAGCACCAGCGAGATCTCCTTCATCCAGCAGATCGGCATCGCCACCGCGGTCGGCGTGCTCGTGGACGCCTTCATCGTCCGCTCGCTCCTGGTGCCCTCCCTGATGGGCCTGATGGGCAAGTGGAACTGGTGGGCCCCGATGTGGCTGCGCCGCGTCCACGACAAGGTCGGACTGCGTGAGGACGCGGCCCCGGCGCAGGTCGTCGTCGCCCCCGCCGGCGAGCCCGTCGCGTCGTAGAGATACATCCCCAGGACGACGCCGGACCGGGTCGCCCGTCGCTACCGTCGACGGGTGATCCGGTCCTCGTCGTCGCGCCCCGGGCGCGACCTGCTCCTCGACGTCGCGGCGTTCGCGGTGTGCGTGGCCGCGATGCTGATCGAGCTCGGCCGCTCGCCGAAGTCCGACCCGACGGCGGCCGCCCCGGTGGCGATCGTCCTCATCGCCCTGCCGGCGCTGCTCCGTCGCCGCTTCCCGATCGCCGCGTTCGGGGCATCGCTGGCGCTGATCTTCGCGCTGGTGACCCTGGCCTGCGTCTACAACACGGTGGGGCTGGCAGCGGTGCTGTGCGGCTACACCCTCGCCGAGAGGTTCGGGCGCACCGCCGCCCTGGCCGGGGCGGCGGTGGGCATCCCGGTGGTGCTCTCGATCCTGCAGATCTTCAGCCCCCACGGCCTGTTCACGATGGAGACGCTGCGCAACATGGCGCTGGTGGTCGTGCCGCTCGCCCTCGGCGTCGCCGCCCACGAGCGCCGGGCTGCCACCGCCGCGCTGCTGGCCCGCGCCGAGGCCGCCGAGCACGTGCGCGAGGAGGAGACCCGGCGCCGGATCGGGGAGGAGCGGCTGCGCATCGCCCGCGACGTGCACGACGTCGTGGCGCACGCGATGGTCGCCATCAACATCCAGGCCGGCGTCGGCGCCCACCTGCTCGACCGCGATCCCGAGCAGGCCCGCCGCACGCTGCGCGAGATCAAGCAGGTCAGCGGGGAGGCGCTGGGCGACCTGCGCGCGATGCTCGGCCTGCTGCGCCGCGACGACGACGGTGCCCCCGTCGTGCCGACCCTGGGCCTGGCCGAGATCGAGGACCTGCGCGGCAGCCTCGGCGCCGTGGGCGTCGACCTCGCCGTGGAGGTCGACCCCGCCGCGGCGGAGCTGCCCGCCACCGTGGGCGTGGCCGGCTACCGGATCGTGCAGGAGGCCCTCACCAACGTCATCCGCCACGCCGGCCGCACCTGCGCGCAGGTGCGGGTGTCGCTGCACGGCGCCGACGCCGATCGCGTCGTGCGGATCGTGGTGGAGGACGACGGCGGCGAGGGCACCGCCCACCTCGGCGACACCGGGTCGGGCAACGGCCTGCGCGGGATGCGCGAGCGCGCGATCGCGATGGGCGGCTCGTTCGAGGCGGGCCCCCGCGCCGAGGGCGGCTGGCGCGTCACCGCCACGCTGCCGGTCCCGACCCAGGCCGACCTCACGGCCAGCGCCGATCTGCGTCCCGACGTCCTCGACCTGCACCCGACCGGAGGCCTGCCGTGATCCGCGTCCTGCTGGTGGACGACCAGACCCTCGTGCGCGCCGGCTTCCGGGCACTGCTCGACGCCGAGCCCGACATCGAGGTGGTCGGTGAGGCCGTGAACGGCGCCGACGCCGTCGAGATCGCGGCCGCACTGCGCCCCGACGTCGTGCTGATGGACATCCGGATGCCGCGGATGGACGGCCTGGAGGCGACCTCGCGGATCGTGCGCGAGCCGGGTCTGGACGGCGTGCGGGTGCTGGTGCTCACCACCTTCGAGCTCGACGAGTACGTCTTCGGCGCGCTCAAGGCCGGCGCCGCCGGGTTCCTGCTCAAGGACGTCGAGCCCACCGCCCTGGTCGACGCCGTGCGCGTGGTGCACGAGGGCGAGGCGCTGCTCGCGCCCCGCATCACCCGCCGGCTCATCGAGGCCTACCTCGCCGAACCCGCGCCCGGTCCGGCCGCCTCGGAGGCCGCGGCCGCACCGCCCGCGGCCGCCCTCCTCTCCGGCCTCACTCCCCGGGAGCGCGAGGTGCTCACCCTGGTCGGCCGGGGGCTGTCCAACCACGAGATCGCCACCGAGCTGGTGCTCTCCCCGCTCACGGTGAAGACCCACGTCTCCCGCCTGTTCCTCAAGCTCGGCGCCCGCGACCGCGCCCAGCTCGTCGTGCTCGCCTACGAGACCGGGCTGGTGAGCAGCCGGGGGGCGTGAAGGCCGGGATCTCGCCCGGGTCGGCGACGCAACGACGCCACAAGGGTTCGGCAAGGTGTCGACAACGCCCAGGCTAGGGTGAGCCGAGTCGTGTCCCCCATGATGAGGAGCAGACCGTGCCCGACGACATGTTCCGCCGCGGCTACTACCGCGTGGCCATCGTGGAGGACCACGCCCTGCAGCGCGAGCGCACCGAGGAGGTCCTCCACGAGCGTGCCGGCGTGCGGGTCGTGGCGCGGTGCGAGACGCTGCCCCAGTTCCTCGCCTGGGTGCGCACCGCCCCCAGCGCCACCCACCCGCACCTGCTGGTGCTCGACCTCAGCGTCGACCGCGGCCCCGACGTCGACCCGGAGGTCGTCGCCCGGCTCGTGAGGTCGGGGTTGAAGGTCATCGTGCTGTCCGCGATGGCCTCGCCCGCGCTGGTCCGCCGGGTCCTGCGGGCCAACGTCTCCGGGGTGGTCGGCAAGCGCGACTCCGCCGACGACCTCGCCCGTGCCGTGCGCACGGTGCTGATGGGCGGGGAGTGGATGACGGCCGAGATGGCGTCGGTCATCGCCCACGACCCCGCGCGCCCCTCGCTCAGCGACCAGGAGGAGCGGGCCCTGGTGCTCTACGCCTCGGGACTGACGACGGAGGCCGTCGCCGCGCGGATCGGCGTCAAGCGCGACACCGCCAAGAAGTACATCGACGGCGTGAAGCGCAAGTACGCCACGGTGGGCCGGGAGGTCCGCACCAAGACCGACCTCTACCGGGCGGCGATCGCCGACGGCTACCTCGACGCCCCCGGCACCGCCCGCGTGCCCTGACCGGACACACGGGCCCGGTCAGGGCGGAGACGGGCGGGCTCCCGCACGCAGACGCGGGCGGGACGCCGTCCGAGGACGACGTCCCGCCCCCGGTCTCAGGGCTTGCCCGGGCGGGAGGTGCTGCGCGCCGGGTCGGCGCCGGCGGCCACCTCGCGGCCGTCGTTCACACCGCCCTTGTCGGTGTCGTAGTCCACCGGGCTGCTGCGACGCACGCCGTAGCGCTTGGTGGCGGAGCCGCGCACCTCGCGCTTGTCGTCGAGCCCGTCACGGTCGGTGTCGGCCGTGGTGGGGTCGGTGTAGACCTTGCCGATCGTGTAGGTGCGGTCGCCCGAGAGGAACACCTTCTGGTTGATCCGGAAGCCGGCGCGCTCGCGCGCGTCGGTCCAGCCGTCGCCGTCGGTGTCGGCCTTGCAGGGGTTGGTGGAGACCACGCCGATCGGCCGGGTCACCGTGCGGCTGAGGCGCACCTGGTCCTTGATGCGGAACCCGGCCACCTCGACGCCGTCGCCCAGGGTGTCGCCGTCGGTGTCCTTGACGAGCGGGTTCGTCCCGCCGACGCACAGGCCCGGACCGGCGACCTCGTCGCCGTCGCTGATCCCGTCGCCGTCGGTGTCGGCCACGTCCGGGTCGGTCCCGAGCTCGGCCTCCTCGTCGTCGGTGAGGCCGTCGCCGTCGGAGTCACCGGCCTGGATGACCGCCAGACCGGAGTACTGCGAGGTGTAGCCGGAGGCACCGCCCTCGGTCTGGATCCGGATGAAGCCGTCGGTGTGGTCGGTCGCGATGCTGACGCGGCCGGGGGTGAGCACGTCCTCGATCGCACCGAGGTACTCCTCGGCGTTGTCGTCGGCGGTCCAGTAGACGTGCAGGGTCAGCGGCGGGGTGGGCTGGGGGTTGCCCGCGACACCCGGCACGACCGGGGCGACGTCGAAGCTGACCCGGCCGTCGCCGTACTCGGCGTTGCTCGGCCGCCAGGTCTGGATCCGGGAGTTGGCCTGGCCGTTGTTGGCGACGAAGAACCCGATCGAGCCCTCGCTCGCGGCGGCGTCGGTGGTGCCCTGGGTGTTCTGCCCGAAGGTGTTGCCGAAGATCTTGGTGCGGGTCAGGTCCGGCCCGACGATGATCGGCGCCTGCGAGCCCGGGATGCCGTAGCCGTCCACCGAGTTGTCGGTGAAGCTCCACCCGGAATCGGCGCCGGGCGCCTCGGAGGCCATCTCGGCGTAGATCGCCCACCGGTCGTGCGCCACGCCCTCGGCGTCGGTCTGCACGAAGGTGTTCTCGGTGATCAGGTTGCCGCTGTCGCCGCGGTTGGCCTGGCGGGTGAGGAAGATCGTGCTCTGGCTGTTGCCGCGCTGGTCGGTGAAGGTGTTGCCCTTGATGAGGTTGTCGACGTGCTGGGCGTTGCGCATCACCAGGGAGTGCAGCAGCTGGCCGGTGAACCGGTTGTCGAGGATCTGGGTGCCGGCGTGGGTCGCGGAACCCTCCTCCTCCCAGACGTACCCGGTGCCGGTGAAGTCGTTGTCCTCCAGGGTCAGACCGGTGGTGGAGCTGAGGTCCGCGGTGTAGACGACCGACTCGTCGGCGCCGTCGAAGGTCGAGCCGGTGAAGGTCAGCCCCGTGGTGGCGCTGAACGACTGCAGCAGCACGGTGGAGAAGATCCCGGTGCTGGAGAAGGTGGAGTCGACGACGTCGAAGCCGTCCACCGTCGTCTGGTCCATCAGCCCACAGCCGGTGTCCATCCGGATGTCGGAGAAGCCACCGTTGTTGGTGAACGTGCTGTCGCTGACCGTCGTGTCGGTCACCGTCGCACAGTCGTCGACGTACACGCCGAAGAAGAGGCTGTCGAAGGTGACGTCGTCGATCACCGTGCCGTCGGCGCCGTCGGTGAGCCCGATGCCCGTCTCGGCGATGACCGAGTCCGGATCCGAGAGCGTGACGTCGCGCACGGTCGCGTCGGCAGCGCCGATCACGATGTCGCCCTCGCCCGCCCGCAGGTTCGGGATGCGGGTGAGGGTGACGTTCGGGGACACGATCTGGAAGCCGGCGTAGGCGGCGTCGTTCTGCGAGATCAGCGACACGCGGTTGTCGAGGTCGATGGTGACCGGCCGCGCGGCGTCCACGCGGAAGTAGGCGCCGAAGGCGTCGAGGTAGTCCAGCCCGGCGCCACCGGTGCCGGTGTTGATGGGCTCGGTGCTCATCACCGGGCCCGCACCCGGCAGCGTGATCGTGCCGGTCAGCTCGGGCGCGACGGTGATCGTGATGGTGTCGCCCGCCGACGCCGGCAGCGCGTTGGCCTCCTGGATCGCGGCGAGCAGGGTGCACTCGTCGGCGGCCGTGGCACAGGTGCCGTCGATCGTGGCGTCGGCGACGTGGGCCAAGGAGTCCACCGTGAAGGTGGTGACGGCCGCCTGGGCGGCAGTGATCGTCAGGGCCGAGACCGAGGTGGCCATGAGGCTCACCGCGAGGAACCGACCGCCGACCGACCGCCACCTCGGGCGGCGGGAGAGCTGGTGGAGAGTCATTCGTCTGCCTTCTGTCGCGGGCTGGATCGCAGAACGGGCGGGCGCCCGGGAGGTCGCGACGACGGTCCCGGACGCCCGATCTGCGGGCACAGCGTCGCCGCGGGCGGGGCCGCCGCCGAGCGGCAGCGGCCCCCCGCGGGGGCTTTCCCCCCCGTTCGGGGGCGGGGGCCCACCCCCGTTCGGGGGGGAATCGGGCCCCGTCCGATCGCGCGCCGGAT
This sequence comes from Nocardioides sp., assembly GCF_964228225.1. Taxonomy (GTDB): domain Bacteria; phylum Actinomycetota; class Actinomycetes; order Propionibacteriales; family Nocardioidaceae; genus Nocardioides. The sequence continues at coordinate 69,737 of NZ_CAXQZB010000062.1, forward strand.
CAGCGGCCGGGCCGGTGGGCTGTCGTGACCCCGATGCTCACCGAGAACCCCTCTGCCACGACACCGGGGACGATGTCGGGCGCCGTCGGGTCGGGCGGCGTCGGGTCGGGCGCCGTCGGGTCGGGAGCCCGGTCGAGTCTCGACGGGGCGATCTGGACGTCGGCGGCGTCGGGACTCGCCCTGTGGCAGTGCGCCCTCGGGGTGCTGATCACCGCCACCGACGCCGTCCCGGTGTGGCTGCCGCTCCTCCACGTGGCCCTCGCCCTCCTCAGCGTGCCGGCGATCCGCAGCGCCCGTGTGCTCGCCCCCCGGATGCTGTTCTCCGTCGGGTTCGTGGCACTGCTCGGCGCCGACTTGGCGCTCACCGCCGACCGGCTCGCACAGACGGTCCTGGCGATGTCGTTCGTGGTGGTCGCGACGCCGTACCTCTGCCTGCCGCCGATCGCCGCGACCGTCGCGGTCCTCCCGCCGGTCCTGGCGAACGCCGCGTGGGTCGGCACGCGCCACGACGACAGCCTGGTGCTCGCGATGCTGCTCCCACCGGCGTGCTTCGCCGTCGCGGCCGCCGTCCTGGCCCGGGGGATCGACCGCCACGCGCGCACGATCGACCGACGCCTGAGCGAGGCGGCCGAGGCCCACGAGCGGTTGGTGCGCGCCCGCGCGACCGAGCGCGCCGCCTCCGAGCAGAACCGCGTCCTGCACGACACGGTCATCAACACCCTGGGCGTCCTCGCGGCCGGAGGGCGGGCGCTGAGCGACGTCGCCCGCGTGCGGCGCCGGTGCCGCGACGACGTCGCACGCCTGGAGTCGCTGCTGCCCACGACGCTGCGACCGGCGCGGGATCGCGCAGCGCCGGCGGTGGACCCCGTCCCGGTGGTGGTGCCGCTGGGGCTCAGCGTCACCTGGATCGGCGAGGCCGAGCAGGCGGTGGCCGCGGCGGTCGGGGCCGAACGGTGGCCGGCGATGGCGGCAGCGATCAGCGAGCTGCTGCGCAACGTCGCGAAGCACGCCGGCGTGGCGTCGGCGACGGTCGCGACGCGGATCGGCGACGCAGGTGCGCACGTGAGCGTCGTGGTGAGCGACACCGGCGTCGGGTTCCGCCCCGAGGCCGTCACCGGTCGCCGCACCGGCGGCCTCGCGCAGTCGGTGGTCGCCCGCTGCGAGGAGCACGGCATCGAGGTGACCGTCACCGCGGCCCCCGGACGCGGCACCCGGGTCCTGCTCACCGTGGGCGAGGACCGGGAGGGCCGGGCGCGACCGGAGGAGGCCGCGGAGCTCGCCCGGGCGCGCGCCGCCGTGGCCCGGTTCGGGGCGTGGGGCTGGGCCATCGCCGTCGCGCTGGCGACCCTCCTGACCGTGGCGATCGGCGGCCTCCCCACCGCGAGTGCGGTCTCGGCGGTGCTCGTGGCGGTGCTCACCCTGGTCGCGGCCGGCACCGTGCGGCGCGACCGGCTGCCCCGGACGACCGCGGCCCTGCTGACGATCGGAGTGCCGGTCGGCTGGGCGTGCGCGGCCTACGGGGCTCTGGCACCGGCGGGCCGGCCCGCGCTCTGGCTCGGCATCGGCGTCACCCCGCTGCTCCTGCTGCTGCTCGTCGTCCTCGACCGGCCTCGGCTGGTCCTCGCGGCGATCAGCACCCTGCTGGCCACCGCGGTCGTGGTGGCCGTGGACGTCGCCGACTCCGGGTCCGAGGCCGGGATCGTGCTGGCCAACGCCGGCCTCCAGGTCGGCCAGCTGGGGATCTGGGCGATCTTCCTCCTCGCGCTGCGGCGTCTCACCGAGGACGCCGAGCAGGCCCGGCGTCGCCAGGTCGCCGACCGACTCGCGCTCGCCGAGCTGCAGGGCGCAGCGCGGATCCAGCGCTTCTGGCGCGAGGCGCAGGTGTCGGCGGCCCTCGACGTGCTGCGGGACGTCGCCGACGGGCACCTCGCCCCCGACGCACCGGCCCTGTCCGCGCGCGCCGCGACCGAGGAGCACCACCTGCGCCAGCTCCTCCTCCTCCCACCCACGCTCGTCCACCTCGGACCGTGGTTGGCCCGCGCGCTCGGGGCGGCCCGGACCCGCGGGATGGAGCTGACCCTGCGGGTCGGACCGGAGGACGTCGCCGATGCCACGGTCGCCCGGGGGCTCGGTGAGGTGCTGGCCGACTGCGTGCGGGCGGCCGGACGCGGCGAGGGTCTGGTGGTCGCCCGCTTCGGTGACGGGGCCGCACCCCTGCTCACCGTCGTGGGTCCCGAGGGCTGGGGGGAGCAGGTGATGGCGCGGCGCGCCGGGGCGGACGGACCGGTGCTGCACCTGACCTCGATCCGGGGACAGGACCTCCTCGAGGTCGGTGGGGCGACCCCCCGTTCGGGGGTGAATCCGGTGTCCGCGGGCGCCTGACGGGGCGCCGGACGCCCGGGAACGCCTATCGATGGGACGTGATCGCAGGCTGGAGGCGGTGGCGCGCCTGGGCGCGCGCCGGGATGCGCCCGAGCGGCACGGTGGCCCGCAGCATGGCCGTGTCCCTCCAGCGCACCCTGCTGCTCGGCCTGCTGGGCTGGCACGTGGTGATGGTGCTCGTCGTCGTCGCGGCCCCGACGCGCCTCCCGACGGCCGCGATCGCCGCGGTCCACCTGCTGGCGGTCGCCGGCACCCTGGCGGCGCTGCGGGGGCGGGTCCCCTACGTCGCCCTGCTGATCGGCACCTATCCCGTCTGGCTGCTCGACTACCTCGCCGCGCGCACGGTCGACGACGCCATCGCGCTGGCCGCCTGTTGGCTGGGCAACCTGCTCTACCTCGCCTCCGCCCTCGGGAGCGTCGATCGCTCCCGCACCTGGGTGCCGGTGCTGGGCTCGGTCGCGGTGGTGGCGGCCCTCGTCCTCGACGACGGGATCTGGACCTTCCCCGTGGCGTCGGCGTTCACGGTGACGGCGGTGGTGGTCGCCGGCGTCGTCCGCACCGCGATGCCGTCGCTGTGGAGTCTCGCGGACACCGCCGACCGGTACCGGCAGGACCTGGAGACGCAGCGGGCCGCGCGACTGGCCGGCCGGATGGCCGGCGTCGAGGCGGCCGAGGACGCACGGGTGCTGCACGACACCGTCATCAACACCCTCGCCGCGATCGCCGCCGGCGGGGGCGGCGACGAGGAGCGGGACCTCCGCATCCGGGACCGCTGCCGCCAGGACCTCGAGACGGCCCGGACCCTGCTCGAACGCCGACCTCGCGGCACCGCCCGGCTGCGCGACGTCGCGGTGACCGAGGAGCCGATCTCGGTCACCCGGATCGGTCCAGACGACGCCGCGCTGGACCGGCTGCAGGAGTCGCTGCCCCCGGGGGTCGCGGCGGCGCTCGGCGGGGCGGTCGGCGAGGCGCTGCGCAACGTCTCCAAGCACGCGCAGGTGCCGGAGGCCCGCGTCGTGATCAGCCTCTCGGCCGAGGAGGTGGCGATCGAGGTGACGGATGCGGGCCTGGGGTTCGACCCGGCGCGGGTCGCGCGGGGCTCGGGGCTCCTGGAGTCCATCGGGCGGCGGATGGCGGCGGTCGGCGGTGAGGCGCAGGTCCTGTCACGCCCCGGGGAAGGCACCCGGGTCCGGATCAGCTACCGGCTCGTGGGAAGCGAGGGCCCCTCCGCGGAGCCGGAGGCGGGGCCCGACCCGACGCCGGAGTGCGTGGCGGAGGACCTGGTCCGGCGCGCGTGCTGGCTGCTCGGGGGCGGGATCGTCGCCGTCGGCGTACTCATCGAGGCTGCCAACCGGCCCGGACGGGTCACCTGGACCTACGCGATGCTGCTCCTCGTCGGGCTCGGCCTGCTCGCCGCCTGGCGCAGCGCCCGGCGGTACGGACGCGTGTCGCCACGGGCGGTCGCGCTCCTGGTGGTGCTCCTGCCGCTGGCCTCCCTCGCCGCGCTGGCGGGGGTGGACCTCGGCCGCAGCGAGGTGATCTACCTCCAGGCGATCGGCGTCGCCCCGCTGCTGATGGTGCTCGTCCTGGCCGCTCCCCGGCGAGCGGTGGCCGTCGCCGTCGGACTCCACCTCGCCACCGCCCTGACGGTGGCGGCGGTCGTCGGGCGCGACGACGTCCAGTACGCCGCCGTCGTGCTGGTCGGCACCGCGCCCTCCCTGCTGCTGGCGTTGGCGTGGTGGGGCTTCACCCGCCTCGTGCGGCGCATCGTCACCGAGTCCGAGCAGGTGCGCGCCCTCGCCGCGGCCACCGAGCACGAGACCCTGGTCGAGCGGGAGGTCGCCGAGGGACGGCGGGTGTGGGAGGTGGCCGGCCTCGAACGCACCGTCGACCTGCTCGAGCGCCTCGCCACCGGGCAGGCGCGTCCTGACGACGCGGAGGTGCGCGCCGCGTGTGCGGCCGAGGAGACCTACCTGCGCCAGCTGCTGCTGCTCAGCCCCTCGGCCTACCGGCTCGGCGTCTGGTTCGCACGCGCGCTGGCGCAGGCACGTCGTCGCGGGGTGGATCTCGTGCTGCGCTGCGGCGACCACGACGCCGCCGACCGCCTCGAGGCCGCACGGGTGGGCGGCCTGGTGCTGCGCGCCGTCGACCTCGCGCCGCCGGGCGGATCGCTGACGGTGAGCTGGTTCCTCACCCAGGGCCAGGCCCACCTCTTCCTCGTCGGCCCGCGCGGCGTGCTGACCGGTGACGACGACGCCGGCGACGCCGGCCCGACCGATCTGGAGCAGCTGGTCCCGGCCGGCTGGCCCCACGAGTTCCGTGCCGTCGGGGAGCAGGAGTTCCTCGAGGTGCGGGTGCCCACCGTGCCCACCGGGCCCGCGGCGGCGGGCGACGGGACCGCGACGTGGCGGATGGAGCCCGCGCTGCCCGGTCGTTGACCGGGCGCGGTCCTGCTCGACCGGTCAGTCCCGCGGCAGGGCCTGCCAGCCCGGCAGGTCGTGCACGGCGAGGCCGGCGAACCCGGGGGCGTCGGCCAACGCCTCGCGCAGCCGCCCCAGCGCCGCGTCCAGCTCGGCCGCGGGCCGGCCGAAGAAGGTCTGCTTGGTCTGCACCGGCCCGGGTCCGAGGTCGAGGGTCTCCTGACCGACCCGGAACGCGCTGCCGGTCTCGGCGACGGCCCGCGCCGTGGGACGCGTCAGCTCGATCGAGCCGTCGGCCCCCGACGTGCGTCGCCGGTAACTCATGATGCTCAGGCAGTCGGCCGGCCCGCACAGGGCCCGCGCGAGGTCGGTGTCCCCCAGGCGCACCGAGGGGTACCAGAAGCGCACGTCGACCTCGAGCGGAGTCGCCGCCGGCAGCTGCGCGCGCACGGTCTCAGCGACGTCGACCAGGCCGCGCGCCGCCCGCGCCCGGTCCTGCCCGAAGTCCGGCTCGACGTCGAGGTGCACCCCGTCGAAGGGAGCGGCCTCCAGCGCCGGGCGCAACCACCGGCGCACGACCTCCCCCGGTCGGTGGATCCAGTCCGGTGTCCCGCCCAGCGCACTCACCCGGATCCCGGCGCGGTGGGCCCGCGCCACGGCGTCGGCGATGCGGGCGCGCTCGTCGCGGCGTCGTCGCACCTCCCACGGCACGTGGAGGAACAGCTCGGTGACCCGACGGCGCTCCAGGAACCCCCACGCGCCGTCGAGGTCCCGGGCGCTCCAGACCCACACCGCTCGCCCCGACCCCCGTGCCGCCATCCGGCCATGCTGCCCCACGGCGAGCCCCGGCGCCGCCGGATCCTCAGGACCCGGGAGGGCCGCGCGATCGAGCGGACCGCGCCGGGCAGTACAGCCCTGACTACGCTGAGCGCATCATGGCCGGCACCGCTCCTCCCCCACGTCCGCCGGTTCCGGCCGCGGGGAGGACGTCGGGCGCGACCAGCGAGGCGGGCCCGGGCCGTCCCCGGTCGGTGGAGCGGCACGAGGCCGTGCTGGCCGCCACCCGGGAGCTGTTGGCGGAGGAGGGCTACACCGCCCTGAGCTTCAGCCAGGTCGCGCGACGCGCGGGGGTGACCCGCCAGCTCGTGCACCGGTGGTGGCCCCTGAAGGCCTCGCTCGTCTCCGAGGCCCTGTTCGGCTCGGGGGTCGAGCCGTGGCCGACCGGCTACACCGGTGCCCTGCGGGCGGACCTGCACACCTTCATCGGCGCGATCGTGGCCTACGGCAGCCGCCCCGACGTGCGGGCCGGCGTGGCGGGGCTGACCGCCGACGCCGATGCCGACACCCCGCTGCCGGGGTTGGTCGAGGGGTTCCTGGTGCCGTTGCACGCCTCGCTGGTGGCGCTGCTCGAGGCGAACGCGACGCGTGACTCGATCGACCCGGTCCTGACGCTGAACACCATCCGCGGCGCCGTCGTCATGCACCTCATCGCCGACCGGACGCCGCCCGACGTCGTCGTCGCGCACCTGACCGAGACGATGTTCTGGGCCCTGAGCCCCCGGTGATCCGCCCCCGCTGATCCACCCGGGCGGCCCGGCCGCCCGTACGGCCCGGCCGCCGGTGCGGCCCGGCCGTTCAGTGCTGTTCGATCGGGACCTGGAAGTGCTCGCGGTAGCGGGCCGTGCGCTCGCGCACCGCCGAGAGCGTCAGCCCCGTGGCGGCGAAGGTGTAGGAGTGGCCGCCGCCCTCGCGGGGGTGGGTCTCCAGGAAGGTGCGCATGGCCTGCTCGACGTCGGGGGTCAGGGGCCAGCCGAAGCGGTCGTAGACCTGCCGCACCGCGGGGATCGGGTCGCGCATCAGGTCGCCGAAGCGGACGTCGACGACCTGCGCGGCGGGCACGGTGCCGTCGAGCCGAGCCACGGCGCTCCGGTCCAGGCCGTCGAGGATGATCTCCTCGAACTCCCGGGCCAGGGTCGGGGTGTCGATGTCGTCGGTACCGAGCCGCCGCAGGGTGGCGAGCAGGCTGGTGGTCGACGCCATCACGGTGGCGGGGTCGCGGTGGGTCTGCACCAGCAGGGCGCCGGGGTACTCCGCCATCAGCTCGGGCAGGGTCCAGCAGTGGATCGGGGTCTTGATCAGCCACCGGGTGCCCGGGGCCTCGCTCTGCAGCAGCTCGAGGAAGCGCCGGTGCCAGGTGTAGGCGCCTGCGAGGTGGCCCTGCTCCTGCGCGGTGTGGATCAGCCAGTCCAGGTAGGTCGGCACCTGGTACTGGGTCGGGAAGATCGCGGAGACGAAGTGGCTGGCCGTGATCCGCACGCACTCCTGGGCCAGCTGCGCGCCGAGCTGGTGCACCGCCCGGAACTCGGGGATCACGCTGTCGACAAGCGCGAAGGTCGCGTCGGCGGCGGCGATCCGCTCGTCGGTGAGGTAGGTCTCCGTCCGCGGGGGCGGCAGCGGCTGGTCGACCTCCCAGGTCTGGGGCACGCGGTGGTCGGGGTCCTGCGCGAGCAGGTCGAACAGCATCGTCGTGCCGGTGCGCGCCTGCCCTATGATCACCAGGGGCGGGGTGATATCGCGCTCGCGGATCTCGGGGTGACGACGGTGGTGCTCGACGATGCGCAGCCGGTTGATCAGGTACTGGGTCAGCTCGCCCTGCACGACCATCTCGCCCATCGTGTGGAGGTTCGCCTCCCGCTCGATTGACTCCAGGAGCACGGCGAGCCCGGTGCGCCAGCCGTCGCCGCCAAAGAGCGCGTCGTCGCCGAAGTCGGTGAGGCCGGTCGCCTCGGTCGCGGCGTCGAGGAACTGCTGGGGGTTCATGCGGTGACCTCCGGGAGCGGCGTGACGGTGAGTTGGACGCGGGGCGGGGCCGGCGTGTCGAGCCAGCGCAGGACGATGAACCCGCGGCCGCGGCCACCCGTGTCCAGCCAGTTCGGGACGCCGGGGTCCTCGGCGGCGATGACGACGCGCACCGTCCCGTCGGCGCGCCGCACGAAGCCCGCGTTCGTGCCCGAGCTGACGGTGCGCAACGGGTCCAGGCACTCGTGCCAGACGTTCTCCAGCGTGATCGACCAGTACCGGGTGTCCGGCGGTTCGAGGTCGACCACCAGCGCCTCGCCGGACGCGAGGTCGAACATGCCGAGCATGTAGAGGTTGTCGGGGGTGGTGTTCTCCGAGCCCAACGCGGCGGCCTCGGCGGTGACCAGCCGGTTGGTCTCGGTCATCAGCTCGGGGAGCACGGTGCGGTGCAGCGTCATCAGCTTGAACGCGGTCCACATGAACGCCCCGAGCTGGTCGGCCAGCGCGGCGTCGGTGAGCTCGGCGACGGGTCCGGCGGGTTCGAGCTGCTCGATGTCGTAGGTGGCGACGCGCTCGGTGGCGCGGTCGACGAGGTACTGGCGCACCACGATCGCGGAGGCGTCGTCGGGGATCGGGACGCAGTGCTCACCGGTGCCGGGGTCGCGCGGGGCGAGGACGAACGTGAACCGGCCGTCGGCGTCGAGCACCAGATCGCTGTCGGAGACGTAGCCGGCCTGCCGACGCGGGGTCAGCCCAACACCCGCCATCACCTGGAAGCCGAGGTAGGTGACGCTCTCCCGGGAGCCGGTGACGCGGTAGGACCGCCCGGGGGTCAGGGCGCACAGGTCGTACTCGCCGTCGGGGTTGGGGCCGGCGACCTGGCGCATCGGCGTCGTCATCGGGAAGAACCGGGGCACCTCCGGATCGACGTCGAGGGACAGCTCGCTGCACAGGGCCATCACCCGCGCCAGCACCCGGTAGCCCTCCAGCCGTTCGCGGTCGTCGCGCGCATCGGCGCGCACCACGTCGGCGAGGTCGGAGAACATCGCGAGGAGGGCGTCCCACGCGGCGTCGCTGAGCTGGGTCATCGGCGTCCCTGTCGGTGAGGAGGGCGAACGCCGCGGAACTTATCATACAGAGTGTCACTTAATTAGCAGACTGCGACAGACCGCCGGAGCGCCACCGGGGAACACGGCCGGGCATGCGATAGGACCCCTGGCTGCGTGACCGGGCTCAGGCCCCGAGCTCGACCAGGCCGGCATCTAGTGCCACGGCCGCAGCGGGGCCGACCAAACGACGTCGCCTGCTCACCAGCCAACCACGCAGCCATGCCTCAACCGACGCAGCAAACGTCAGCAACTCCTCCGGCTTTCGTACGAACCGATCCCCCGTGCTGTAGTCAGCGATGAAGTACAGGCGCCCGTGCATGAGCAACCTGCCGTCGAACGGGGACGTCGACAACTCCACGACGGCATCGCTGCCGGCCGTCAGCACCCAGACGCTGTGGTTCGGCATGAATCTCGGCTCAAGGTGATCCACAAGCTCTTCGTTCGCGATCAGCGTCGTTGAACCGGGCCGAAGATCCTTCAACTCGTGCGTCGCGAGGTGCTGCTCCAGCGTGCGGTCGTCAACAGCCAACGCGCCGAGTTGGGCAAGCCCCCGCGCCAAATCTGGCAAGTCGTCCGGATGCGTGTAGAACCGAAGCTGATGGCCGCGCGTCATGGCTAGTTATACGCCCGGAAGATGATCGAGATCCCCGACGACTCGCTCCATAGATCCCAGATCGCCCGGCTCTCGCGCATGACCCGCAGACCGCCCATGGTCTGGCGACCCACCTGGTAACAGGCGACCGGAATGCCAGCTTGGTCGAGAGCCGCCACATCCACGGACCGCGACTGCTTGAAGCCTCCCGGCGTCGGGACGTGATCCGCGAACTTCGGCGTCAAACCCGACGCCGTGATCTCGTCGGCAATGTTCTGCACCTCCGCGCGGTGCGCAGGACTACCCAAACGCCCATACGGATTCGGGAAGGTGTTGTGGACAAGGATGCCCGCTTGGCCGACGTGGTAGGCGTGGATGCCCTCGACGCTGAGGTTGTAAGCCGACGCCCCGCGCCTCGTGCCGAGCCTCAGGCCGGACACCGTGATCACGCGACCATCGGCGCCGAGCACCTGCCCCCCACGGCTGAACTCATCAGCCCGCTCGAAGCGCTCGTCGGTCACCGACCGGAAGGGGTGGTCCTCTGTGGTGGTGATGACCTCCCGTTGATGTCAACTCCGATCGGTCGCCTCGCGCCGATGATGTACTCAACGACATCCTGGTCCCAAACAGCTGCTGGATCGCGCGGAGGCGGACCTTCGAAATCTCGTCGAGGACGTCATCGAAGGCACTGAAGAGTGAGTTCACCTCACGCGCACGCTCGGCGGGATCACCGATCGCCTCGAGGCGATGGATCTCTGCGTCCAGCGCGGCTCGCAGGTCGGGCTCAAAGGTCTGGTTGGGCCGGTAGCCGCTCCGTCGGTTGCGATGTGGCATGAATCGAACCGTCCGCAGGCTCGCGATCGGGGCAATCGGCACACAGACCTTTACGAGGCTTGGAAATCTCCGCTCGTTATGTGGGCCATAGAGCGTGGACACGGGTCTCCAGGGGCTTACAACGCGATCCACGCCAATGGGAAGACCCATGGCCCGCCAACTCGGCTTCGTCGTCGGCGTCAGCCTCCTGTTCACCCTGCTCGGCGACGCCGCCGGCACCGCCGCCCTTACCGACGTCCGCACCGCGTGGTGGGTCGCGGCCGCCGTCCTGCTCACCGCCGCCGTCACCGCCACCGCCACCGCCACCGCCACCGCCACCGGCATGCACGCACGCACCACAGCGCCCGCGACGACGAGCGGGCAGTCCACGGGCGCATCGCAGAACTCTGCGCAGTCCTAGGCTTCCCCGGTCCTGTCAGGCGACACCACGGCTCCGAGCCGCGACGCGGGAGCGGACCGCGTTCGCCCCCAGCACGGAGGGCCGCGAGATCACCCGGGCGCTCATCGAGGCCTTCGGCGCGCGCTACCTGCCGGCTCCGCTGCGCGGGCACGCACCGGGGCTGGTCTCCGCGGTGTGCCCACCCCACCTGCGCCACGTGCACGACCTCCCCGCACCCGGTCCGGTGGCGCACGGCGCTCTCGCCGCGATGCTGCGCCTCTACGCGGCCACCGTCGACGTGCGCCCTGCCGATCCCCGACGATCGCTGGCCGCCGACTTCGGGGCGCGCTACGGTCCGCGCGATCCCGACGACGTCGGCTACCAGCGACGACGACCGACGGCGGCGCACGAGGCTCAGGACGGGGCGACCAGGCCGGGGTAGAGGGCCTCGACCGGACCGCTCAGGCCGGCCTTGACGGCTCTCGTGGTGTCGTCGGCGAGCACCTCGAACTCGTCGCGCCCGAGGGCGTCGAGCACCTGGGACACGAGGTCGGTCGGGGACATCTTGGGCCCGGAGGCGTGGGCGGCCATGGCGGTGTCGACGTACCCCATGTGCACCCCCAGCACGTGCACGCCACGGGGGGCGAGCTCCAGGCGCAGGGAGTTCGTGGCCGACCACATCGCGGCCTTGGAGGCGCTGTAGACGCCACCGAACGCGTACCAGCTCGCCACGGAGTGCACGTTGACCAGCGCGGCGCCCGGGCGGCCGGCCAGGGTCGGGGCGAAGGCGCGGGTGAGGGCGACGGGACCGAAGAAGTTGGTCTCCATGCCCGCGCGGAACTCCTCGTCGCTGAGGTCGAGGATGCTCGCACCCGCCGGGAGGGAGCCGGCGTTGTTGACCAGGACGGTGACGTCGCGGGCCGTGGTCGCGGCCGCGGCCACGGAGGCGGGGTCGTTGACGTCGAGGGCCAGCGGGACGACGCGGTCGTCGTCCCAGTCGCGCGGGGTGCGCGCGGTGGCATAGACCCTGCGGGCACCACGGGCGAGCGCCTGCTCGACGAACTGCGCACCGATGCCTCCGTTCGCGCCGGTCACGAGCACGACGGCTCCCTCGAGGTGGGGCATGGCTGTCTCGCTTCCTGTCGATGGTGGGGGGCCGGGCCGGGACCGGGTCGGTCAGGCCAGGTGGGCCAGGACCTCGGGGACGAACCGGTCGTGGTGCTGGAAGACGCCGCCGTGTCCGGCGTCGGGGTAGACGACGAGGCGGGCGTCGGGGATGCGGTGGGCCAGGTCGAAGGAGCCGCGGGTGGCGAGCATCCGGTCGTCCTCGCCGTTGGCCACGAGCGTGGGCTGACCGATCGCGCCCAGGTCCATCGGCTCGGCGGCGCCCCAGCGGACGATGGCGACCAGCTGTCGCGCGGCGCCTCGCAGCGAGGTCGCCGGCACGCGGTCCTCGGTGCGCTCGGCGAGGCGCGCCATGTAGTCGCGGGCGGCGGCCCGGCCGGTCGGGGTGCGGGTGAAGAACAGCAGCGGCTTGGGGTCCCGCAGCCGGACCGCGCCCTGTGCGGAGTCGGTGAGCAGCCGCCGGTTCAGGCGCCCGACGCCGGGGAATCCGGCGGGCCCGGTGCCGGTGAGCACCAGGCGCCGCACCAGCGAGGGCTCGCGCAGCGCCACGACCTGGGCCACGAAGCCGCCGAGGGAGAAGCCGAACAGGTCCACCTCGGTGAGGCCGAGGGCCGCGATGAACGCGACGGCGTCTTGGGCCATCGCCTCCACGGTGGTGGGCACGCGGCCGGCGGTGCCGCCGACCCCCCGGTTGTCGACCACCACGACCCGCCGGTGGGCGGCGAGGCCGTCGAGGAGGCGTGGGTCCCAGTCGTCGATCGTGGCGGTGAAGTGGTGCAGGAACACGACCGGCACCCCGGTCGCGGGCCCCAGCTCGCGGTAGGCGAACCGGGTGCCCGCCGCGTCGACGTACCGCGTCGGCGCGGTGGCACTGGTGGCACTGGTGACGGGTGCGGCCGCGGCAGGACGGGACGTCATCGGGTCACCACGATCTTGCCCTTGGCGCGCCCCTGCTCGACGTAGGCGACCGCCTCGAGCGTCTCCTCGAAGCCGAAGGTCCGGTCGAGCACCGGGCGCAGCACGCCGGTGTCGTACAGGCGGGCGAGCTCGGCCAGCCGGGCGCCGTCGGCGCGCATGAACAGGAACGCGTAGCGCACTCCGAGCCTGCGGGCCCGGCGCCGCACGGTGCGGCTCATCAGGCCCATCACCGGCACGAGCAGCGGCTTGCCGAGGTGGCGCGCCAGCGCCGGGTCCGGAGGACCGACGACGCTGACGACCACACCGCCGGGCCGCGCCACGGTCAGGGACTTCGCGACGCTCTCGGGGCCGAGGGAGTCGAGCACGACGTCCATGCCGGAGAGCACCTCGGCGAAGTCCTGGCTGCGGTAGTCGACGACCTCGTCGGCGCCGAGCTCGCGGACCTTGGCGGCGTCGGCGCCGCTGGCGGTGGTCACGACGTGGGCCCCGAGGTGCCGGGCGAACTGGATGACGGTCGACCCGAGCCCGCCGGCACCGGCGTGCACCAGCACCCGCTGCCCGGGCTGCACGTCGGCGATCTCGACGAGCGCCTGCCAGGCGGTGAGCGCCACCAGCGGAACGGCGGCGGCCTCGGCGAAGGAGAGGCCGGCCGGCTTGGGCGCGACGTCGGCGGCGTCCATGACGATGCGCTCAGCGAAGGCGCCGATCCGCAGGTCGCGGGGGCGGGCGAACACCTCGTCGCCGACCCGGAACCCGCGCACGTCGCCGCCCACCGCCGTGACCACCCCGGACACGTCGTGACCGATCACGAAGGGGGTCTTGTAGGGCAGCAGCAGCTTGAAGTCGCCGTTGCGGACGAGCTTGTCGAGCGGGTTGATGCCCGCCGCTCGGACCTCGACCAGCACGTCGCCCGCCCCGGGGACGGGATCGGCGACGTCGACGGCGCGCAGGCCGTCGGGTCCGTAGCGGGTGACGGCGAAGGCCTTCATGGCTGCTCCTGGCGGGGCTGGTCGGGCTGATGCTGCTGGGGGCCGAGGTCGGCCGTGGCGAGGGTGAGGGCGGTGCGGTAGGCATCGGCGAGCACGCGGTCGGCGAGCTCGGGGTCGGTCACCGCGCGGGCGAGCTGCAGCGAGCCCACGAGCAGGGTGAACATCCCGACCGCGCGATCGGGCGCGCCCGGGATCCCGGCCTCCTCCAGACGACGGGTGATCGCCCCGATCATCGAGCGCGCCCCGTGCGTGTAGGCCTCGCGGGTGCCGAGGTCGCGTCGGCCGATCTCGTCCAGCAGCGCCGCCGAGGGGCAGCCGCCGGCCCGGTCGTCGCGGTGGGCGGGTGAGAGGTAGTCCCGCAGGTACCGGTCGATCGCGTCCAGGCCCGGGGGCAGCGCCTCGACGACGTCGACCTGGCGCGCCAGCTGGTCGCCGACGACGCAGGCGACGAGGTCGTCCTTGGACTCGAAGTGGCCGTAGAAGGCGCCGTTGGTCAGGCCCGCCTCGGCGACGACGGCCGAGATCCCGGCACCGTCGATGCCGTCGTCCTTGAACCGGCGGCCCGCGGCCTCGATCAGGCGACGCCGGGTCGCGTCCTTGTGGTCCGGCCCGTACCGCGCCATCGGGACTCCTCTGCAGGATCGGGGGTTGCCTCCGCGATGATATTACGATCATACTATTACGAACGTACTTCAATCACAACCGGGAGCCCCCATGACCGCCCTCGACGCGAGGCTGGACCAGCCGCTCGACCTTCCCTGCGGCCTCCGGCTGCCCAACCGGCTCGCCAAGGCGGCACTGAGCGAGGCGCTCGCCGACGGCGGGAACGACCCCGACGAGCGCCTCGTCACGCTCTGCGCAGGCTCGCAGCCGCCATGACGTCCGGCGCGGATGCCGTGGCCACCGGAGTCGATCCCGGAACCGATGCCCTCGCCCGGTGACGGCGGTGGGTCGCGGATACGTGCACGTCGCTCCCGAGGAGAGCGGTCTCTTCGCCGCGGGCCTGCGTCACGTCACCGCTCGCGAGGAGTCCGCACCCGGGACGACGATCCCCGCGAGTGTCGTCCTCGACGCAGACCCCGATACCGTGCCCGCCGGCTGTTCAAGGTCTGGTGGACGCCGGCCTCCTGCCACCGGAGAGGCGAGCAGCGGCCGAGGTGCTGTGTTGGTCCTCGGGTCCTCGGTCCTCTGTACGGACGGCCCCGGGCAATGGCTCGCACCGACGGACAGGGAGGCCCTCCTCGAACAGCTCCTCGTCAGCATCGAGCGCGGCCTCGTTGGAGATGCCCATGCCCCTCGCATGATCGGCGCACCGGTCCTGCACAGACTCGCGCAGCGCGGTCTGGACGGCGCCCACCACGTCGACGACCGCGAGCACGGACTCTCCGGCTTCGGTTCGGGACGATCGCCACGCCTGTTGGCGTCCAGTCAGCGACGGAGGAACGAGGACCCCCCGATCACTCGTCGCCCTTCGCTGACTGGACGCCGACAGGCGGGGCGCGATGGAAGGGGCATCGCGCCCCGCCCGGTCTGAATTCACCGCGGCGTCCGGTCCCGCCGCAGCCGAAGGCCCTCGTCGACGCTTCGTTCAGGGGCGGCTTCCGGCTGCGAGCAGCGGGGCGAGCGGCGCCGCGGAATCTGCCAGGACCTCACGTGGCGGGGTGATGCCCTCGACGATGGCGCGCTTGCTGAACATGAACTCCTGCGGCCGGTTGACGCAATCGGCGGCGATGAGCCGGCCGCCCTGGAGGTAGAAGCACACGAAGTCGTCGTCCACGCTCGGATCGCCCCGGAGTACGACATCGTCGTACCCGTCGCTGAGTCCCGCGATCTGCAGCTTGAGATCGAACTGGTCCGACCAGAACCACGGGAGCGCGGTGATGGTCTTGTCCTTGCCACAGATCGTGGCGGCCACCACCTTCGCCTGCTCCACCGCACTCGGCACCGACTCGAGGCGGAGCCGATCTCCAGTCCGCGGATCCTCGTAGTTCGCGCAGTCGCCCGCCGCATAGATGTCGGCGTGGGACGTGCGACCGTTCGCATCGATCCTGATCCCGTTGGCGACCTCGATTCCCGCGGCTTCGGCCAGCTCGGTCTCCGGAACGACACCGATCCCGGCCACGACGAGGTCCGCCGGCAGCGTCTCGCCATCGGCCAGTCGGACGGCCCGCACGCGACCGTCACCCTCGAGTGCGACGACCTCGACGCCGGTGCGGACGATCACGCCGGCGCGGCGATGGATGCGCTCGTAGAACGCCGACACCTCCGGCGCCGTGACCCGGTTGAGCACGCGTTCCCCCGCTTCCAGGACGGTCACCTCGTGCCCCAGGCTCCGCAGAGAGGCCGCCGTCTCCAGACCGACATACCCACCCCCCACCACGACGACGTTCTTGCTGGTCGGGAGGTCGGCGCGGATGCCACCGACGTCCGTGGCCTGCCGCAGGACATGGACGCCGTCCAGGTTGCTCCCGAGGATCGGGAGTCGGCGGGCACGGGCTCCCGTGCAGAGCACGAGGTGGTCGTAGGTGACGTCCGCTCCTCCGACCAGCTCCACCCAGTGTTCGTCCGGGTGGAGCCGCTCGACTCGGGCGTGGACTGCGGTGATCGCCTGCTTGTCGTAGAAGTCCGGGGTCCGGATCAGGAGCTCGTCGGCACCGATCTTGCCCGCGAGATAGCCCTTGGACAACGGCGGACGCTGGTAGGGCAGGCTCGGCTCGTCCCCAATCAGGAGGATCTCACCTGCCCACGCGTGCTGCCGGAGGCTCGCGCACAACTGCACGCTCGCGTGCCCGGCGCCGACGATCACGACGCGTGGGGTGTCCATGACCGCCACGACCCCGTCAGATGTCGCGCTTCGGCGTCAGACGCACCATCATGCGGCTGTAGCCCTTGACGAAGTTCGACTGCACGATCTCCGGCTCCTCGAGGACCTCGATGTCCTCGAAGC
The DNA here is from genome assembly GCF_964228225.1 of Nocardioides sp. Classification (GTDB taxonomy): domain Bacteria; phylum Actinomycetota; class Actinomycetes; order Propionibacteriales; family Nocardioidaceae; genus Nocardioides. The sequence continues at coordinate 86,231 of NZ_CAXQZB010000062.1, forward strand.
GGGCGAGGAGCTCCTCCCACAGGATGCGCAGCTGCATCTCGGCGAGCCGGTTGCCCATGCAGCGGTGCACACCGAAACCGAACGACATGTGGTTGCGCGCGTTCGCGCGGTCGATGACGAGGGCCTCCGCGTCGTCGAACTGACGCTCGTCGCGGTTGCCCGAGGCGTACCACATCAGGAGCTTGTCTCCCTTGCGGATGAACTGCCCCCCGAAGTGCACGTCGCGGGTGGCGACGCGGCGCATGTAGGCCAGCGGGGTCTGCCACCGGATGATCTCCGAGACCATGTTGGGGATCAGGTCGGGGTTGGCCTTGAGCTTCTCGAACTGGTCGGGGTACCGGTTCAGCGCGAGCACGCCGCCCGTCATCGAGTTCCGGGTGGTGTCGTTGCCACCGACGATGAGCAGCGTGAGGTTGCCCAGGAACTCCAGCGGGCGGTTGATGAGGTCCTTGGTGTCCTCCGACGTCTGCATCAAGGTGATCAGGTCGAAGCCCGGAGCCTCGCCCGCCTCGCGGCGCGCGGCCTTGTCGTGCCACAGCGCGATGAACTCCCGGGCCAGCTCGGCGGTCGCGGTGTAGAACTCATCCTGGTGGGTCGTGCCCCCGGTGCCCTCGGTCGTGCCGCTGATGGTGTCGGACCAGTAGGTGAGCTTGCGGCGCTGCTCGTAGGGGAAGTCCAGCAGGGTCGCCAGCATGCGACCGGTCAGTTCGATCGACACCCGGTCGACCCAGTCGAAGGGGCGACCGGTCGGGAGGCCGTCGAGCACCTCCTGAATCCGCTCGCGGATGAGCGACTCCATCTCCTTGAGGTTCTTCGGCGCCACCACTCCCTGCACAGCCTTGCGCTGCTGGTCGTGCTTCGGCGGGTCCATGGCGATGAACATCGCGATGTCCAGCGGCGCCTCGCCCAGGATGATGAAGGGCTCGGCCGAGAACAGCTCCGGGTCCGTGTCGACGGCGCGGATGTCCTCGTATCGGGTGATCGACCAGAACGGACCGAAGGGGCTCTCCGCCTGGTAGTGCACCGGGGCCTCGTCGCGTAGGCGCTTGAAGTACGACTCCCACTTGTCCTGACGGAACAGGAAGGGGTTGCTGACGTCGATGTCGGTGAGCGCGACGTCCTCCGCGTCCGGGAGCGGCGTCTCCTTCAGCACCAGCGGCTTGCTGACGCCGGCGAGACGCTTGGCCTTCTCGACCAGGTGGGCGGCCTGGACCTGCCGTTCGGCAGGGATCGTCGACTGCACCTTGTCCTGCATCGCGGACATCGTGCGCTCGAGCACTCCGTGCTTCGCCTTCATGGGGATCACCTCTCGCTCGTCGGCAGGGGCCGCGTGGTCACATCTGGAATTCGGGCAGACGGAGCGTGAGCCCGTCCATGTCGTCGGACGGCGTCATCTGGCAGGCGAGGCGGGAGTTCGCCTCACACTCCGGCGACATCTCGATCATCTGGCTCTCGCGCTCACTCCGGCGGCCCGTCACACCGATCCACTCATCGCTGACGATGACGTGGCAGGTGCCGCAGGCGGCCTCGCCGCCGCAGTCGCCCTCGATACCGGGGACAGCGCTGTTGGTCGCGATCTCCATCACCGACTGACCTGCGGTGAAGTCGACGTGGTGGGGCGTGCCGTCGTGCTCGACGAAGGTGACGGTGGGCATCGATTCAGACCTTTCGCAAACGGGAGGGGGGTCGGTGCGGGACGCGACAGCGCCGCTGATGGATCGGCAGTCAACATGACCGCCGGCGCGGGCGTCTTATGCAGCGGCGCCAGACATCCGCGTCGTCTTTGTCAGCGCGACCAACGACCCTTCCGCGAGCGCCGGGACACGGCTTCGACGCTTCCGCTGGCCCGCCTGATTGGAACGCCGCACAATCCCCGCAGTGATTTCTGACCCACCGCCCCTAGGCGCGGTCGCATGCTCCGATCGATCCTTCAGGCCACCCAGCACGCCTGATCAAGGAGAGAGCATGACCCTCGCCGCGCACGTGGACACCGTGGACACCGAGGGGTTGGACAACGCCATCGCCTGTCTGACCGCCGGAGCCCGAGCGTGGGCCGCGACCTCGCTGGGCGAGCGCGCCCAACTCATCGCTCGCACCCACGCCTCGATCGCACGCGTCGCCGATCGCTGGACCCGCACCGCGGTCGACCTCAAGGGCCTCGACCCGGACTCGCCGGCTGCCGGCGAGGAGTGGCTCTCGGGTCCGTACGCGACCCTGGCCGGCTTCGCCACCGTCGCCCACTCCCTCGAGGCGTTGGCCCGCGGAGCCTCCCCGATCGCGCCCATCACGCCGACGACCGTCCCGGGTGGCCGGCTGGCCTGGCCCGTCCTTCCGCTCCACGCCCGCGAGGCGCTCCTCTTCCACGGCTTCAGCGCCGAGGTGTGGACCGCTCCCGGGGTCGACGAGGCGACCGTGCGAGCCGACTGCGGCGCGGATGCCCGTCGAACCGGCTACTCCGGCGGGGTCGGCCTCGTTCTCGGCGCCGGCAACATCAGTTCCATCGGCCCGCTGGACGTCCTCACCGAACTCGTCGTCCACCACCGCGCGACCATCCTGAAGATCAACCCCACGTTCGCGAACCTGCTCACGGTCTACCGCCAGGCACTCGCCCCGCTGATCCAGGCCGACCTGGTCCGGGTCGTGCAGGGCGGCGCCGCCGAGGGCACCTACCTCAGCAACCACGACGGCATCGCGCACGTGCACATCACCGGCAGCGCCAGCACGCACGACGCCATCGTGTGGGGGCGAGGCGCGGACGCCGAGAAGCGGCGGCGGACGAACAAGCCGCAGTTGAAGAAGCCCATCACCAGCGAGCTCGGGGGCGTGGCCCCCGTGATCGTCGTCCCCGGCCGCTGGTCGCGCTCGGACCTGCGCTTCCAGGCGGAGAACGTCGCCTCGATGCGGCTTCACAACGCCGGGCACAACTGCTGCGCAGCGCAGATCGTGGTCCTCGACGCCGGGTGGCCGCAGCGGGAGGACTTCATCAAGGAGATGCGCCGCGCGCTCTCCAACATCCCGGCCAGGGACCCGTGGTACCCGGGATCGCAGGAGCGCTTGCGCGATGCCGAACTCGCCCACGAGGGCGTGGAGGTCTGCTCGACCAGCGGGCGGCTCCTCGTCCGAGTCCCTGCCCATGACGCTGCTCCCGTTCTGACCACCGAGTACTTCGCTCCGGTCCTGGGTGTCGTGGAGCTCGACGGATCCGGCGACCAGAAGACCTTCCTCGACCGAGCCGTGGACTACTCCAACACCGAGCTGACCGGGACGCTTAGCGCCAACGTGCTCGTGGCGCCGGCCGATCGGCGCCGACTCGGGGCCTCCTTCCAGGAGTCGATCGCCCGCCTCCGGTACGGGGCGATCGCCATCAACACCTGGACCGGTCTGGCCTTCCTGGCGCCGACCGCGACCTGGGGCGCCTTCCCCGGCCACACCCTCGACGACGCGCAGAGCGGCATCGGGATCGTGCACAACGGGCTGCTCTTCGAGCACGTCGAGCGCACTGTCGTCACGGGACCGTTCCGCCCCTTCCCCCGCTCCGTCCTGCGCGGCGAGCTGACCTTGTTCCCCAAGCCCCCGTGGTTCGTCACCGCACGCAGTGCGGCGAGCACCGGACGCAAGCTGAGCGGCTACGCCAGCAAGCCCTCGTGGTCGAAGCTGCCCAGCATCTTCGCCTCCGCATTCCGCGCCTGAACCCCGCCAACCCGAACGGACACCCGATGACTGACACCTTCGACTACGTGATCGTCGGAGCCGGCTCCTCCGGCTCCCCCCTGGCCAACCGGCTCTCGGCCGACCCCTCCGTCAGCGTCCTCCTCCTCGAGGCGGGCGGGGAGGCCAAGAGCCCGAACATCGCCATCCCGGCCGGATTCTCGGAGCTCTTCAAGTCCAAGTACGACTGGAACTACGAGACGACACCTCAGCCCGGCCTCGACGGCCGGACGGTCTACTGGCCCCGGGGCAAGGTGCTGGGCGGATCCTCGGCGCTGAACGCGATGATGTGGGTGCCCGGCTTCGCGGCCGACTACGACACCTGGGGGGAGCTGGCAGGTCCGCAGTGGAACTACCGCTCTCTCGCCTCGACCCTGGGGTCGACGCAGATCAGCGTCGAGGAGCAGCGCGATCCCCGTGCACTCACCGACGTCTTCCTCGACGCCGTCCGCCAGGCCGGCTACGAGGTCGAGATGGCCAACAGTGATGAGCCCCGCGGCTTCACCCGGACGCGGGTGACCCAGGCGAAGGGCACGCGCCACAGTGCCGCGCGCGCCTACCTCACGCCCGTCCGCAAGAGCCGCAAGAACCTCACCGTCCGCACGGAGGCACAGGCCACCAAGGTCGTCATGACCGGACGGACGGCGACCGGCGTGGAGTACATCGCGGCTGATGGTTCGCGGCGCACCGCCCACGCGACCCGCGAGGTCGTCCTGTGCGGCGGGGCCGTGAACACCCCGCAGCTGCTGATGCTCTCCGGCATCGGGGACGCCGAGCAGCTGCGCCGTCACGGGATCGACGTCGTGGTCGACTCACCGGAGGTCGGCGCCAACATGCGCGACCACCTGGTCAGTCTCTTCGCCATCTCGGTGGAGGGTGGCACGCTGCTCGACGCGACCAAGCCGAGCCAGCTCGCGTCGTTCCTGCTCAAGAAGCGCGGCATGCTCACCTCCAACATCGCGGAGGCCTACGGCTTCGTCCGGACCGACCCCTCGCTCGCGCTGCCTGATGTGGAGATCATCTTCGCGCCCGCGGCCTACGTGGAGGAGGGCCTCAACGGCATCCCCGCCCACGGGATCTCGGCGGGGCCGATCCTTCTCCAGCCCAAGAGCCACGGTGAGGTGCGGCTCGCCTCCGCCGACCCGCGCGCCAAGCCCGTCGTCGATCCTCGCTACCTCTCCGACCCGGACGGCCACGACCGCGCCACGCTGCTCCGCGGCCTCCAGATCGTGCTCGACGTGTTCGGCACCCCCGCGATCAAGGAGGTCGCCACCGGCACGTACCTGGCGCCGGCCGGTGGGGAGCGCATGACCCACGACGATCTCCTCGTCGCAGCGCTCGAGCAGGTCTCCCACACGCTCTACCACCCCACCTCGACGGCGCGGATGGGCCTGGACGAGAAGTCCGTCGTCGATCCCGACCTGCGGGTGCGCGGCGTGGAGCGGCTCCGGGTCGCGGACGCCTCCGTCATGCCCGAGATCATCCGCGGTCACACGCACGCGCCCTCGGTCGTCATCGGCGAGCGGGCTGCGCAGCTCATCATGCGCGGCTGAGCGAGCGCAACCGATCGGGAGGACGACCGTGACCAGTACTCCGGGCGGGCACGCCCGCACCGAGCGTGTCGGCCCGAGAGCGGTCGGCGAACCTCTCCCCCTCGAGGTCGAGCAGGGAGTGCCTCTGGACATGATGCTGACCCGGGCCGGCAGCCGGGCGGGTCTGCGCGGCATTCTCCCTGCCCGTCCACTGGCCGCGTGGGCGGCGGCCCTGGCCCGCCGCCCCGTCACGGTCGCCAAGCGCGGGAGGGACCTGACGACGGAGATCATCGACATCGTCGCCGGTCACGGCCCTCCGCTACCGCGCGATCGTCGCTTCAACGACCGCGCGTGGACGGAGAACGGTGCGTACCGGCGATGGGCCCAGACGCACCTCGCGATCCACAGCACCGCGCGCCTCCTGCTTCAGGACGCCGAACTCGACGAGCGCACCGAGAGCATGCTGCGGCTGCTCATCGACAACGCTGCGAGCGCTGCCTCTCCGTCGAACACCCTGCTCAACCCCGCCGCGGTGAAGGAGGCGTTCGACACCGGGGGCGTCTCGCTGTGGCGCGGGCTCCGCAATCTGCTGGACGACATGTCGGCCGCGCCGCGCATCCCCACCATGGTGGACCGCTCGGCGTTCACGGTGGGCGAGGACGTCGCAGCGACGCCGGGCACCGTGGTGCAGCGACACGAGATGTACGAGCTCATCGAGTACACCCCGACCACCCCTCAGGTGCGCGCGACACCGCTGCTCATGGTCCCGCCGATGATCAACAAGTACTACGCGTTGGATCTCGCACCGGGACGCAGTGTGGTCGAACACCTGGTCGGGGCGGGGCACCGCGTCTTCGTCATCTCCTGGCGCAACCCCACCGCGCAGCATGCCTCCTGGGGACTCGATGCCTACGTCGGTGCGGTTCTCGCTGCCGTCGGAGCCGTCCTCGACGTCACGCGTTCGCCGAGGACGTCGCTGTGGGGAACCTGTTCCGGCGGGATCATCGCGGCCGTGACGGCAGCGCACCTGGCCTCCCGGGGACAGGACCTCGTCGCCTCGCTCGCCCTCACCGTCACCCTGCTCGACCAGGACGTCCAGGGCGCGACAGGGGCCCTGCTGGATCCCGACCAGGCACGCCGCGCCATCCGTCGATCCGCCCGGCGCGGCTTCCTCGACGGCGCCTCCCTGGCGGAGTTGTTCGCCTGGCTACGGCCCGACGACCTCGTGTGGAACTACTGGGTGAGCAACTACCTGATGGGCCGGCAGCCGCCGGCGTTCGATCTGCTCTTCTGGAACGCCGACTCGACGCGCCTCACCGCCGCCCTCCACCGCGACTTCATCGACTTGGCGATCCACAACCGCCTGCTGAATCCGGGGTCCCTCACCGTCCGCGATGGCCCCGTCGACCTGGGCGACATCGAGGTCGACTCCTTCGTCGTGGCAGGCAAGGCGGACCACATCACCCCCTGGCGCACGTGCTACCGCAGCACCCGGATGCTCGGCGGTCGCTGCGAGTTCGTGCTGTCCAACAGCGGGCACGTCGCGGCCATGGTCAATCCGCCCGGGAACCCCCGGGCGGAGTTCCAGCACGGGACGAGCACGCCGGAGGATCCGGAGGAGTTCCTGGCTCAGGCCACCACGGTGTCGGGATCCTGGTGGCCGGCCTACGTGGAGTGGTTGGACTCCCGCAGCGGAGACCTCGTGCCTGCGCCATCGCAGCCCGGCTCGGACGCCTACCCGCCGCTCCACCCGGCTCCGGGGACCTATGTCCACGCCACCTGAGACGTCGGCGAGCACGTTCGATCTGACCGTCCTGACGCACCGTATCAGGGTCGCCCATCGTGCGGGCACGTCGACGATGCAACCACCACTCGTCCTGCTCAACGGGATCGGTGCGCGACTGGAACTGCTCCAACCCTTCGTCGATCAGGTCGACCCCGCGATCCCGGTCATTCGGTTCGACGTGCCCGGCGTCGGCGGCTCGGGCCGGCCTCGGTTCCCGTACCGACTCAGTGGCTTGGCCGTGCTCGCCCAGCGCTTGGTGACGCGCCTGGGCTATCGCCACGCCGACGTCCTCGGCATCTCCTGGGGCGGCGGGCTCGCTCAGCAGTGGGCGCTCCAGAGCCCGAGGTTCTGCCGCCGTGTCGTCCTCTGCGCGACCGCCACCGGCTCGGTCATGGTCCCGGCTCGTCTCGATGTCTTGTCCAAGATGATCACGCCCCATCGGTACAAGGATCCCCTCTACGCGCAGAAGGTGGCCGCCAACCTGTATGGCGGAGCGTTGAGGGAACAGCCGGAGCTGGCGGGCCGACTCCTCGGCGCGCTGCCATCGTCCGGGCAGCGCTGGGGGTATTGCTGCCAGCTCACCTCCGGGGCCGGCTGGACCAGCCTGCCGTTCCTGCCGCTCCTGCGACAGCGGACGCTGATCCTGGCCGGGGAGGACGATCCGATCATCCCTCCCGTAAATGCTCGCATCATGGCCTCCCTCATCCCTCATGCCACGTTGCGCTCGTACCCCGACGGACATCTTGGTCTGGTCACGCTGGCGGACGTCCTGGGGCCCGAGGTGAGCGACTTCCTGCTCGCGGACTGACGACGCTCGACGGAACGCCGCAGCCCCCGGTGGCGGACCACCGGGGGCTGCGGGAGGAGGGTCGCTCAGAGGCCGAGCTCGCGGCCGATGAGCTCCTTCATGATCTCGTTCGAGCCGGCCCAGATCTTGCTCACGCGGGCGTCGCGCCACGCACGCGCCACGCGGTACTCGTTCATGAAGCCGTAGCCGCCGTGCAGCTGCACGCAGTGGTCGAGCACGTCGTTCTGGATCTGGCTGGTCCACCACTTGGCCTTGGCGGCGTCGACCGGGGTCAGCTCGCCCTTGTCGTGGGCGATGACGCACTGGTCGAGGTAGGCCTCGGAGACCTCGATCTGGGTGAACAGCTCGGCCAGCAGGAACTTGGAGTGCTGGAAGGTGCCGATCGGCACACCGAAGGCCTGACGGTCCTTGGTG
>NZ_CAXQZB010000063.1:0-5163 GCF_964228225.1 Nocardioides sp.
GCTCCTACGCCCCGCTGCTGGCCGCGGTCGCACCCAACCACGAGAAGCTCAGGACCTTCGTGGCGATCCCCGACGCGATCGACCCCGACGACGCCTCGGACATCTCCGCCTTCGGCGGCGTGCTGTACGCCGACGCCATCGCCGACCAGAGCGCCGAGCGGGACTTCGCCGAGCGCAGCGCCGACGACCTCCACATCATCTACACCGGTGGCACGACCGGGTTCCCCAAGGGCGTCATGTGGCGCCACGAGGACTTCTGGCGCGTGCTCGGCGGCGGCATCGACTTCTACACCGGCGAGCCGCTGGAGGAGTACGACCAGTCCAAGCAGGCCACCGACCCCCGGATGACGACCTTCCCGCTCAGCCCGCTGATGCACGGGGGCGCCCAGGCAGGCCTGCTCATGCACCTCTTCGCCGGCCACCTCACGGTGCTGGAGCCCAAGTTCGACCCGCGTCGCACCTGGGAGATCATCGAGGCCGACCAGGTCCAGCTGATCTTCATGACCGGCGACGCGATGGCCCGCCCGCTCATCGAGGAGTTCGAGCGCCAGGCCGCCACCGGCACCCCCTACGACGGCTCCTCGCTGTTCGCGATCTCCTCCAGCGCCGCGATCTTCTCGCCGCCGGTGAAGAAGCGCTGGATGGAGGCGTTCCCGAACGCGATCTTCACCGACTCCATCGGGTCCACCGAGACCGGCTTCGCCGGCATGGGCATGCAGGACAAGAACGCGATCAGCACCGACGGCCCCGTCGTCGCCCTCGGGCCGAACACCGTCGTGCTCGACGAGGACGACCGCCCGATCGACGGCACCGACGCCGCCAACATCGGCCGGGTCGGCCGGCTCGCCCGCGGCGGCTCGGTGCCGGTGGGCTACTACAAGGACCCGGTCAAGTCCGCCGCGACGTTCATCGAGGTCGACGGCGAGCGGTACTCGATCCCCGGCGACTTCGCCCGCGTCGAGACCGACGGCCGCATCACGCTGCTGGGCCGCGGCTCGAACTGCGTGAACACCGGCGGGGAGAAGGTCTACCCCGAGGAGGTCGAGATGGCCGTCAAGGGCCACCCGGCCGTCTACGACTGCCTGGTCGTCGGGGTGCCCGACGAGACCTACGGGCAGGCCGTCGCCGCCGTCGTCGAGCTGCGCGAGGGCCACACCGTGACGCTGGAGGAGCTGCGCGACTACCTGCGCGCGCACCTGTCCGGCTACAAGCTGCCGCGGGCGATGACCGTGGTCCCGCAGGTGCCGCGCAACGCCACCGGCAAGGCGCAGTACCCGCAGGCGAAGCAACTCATGATCGAGGCCATCGAGAAGACGGGAGCCCAGGCCTGATGCGTACCCCCCTGTGTGACGAGTTCGGGATCGAGTACCCGATCCTCGCCTTCACCCCCTCCGAGCACGTCGCCGCCGCGGTCTCCCGCGCCGGCGGGCTGGGTGTGCTCGGCTGCGTCCGGTTCAACGACACCGAGGAACTGGACCGCACGCTGGACTGGATGGACCAGAACACCGACGGCAAGCCGTACGGCGTCGACATCGTGATGCCGATGAAGATCCCCACCGAGGGCAAGGCGATCGACCTCTCGGCGATGATCCCCGAGGAGCACAAGAAGTTCGTCGACGAGACCCTGCTCAAGCTCGGCGTCCCGCCGCTGCCGGAGGGCGAGGGCCGCGAGGGCGTGCTCGGGTGGCTGCACTCGATGGCGCGCAGCCACCTCGACGTCGCACTCACCCACCGACCGGTGTTCGTGGCGAACGCGCTGGGCTCCCCGCCGGTGGACGTCATCGAGCAGTGCCACGCCGCGGGCATCAAGGTCGGCGCGCTGGCCGGTGCCGCCAAGCACGCGCTGAGCCACGTCGCCAACGGCGTGGACATCATCATCGCCCAGGGCTACGAGGCCGGTGGCCACACCGGTGAGATCGCCTCGATGGTGCTCACCCCCGACATCGTCGACGCCGTGGGACCCGACGTGCCCGTGCTGGGCGCCGGCGGCATCGGCAGCGGCCGGCAGATCGCGGCCTCCATGGCGCTGGGCTCCCAGGGCGTGTGGATGGGCTCGATCTGGCTCGGCACCGAGGAGTACCGCAACCTCTCGAACAACCACGAGGCCTGGGAGACCGCCTTCACCCGCGCCACCTCCTCCGACACCGTGCGCACCCGGGTCTACACCGGCAAGCCCGCCCGGCTGCTCAAGACCAAGTGGACGCAAGCCTGGGCCGAGGAGGGCGCGCCGGCGCCGTTGCCGATGCCGCTGCAGAACCTGCTGGTGGCCGAGGCGCACAACCGGATCGTGGCCTCCAACGACCCCGACGTCATCTCGATGCCGGTGGGCCAGATCGTCGGCCGGATGGACCGGGTGCGCCCGGTGGCCGAGGTCATGGCCGACCTCGTGCGCGAGTTCGAGGAGACCGTGAGCCGGCTCGAGAAGCTCTGAGCCGCGTCGTCGCGACCTGACGAGCGCCCCGTCCCCCACGTCGACCGTGGGGAGCGGGGCGCTCGTGCGTCAGCGGCGGAAGCCGCCCTCGGAGTGGAGCACCTGTCCCACGACCCAGGCACCGTCGTCGCTCGCGAGCCAGCCGATCAGGCGCGCGGGGTCCTCGGGACGCCCCGGTCGCCCCAGCGGGAAGCGGTCGAGCGCGTCCGGGGGCAGGTCGTCGCGGTAGCCGGTGTCGACCGCAGCCGGGTGAGCAGGCCGTCGAGTCCGTCAGGGTCGCCGTAGGTGGCGACGTCGTGCGGACGGTGGTGGTGGATGCCGAGCGAGGCGCCCAGGTCGGCGAGTCGGCAGGCGACCGCGAAGCCGATGCCACGCCGCCGGCTCACCCCCGTGACCACGGCGGTCCGTCCGGCCAGCGGGAGTGGCGCCACCATCGTCGCGGTCGGATCAGAACTCGTAGTCGAAGGCCTCGACGTCCTTGGCGAAGATCTCGCCGACCAGGTCGCGGGTCTCGGGGGTGTAGTACTCGCGGTAGCCGGTGCGCTTGGACTTGTTGTCGTGGCCCAGGCCCTCGGTGCTGAGGCCGAAGTGCTCCAGCGCGGTGCGGGAGTCCTCGCTGAGCCGCTCGGTGCGGCCGATGAAGTCGGCGGTGCGGGTGGGGGTGGTGAGGTAGTCGATCTGGGCGCGCCGCAGCCGTGGGAACGTCTGAGTGCCCTCGATCACGAACTGGTCGAAGGAGGTGTACTCGCTCGACCCGCGCCAGAACTCGTTCCAGCGGTCGGAGGCGTCGATGCCCTTGCGCTCGCTCCAGTTGCGCCAGTTCTCGATCATCGACCACCAGGAGACCATCCGGTCCCACGGGTTGCGGACGAAGCCGAAGACCCAGTAGTCGGTGAGCTCGGGCTCCTTGGTCAGGATGGTCGAGAGCGGTGCGTGCCGCTTGTGCACCGACCGGACGTCGGTGAGTTGCGACTTGAGCAGGTTGGTCAGAGTGACCCCACCCGTCTTCTGCACGTGCACGAAGAGCAGCTTGTGCGCGTCGGAGATGATCACCGGCCGAGCCTATCGAAGCCGGACCGCTGCTCGTAGCCGGTGCCGCGCGCGTCGCGCTCCCACAGCTCCCCGGGCAGGTCGGGACCCGGCTCCACCCCGGCCCGCACGAGCTCGCGCTTGAGCACCTTGCTGGTCGCCGTGCGGGGCAGGTCCGCCACGATCCGCACGACGGCCGGTCGCGCCTTGGGGGAGAGGTCGGGCTGCGCGTCGAGGAACCGCTCGAACGCCGTCGGGGTCAGGGGAGCGGTGAGCCGCAGCGCGGCCACCAGCCGGTCGCCCGAGCGGGGATCGGGGACGCCGTACACCGCGACCTCCGCCACCGCCGGGTGCCGCAGCAGCAGTCGCTCGATCGGGGCGGCGGCGAGGTTCTCCCCGTCCACCCGCAACCAGTCGGCGCTGCGCCCGGCGAAGTACACCCAGCCCGCGGCGTCGCGGTAGGCCAGGTCGCCGGACCAGTACATGCCGCCGCGCATCCGCTCGGCGTCGGCCGCGGGGTCGCGGTAGTACCCGGCGAAGGCACCCGCCCCGGCGGTGTTCACCAGTTCGCCGGTCGCCTCGTCGGCGTTGAGCAGCCGCCCGTCGTCGTCGAACACCGCGTCGGGGGTGCGGAGCGCGGTCTCGGGGTCGAGCACCTCCACCCCCGGCAGCGGCCACCCGAGCGCACCGGCGGGCATCCCGGGACGGCGCTGCACGATGACGGCGTTCTCGGTGGAGGAGTAGGAGTCGACCACGGTGCAGCCGAACCGCTCGGCGAACCGGTCGATGTCACGTTCGTGCGCCTCGTTGCCGAACACCAGCCGCAGCGGGTTGTCGGCGTCGTCGGCGCGGGCGGGCGTCTCCAGCACGTAGGCCAGCGGCTTGCCGACGTAGTTGGCGTAGGTGGCGCCGTAGCGGCGCACGTCGGGCAGGAAGCCCGAGGCCGAGAAGCGCGGAGCGAGGGCGACGGCGGCGCCGGCCGCCAGCGCGGGCGCCCAGCAGGCCATCACCGCGTTGCTGTGGAACAGCGGCATCGCGCAGTAGGCGACGTCGGCGCCGGTGAGGCCGAAGCGCTCGGCCAGCATCACCCCGGGCCCGGCGACCTTGGCGTGGGTGACCCGCACCGCCTTGGGGTCGCCCGAGGTGCCGGAGGTGAAGATCAGCATCAGCAGGTCCTCGGGCCCGCAGCGCCGCGACGGCGGCTCCGCCGCGGCGGCCGCGACGGTGCGGCCCCAGCCGGGATCCTCGACGTCGATCACGGTCACGCCCGCGGGCAGGTCGTCGAGCGGTGCCAGCAGGGCCAGCCCGGCGGCGTCGGTGAGCACCAGCTGGCAGTCGGCCCGGGCGACGTCGGCCGCGAGTGCGGCTCCCCGCCGGGTGCTGTTGAGCCCGACGACGACCAGCCCGTGCAGCGCCGCCGCGCCGAGGGCGTGCACGAACGCCGGGGTGTTGGGGAGCAGGACGCCGACGTGCGGGGGACGCTGCGGGTCCAGGCGCGCCGTCAGCGCCGCCCCGAGGCGGGCGGAGTCGGCCACGACCTCGCGCCAGGACCATCGGTGCTCACCCGCGAGCAGTTCGGGCGGCCGATCGGCACCTTCCAGGCCGTGTCGCAGCGCCTGGCCGACGGCTACATCGACGTCCTGGCGCAGCGGCTCACGCTGTGGCAGGCCGTGTGGCGGCTCGCCGAGGGTCTGCCGGCCGAG
>NZ_CAXQZB010000064.1:0-29626 GCF_964228225.1 Nocardioides sp.
ACACCACCACGGCCCCGGCCGCTCCCGGCGGGGAGCGGCCGGGGCCGTGTGCGTCGTTCGTCGCTCAGCGCCTCGCGGGCGCGGCGTCAGGCGCCGGCGTGCAGGGTCTGCGGGGGGCGGGCGTGCTCGGCCAGCTGCTGGATGCCGCGGCGCAGACCGGACACGAGGTCGCCGGCGGCGAAGACCGAGGTCATGGACGCGATGGCGTGCTCGACCTCGCGGTCCGACAGCGTGCGACGCACCCAGCCGCCGGTGACGACCTCGACGATGCGGCGCTCGGGGTCGACCAGGATCAGGATGCTGCGGGAGGGCGCCACGAGCGTGTTGTGCAGGCTGGTGGCGAAGTCGCGGGGCTCGCCGTCGACGGGGCCGAGGTACACCGAGATCTCGGCGCGGCAGACCTGCTCGGCCTGGCGGATCGTCGTGTCGAGCGCGGCCTGCTCGCTCGCGGTGAGCACCGACATCGTCGTTACCAGCTGCCGCTGGCGCCGCCGGCGGCGGAACCCTCGGAGTCGGGAGCGGCGAGCTCGTTGATCTCGCGGCGCGGGCCACCGAGCCACTGCGGCTCGGGCTGCTGCGCGCCGGGGCGGACGCTCTCGCCGCGGGCGACGGCCGGGGCGTAGACCAGGACCGCGATGACGAGCGCCAGCAGGAGCGGGATGCCGAGCACGATCCCGAAGGCGTAGGCCGGGCTGACGCCCTCCTGGGTCTCCCAGCCCTCGGGCAGGCTCGAGGCCGAGGCGGGCTGCGCGGTGAGCAGCCCGACGACGACCAGCGCCGGGAGGGTGGCGACCAGCGCGGCGACACGGCGCAGGGCGCGAGGGAGTCGGGTGGCGGCGGGTCGGCTCTCGGGTCGGCTCACGCCCTCGAGGATATCGGCCCCGAACGGGTGGGAACGCCATGCGCTCACCTGTTATGCATGCCCCATGGCCACGAACCCGTGTGATCCCGACGAGATGATCTGCAACCTTGTGTTCGATATCACGGGAAGTTCACGGTTCGCGGGCTACTCCGACGTCCTCATCGGGCGGCCGTTGGCGCTGGTGGGGCTCTTCGCCCTCGCCCTGGCGCTGCGCTGGGTGCTGCACCGGCTGATCGGCCGGGCCATCGACCGGGCCGCCTACGCCCAGCTGCCCGACCGGGTCAACGCCCTGGGCCCGGACCGACGTGTGCAGCGGGCGGAGGCCATCGGCGGGCTGATCAAGTCGCTGGTCACCGGTGTGCTGATCGCGGTGTTCGGCACGATGATGCTCAGCGAGGTCGGGGTGGACATCGCCCCGATCATCGCCAGCGCCGGGATCCTCGGCATCGCCCTCGGCTTCGGCGCCCAGTCGCTGGTGAAGGACTTCCTGTCCGGGCTGTTCCTCATCATCGAGGACCAGTACGGCGTCGGCGACACCGTCGACCTCGGCGAGGCGATCGGCACGGTCGAGGCGGTGAGCCTGCGTGTCACGCGGCTGCGCGACGTCGACGGCACCGTCTGGTACGTGCCCAACGGCGAGATCCTGCGCGTGGGCAACCAGAGCCAGAACTGGGCCCGGACCGTGCTCGACGTCAACGTCGCCTACCACGAGGACATCGCGCAGGTGCGCCGCGTGCTCGCCGAGGTCGCCCACGACCTGTGGGTCGACGAGGACTTCCGGCACCAGGTGATCGAGGAGCCCGACGTGTGGGGCGTGCAGGCCCTCGCGGTGGACGGCATCACGGTGCGGGTGGTGCTCAAGACCCGGCCCGGGGAGCAGTGGGCGGTGGCCCGGGAGATGCGCGAGCGCATCAAGGCCCGCTTCGACCACGAGGGCATCGAGATGCCGCTGCCCCAGAGGGTCGTGTGGCACCGCACCGAGCCCGGCAGCGGCCAGGACACGGGTCCGGTCGAGGGCACCGGCAGCTGAGCGCGGCCCACCCCGCACAATGGAGCCCGTGGACACTACGCCGGAGCCGGAGCCGGAGAGCTTCTTCGCACGGATCGGCGGCGAGTCGACGATCACGCGCATCGTGGCCAGGTTCTACGCCGGGGTCGCCACCGACGACCTCCTGCGCCCGATGTACCCCGAGGCCGACCTCGGCCCCGCCGAGGAGCGGTTCCGGCTCTTCCTCATGCAGTACTGGGGCGGGCCGACGACCTACTCCGAGCGGCGGGGGCACCCCCGGCTCCGGATGCGGCACGCGCCCTACCCCGTGAGCCCCGCCGCCCGCGACCGCTGGCTGCTGCACTTCCGGGCCGCGCTCGACGAGGTCGCGCTGCCGCCCGAGGACGACCAGCAGTTCTGGGAGTACGTCACCCACGCCGCGCAGTTCATGGTCAACGTGCCGGAGTGACGTCGGCGGCGTCCACCGTCGCACCCCGGGTCCGGTGCGGGTCCTCATGTAACGCCGGGCGGGGCCGATGACAGGAACGGGTCGACACTCCCCGCGAGCCGACCCACCCGAGGACCCCATGCCTGCCGTACCGCTCTCCCTGCACCCGCCGACGCTGGAGCCCGACGACGCCCTCGTCGCCCGCCTCGCCGGCCTCGCGCGCGCCGGCGCGCCCACGACCTCGACGGCCGCCGCCCGCCCCCGCGCCCGACGCGGCCGGGCCCTCGGCCTGGGCCTGGCCGGCGCGGTGCTGGCCGGTGGCGGTGCCTGGGCCACCGGCGGGCTCGCCGGCGTCGGCCTGCCCGGACCCGGCGGCGACCCCGCGCGACCCAGCGCACCCGCCACCCCGGACACGCCCACCGACGACGCCCCGGACCACGGCGGGCGGTCGGACGGCGGCCGTCCCGGCGCCGACCACGACGGTCACGGGGCGCGCGAGGATCGTCCCGGCCGGGACGGCGGGCGTGACGAGGGCCGCGACGGCAGCCGTGACGGGGGCCGCGGGGACGACGCGCCGGACGCCCCCGGGCCGTCGTCGACCCCGCCCGGCTCCGAGGACCTGCCGGGCTCCGGTGTCGCCACTCCCCCGGTGACCCCCGGCACCCCGCCCGAGACCACCCCCGGCGAAGGCACGGGCAAGGGCCGGGGCGGCGACCGCGGCAACGCCGGCGGCAACGCCGCGGAGAACTCCGCCGGCAGCAACGCGGGCGGCAACAACGCGGGCAGCAACGGAGCCGGGCAGGGCAAGGACGGCGACCGGGGCAAGGGCCCCGGCGCGGGTGGCCAGGGCGGTGGCACCGATCCGACCCCGCCGGCCACGCCTCCGGCGGGGACTCCGCCCTCGGGCCAGGGCAGCGGCCAGAGCGGCGGCCAGGGCGGCGGCCCGCGCGGCGGCACGCCGGCGCTGCCGGACGCGCCGGGTCAGCCGGGACAGACTGCGGTCGAGCTCCCCGGGAAGGGGCCGGACCGGGGGTGAGCGACGACGACGTCGTCCGGGCCGCGAAGTCCGGTGATCCCGACGCCTGGCGAGCGCTGTACCGCGCGCACGCCGGGCGTCTGGTCACGTGGCTGCGCACCCGCCCCTGCGGCGACGCCGCCCTCGACGCCGACGACCTCGCGGCCCAGGCCTGGCTGGTGGCCGCCGAGAAGGTGCACGACTTCACCGGCGACGCCGACGCGTTCGCAGGCTGGCTGTTCGGCATCGCCCGCAAGCTCAGCGCCACCACCCACCGGCGCTCCCAGCGGCGGGCGACCACCACCGTCGAGCCGGCGCTGATACCCGAGCCGCGGGAGGTCGGGGCGGCCACCGCGAGTGAGCAGACCCTGCTGCTGTCCGAGAACGACTGGGTGCGCGCGGTGCTCGCCACCCTGCCGCCCAAGGAGCGCGACGCGATCGGGCTGGTCGACGGCCTGGGCTTCGACCAGGCCCGCGCGGCGGAGATCCTGGGGGTCTCGGCGGTGGCGCTGCGGGTGGCGCGTCACCGCGGCCTGAAGCGGTTGCGCGGCTCCCCACTGTTGGCGTCGGAGTCGGGGATCGCGGCGACCGGACCCTCCTGAGCACCCCACCCCTGAGGTGGCGGTGGGGGCCGCCGGCGTCAGCCGACCCGCTCGGCGAGCACCCCGAGCAACGCCTCGCGCACCCGGTCCGAGGGCGCGGCGGAGCGCTGCGTGGCGGCGTCGAAGACCACGAGCACCACCCGCGAGCGCGCACAGACCGTGGCGCCGTCGCGGATCTCGGCCTCGATCGTGATCGACCGGCTGCCGAGCGCCGTGATCTGCGACCAGCAGTCGTAGGGCTGCTCGCGGAACAGCAGCGGCCGGTGGTAGTCGACGTCGGCCTGGGCCACGACCACCGTCGGGAAGACCTCGCCGCTGCTGCGCGAGATCTCCCGCATCATCCGCAGCCGGGCCTCCTGGAAGTACTCGACGTACACGACGTTGTTGACGTGCCGGTAGGCGTCGACGTCGGAGAACCGGACGTGCACCGGGTAGTGGAAGGCGCCCGCGTCGGGCACCGGCGCCAGCCGCGGCGTCACCTGGCGCCAGGCCGGCTCGGGCTCGCGGTAGGTCTCCAGCGCGGCCTTCTCGACGTCGGTGAGGCGCCGTGGCCGCTCCTGGGCGAACACGAACGGGCTGAGCACCGTGACCGCCCGCAGGTACACCAGCCGCCCGTCAGGGGCGGTGTCGTCGTCGTGGAACACCTCGTAGGCCAGGGTGAAGCTGGCCGCGCGCACCTGGGTGACCCACACCTCGACGTTGACCGGCCGGAACCGCAACGGCATCGGCGCGAGGTAGGTGACCTCGTGCCGCACCACGACCACGCCCTCGGTGAGCCCCTCCCCCGGCGCCGCGCCGTCACGCTCGGGGAACAGCCGGCGCATCAGGTCGGCGCGGGCCTCCTGGAGGTAGTCGACGTAGGTCACGTTGTTGACGTGACCGAGCTGGTCGAGATCGGCCCAGCGCAGCGGGCAGCGGTACACGTGACGCACGCCTCGATCCAAGCAGTAGGACCTGTTCTAGTCTGAACGGGCACATCTCCCGAGACCGAAAGTCACCTCGATGCCCGAAGCAGTCATCGTCTCCACCGCCCGCTCGCCGATCGGGCGCGCCAACAAGGGGTCTCTGAAGGACCTGCGCCCCGACGACCTCACGGCCACCATCGTGCGGGCGGCGCTGGACAAGATCCCCGCGCTGGACCCCACCACGGTGGACGACCTCATCCTCGGCTGCGGTCTGCCCGGCGGCGAGTCCGGCAACAACATGGCCCGCAACGTCAGCGTGCTGTTGGGCTACGACGCCATCCCCGGCACCACCGTGACCCGCTACTGCGCCTCCTCGGTGCAGTCCACCCGGATGGCCTTCCACGCCATCAAGGCCGGCGAGGGCGACGTCTTCATCTCCGCCGGCGTCGAGACCGTCTCGCGCTTCGCCAAGGGCACCTCCGACCACTGGCCCGACACCCACAACCCGCTCTTCGCCGACGCCAAGGCCCGCACCAAGGCCACCGCCGAGGCCGGCAACGGCGCGGGCGCGTGGACCGACCCCCGCGAGGCCGGGCTGCTGCCCGACGTCTACATCGCCATGGGTCAGACGGCCGAGAACGTCGCCACCCTGCGCGGGCTGGACCGCAAGGAGCTCGACGAGTTCGCCGTGCGGTCGCAGAACCTCGCCGAGCAGGCCATCGCGAAGGGCTTCTGGGAGCGGGAGATCACCCCCGTCACCACCCCTGACGGCACCGTCGTCACCGCCGACGACGGCCCGCGCGCCGGCGTCACCTACGACGCCATCGCCGGGCTGCAGCCGGTCTTCCGCCCCGACGGCGTGGTCACCGCGGGCAACTGCTGCGCCCTCAACGACGGCGCCGCCGCGGTGGTGCTGATGTCCGACACCCGCGCCGCCGAGCTGGGCCTGACCCCGCTGGCCCGCGTCGTCTCCACCGGCGTCTCCGGCCTCTCGCCGGAGATCATGGGTCTCGGCCCCGTCGAGGCCACCCGCAACGCCCTCAAGCACGCCGGGATGACCATCGACGACATCGACCTCGCCGAGATCAACGAGGCCTTCGCCGCCCAGGTCGTGCCGTCCTACCAGGACCTCGGCCTGCCCCTGGACAAGGTCAACGTCAACGGCGGCGCGATCGCCGTGGGCCACCCCTTCGGCATGACCGGCGCCCGGCTGCAGAACACCCTGATCAACTCCCTGCAGTTCCACGACAAGTCCACCGGCCTGATCACCATGTGCGTGGGCGGCGGCATGGGCATGGCGCTGATCCTGGAGCGCCTGGCCTGATCCCCGCGCCCCCGGTGCCCCCGGGGGCGGTCGGACACGTCTCGTCGGCGGCGGGCCGTACCGTGCGGACCATGAGTCTGCAGGTGCGGCCCGCCGTCGTGTTCGAGGACATCGCCACGCTGCTCGGGCCTCGTCAGCCCACCTCGAGCAACTGCTTCTGCCTCTCCCACCGCATCCCCTCGGCCCTGAACCGCTCGCTGCGGGGGCAGGCCCGCTCCGACAAGGTCGAGGAGCTGCTGCGCTCAGGTCCCCTCGGCGTGATCGCCTACGACGACGAGGTGCCGGTGGGCTGGGCCGCGGTGGCGCCCCGGTCGGAGACCGGCTTCGCCCGCAGCCGCACGATCCCGCGGGTCGACGACCTCGACGTCTGGTCGGTGTGGTGCCTACGGGTCCGGCCCGGCCACCGGGGCCGGGGCCTCACCCACCGACTGATCGCCGGCGCGGTCGGGTTCGCGCGCGAGCGCGGCGCACCGGCCCTGGAGGCCTACCCGCTGGACAACGCCGGGCGCCGGATCGAGCAGACGATGGCCTACGTCGGCACCCGGGCCGCCTTCGAGGCCGCCGGCTTCCGCTGGGTCGCCCCCACCGGATCGGTGCTCAGCAGTCATCCGCGCGTGCTGATGCGACACGATCTCGCGACTCGCGCGCCCGGCGAGGCGCAGCGCGGCGCGGATCACTAGAGTCGGTGGGCGTGGACGCCACCGCCGACGACGCAGAGCCCCGCTGGCTCGACGACGGCCAGCAGCGCGCCTGGCGTGCGCTGATCCTGGGCACCACCCTGCTCTTCGACCGCCTCGACGACGACCTGCGCGCCCACGGCGTCTCGATGCCCGAGTACGAGATCCTCGTGCGCCTCTCCGAGCGCGGCGGCAGCCTGCGGATGGCGCAGCTGGCCGACGCCCTGGCCCACAGCCGCAGCCGGGTGACCCACACCGTCAAGCGGATGGAGGCCGCCGGGCTCGTCGAGCGCACCGAGTCGCCCGACGACGGGCGCGGCGTCGTCGCGAGGCTCACGGATCACGGGTGGGACCTGCTGCGCCGGGTGGCGCCGGTGCACGTGGAGGGCGTGCGGTCGCTGCTGGTCGACCTCGCCGACCCCGCCGACTTCGCCGCCCTCGGCCGGGTGATGGACGCCGTCACCGACCACCTCATCGCCGGCCGCCCCGACCTCGACATCCGCGGCTGAGCCCGCCCGCGGCACCGGTCGCCCGTCGTCCCACCGCGGCGTCTCGTGACGGCGCCGGGGCACGGTCGTCGAGGAGCGAGCGCAGCGAGGGTCTCGAGGCGCCCGCACCCGACAAGCCTCCGTCCTTCGAGGCCGCACCCGACCCACCGCGTCTCGTGACGGCGCCAGGGCGCCTCCTCGACGAACGAGGGGTGGTGCGACGAGGGCCGGCGGATCCTGGTGGATCCGCCGGCCCTCGTCGGGGTGGTGCGTGGTCGGTCCCGGTCAGTCGCGGGTGAGGCGACGGTGGGTGACGCGGTGCGGGCGGGCGGCGTCGACGCCGAGGCGCTCGATCTTGTTCTCCTCGTAGGAGGCGAAGTTGCCCTCGAACCAGAACCAGGCGCCCTCGGTGTCCTCGGTGCCCTCCCAGGCCAGGATGTGGGTGGCGATGCGGTCGAGGAACCACCGGTCGTGGGAGGTGACCACGGCGCAGCCGGGGAACTCCAGGAGGGCGTCCTCGAGCGAGGACAGGGTCTCGACGTCGAGGTCGTTGGTGGGCTCGTCGAGCAGCAGCACGTTGCCGCCCTGCTTGAGGGTCAGTGCGAGGTTGAGACGGTTGCGCTCACCACCCGAGAGCACGCCGGCCTTCTTCTGCTGGTCCGGGCCCTTGAAGCCGAACGAGGCCACGTAGGCGCGGCTGTTCATCTCGAAGTTGGCGACCTTGATGAAGTCCAGCCCGTCGGAGACGACCTCCCAGACGTTCTTGTTCGGGTCGATGCCGCCGCGGCTCTGGTCGACGTAGGACAGCTTCACGGTCTGGCCGACCGTCAGCGCGCCGGAGTCGGGGGTCTCGCCGCCGGTGATCATGCGGAACAGGGTGGTCTTGCCGACGCCGTTGGGGCCGACGACGCCGACGATGCCGGCGCGCGGCAGGGTGAAGGAGATGTCGTTCCACAGCGTGCGACCCTCGAAGCCCTTGGTGAGGTGCGAGGCCTCGAGCACGACGTCGCCCAGGCGCGGACCCGGCGGGATGTTGATCTCGGCGGTGTCGATCTTGCGGGCCTTGTCGGCCTCGGCGGCGAGCTCCTCGTAGCGGGCCAGACGCGACTTGCTCTTGGTCTGACGGGCCTTGGCGTTGGAGCGGACCCACTCCAGCTCGCGCTCGAGCAGCTTGGCGCGCTTGGCGTCCTTCTGCCCCTCGATCTTGAGCCGCTCCTTCTTGGTCTCCAGGTAGGTGGAGTAGTTGCCCTCGTAGGGGTGGGTCTTGCCGCGGTCGAGCTCGAGGATCCACTCCGCGACGTTGTCGAGGAAGTACCGGTCGTGGGTGATGGCCAGGACCGCGCCCGGGTAGCTCTTGAGGTGGCCCTCGAGCCACTGCACCGACTCGGCGTCGAGGTGGTTGGTGGGCTCGTCGAGGAGCAGCAGGTCGGGCTGCTGGAGCAGCAGCTTGCACAGCGCGACGCGACGCCGCTCACCACCGGAGAGGTTGTCCACCAGGACGTCCGGCGGGGGGCACCGCAGGGCGTCCATGGCCTGGTCGAGCCGGCTGTCGAGGTCCCACACGTTGGCGGCGTCCAGCGCCTCCTGCAGCTCGCCCATCTCGGCGAGCAGGGTGTCGAAGTCGGCGTCCGGGTCGGCCATCGCCTCGGAGATCTCGTCGTAGCGCTTCTTCTTGGTGAGGATGTCGCCGACGGCCTCCTCGACGTTCTCGAGCACCGTCTTGCCCTCGGTGAGCGGCGGCTCCTGCTGGAGCATGCCGACGGTGGCCTCGGGGTCGAGCAGCGCGTCGCCGTTGTTGGCCTGGTCCAGGCCCGCCATGATCTTGAGCAGCGAGGACTTCCCCGTGCCGTTGGGGCCGACGACGCCGATCTTGGCGCCGTGCAGGAACGAGAGGGTGACGTTGTCCAGGACGACCTTGTCGCCGTGGGCCTTGCGCACGTTGCGCAGCGTGAAGACATAGTCCGCCATGGGTCACCACCCTAGTGGCCGCAGCGGGGTGCGCCGACCACGGGCCCGGGCCGCACCCCCGGCTCAGGCGGCGGACGGCTCCCCCGCGGCCTCGGCCCCGTGGTCGGGCCCGTCGTCGGGCCCGTCCTCGTCCGCCGGCGCCGCGGCCCCGAGGGGCTCCGGGCCGCGCGCCGCGGCCGGGCGCCACGTCGTGGCGCCGCGCGTGAGGTCGGGACCCACGGTGACGGCCTCGATCCGCCATTCCTGGGCCTGGACGCCGGCCTTGGTGGTGTAGGTGTGCACGGTGAGCCGGCCGTGCACGAGCACGGGGTCGCCGCGGCGCAGCGAGGCGGCGCAGTTCTCGGCCAGCCCGCGCCAGGCCGAGACCGAGTACCACTGGGTCTCCAGGTCGGTCCAGGTGCCGGTGGAGCGCTGGAGACGACGCGGGGTGACGGCCACCCGGAAGGTGGCCACCGGGTGGTCGCCGGCCCGTCGCAGGACGACGTCGCCGCCGATGCGGCCCTGGAGGGTGAGGACGGGGTCGTGGGTCATGGCTGCTCCTCGGAGTCGGGGACGACGCCGCTGCGGCGCCGCGGACCCACTCCACCGGGTGCCGCTGACACGGCGACACCGACCACCTCCGGGCTGGGGAGGACCTCACGGGACGCCCCGCCTGGGGACGACCGCCCGACGCACCGCCCGACGCACCGGCCGGCGAGCAGGCGGCCGCCGGGGCGCGCCGGGATCAGGCCAGCGCCGGCGCGAGCGCGCGACGCACGGCCGCGTGCGCGGCCAGCTCCTGACCGACGGGGGTGATGAGGGACTCGCGGGCGGCGGTGCGCACGGCATCGGTGAGCGCCGACTCCGCCTCCTCGCGGGCGGCGGTCGCGGCTGCCGCGACCTTGGCGCGCGCGGCCACGCCGAGCACCAGCCCCACCACCAGGCACACCACGAGCAGCACGACCGGTGCCGGTGCTCCGGCGACGGCGACGTCGCCCAGCGAGCCGTCGACGGCGGCGTAGCCGGTCCAGCCCAGGCCGCCGACCGCGCCGAGGAGCAGCAGCCACTGCAACGCGCGCACCGCGCCGGCCCACCCGGGCAGCGCAGTGGCCCGCAGGTCGACGGCGGGCAGGTCGGCATCGAGTCGCGTGGTCAGCGCCTCCCCGCCGCGGAGCGCGGCGGAGCCCACGGCGTCGGCCCACGGCGCGGCCAGACCGGCGGCGGTGTCGTCGCCGAGGGTGCGGGCGGCGGCGAGCACGCGCTCGCGCGCCACCGGCGGCACCGCCAGGGACTCCCCGCGGCCCAGCGAGCTGAGCCGGTCCGCGAGCTCGTCGCTCTCCCCGCCGCGACCGGCGAGGGCGCGCAGCGGCGGCCAGGCGACGGCGCGCGCGACCCGGCGCCGGGCCGCGGACTCGACGGCGGCGCCCAGCGTGGCGACACCGGCGGCGTCGCCCACCGCGGAGACCACGGCCTCCACCTGGACGGGCCCGAGGTCGCGCGGCGTGCCGTCGCCGGTGGCCTCGGCCAGCCGCAGGGCGACCGCCCGGAGGTCGGCCATCATCTTGTCGCGGGTCTGCCGCTTGGCGGCGACGCGGTTGACGATCTCGGCGCGCAGCGCGGTGACGCCGGTGCCCTCGGTGGCCGAGATCGGGAAGACGGGGACGTCGGTGAGCCCGTCGAGGTCGAGCAGGCGGCGCACGTCGTCGACCATCGCCTGACGGCGGTCGACGGGCACGGAGTCGATGTGGTTGAGCACCACCAGCATGACCCCGGCGTGGGTGCGCAGCGGCGCGAGGTAGCGGTCGTGGATCGCGGCGTCGGCGTACTTCTGCGGGTCGAGCACCCAGACCAGCAGGTCGGCGAGCTCGACGAGACGGTCGACCTCGAGGTGGTGGGCCACCTCGGTGGAGTCGTGGTCGGGCAGGTCGAGCAGCACGACGCCGTCGAGCTCGCGGTCGGCCACCTGGGTGTCGAGCATCGACTCGCGCATCGTCTGGTGCCGCGGCGGGATGCCGAGCCAGGACAACAGCTCCTCGGCGCCCTCGCTGCCCCACACGCAGGCGGTGGCCCAGGAGGTCGTGGGACGCCGCACGCCGGTGGAGGACAGCTCCAGCCCGTTGAGGGCGTTGAAGGTGGAGGACTTGCCCGAGCCGGTGGCGCCGGCGATGGCGACGACGGTGTGCTGGGCCGAGAGCCGCAGCCGGCCCGAGGCGCGGTCGATCGCCCCGCGTACGTCCTCGATCAGCGCGGCGTCCAGCCGCCCCTGCCCGGCGGCCACGGCGGCCTCCAGTGCCGCGACGCGCGCGCCCATCTCCGCCCCCCAGGTGCGGGGCGGGGTGGTGCTGACGGGCTGATCGGTCATGCGGTCTCTCCCGAACCGGCGTCGCCGCGCGACACCTCGAAACGCAGGTCGTCGACACGGCGGGCCGCCTCACGCAGCCGAGCGGCCGCCTGGGGCTCTCCCACGAGCCCGTCGACCAGCGCAAGATAGCGGGCGGACTCGTCGTGCAGCACAGCGGTGACCCGCTGCTCCCAGGAACGTCGGGCCCGCTCGATCAGGGTCGCGCTCACCGAGGCGCCCACGATGCTGTCGAGCAGCGCCCGCCCGGCGGCCGTCGGCTCCGCCGCGCCGGCGTCGGGCTCACCGGCCACCGCGAGCACCGCCAGCACCACCGACAGGCCGCTGACGCCGAGGGCCAGGAAGCGCGCGCTGGTGCGCTTGGTGGCGGTCTCGTCGCGCACGAGCGCCGCGAGGTCCTCCTGCCAGGCGCGCACGGCCCGCTCGGTGCGGCGGGGCAGGTCGCGCGACGCGCGGCGCAGGTCGGGGTCCGCCGCGAGGGCCGCCGCGCCGGCGGGGTCGGCCTCCCACACCGCGGCGACGTCGCCCGCGACCCGCTCGGCGTGCTCGGCCACGAGCGCCACGAGGGAGGCCTCCAGCCCGGCGAGCACCCGCTCGGCCTGCTGCGGCTTGCCCTTGAGGGTGTTCACGAGGCGCTCGCGCAGCCCGCCGACACGCCCCTCCACGGGACGCAGCAGGTCGGTGCCGCCGAGGAACTCGCGCCACCGGGCGAGCAGGTCGCCGCGCAGCAGGGTGCCGTCGGCGCTGGCCGCCGCCAGGGTGGCCGCCGCCGCCTCGACGGCGGCGACCGCGTCGGCGTGCAGCCGCACGGCGATCTCGTGCTGGGAGGCGACGGCGTCGGCGATGGGGTAGCTGGACAGCGTGACCAGGCGCACCGCGCCCTCCAGGGTCTGGCGCACCACCGCCTGCCGGGCATCGGCGTCGGCGGCCAGCGACTCCAGCCAGCGACGGATCTCGGCGACGTGGCCGGCGGGCAGCAGGCCGTCGTCGTCGACCTGGCCGTCGGCCACGCAGAACAGTGGGGAGTCCTTCAACCCGCGGGCCGCCAGCATCCGCGCCAGGTGGGTGCGCACGACCGGCACGGCGTCGTCGGCCGTGCGGTCGAGGACGATCGCGACCGAGGCGTTGCGGTCGGCGGCGTGGCGCAGGTGCTCCCACGGCACCTGGTCGGAGTAGCGGGCCGCGGAGGTGACGAAGAGCCACAGGTCGGCCGCGGCGAGCAGCTGGGTGGCGAGCAGCCGGTTGCGCTCCTCCACCGAGTCGACGTCGGGGGCGTCGAGGATCGCCAGCCCGCGCGGCACCGCCGCGGAGGGCACCAGCTGGATCCGGTCGGGGTCGTCGGTGGTGTAGTCGACCCGCACCAGCTCGGGCAGCAGACGGTCCTGGCCGAACCAGCCGGCGTCCTCGGGGTGGTGCACCAGCACGGGCGAGCGGGTGGTGGGACGCAGCACGCCGGGCACGGTGACCCGCTCCCCCACCAGGGAGTTGACCAGCGTCGACTTGCCCGCCCCCGTGGAGCCGCCGACGACGACGAGCAGCGGGGCCTCGAGGGTGGCCATGCGCGGGATGAGGTAGTCCTCGAGCTGGTCGATCATCCGGGCGCGATCGGCGGCCAGCGCCGCCGTCTCGGGGAGCTCGAAGGGCAGCGGGGCGGCGACCAGCGACTGGCGCAGCTGCACCAGCGCGGTCACCATGCGGGCGTCGAGGGAACGAGCGCTCATGCGACGGGCACGACCTGTCCGGGGAAGGCGATGTGGGGGCGGAGGCGGCGGATCCGGGCGACGTGGTCGGCGCCGCGGTCCTGCCAGTCCTGCGGCGGGGTGCCGCGCAGCAGGCGGTGGTGCAGGAAGCCGAGCTCGATGACGGCCTGCTGGTACTGCGCCATCGCCCGGGCGGCACCGGGCCCGCCGACGGCGGCGGCGTGGGCGCGGGCGGCGCGCCGGGCCCGGAGGTCGACGACCCAGCCGATGTCGGTGGCGGGCAGGAGATCACGGGCGGCGGCGTCGGCCAGGGCCGTGGCCAGCAGCCGGCGCTCGCTGCTGCGCGCCCACACCGCGATCCCGACCAGGACGGCCAGGGCGGGCAGGAACAGCACGACGTAGACGCCGGCGAACAGCCCCAGGCCCTGCACCGTGGCGGCGTTCCACACGGCGTGGGCGATCACGGCGGTGGTGTAGCCGACCAGCGGCGCTCCCACCCGCACCGCGCCGTGGCGGGAGGAGACGGCCAGGCCGACCCCGAGGCCGGTGAAGGCGGTGAAGAGCGGGTGGGCGAAGGGGCTGAGGACGCAGCGGAGCACGAAGGTGCCGGTGACGCCCACCAGGCCGCCGGGCCCGAGGGCGTCGGTGCCGTTCCACGCCGCGATCAGGTAGAGCACGTTCTCGGTGAAGGCGAACCCGATCCCGACCATGCCGGCGTAGACCAGGCCGTCGAGGATGCCGTCGAGCTCGGCGCGTCGCCACCACAGCAGCATGAGGAGGAACGCCCCCTTGGCGGCCTCCTCCACCAGCGGGGTGACGACGACGAGCCCGGTGTCGCCGGTGAGCGGCACCACCAGTCCCCCGACGCCGTCGATGAGCAGCGCCGCGGCGGTGGCGACGACCGCGCCCCACAGCAGGCCGCTGGCGAGCAGCGAGCGGGGCTCGGGCTCGTACCGGTCGAGCCAGAGGTAGGCCGCGAGCAGCGGGCCGACCGGGACCGCGGCGAGGGCGAGCGCCAGCAGCACGACGCCGGGGGCGCCGCTGACGGCCAGCACGGCGATCATCACGCCCGCGCCGAGGACGACCGCCACGCTCACCACCGCGGTGAAGACGAGGCTGTCGTGACGCGTGCGCATAGGGCGAACCCTAGCGTGAGCAGGGCTTTCTCCTCGCGCGGACGGGCGGCGACGGGCCGTCCTGACCGGCGAGGGAGGTCCGCGACCCCCGTCCGGTCGTCGGCGACGAGGCGTAGGGTGCTGGATGTGAGCGAGCAGATCGGGCAGGGCGAGCAGACCGGCACGGACGGCACGGAGTCCCACGACCCGAAGGTGCCCGCCGCCTGGGCGGCGTTCATGCGCACCGGCTGGGCCGACCGCGAGGCCGCCGTCGCCCGGCGCGAGGTGGCCGACCACGCGGCCGCCCGCCGCGCCCGCCTCGCCGAGATGTTCCCCGGCGAACGGCTCGTGATCCCCGGCGGCGGCTACAAGGTGCGCGCCAACGACACCGACTACCGGTTCCGCGTCGACACCGCCCACGTGCACCTCACCGGCAACCAGACCACCGACGCCACGCTGGTGATCGACGACGGCGAGGCCGTGCTCTACGCCCGTCCGCGCAGCGGGCGCGAGACCGACGAGTTCTTCCGCGACCGGCAGTACGGCGAGCTGTGGGTGGGCAAGCGGCCCTCGCTGGGCGAGCTCTCCGAGGCCCTGGGCCTCGAGGTGCGCCACGCCGACGACCTCCCCGCGGCCCTGGGCGGCGGCAAGACGCGGGTGCACCGCGGCGTCTCGGCGAGCGTCGACGCCGCGGTCGAGGGCGACGCGGGGCGCGACGACGAGCTGGCCCGGGTGCTCTCGGAGCTGCGGCTGATCAAGGACGACTGGGAGGTCGGGCAGCTGCAGGAGGCCTGCGACATCACCGCCCTGGGCTTCCAGGACTCCGTGGAGGAGTGGGAGCGGGTGCTGCAGTACGGGGAGCGGTGGATCGAGGGCACCTTCTTCCGCCGGGCCCGGGCGATGGGCAACGACCTCGGCTACGACTCGATCGTCGGCGGCGGCGCGCACGCCACGGTGCTGCACTGGATCGACAACGACGGCCCCATCGAGCCCGGCACCCTCGTCCTGCTCGACATGGGCGTGGAGGGCCGCGAGCTCTACACCGCCGACGTCACCCGCACGCTGCCGGTCTCGGGCACCTTCACCCCGCTCCAGCGCGAGCTCTACCAGCTCGTGCTCGACGCCCAGCAGGCAGGCTTCGACGCCGTGCGCCCCGGCGCGCGGTTCGCCGACCCGCACGAGGCCGCCATGCGCGTGCTCGCCCACGGCCTGGAGGGCCTGGGCCTGCTGCCGGTGCCGGCCGAGGAGGCCCTGGACCCGGAGTCGAAGGTCTACAGCCGCTGGACGCTGCACGGCACCAGCCACATGCTCGGCCTCGACGTGCACGACTGCGGCCGCGCGGCCCCCGAGGCCTACGCCCAGGGCACCCTGGCCGAGGGCATGGTGCTCACCGTCGAGCCGGGGCTGTACTTCCAGGCCGACGACCTGCTCGTGCCCGAGGAGCTGCGCGGCATCGGCATCCGGATCGAGGACGACCTGCTCGTCACCGCCGAGGGCCACCGCAACCTCTCGGCGTCGCTGCCCCGCGAGCCCGACGCCGTCGAGGCGTGGATGGCCGAGCACCGCCGCTGAGGCGGGTCCCCGGGGCCCGCCCTGGACCCTGGCCGGCGCCGGGGCGCGGCGCTACTGTGCGCCGGTGACTCCCTGCTCCCGCTCCCGCGTGCGCCTCGCCGCGCTGGTCCTCCCCCTGGCCCTCCCGCTCTCCGTCCTCGCCGCGTGCGGCGGCGGGGGTGAGGACGACGCCGGCGCGGGTGACGGCCCGGCCGTGACCGTGCTGAGCGAGGACGACCTCGCCAGCATCCTCACCACCGCGGGCGAGGTGCCGGCCGGGTTCCTCGAGCGCGAGCCCACCGACGACGAGGACTCCACGATCTTCGCGGGCACCTGCCTGGCGGAGGTCGACGGCTTCGACGAGGTGGCGGGCGACCCCGCCGAGGAGGCCCGCACCGAGTTCGCCTCGCCCGACGAGAGCGTCATGATCGGCAGCGGCGCGTCGTCCTACGACTCCGTGGACCAGGTGAGCCAGGCCCTCACCGGCTTCGCCGACCAGCTCGAGGGCTGCACCGCGGTGACGACCACCACCGAGGACGGCGTCACCCTGGACCTGCAGGTGACGGTCGACGACGCCGTCACGGTGGCGGGCGCCGACGAGCAGCTCACCCTGACCCTGGCCGGCACCCTGGAGGCCGAGGGCCAGTCCTTCCCCGCCTCGGTGACCGGCGTGGCCACCCGGCTGGGCAACAACCTCACCACGGTGCTGGTCAACGAGTTCGGCGTGACCGGCAGCATCGCCGTGCCCGAGCTCGCGGCCGCCCAGCTCGAGCGCCTCGAGGCCCTCCTCGACTGAGCCTCCCACCCGCTTGCCAGACTGAGCACCGGGGCCCCAACGGCCCCGAGCCCCCGTGGCGCAACGGATAGCGCAGCGGCCTTCTAATCCGCGGGTTGCAGGTTCGAGTCCTGCCGGGGGCGCCCGGGGTGGTCGTGATGCAGGCATCTCGGGGCTGCCGCACGGTCCTGGCCGTCGCGACACCACTCCTGACCACCACGCTCCTCGCGACGAGCCTCACCGGCTGTGCCCCCACGGCCCCGGCGGGGGCGACGATCCGGGTCGACGACGCCGTCGTCACCGCCACGCCCGTGGAGTTCCGCGTGCCCACCGGCACCGTGACGGTGGCCCTCGGGACCCCCGTGGACCACCTCGACGCCGACGACGTGCTCGACGTCGACCAGACCGACACCGACGGCGTCGACGCACCGGACGACGCGCGGTTCGTGCCGGTGCAGGTCGCGTTCACCACCGAGGGTGCGCCGTGGGGCGGGCTGCTCGCCACCGCCGGGGTGGCGCCGACGCGGATCAGCCTCGTGGCCGGCTCCGGACCGCCGGAGGACGGCGTGGCCGTGCCCGACCCGTACACGGTCGTGATGGACGGCCGCGGCATCAGCGGCGGCGGCCGCACCACCACCGCCGTCGTCGTGTCGGAGCGGACGGCGCAGGACCTGCGGATCCGGGTCGAGTACGACGGTGCCGCGCAGGAGGCGGCGCCGGGCGCCACGCCGTCGGGCGACGCCGCGGCGCTCGGGGCGCTCGACGCCCCGGGGAGCCCGCGGCCCTGCGGCGCCTGGACCACGGACCGCCCGGGGTGGCGCGCCACCGTGACGTGCCGCGTCACGGTCAGCGGGTGGACGCCGTACTGGCCCGGCCGGGGCTGGGAGCCGGCGGACGACCCGTGGCTGGTGGTGCGGATCGGCGAGGTGGCTCTGGAGCGGGTCGTGGACGAGCGCGGTCGCGAGGTCGACCTCGGCGACGTCCGAGCGAGCGGGCTGCTCCTCGGCGGCCTGCGCGACCGGACCGCCGTGCTGGGGGTCCGCGACGTCGATCCCACCGGTGGGGGCCGACCGACGTCGGTGCCGCTCGGGTCGGTGGCCGTCGTCGACCCGGTCGGCGGGCCCACGGACACGCTGACGCTCACCCGGGACCTGAGGGTGCCGCCGGTCCCGGCCGGCCTCGGCTAGCGCTCAGCCGCGGGCCGCGATCCCGTCGTACATCAACCGGCGCACT
Organism: Nocardioides sp.; assembly: GCF_964228225.1. Lineage (GTDB taxonomy): Bacteria > Actinomycetota > Actinomycetes > Propionibacteriales > Nocardioidaceae > Nocardioides. Next base: position 17,990 of record NZ_CAXQZB010000064.1, read on the forward strand.
GCACGGCTCATCCGCTCCTGCGACGCCGCGGCGGGATCGCGTTGCGCCGCGATCACCGTGCCGAGGATCATCCCGTTGATCCCGCGGGCCGTGGCCTCGACGTCGAGGTCGGCGCGCAGGTAGCCCGCGGCGATGCCGTGGGAGAGGTAGCCGCCGGTCAGGGTCACCGCCGTCTCGAGGAAGTCCAGGACCCGCTCGCGCAGGGCGTCGTCGACGGCCGGGGCGTCGAAGAGCAGCAGCCGCGCCAGGCGGGGGTCCTCACCCAGGATCCGCGCCAGCGCCCGGCCGATGCGCTCGGACTGGGCCTCGTAGTCGGCCAGGGTGGCGGCCGCGCCGGCGGCGTTCTCGGCCGAGAGCGCCTGCAGGATCCGGTCGATGACGTCGGTGATGACGTGGTCGACGATGTCGCGCTTGTTCGCGAAGTAGCGGTAGAAGGTGCCGTGCCCCATGCCGAGGCGCGCGGCGATGTCGGCGATCCCGGTGTGGTGGTAGCCCTGCTCGGCGAAGCACTCGAAGGCGGCCTCGAGGATCTCGCGTCGCACCTGCTCGCGACGGCGCTCGGCCCGCGTCCCAGCGCTGGTGGCAGGACTGCTCGCGGGGCCGGTCACGGGTGAACGCTACTGGTGCCGGCCCCGGACTGACACTAGATTCCGCTTCTGACACGCGGTTCCGCAACGCAGGAGACGAGGTAACGGGATGCGAGCACTGGTGCTCGGGTGTGGCGGCACGCTGGGGTTCGCCTGGAGCGCGCACGTCGTCGCGGCCCTGGCCGACGCCGGCTGGCAGGACCCGGAGATCCTCGTGGGAACCTCCGCGGGCGCCGAGCTCGCCGCGATGCTGGGCGCGGGCCTGAGCGCCGCCGAGGTCGTGCGCGCGCTCGACGAGGAGCCCGACGCCGATCCGCGACTGCTGCAGCACGTGCGCCACCCGGTGGCGCCGCTGCCCTCGCTCCCCCGGCCGTCGTTGCCCGCGCTCGGGCTGGCCTCCGCCGCGTTGCGCGGTCACGCCGACGGTCTCGCCCTCGCAGCCGGGCTGCTGCCCCGCGGCGGCGGCGACGCTGGCTTCCTCCACCGGCTCGGGCACGCCCTGGCCGAGCGGCCCAGCGGCTGGGTGGCGCACCCGGCCACCTGGCTCGTCGCCGCCGACGCCCGCTCCGGTCAGCGGGTGGCGTTCGGGCGACCCGACGCCCCGCGCGCCCGGCTCGCACCGGCACTGGCGGCGTCCTGGGCGGTCCCCGGCCTGTTCCCCCCGGTCACGATCGGCCGGCGTCGCTACCTCGACGGCGGCGCGGTGTCGCCGACGTCGGCCGACCTGCTGCTCCCCGCGGTGCGCACGGGGCGGATCCGCGAGGTCGCGATCGTGGCACCGATGTCGACCCACGGCGGTGCCCCGGGCCGCGGACTGAGCCGCCTCGAACGCCTGGTGCGCGCCGCCATGACCCGCCGGGTGGACGAGGAGGTGCGGCTCTTGCGCGCCCACGGCGCGCGGGTGGTGCGGCTGGAGCCCGGCACCGACGACCTCACGGTGATGGGTCCGAACTTCCTGGCCCACCGCCGCCGTCCCGCGGTGCTCGACGTGGCCCGCCGCACGGCCCCCGCACTGGTGGCGGCACGACTCGCCGCCCCGCCCGACCCGGGCCCGATGGCCCCCGCGCGGCGGGGCCGTCGGCACTCCCGCGCCTGACGGCGCGGACCGGCACAGGGCGCGGGCGCCCGCCCCGGCACCGACGGTCATGGCGGAACCGCCGGCGCCGGGGCGGGAGTCAGACGCCGACCGGCACCGGTGCGGGCGCCGGCGCGGACCGGTGGGTGGCGAGCGCCGCGGGCACGGTGCGGATCCCGATCGCGGCCACGACCGCCGCGGTGGCGATCAGGGCGGCCGCCACGACACCCACGGGCACGGCCTCCCCGAGCAGCCCGACGAAGCCGGGCACGGTGCAGGTGGTCACTGAGGCGATGATGGCGAACCAGCCGGTGAGGGTGGTCAGCTCGCTGCGACCGAGGGCGATGAGAGCGAAGAACAGCGCCCACAGCACCGACCACTGGAACCACAGCAGCGCCGTGGCGGGGTCGTCGAAGCGCACCCAGTTGACGACGCCGAAGCCCACCGCGAGCACCGACACCCACGCGGAGTACCAGCCCAGGCCCGTGCCCTCGTAACCGGCGAGATTCGTGATGCCGACGTAGAGGTAGGTGAAGCCGAACAGGAAGATCCCCGAGGCGCCGAGCACGGCGTCGGCGGAGTCGGCCGTCACGACCAGGTAGGTCGGGATGAGGGTCTGCAACCCGCCGACGAAGAGGTTGAACACGCCGGCGGTCTTGGTGTCGACACCGCCGAGCAGCATGACGCCGTTGATGAGCAGGACGGCGCCGACGAACAGCAGTCCGATGGAGGACATCGATTCTCCCGAGACGGAGTGGTGGGGTGGATGGAGTGGGTGGAGGAGACGAGCGCCCCCGAGGGGCCACGGCTCAGAAGTAGGCGTTGCCCGGGAACCCGACGCCGTTGACCAGGTGGTCGCCGATGGCCGAGGCCTTGAGGAAGGTCGGGTTGTGGGTCGAGGCGGTGCGCACGTTGCGCCAGTGCCGGTCCAGGTTGTGCACCGACTGGGTGGCCGAGGCGCCGCCGACGTCGAGCAGCCGCGCGGCCGTGGCGTAGGAGAACCGGTCGACGGCGACCTTGGCCTGCGCGGCCGCGAACTGGGCGGCTTCGGCGACCCGCGGGTCGGGCACACCGTCGTGCACCGAGTCCACCGCGTCCTGGATGGCGTCGGCGGCGGCGAGCACGATCGCCTCGGCGGCGAAGGCGTCGGCGGAGATCTCCCCCACGACCTGCAGCACCTGGCGGTCCTGGGCGGCCGAGGTGCTGGCGGCGTGGCTGAAGTTCCGGGCCCGCCGGTGCACCAGCGCGACGGCGTCGTTGCGCACGGCGCGCAGGATGCCGGCGGTCACGGCCTGGAGGTAGAGCTGCAGGAAGGCGCCCTGATAGCCGGGGTCGCCCTGGTCGTCGGGGTCGCCGAGGTCGAAGAACTCCTCGGGTGCCACGTGCACGTTCTCCAGCCGGGTCGTGCCGGTGCCGGTGAGGCGCTGGCCGAAGCCGTCCCAGTCGTCCTCGACCGTCACGCCCTCGCGGTCGATCGGCACGACGGCTCCGGCGATGCGACCGCCGGGTGCCGCGGCCCAGATCTGGGTGTAGTCGGAGTACAGGGTGCCGGTGGAGTAGAACTTCGTGCCGTTGAGTCGGTAGCCGCCCGCGGGGTCCGGGGTGAGGGTGGTGTCGAAGTACAGCCCGACGGGTCGGGTGCTCTGCTCGCTGAACCCGTTGCCCACCAGCTGGTCGGCGGTGATGAGGGCCAGACCGCGGGCACGGGCCTCGGGGTCGGCGCTGGCCAGCTGCTGCTCCACGAACCAGTAGTGCGTGCGCAGGATGTGGGCGACGTTGGAGTCGGCCTCGGCGAGCGCGATGAGGGTGGCGAAGAACTCCCGCACGCTCGCGCCGCCGCCACCCTCGGCGACCGGCACGCGGAGCCGCCCCAGACCGGCCTGCGTGATCCAGGCGATCTGCTCGAACGGCGCCACACGGTGACGGTCGCGGTCGCTGGCGCCGACCGAGATGCGGTCGAGCAACGCGGTGAGCTCCGGGGACCCGGGTCGCACGGGCCCAGTGCTGCCAGTGCTGCTGCCGGTGGGACGGACGGGGGTGCTGGTCATGGTGACTCCTTCGAGACGCAGGGTCGGGTGAGGGGTGAGGTCGAGCAGGTTCTGAACCCGGACGGGCGGCCCGGCGAGGGAGTGCGGCCCCGCCGGGCCGCCCGGTCCGGAGGGCGGGGTCAGGTCGCGGAGACGGGGGCGAGCTGGCCCTGCAGGTTCGGGTCGGTGTTGGTGGCGAGGTAGTCCTGCACGCGGGGGTCGAAGAAGACCTTCTTCAGCACCTCGACCTGGGGGTCCTCGAGGTAGTCGGTGCCGACCACGAGCTGGCCCGCGAACTCGTTCGGGGCGTCGGGGGCGAGGATCTGGTACTCCTCCGGGGTGCCGGCGTCGACGAAGGACATGTTGTAGTCGATGACGGCGTCGACCGAGTCGAGCGTGCGCGGCCCGGCGCCGTACTCCATGTAGGTGAACTGCAGGTCGCGCGGGTTGGTGGCGACGTCCTGCTCGGTGGCGGCCCAGGGGTCCACGCCGTCCTTGAAGGTGATCTCACCGGCACGCTCGAGGATCCACAGCGCCTGGGCGGTGTTGGCGGGGTCGTTGAGCAGGGCGATCTCGGCCCCCTGCGGCAGGTCCTCCAGCGAGGAGTGCTGCGAGGAGTAGATCGAGTAGGACCACTGGAACACCGGCCCGAGGGCGGTGAGCTTCATCCCGGTGGCGTCGATGACCTGCGCGAGCCAGTGCTTGTGCTGGTAGATGTTGCCGATGTACTCGCCGTCGGCCGTGGCCTGGTCGAGCTGGTTCCCGTCCTCGATGCCGACCCCGGAGATGGTGACGCCGTAGTCGGGGGCGATCTCCTCGTTGAGGTACTCCAGGAACGCCGCCTCGCTGGCCGAGCTGGCCTGGTAGGCGATCTTGAAGTCGCTGCCGAAGGCCGAACCGGCCACGGCCTTCTCGGTCTCGCCGCGGTTGAGGAACACGAACCCGGCGACGACGGCCAGGATGATCGCGAGGGCTCCGGCGGGCAGCAGCCACGCGGGCCGCCCTCCGCCGAGGCCGAGGTCGGCGCCGTGGGCCCCGTGGGCCCCGTGGGAACCGCCGGACTGCTGGTCGGTGCGGTCGTGGGTGGTGGACATCGGTGCTTCCTTTCGGGGTGGCGTTCGCACGGGCAGGCCGGGACGACCTGCCCGGTGTCGACGCCGGGAGGGGTGGAGAGCGAGCGGGGAGGGCTCGCGGGGCGACGACGCCGGGGTGGCGCCGTCGTGCGGATCGGGTGGGCGGGACGGTCAGTGGGACGGTCAGTGGGTGAGGGCGCGCACCACGCGGTCCCCCGAGAACTGGATGGCCTGGACGAGACAGACCAGCACCACGATGCAGGCGATCATGATGTTGTCGTCGAAGCGGCGGTGGCCGTAGTTGACCGCGAGGTAGCCGACCCCGCCGGAGCCGATCGCGCCGGCGATGGCGGAGTACTCGATCATCGCCACGATGTTGAGCGTCAGGCCGGCCGCGAGCCCGGGCAGCGCCTCGCGCAGCTGGATGCCGCGCATGATCTGGCCCCGGGTGGCGCCGGTGGCGACGCCGACGTCGAGCAGGTCCCGCGGCACCTCCCGCACAGCGTTCTCGGTGAGCCGGGCGAAGAACGCGACGCCGGCGATCGACATCGGGATGATCGCGGCCTGGAAGCCGATGGTGGTGCCGAAGACCAGCTTGGTCACCGGGATCACCGCGGCCATGAGCACCAGGAACGGCAGCGAGCGGCCGAGGTTGGCGATCCAGCTGATCGCGGCGTGCACGCCCCGGTGCGGGAACAGGCCGAGCGGGGAGGTGTTGTGGATCAGCAGCCCGAGCGGGCCGCCCAGCACCACCACGATCGACATCACCACCAGCACCATGCGGGCGGTCTCGCCCAGCGCGGGCACCAGCAGGTCGGGCACCTCGGGCCACGGGGTCGCGATGAGCGCGCTCATGCCGCGGGCTCCTCACCGGAGGCGGTACCGACGACGGTGCCGACGACGGGCAGTTCGGCGGTGATCGGCAGGATCCGCGCCGGCTCGGCCTGCGCCCCGGGGGCCTCGACGTGCTCGGCGGCCAGGCCCAGCTCGGCCAGCACCGCGTGCACGCGCTCGGCGGGCAGCGCGGGGTCCAGCCCGAGGGTGAGGCGCCCGAGGCTGACCCCGCCGCTGCTCTCGACCAGGGCGGCGAGCACGGCGACGTCGCCGCCGAGGCTGCGCTCGAGCTGGCTCAGCCAGGTGGGCACGACCTCGCCGCGATAGCGCACGTGCCAGCGGGTGCGCCCGCCGGCGTCGACCTCGGCGGGCAGCGGCAGCAGCGAGCGGGAGAGCTCGGAGTCGGTGCCGCGCACGATGTCGGCCACGGGCCCCTGCTCGACGATGCGGCCGTGGTCGAGGCGGGCGACGTGGTCGGCGACCCCGCGCACGACGTCCATCTCGTGGGTGATGACGACGATCGTGACCCCGAGGTCGTCGCGCAGCTCGGTGAGCAGGCGCAGGACCGAGGCGGTGGCGTCGGGGTCGAGGCCGGAGGTGGCCTCGTCGGCGAGCAGCACCGAGGGGCGCAGCGCCAGGCTGCGGGCGATCCCGACGCGCTGGCGCTGGCCCCCGGAGAGCTGGGAGGGGTAGGCGGTGGCGCGGTGGAGCAGGCCCACGCGCTCGAGGAGCTCCCCCACCCGCGCCCGGGTCTCGGCCTCCCCCACGCCGGCGTGGCGCAGCGGGAGGGCGACGTTCTGCGCGGCCGTGAGGCGGCGCAGCAGGTTGGCGGACTGGAAGACCGTGCCGATGCGGCGCCGCGCGACCCGCAGGTCGGCGCCCGAGAGCCGGGCCAGGTCGCGTCCCTCGACGACCACCGAGCCGCCGGTGGGGCGTTCGAGCAGGGTGAGGCAGCGGGCCAGCGTGCTCTTGCCGGCGCCGCTGGGGCCGACGACGGCGGCGATGCGGGCGTCGTCGACGCGCAGGTCGATCCCGTCGAGCACGCGGGTGGTGCCGTAGGTCTTGGTGAGACCGGAGATCTCGATCATGGACGCTGTCCTGGTTCTCGGGCGGTGGGTGGGGACCGGGGTCGTCCCGGCTCAGGGAGGGCGCGAGGACGACCCGGATTGATGTAACTCGACTGAGTTTATGGACTTTAGGTCGGCTGGCAAGCGCCGCGGGCCACACCGCTGATCGGTGTTGCCTATCGCGCCATCGCAAAGCCGCCGACCGGCACGGGCGACCACCGACCGGTCCCGCACCCGGGGCGAGGGGTGTCCGGGAGGTCGGACACCCCACGGGGGCGGGGCCGCGCAACGGCATACTGAGGACCATGACTTCGCCCTTCGATCAGCTCGCCAGCAGCGTCCTGGACGGCAAGCCCGCCACCGAGGACGACGCCCTCGCGGTCCTCCGCGCGCACGACGACGAGCTGATGGACCTCGTGGCGGCCGCCTCGCGGCTGCGCCGGGCCCACTTCGGCAACACGGTGAAGGTCAACTACCTGGTCAACCTCAAGTCCGGCCTGTGCCCCGAGAACTGCAACTACTGCAGCCAGGCGCTCGGCTCGACCGCCGACATCCTGAAGTACAAGTGGCTGCAGACCGACGAGGCGCTCGCTCAGGCGGCGGCCGGCCTCAAGGGCGGTGCCACCCGGGTGTGCATGGTGTCCTCGGGCCGCGGCCCCACGAACAAGGACATCGACCGGGTCACCGACATGGTCGGCGCCATCAAGTCCGAGCACCCCGAGGTCGAGGTCTGCGCCTGCCTGGGCCTGCTCAAGGACGGCCAGGCCGAGAAGCTGCGCGAGGCCGGCGTCGACGCCTACAACCACAACATCAACACCGCCGAGAGCCACCACGACCAGATCGTGCAGACCCACACCTACGCCGACCGCGTCGACACCGTCGGCAAGGCCAAGGCGGCCGGGCTCTCGCCCTGCTCGGGCCTGATCGCCGGTCTGGGCGAGACCGACGAGCAACTGGTGGAGGCGCTGTTCGCGCTCAAGGAGCTGGACTCCGACTCCATCCCGATCAACTTCCTCATGCCCTTCGACGGCACCCCGTACGAGAACACCTGGGAGCTCTCCCCCATCCGCTGCCTGAAGATCCTGGCGATGGCGCGCTTCGTGTGCCCCGACAAGGAGATCCGCATCGCCGGCGGCCGCGAGATGCACCTGCGCACGCTGCAGGGCCTCGCGCTCCAGGTGGCCAACTCGATCTTCCTCGGCGACTACCTCACCAGCGAGGGCCAGGCCGCCGAGGCCGACCTCGAGCTGATCCGCGACCACGGCTTCGTGGTGCTCGGCTCGGAGGAGCACACCGCCCAGCAGGCGTCCGACGCCGCGGCCCGACCCGCCGGCTCGGTGGACCCCGCCAAGCGCAAGCGCGGCGCCGGCACCGAGCTCGCCCCCAACGCCTGAGGCGACCTGCCCCGACCTGGACCGATCCGGACCCGACCCTGCGCGACCTGACAGGAGTGCCGCGGCGATGACGCTGCTCGACTACGACCGCGAGCACGTCTGGCACCCCTACACCTCCATGACCGACCCCACACCGGTGCGCGAGGTCGTCGGCGCCCGCGGGGTGCGGCTGCACCTGGCCGACGGCAGCGAGCTGGTCGACGGCATGTCGTCGTGGTGGGCGGCCATCCACGGCTACGGCGTGCCCGAGCTCGACGACGCCGTGCGCAGCACCGACTTCGCCCACGTCATGTTCGGCGGCCTCACCCACGCCCCCGCCGTGCGGCTGGCCCAGCGGCTGGTGCAGCTGGCCCCGCCGGGGCTGGAGCGGGTGTTCCTGGCCGACTCCGGCTCGGTGAGCATGGAGGTCGCGCTCAAGATGGCGCTGCAGTACCAGCGCGGCGTCGGACGGCCCGGCCGCACGCGCATGCTCACGGTCCTGGGCGGCTACCACGGCGACACCTTCGGCTGCATGAGCGTGTGCGACCCCGAGGGCGGGATGCACTCGATGTTCGCCGACGTGCTCCCCCAGCAGCTCTTCGCGCCGCGTCCGCCGGCGCCCGGCGGCGACGTCGAGGGCTGGACGACGACGTTCCGCGCCCTCGCCGAGCAGCACCGCGAGGAGATCGCCGCGATCGTGGTCGAGCCGGTGCTGCAGGGCGCGGGCGGGATGTGGCCCTACGACGTGCGATGCCTGCAGGCGATGCGCGCGATCGCCGACGAGCACGGCTTCTTGCTGGTGTGCGACGAGATCGCCACCGGCTTCGGCCGCACCGGCACGATGTTCGCCAGCGAGCACGCCGGCGTCGTGCCCGACATCGCGTGCGTGGGCAAGGCGCTCACCGGCGGCTACCTCACCCTCGCCGCGGTGCTGTGCACCGACGCCGTCGGCCGGGGCCTGTCGGCCTCGGAGTCCGGGGTGCTCATGCACGGGCCCACCGTCATGGGCAACGCCCTGGCCTGCCGGGTCGCGCTGGCGAGCCTGGACCTGCTGACCTCCCGCGACTGGGAGGGCGAGGTGGCCACCATCGGCGCCCGCCTCGACACCCACCTGCAGGAGATCGCGACGCTGCCCGGGGTGGCCGGCGTGCGTGGGATCGGCGCCGTCGGCGTCGTGCAGCTCGACCACCCCGTCGACGTCGTCTCCGCCACGCGGGCGGCGGCGGCCGAGGGCGTGTGGCTGCGCCCGTTCCGCGACCTCGTCTACACCATGCCGCCCTTCGTCTGCGGCCCCGACGACCTCGACGCGATCGGCCGCGCGCTGCGCGCCGCGGCGCAGGCCGGGTGAGCCGATGAGCACCCGCTGGAGCGACTGGCTCGCCGCGCAGGCCCAGGCGCGCGACGACGCCGGCCTGACCCGCATGCTGCACCCCCGTCGGGCCGAGGACACCACCATCGACCTCGCCGGCAACGACTACCTCGGCCTGTCGGTGCATCCCGAGGTGGTGGCCGCAGCGCGTGAGGCGGTCGCCGTGTGGGGCGGGGGCGCGGGCGCCTCGCGCCTGGTCACCGGCTCCCTGGTCCTGCACACCCACCTGGAGTGCGCGCTGGCCGACTACCTCGAGCAGCCCGCGGCGCTGGTGCTCTCCACCGGCTACCACGCCAACCTCGCGCTTGTCACCGCGCTCGCCGACCGCGACACCCTCGTGGTCTCCGACGCCCACATCCACGCCTCGCTGATCGACGCCGTCCGCCTCTCGCGGGCGCAGCTGAGCGTCGTCGCGCACAACGACGTCGAGGCCGTCGACGCCGCACTGGCGGCCCACGCCGCCCAGCAGCCCGCAGGGCGGGCGCTGGTGCTGTGCGAGTCGGTGTACTCGGTGCTCGGCGACCGCGCGCCGCTGGCCGAGCTGGCCGCGGTCTGCCGCCGCCACGACGCCCTGCTGGTGGTCGACGAGGCGCACGGCGTGGGGGTGCACGGCCCCGGCCTGGTGGCGCGTGCCGGCCTGGGCGGCGACCCGCACGTCGTCGTCACCGCGACGCTGTCGAAGGCGCTCGGCGCCCAGGGGGGTGCGGTGCTGGGGGCGCCGGCGCTGATCGAGCACCTGGTCAACCGCGCCCGTCCCTTCATCTTCGACACCGGCCTGGCGCCCGCACCCACCGCGGCAGCCCTCGCGGCGCTGCGCGTGATGCGCGCCGACCCCGCGCTCGGCGACGTCGTCGCGACCCGGATGGCCGACCTCGCGGCGTCGCTCGGCGTCGAGCCCTCCTCCGGGGCCGTGCTCTCGGTGCCGATGCCGAGCCCGCAGGCCGCGCTGGCTGCGCAGGCCGCCGCGCTGGAGGCGGGCGTGCGCGTGGGCTGCTTCCGGCCGCCGTCGGTGCCCGACGGCGTGTCGCGGCTGCGCGTCACCGTCAACGCCGGCGTCCCGGAGGACGCCTGGGCACGCGCGGTGCAGGTCCTCATCAGCGTCACCAAGGAGCACGCATGAGCCAGCGAGACGCCGCCGCCCCCCGCGTCGTGATCGTGACCGGCACCTCCACCGAGGTCGGCAAGACGATCGCGACCGCGGCACTGGCCGCCGCACTCACGGCCGCCGGTCACCGGGTGCTGGTGATCAAGCCCGCACAGACCGGCATCGAGAGCGGGGAACCGACCGACGCCGAGGTGGTCGCCCGGCTCAGCGGGGTGGACGCCACCACGTTCGTGGAGCTGCCCGAACCGCTGGCGCCCGACACCGCCGCGCGCCGCGCCGGCGTGGACCTGCCCCCCGTCGCCGCGCACGCCGCGCGGATCCGTGAGGAGGCGGCGGGCTACGACGTCGTCGTCGTGGAGGGAGCGGGCGGGCTGCTCGTGCGCCTCGACCTCGCCGACGGCACCCTGCTCGACCTCGCCGCCGACCTCGCCGGCACCCACGACACCCGCGCGGTGGTGGTGTGCGCGGCCGGGCTCGGCACCCTCAACCACTCCGAGCTCACCGTCGACGCCCTGCGCCGTCGCGGCGTGCCCGTGGCCGGGCTGGTCGTCGGCTCCTGGCCGGCCGAGCCCGACCTCGCCACCGCCTGCAACCGCGCCGACCTGCCCCGCGTGACCGGCGTCCCGCTGCTCGGCGTGCTGCCGGCCGGGGCCGGGGGCCTCGCGCCCGCCGACTTCCGCGCCGACGCACCCGACTGGATCCCGACACCTACGCTCGGACTGTGAGCGCGCTCGACCTGCCCGACACCGACGACCCCGGCACCGCCGGCGAGGTCTACCTGCTCGGCCTCGAACCCCGCCGCCGCGGCCGGGTGCGGCAGGTCGTCTACAGCGTGCTCGACCTGTGGTGCGCGATGGTGGGCGGCACGATGGAGCTGACCCGTGGCATCGACGTCGTCCTGCGCCACCGCGAGGACGGCGCCCTCGCCCTCATCATCCCCGCCGACGACCCCGAGGAGGCGGCCTTCACCCTCGAGCACGTGCGCGAGCAGCTGGCCACCCTCTCCCCCGCCGAGTTCCGCGCCACCTGGAGCATGGACTGACCGGTCCGCGGTGGTCGCCGGGGGACGTCTTCACAAGCATTCGGCAGCGTAATCCGCGAGATCGGAAGATCACACGTCTGAACTC
>NZ_CAXQZB010000065.1:0-15415 GCF_964228225.1 Nocardioides sp.
GCGCGGCACTCCGGGTGGGCTCAGGTCCGCCCTTCCCGCGTCAGGGAGCCGGGAGCGGAGTGGCGCCGAGGCTGCGCAGGACGGCGGTCATGGTGCCGATCTCCTCCAGCTGCGCGGCGGCGATGCCCTCGGCCGCGGCGCGGGTGGTGGTGAGGGGGGCCAGGGCGAGGGCGTCGTCGACCATCAGCAGCGCGCCCTGGTGGTGGCGGATCATCAGCTGCAGGAACAGCCGGTCGAACGCCGCGCCGGTGACCCGCGTGAGCCGGGCCAGGTCGGCGGTCGACGCCGCCCCCGGCATGGCCGCCATCCCCGCCATCCCCGACATCTCGGACATCCCGGGCGTCCCCGACGCCCCGGAGCCGGCCCAGGCCATCGGACGCGCCGCGAACCCCGGCTCCCCCCACAGCCGCAGCCAGCCGCGCAGCAGCCCCAGCTCCTGGCTCTGGGTGCCGAGGATCGACGCCGCGACGGCCCGCACCGTCGGCGTCGCCCGGGTGAGGGCGAGTCCGGCCATGAGCACCGCCTGGTCGTGGTGGGCGGCCATGTCCTGCGCGAAGCCGACGTCGACGGCCGCCGGTGCGCCCGGCGCCGGCGCGGGGCCGGCGACGTCGGGTGCGGACACGCGGCCGAGCAGGACCCCGAGCCCGAGGACCAGCGCGACCCCGACCGCGATCACGCCGGCCCGCGTGCGCCGCTCAGCCACGGGGCCAGGAGCGCCGGTCGAGCTTCACGACGTAGAGCCCCGAGGAGGCGTCGGAGTAGAACACCAGCCGCCGGGCGGGGTCGAAGGCCGGCTGCGACATCGCGGTGTTGCCGGGCAGCAGGTCCAGCGGTCGGCCGGCGAAGGGCGGCGCCACGAAGTAGCCGATCTCGCGCGGGTTCCGCACGTCGCGGATGTCGAAGATGCGCAGCCCCGAGTTGATCGCCGAGCAGGCCACGATCGTGGGGTCGGTGGTGCGCGGCACGGCGCAGTAGTGGAAGGCGTTGCCGAGGATCCGGGTGGGCTGGAGCGGCGAGGGGTCGTTCTGCGCGCGCCGGTGCTCCACCGGCATGTTCACCGCCAGCCGGAGGTCGGAGACGATCCGGGGCCGACGCGGGTCCTCGACGTCGATGATGCGCGCCGCCCCCGCCCGGTTGGCCACCGTGGCGGGATTGAATCGGAAGGCGAACTCGTCGAACTCGATGAGGTAGGACCGGCCGCCGCTGGTGAACGGGATGGTGTTCTGCGGGATCGACACCGTGCGCCAGGAGATGCGCGACAGGTCGCGCACCTGCGGGTCGGGGCGTCGGTCCTGGATGGCGGACACGTCGAGCAGGCCGAGGTTGCCGTTGATCGGGTCGGTCTGGAACAGCGTGTCGCCGTCGGGGGAGACCGTGAGGCCGTGACTGAAGTACCCGCCGCGCCACAGCTCGCGCGGCGCCGTCGGGTCGGCGACGTCGAAGGCGTAGATGTACCCCGCGCCGCCGGCGACCCAGACCGTGCGTCCGTCCGGGCTCCACCCGGACTCGTGGCCGGTGGCGATCGGGGTGAGGGAGAGCAGCCGCGGGTGTCGACAGTCCCGGGCCACGCTGTAGAGGTCGAGGGTGCCGGGCAGCGTCAGACCGTTGCCGACGGCGGCGGCGAGCAGGCCGCGCCCGGGGTGGAGGTTCAGGGACTCGTGCGGAGCGAGCATGCCCGGCGTCGTCAGGGTGGCGGTCACGCGCGGACGGCGCGGGTCGGTGACGTCGACGACCTTGGTGCCGACCGTCGGCCCGGCCAGCAGGCTCAGCACGTTGGCCGGACCGCTGAAAGAGGTGTCGTAGTAGAGGCAGGTGCGTCCGGCGCGGTCGGTGTAGCGCCACACCCGGAACCCGCCGGGGGTGGGCACCCGCGCGACCCACCGGGTGTTGCAGGTCCAGCCCCGACGTCCGCCCGGGGCGTCGAGCGCGGCCTGCGGGACCCGGCCCTGGGTGCCGGCCAACGGTCGCGACCCGGCTCCGCACCGGGCGCGGGGCACGGCGCGCAGCCGCGGCGCCGGGGCGATCACGGGCCGCTTCTGATCGGCCAGCTGCGCCCCGGTGAGTGCGGTGAGGGCCTCGAGGTCGTTGAGCGGCAGCTCCGGACCCTGCAACCCCCCGCCCTCAGCGGCACGAGCGGTCACCGCCGCCCCCGGGACCCCCAGGCACAGCAGCAGCAGGAGCACGAGCAGCGGACGACGACGCAGCGGCATGGCCGGACGCTAACAGCGACCGTGACCGCGGTCACGCGACAGCCGTAGGCGTCGACGTCGTCCCTCGACTCACGGACGCCTCCTCGACGAACGAGGCCCGCCAGCCCCACGGTCGTCGAGGAGCGAAGCGAAGCGAGCGTCACGCGACGCCCGCACCCACCGAGCACGTCCACCGAAGACTCCCCCGCCTCAGCACGTCGAGCGTGGGCGGCCGCGGTCGCAGGGCGACCGTCAGGGGAGGTGGACCAGGGTCAGGTGGCGGTGGTCCGTGATGGGCCCGCCCCAGAGGGCGGGGTCGGTCAGGTCCTGCTGCACGGGCTCGAACCCGGTCCGTGCGACCAGGGTCGCCACCTCGGTGGCGGTGAGCCCGGCACCGGTGTGCCAGCGGCCCTCGACGAGCACCAGTCGGCCGCCGGGGGCGAGCAGCCGCACCCAGCGGCGCACCGCCGCGGCCGGATCCGGGAGCGCCCACAGCACGTGCCGCGCCACGACGACCTCGTAGGCCGCGGGCGCGAGGGGCGGGGTGGCGGCGTCGCCGAGCAGGAACCTCGCCTGCGGCACCTTGGCCCGGGCGAGGTCGAGCATGCGGGGGGAGACGTCGAGGCCGTCCGCGCCGCGGGCACCGTGTCCGAGCCCGAGGAGCAGGTCGGTGAGGGTGCCGGTGCCGCAGCCGAGGTCGGCGATGCGGCTGCCGGCGGCCGGCACGGGCAGTAGGCCGGCCAGCAGGTCGCGCCAGGCGGCGCGCACGGCGGGGTGGCGCAGCCCGTGGTCGGGCTCGTCGTCGAAGGCCTCCGCCTGGGCGTCCCACTCCTCCTGCACCGCCCGGGTGCGGGCGCGGTCGGGATCGTTGAGCCGCCAGATCTCCTCCCGCTCCGCGACGGTGAGCCCGCTGAGAGCGAGGGCCTGCTGCACCACCGCCGACTTGCGGGCCAGGTACTCCTCGATGCGCAGGCCCGGCTCGGAGGCCAGGGCCAGCTTCACCGCGCCGTAGGCGTCGCGCAGGTCCGGGCGGGCGCGCAGCACCTCCCGCAGCGCCAGGTGGTTGCGCACGTGCAGCGTCCCGCGCACGCACACGTACACGTGGCGCGCCATCTCCCCCGCCGGCGCGGCCGGCGGGTGGAAGGCCTCCCGATCGGTGACGCCGAGGTCGCCGCGGTGGCGGTAGCCCAGGCCCTCCAGTGCGGCGACGGCGGCCGGCACCTGGTCGCGCGACACCACGACGTCGACGTCGAGGATCGGCTTGGCCGCCAGCCCCGGCACCGACGTCGATCCCACGTGCTCGATCTCGACCCCCGGCAGGTGGGCGAGCGCGGGCCGCAGCGAAGCGGCCAGGGCCTCGAAGGCCGCCGGCCACTCCTCACGCCAGGGGACGACCTCGATGCCGGCTGGGGTGGTCACCGGTCGATCGTCCCCGGCGCCCACCTCGGGAAACCCGGAGGCTGCGGCGGTGGGTCCGGTCGACTCGCGTCCCGGCCGGCGAGGTCCGCGCAGCGGGCCGCCTGCCGGGCGAGGTGGTCGCGCTCGGCGACGCTGCCGGCGCGCTCGGCGGCGCGGCGGTAGTGCCGGGCGGCCGTGGCCGCGTCCCCGGCGCGTTCGAGCAGGTGGGCCCGGACGGCGTCGTGGCGCGGCACGGTGTCGGCGACCTGCTGCAGCGCCGTCAGTCCCGCGTGCGGCCCGTCGGCCTCGCCCACGGCCACGGCTCGGTTGAGCAGCACCACGGGACTCGCCGCCGTGAGGCGGACCAGCTCGTCGAACCACTCCACGATCTGCGGCCAGTCGGTGTCGGCCACGTCCTGCGCGTCGGCGTGCAGGGCCGCGATGGCCGCCTGGGCCTGGTACTCCCCGAGGCGGTCGCGGGCCAGGGCGCGCTGCAGCACCTCGATGCCCTCCACGATGAGCGCGGTGTTCCACGTGGAACGGTCCTGGGCCGCCAGGGGCACCAGCGCGCCCCCGGCGGTGAAGCGGGCCGGTCGACGGGCGTGGTGGAGCAGCATGAGGGCGAGCAGGCCCTGCGCCTCGGGGTCGTCGGTGAGACCGGCCAGTTCGCGGGTGGGCCGGATCGCCTCGGCCGCGAGGTCGACGTCGCCCCCGTGGCCCTCGTTGAACACCAGGTACAGCACGCGCAGCACCGTGCTCAGGTCCCCCGGGACGTCGAGGCGCCGGCCCGCCACCGTGCGGCGTGCGCGGCTGATCCGCTGCGCCATGGTGGGCTCGGGCACCAGGTAGGCGGCGGCGATCTGGCGGGTGGTGAGGCCGGCGACGGCACGCAGGGTGAGCGCGACCGCCGAGGCCGGCGTCAGCGCGGGATGGGCGCAGCGGAAGAACAGCGCCAGCGTGTCGTCCCGCGAGGCCACGTCGCCGGGCGGGGGCTCCTCCCCCGCCCGCTCCTCCCGGAGCCGGCGCGCCCGCTCGGCCCGGACGACGTCGAGGTGCCGCCGCCAGCCGACCGTGACCAACCACGCCTGCGGATCCCGCGGCGGCTCCTGCGCCCACCCCCGCACGGCCTCGACGAGGGCCTCCTGCACGGCGTCCTCGGCGTCGGCCTCCGGCACCCCGCGGCGGCGCAGGGCGGCGACGGCGGCCGCCGCATGGCCGGCGTCGACGGCCTGCGCCACGAGCCGACCCGCGACCTCGGCCCCCGCTGCGCCCTCGCGCACCGGCCTAGTCCTCGATGCGCGGCGGCTCGGTGAGGAACGGTCGCACCTCGAGCCACTCGTTGATCACCTCGCCGCCGTGGCCGGGCGACGCCGAGAGCTCGGCGGCCAGCTCGTAGGCGCGCTCCTGGGAGTCGACGTCGATGATCATCCAGCCGGCGATGAGGTCCTTGGTCTCCGCGAAGGGACCGTCCACGACCGGCGGGCGCCCCTCCCCGCCCGAGGCCACCCACGCGCCGGTGGGGGCGAGGGCCTGGGCGTCGACGAACTCACCACTCGCCTGCAGCCGGGCGGCGAAGTCGCGCATGTACGCCATGTGGTCCTCGACCTCCTGGGGGGACCAGTGCTGCATCTCGACGTCGTTGCTGGGCGCGGGGGCGCCGCGGTAGTGCTTGAGCAGCAGGTACTTCGCCATCTCGGTGTCCTCACCGTCGCGGGCGACCCCGACGGTCGCCCTCTCGCCCCGTGGTCGGAGCCGACCCGGCGTTCTCGACATCCTGCCCCGGATCGGATCCGACGATCACGACGACGGCTCTGGTCAGGACGGGCGTCGAGCCACCACACTGCCGCTCATGCGCACCCCTCGTGTCCTCCCTGCCCTGGTCGCCCTCACCGGCTCCGTGCTCGCGGCCGCGCTCCTGGCCGCGCCGGCCCGGGCGGGCACGGCCACCATCGAGGACCCGCTCGGCGACGGCGTGCCGACCCAGGACCTCACCACGGTGCAGCTGCTCAACACCGCTACCGAGTTCCGGATCACCGCCACCGTGGAGGGACTGCGGGCCGGTCCGCAGCAGCTGCTCTCCGCCGAGGTCCGCAGCGCGAGCGGTGAGGTGTACACCGTCGTCACGGTGCGCTCCAAGGACGGCGAGGTGAGCACCGACGTGCTGCGCCCGGCCGGCATGGACCCGATCCCGTGCGACGAGCGGGCCCGGTGGCGGCTGCGCATCGACCGCATCGTGGTGCGGGTGCCCCGCGGCTGTCTCGACGACGGCGGCCCGCTGCGGGTGCGGCTCGCCGTCGGGTTCGGGGACGGCGGCAGCGGCGACCCCACCGACGTCACCCGCACCCGTCGGGTGGTCCAGGACTGAGCCCCCGGCTCAGAGCCAGCCGGCGCCGTCGGCAATGAGCAGCAGCCCGAACAGCGCGAACAGCGCGGCCGCGCCGTAGGAGATCGCCTTCTCGGGCAGCCGGCGGCCGAGCACCGCGCCGACGCCGAGGGCGAGCGCGTCGGCCGCCACCATGCCCAGCGTCGAGCCGAGCCAGGTGCCGAACCAGCCCTCGCGGGTGGCCAGGGTGATCGTCGCGAGCATGGTCTTGTCGCCGAGCTCGGCGAGGAAGAAGGCGACGCCGACGGCGAGGATCGCGGTGCGGGTGGCGGCGCGGGCCTTGCCGGCCTCGGCCTCGGTGAGCTCGTCGCCGCGCAGGGTCCAGGCGGCGAAGCCGAGGAACGCGACACCGGCGGCCACGGCGATGCCGGACTGGTAGTCGGCGAAGGCGTCGCCGATGAGCGCTCCGATCGCCACCGAGGCCAGGTGCACGAGGGCGGTGGCGGCGGTGATGCCGATCAGCACGTCGCGCGCCCGGTACCGGGCGGCGAAGGTCATCGCCAGGAGCTGGGACTTGTCACCGAGCTCGGCGACGAAGATGACGGCGGTGGACAGCAGGAAGGCGTACATCGGGTTCCTCTCGGCGCCGGGGCCGAGGGGGTCCGCCTGGACGGCTCTCGGCCAGGCGCCCTGATGGGTCGGATCACTGGCCGAAAGTCTCGTCCGCCACCGTGACCGGTGGCCCGCCGCGCCGGAGCCGTCCGCCGGAGCGGGGGCTCAGTGTGTCGACACGACTGTTGGGGACTACTCCCTTTCGTCGCCGACCTTACGCCGCCGCCCTCCCCACCGGTCCGCGGGGGTCGCCGGGGGGACGTTGCAACTAGCGAAATTGGCAGGCACCTGCGTCCCGGAGGACCAGGTGCCTGCCAATTTCGCTAGTTGCGACGGAGAACCGCTACCCCCCGGCGAGCTCGGCGCGCGAGCGGAGCACGCAGAACTCGTTGCCCTCGGGGTCGGCGAGGATCCACCAGCCCGAGCCCGGGCCGTGGATGCCGCGGTGGTCGGCGACGAGGGTGGCGCCGTGGGCGAGCAGCCGGGCCGCCTCGTCGTCGCGGGTGCCGGTGCGGGGGCGCAGGTCCAGGTGGAGACGGTTCTTGGTGGTCTTCGGACCGTCGGGCACCTCGATGAACAGCAGGGTGTGGCCGGTGTCGGGATCGCGGATGAGGCACTCCTCGTGGCCCGGGAGGTTCGGGTCCGCGGGGTCCTGCTCGTAGCCGAGCACGCCCTCCCACCAGCGGGACAGGGCGTGGGCGTCGGCGCAGTCGATGGTCGTGTGCGACACGAAGGACGTCATCGCCCCATCCGATCACGTGCGTCCTCCGGCACGGCCCGCACCCACCGGCGCCAGCCCTGCTGCGGCGTGTATCCGGCCGCGGCCCACCAGGCCCGACCGGCGTCGTTGTCCTCGAGCACCATCGCCTCGATGCGGGTGGCGCCCAGACGCCGGAGTCGCTCCTCGGCCGCCGCCACCAGCCGTCGGGCGTGGCCCCGGCGGCGATGCTCCGGGGCGACCGCGAGGCGGTACAGCCGCGCCCGCCACCCGTCCCACCCCGCGACGACGCTGCCGAGCACCTCGCCGTCCGCCTCCAGCACCAGCAGTGCCTGCGGATCCCGGGCCAGCAGGGCCCGCACCGTGTCCGCGGAGTCGGCGGGCCGGTCGGCGTTCTCGGCGGCGCGGGCCCACAGGGCGAGCACGGCGTCGACGTCCTCCGGCACCGCCGGCCGCAGCCGGGGCGTGGCCAGCGCCGCCGCCACCGCGGTCGCAGGGCTGGCGAGCACCGGCACGGGGTGGTCCGTGAGCAGCGGCACCGCGCCCGCCATGCTCGCCTGGGCCAGCACGACGACGTCGGCGGCGCAGGCCCGCACGGCCGTGGCGATGCGGTCGGCGTAGGCGTCGTGGTCGCCGGCCTCGAAGGCGTCCCACGCCCCGGCCACAAGCAGCTCGACGATCTCGCCGGCCGCCCCCTCCTGCTCCAGCAGGGCCCGCGTCGGGGCGAGGGTGGACTCGAGCGCGGCGACGAGGGCGATCCGGCCCGTCCCGGCCAGCGCGACGGCGCGGGCCGCCATCGGTCGGTCCACCCGCAGCACCGGCACCGCCGAAGTGCTGGCACCCTCGGCGAGCGCGGCGATGGTGGAGCAGGTGCAGACCACGACGTCGACCTCGGCCCGCAGCTGCTCCACCGCCGCGGTGACGGCCGCCGCCAGCGCCTCGGAGTCGGTGCCACCGGCCCGCGCGGCGTCCAGCAGGTCGGGGCACACCGCGTGACGCCCGGGGCCCCCGCCCTGCCGGGCCAGCAGCGCCTCGAAGGTGGCGACATGGGTCTCGGCTGTGTGGAGGAACCCGATCACCCTCCGACCCTGACCGCTCGGGGCCGGGCACGCAACGCGATTCCCGGCCCCGAGCACGGCGGGATCAGCGCCAGACCGGGTCCATCGCGACCGCGGCCAGCTCGTCACCGGTGAAGGGCGGCAGCGGGCGGGTGGGCACCGCGTCCTTCTCCAGCGGGGCGTTGAGCGCGGTGACGGTGATGGTCGTGCCGTCCGGGGCGACGTAGTGGGCCAGTGTCGTGACGATCCCGCCCTGCTCCTGCTGCGCCTCGAGCACGGCGACGAAACCGCCGCCCTCGACATCCGCGCAGCGGGCGACGCCGCACAGCTCCCGCACGTCCTCCAGCGTCGCGCCCGGGGCGTTCGGGTCCGGGGCCTCGACGATGACACTCACCTCGGCCCGGCCCTGCCCGTCGTCCCACACCAGGCTGCCGTAGGGGATCTCGGGCGACTCCGGGATCGGGACCAGGCCGGTCGTCCCGTCGGGCAGGGTCCGGACCAGTCCGAGGTCGGCGTCCTCGGGCCGCCCCTGGAGCGGGAAGAGCGCCGTGCCCGGGCCGGGCAGCAACCGGGCCAGGATGCGCGCGGTCTGCTGGTCGGAGCGGACGACCACCTGACCGCCGTCCTCGCCGGCCGGGGACGGCGTGCCGGTCGCGGGGGCGGACGCGGCCGGGTCGCTGGCCACCGGCGTCGAACCCGGACGGGGCACCGGGTCGGCGTCGGGTCGCAGCACGGCGACCCCCGCGATCAGGGCGACGGCGGCCGCAGCCACCCCGAGCCCCTGCACCGCGCGGCGTCGCCGCAGCCGGCTGCGGCCCTCGCGGCGCACGTCCGCGAGGATCAGGTCGGTCGGGACCGCGAGGTGGTCGACCTCGCGGTGCATTAGGTCGGTGAGCAGGGCCCCGTCGCGGGGCAGGTCGGCGGGCAGGTCGGTGGGCAGGTGCGGATCAGTCATGTCAGGCCTCCAGTCGGGTGTCGGGCCCGAGCAGGTGCCGGGTCCGGTCGAGCGCGCGGCGGGTGCGGGTGCGCACCGCCGTCTCGGTGAGGGACAGGGCGGCCGCGGTGTCGGCCACCGAGCAGTCCAGGAAGAACCGCAGCACCAGCACGGCCCGGTCGGCCGGCGCGAGCGCCGCCAGGATGGCGCGCAGGTCGACCCGCTCCGCCAGCCCGACGACGTCGGCGTCGTCGCCCGCGCCGCCGTCGTGTCCGGCGGTGTCGACGGGCCGCTCGGCAGCACTGCGCCGCCGACGGGAGCTGATGAAGGTGCGCACCAGGGTGGTGCGGGCGTAGGCCACCGGGTTCTCGATGCGTCCCGCCCCGGCCCCCCGGCCCCAGGCGAGATAGACCTTGGTCAGCGCCTCCTGGACCAGGTCCTGGGCCAGGTGTGGGTCACCGCACAGCAGCACCGCGCTGCGGTACAGCGACGGGGTCGCGGCGCGCACGAACGCGTCGAACCCCTCCCCGCCCGGATCGGCACGGTCGCCCGTGCCGGTGTCGTCGCGGACCATCGGCCTCCCCCTCCTCCGGACCCGCCGTCGGCAGGCCCCTCATCCCTCTCGACGCGGTGGGATCACCGGGACGTGACACCCGATCCTCAACGGGGCCGCACGGTGAGGGCCTGGGCGCAGGTGCCCAGCGGGCCGGCGAGGTCGTGGACGACGCTGCTGGTGAGGCCCAGACCGTCGGCACCGAACGTGACCGTGGTGTCCAGGCCGAGCCACTCCCCGACCGGACGGCGGGTCAGGTGCACCGTGAGGTCGACGTTGGGGTAGGCGACCTCACGCGGGTCGGCGCGCACCGCCATGCCGTTGGCGATGTCGAGCAGCCCGATGAGCCGCGCCGGCTCGGCCACCGGCTCCTCGGCCACCAGCGGGAGCGGGGTGCGCACCCACACCCGCGCGCGACCGGGTCCGAGGTCCTCGCGCCGCACCTGCACCGAGGCGATGAACCCTCCCACCCACAGGGTCGTGGGATCCCAGGCCGGCAACGCCTCGGGCGGGGGCATCGTCGGGACCGGCGTGCCGGCGGTGCCGGCGCTGTCGCGCGGCTCCAGCAGCCACACCCGCGCGCGGACGACGTCGCGGCCCGACGCCGAGAGCCGGGCCTGGACCAGGTCGATGGTGCGCCCGGGCCGCACGACCTCTACCGCCACCTCGACCTCGCCGATCGCGACGGTGCCGAGGATGTCGTAGGACAGTCGGGCCATCACCAGTCCGGGGCGTCCGCGCTGCTCCTGGTCCTGGGCCACGGCGTGGGCGAGCAGACCCAGCGCGGGCGCGATGTGCTGCTCCTCCACGGCCCACGCACCCCCGGTGGCGGCGGTGGCGAGGAAGCGGTGCGGGCCGAGACGACGGAAGTAGGACACCCCCGCATCCTGCCCGGCGGTCCTCGGCGCCACGGCGCAGCGGCTCGTAAGGTGGGGTGATGCGACCGGGATCGGGTGGGGAGCAGCGACTCGACGGCGTGCGGGCGGCCTACGACACGGTCGCCGCCGACTACGCCGCCCACCTGCCCGACACCCGTGCCGAGACGCCGCTCGACCTGGCGATGGTGGCGGCGTTCCTCGCGGCGGTGACGCCTCCTGGCGGCGCGCCCACGGTGCTCGACGCCGGCTGCGGGGCCGGTCGGATGAGCCGCCACCTCGCCGCGCGGGGGGCCGCCGTGATCGGCCTGGACCTGTCCGAGGCGATGGTGCGCCAGGCCCGCACCCGTCGTCCCGACCTGCCGGTCCTGGTCGCCTCCCACACCGCCCTGCCCCTGCGCGCGGCGAGCGTCGACGGCGTGCTGCTGTGGTACTCCACCATCCACACCCCCGACGACCTCCAGCACCGGATCCACGCCGAGGTGCGGCGCGTCCTGCGCCCCGGCGGCCACGTGCTGGTGGGCTTCCAGGCCGGCAGCGGCACCCACGACGTCGCCCCGGCCTACCGACGTCACGGCCACGACGTCGTGCTGGAGCGCTACCGCCGGACCCCCGACCAGGAGGCGGCCTGGCTGCGCGCCGCGGGCCTGCACGAGGTCGCCCGGCTCGCACGGGACGCAGCGGGCGGCGAGAGCGATCCCCAGGCGATGGTGCTGGCCCGCCGGGCGTGACCCGCCGCCCGTCTCGGTCGATCAGCGTCTCAGGCGGGCTCCACCGCGGGCAGGCGCACCACGAACCGGGCGCCCCCGGTCTCGGCGTCCTCCACGTGCACCCGCCCCCCGCAGGTCACGACGACGTCGTGCACGATCGCCAGGCCCAGACCGGCCCCGCCGACATCACGCGACCGGGCCTCGTCGAGACGGGTGAAGCGCTCGAACACGCGCTCGCGTTCGTCCGGCGGCACGCCGGGGCCGTCGTCGGAGACAACCAGCTCGACCTCGCCGTCGCGCTCGGCCAGGGTGACGGTCACGGTGCTGCGGGCGTGACGCACGGCGTTGCGCAGCAGGTTGGCGACCACGCGGCCGAGCAGCACGGCGTCGCCGCGCACCTGGCCGGCGCCGACGCCGTGGCGATCCAGCACGATCCCGGGGTGCAGCCGCCGCATCCGGTCGACCTCGGTGTGCACGGCATCGTCGAGGTCGACGACCCGCAGGTCGGCGGGGTCGACGCCGTCGAGGCGGGCCAGCGTCAGCAGCGCGGTGACCAGACCCTCCATCCGCGCCTCCTCGGCCAGCACGTCCTCGGCCAGGGCCGCGACCGAGGTGGAGTCGGGGTGGCGCCGGGCGACCTCGGCGAGCTGGCGCAGCACCGCCAGCGGCGAGCGCAGCTCGTGCGAGGCGTCCGCGACGAAGCGTCGTTGGCCCCGCTGGAAGGCGTCGATGCGGTCGAGCATGTCGTTGAGGGTGGCCGCGAGCAGCGGGATCTCGTCGGCGCCCGCCGGCACGGGCAGACGCCGGTGCAGGTGCTCGGAGGTGATCGTGGCCGCCTCCCGGCGCATCGACTCCACCGGCCGCAGGGCACGGCCGACCACGAACCACACCGTCGCGCCGAGCAGCGCGATCCCGATGGGGACGGCGACCGCGAGGGCGCGGACCGCGCTGCGCGAGGCCGTCGTGACCTGCTCGGAGGCGCGCCCGGCCACCACGCTGCCGCCGGGGGCGTCGCGGGCCACGACGATGTACTCGTCGCCGAGCTCGGCCACCCGGACCTCCCCGCTGGATCCGGGCGCCTGGCTGATCGGGGTCGTCAGCTCGGGGTGGTCGGTGGCGCGGATCCGGCCCTGCTCGTCCAGGACCTGCACCAGCACGTCGTCCTGGCCCGTCACCGCGGCGGCCTGCGGGCTGGCACCCGCCTCCAGGCGCGCCACGACGGAGTCGGCCTGCTGGGCCGCGGACTCGGCGAGGGCGCTCTCGAGGTCGCTGCGCAGGGCGTGGAGGAAGAACAGCATGCCGATCCCGCCGATCACGGTGCCGACGAGCACGGCGGCAGCGGTGACCCGCACGCGCACCGGCGAGCGCCACCGGGTGGGACGGGCGGTGGGGGTCGGGGCGCTCACCCCGACCGGGGCGGTCACGGGGCCACCGTCCGCACCCGGTAGCCGCTGCCGCGCACGGTCTCGATCGTGGCGGTGCCGAAGGGTCGGTCGACCTTGCGGCGCAGGCGGGCGACGTAGACCTCCACGACGTTGGGGTCGCCGTCGAAGTCGAAGCCCCACACCGCGCCGAGCAGCTGCTCCTTGCTCACCACGAGGTCGCGGTTGCGCAGCAGCAGCTCGAGAACCGCGAACTCGCGGGCGGTCACCTCCACCACCGCCGACCCGCGGCGGACCTCGTGGGTGGCCGGATCGAGGGCGAGGTCGCCGACCGCCAACACGGCCGGTCGCTCGGTGACGCCGCGGCGGGCCAGGGAGCGCAGCCGCGCGAGCAGCACGTCGAAGCTGAACGGCTTGGTCACGTAGTCGTCGGCACCCACGTCGAGGCCGCTGACGGCGTCGGCGTCGGTGTCGCGCGCGGTGAGCATGACCACCGGCGTCCAGTCGCGCCGGGCGCGCAGCCGCCGGCACACCTCGAGCCCGTCGAGGACCGGGAGCATCACGTCGAGCACGATCACGGCGTAGTCGTGCTCCTCGGCGAACCACAGCGCCTCCGCGCCGTCGCCCGCCACGTCCACCGCATGGCCCTCGGCCACCAGCCCGGCCCGCAACGACGCCGCCAGCCGCGGCTCGTCCTCCACCACCAGGATGCGCACCCCCGGCCCCCTTCCCGCGGACCGCACGGCCCGTCGTCGCACTCCATCAGATCGCAACGGCCCTGTCAGGAACCTGACAGGTCGGGAACGCATCGTCGATGTCATGACCCCCCCGAACACACCCGCCGTGCCAGCAGCCGACCTCGACCTCGAGGAGATCGGCGCCCGAACGGGTCTGCTGGACACCGCGACCGAGGCGGCCGGCCACAAGCTGCCGCAGGTGACCCTGCTCTTCTGGGTCCTGAAGATCGCCGCCACCACCCTCGGCGAGACCGGCGGCGACATGTTCGCCCAGACCCTGAAGTTCGGCTACTTCCTCTCGACGATCGCGCTGTTCGCGATCTTCGTGCTGAGCCTGGTGGCCCAGCTGCGTTCCCGCAGCTACCACCCCGCCTTCTACTGGACCGTCATCCTCACCACCTCCATGGCCGGGACGACGATCAGCGACTTCATGAACCGCGACACCTCCTACCTCGCCCCGGGCACCGCCTCGCTGGGCTGGGGTCCGCAGGGTCTCGGGATCGGCTACCCGGTGGGCGCGGCCATCTTGTCCGCGATGCTGCTCGCCACCTTCGCGGTCTGGCGTGCGACCGGGCACCCGTTCGCGCTGGGGCGCATCACCGGCTTCCGCGCCGAGGTGCTGTTCTGGACCGCGATCCTGATCTCCAACACCCTGGGCACCTCGGTGGGCGACTTCCTGTCCGACTCCTCCGGCCTGGGCTACGCCGGCGGCGCCGCGCTGATCGCCGCCGTGCTCGCCGTCATCGCCGCGCTGTACAAGGTGCCCGCCGTGTCGAACGTCGTGCTGTTCTGGGCGGCCTTCGTGCTGACCCGGCCGCTGGGCGCGACCGTCGGCGACTTCTTCACCAAGCCGGTCGTCAAGGGCGGCCTGGGCCTGGGCACCTACGGCGCCTCCGCGGTGCTGCTGGTGATCCTGCTCGCCGGCATCGGCCACCTGACCCTGCAGCAGCGCCAGCGCCGCGAGGCACCGACCCCGGTCGCCGCCTGACCCTGCTCCACCTACTCGTCCACCCGCTCGTGCCCCCCCGACACCTGCGCGGGGGGACGACCCACGATTCCACCGGACCACTCGGTGCCGGTGTCCACCTGAGAAGAAGAGAGACTCCCCGATGCATCTGCGCCTCGCCCGTCGTACCGCGCTCGGCCTCGCCGCCGGCTCCGTCCTGATCGGTGGTGCGGCCGTGGCCGCCACCACCACCCCCTGGTCCTACTCCGGGGCCACCGGGCCGTCCCACTGGGGCTCCCTAGACCCCGCCTACACCACCTGCAGCGACGGCAGCGCGCAGTCGCCGATCGACCTGGCCAAGCCGGTGAAGAGCGACCTGGTGAACCTCGGCTTCACCTACCCCAGCGCGACCCTCGGCATCTTCGACACCGGCCACACCATCGAGGCCGAGCCGCTCGAGCCCGGCGCCGACACCCTCACCCTGAACAACAAGGCCTACACCTTCGCCCAGCTGCACTACCACGCGCCGTCGGAGCACACGATCAACGGCACGCACTACCCGCTGGAGATCCACTTCGTGCACAAGGCCGCCGACGGCCAGCTCGCCGTCGTCGGGGTGCTGGTGAAGCAGGGCGCCGAGAACGCCGCCTGGAAGCCGATCACCGACCGGATCGCCGCCGCCACCACCGACCCCGAGGCCGACCAGGTGGACGTCAACCTCGACACCCTGCTGCCGCGCTACCGCCGCAGCATCCGCTACGACGGCAGCCTCACCACCCCGCCGTGCAGCGAGGGTGTGAAGTGGAACGTGCTCGCCTACCCGATCGAGATGAGCGCCGCCCAGATCGCGGCCTTCACCCACGAGTACGCCGTCAACGCCCGCCCCACCCAGCCGCGCAACAACCGCGTGGTGCGCCTCGACGTCTCCCGCGACCACTGATCCACCCACCCGGCGGCAGGCGGATCAGCCCGATCCGCCT
>NZ_CAXQZB010000066.1:0-22925 GCF_964228225.1 Nocardioides sp.
CAGGCGGATCTGCCCGATCCGGCTGCCGAATGCTTGTGACGACGGGAGACAGCGGCCCCGGATCAGCCGAGGGAGGCGAGCAGGCGGGCGGTGCGCGCCACGAGGTCGTCCACCGCGGCGGCCGCGGCGGGGCTCATGATCCCCATGTCGATGAAGCCGTGCACGAGGCCGTCGTAGCGCTGGGCGTCGACGACGACGCCGGCAGCCCGCAGGGCCGCGCCGTAGGCCTCGCCCTCGTCGCGCAGCGGGTCGAACTCCGCGGTCACGAGCACGGCCGGCGGCTGGCCGGCGAGGTCGCCGAGGATCGGGCTGTGGCGCACGTCGTCGAGGTCGATCCCGAGCGCGGCCAGGGCGTCGGCGTCGTCGGCCGGGGCGGCCTCGGCGGCGGACAGGCCGAGGTAGTGGGCCCCGAACCAGGTCATCGTGGCCATCTCGAGGAAGTAGCCCACCGCGTTCTCCTCCCGCGAGGGGTAGTCCCCGAGCAGGTGGGTGGCGGGGTAGATCAGGACCTGGGCCGACACCAGGTCGGGCCGGGCCTGGGAGACGACGGCGGAGAGGTTGCCGCCCGCGGAGTCGCCACCCACGGCGACGACGTCGGAGCCCTGCCACTCGCCGCGGTGCGCGTGCACCCAGTCCAGCGCGGCGAGCGCGTCCTCCACGGCCGCCGGGAACGGGTGCTCGGGCGCCAGCCGGTAGTCCACCGCGACGACGGCCACCCCGGCGCCGGCGCAGAAGCGGCGGCAGATCTGGTCGTGGGTGTCGAGGTCGCCGATCACGAACCCGCCGCCGTGGAGGTAGAGCAGGGTCGCGACCGGGCCCTCGGCCCCGGCCGGGAGGTAGAGCCGGCCGGGTCGACCGGCGACGTCGACGTCGCGGAGCTCGCCCACCGGCACCCGGCTCTCCGGGGTGACCAGGTCGACGGTCATCGCGCGGTAGGCGCGGCGCGCGTTCTCGGGCGTGCCCTCGTGCATGGGCGGGTAGGGAGCGGCGGCGACGAGCTCGAGCAGGGCGGCGGTGCCCGGATCCAGTGGCATGGTGCCGAGCCTAGGGCGGGTGTCGCCGCGACGTCGACGGACGCGCTGACTGGACACCCAGGCCGGAACGGGGGTTCGGGAATCGTCCCGACCGCTAGGCTCGACGCCGTAGCGCAAGTTATCCGCAAGAATCCGCCGCTCGATCCTGGTCATTCTTTCGAGGGAAACTGGTGCACCTCTCCCCCCGGACTCGACACCATGGACCCATGACGCTGATGGACGCGGCGCGCCCCACCACGACCGACCACGAGGTCCCGAGCCCCGAGCTCTGGCCCCTGGTCAACCAGGTGCGCCCCTACGCCTGGGGATCGCGCAGCCACATCCCGCGGTTCCTCGGTCACCCCGAGGACGGCGAGCCCGCCGCCGAGCTCTGGCTCGGCGCCCACGCCGGCGACCCCTCGCGTCTGCCCGAGGGCGACACCCTGCTCGACCGCATCGTGGCCGATCCGGAGGCGACCCTCGGCGCCGACGTCCACGCCCGGTTCGGCGCCCGGCTGCCGTTCCTGATGAAGGTGCTCGCCGCCGCCGAGCCGCTCTCGCTGCAGGTGCACCCCTCGCCCGAGCGCGCCGTGGTCGGCTACGAGCGCGAGAACCAGGCCGGCATCCCGCTGGAGGCCGGGCACCGCAACTACCGCGACTGCTCCCACAAGCCCGAGCTGATCTTCGCCCTCACCCGCTTCGAGGGGATGGCCGGCTTCCGCGCCGTCGAGGACACCGCCCGGCTGCTGCGGCTGCTCGGCCACGAGTGGGCCGACGAGACCGCCCACCGACTCGGCGAGGGCACCCCCGCCGCAGCGCTGCGCCGCGTCGTCACCGACATCCTGCGCGCCGGCGCCGGCGACCCCGACGGCACCGCCCGGCTGCTGGCCGAGCTCGGGGAGCGCGCCCACGACACCGAGGAGCGGCTGCACCGCCAGGACTCCTACTCCCGCGCCCGCTCGCACCGGCCCGACCCCGTGCTGCGCGAGGCCACCCGGGTCTTCGCCCAGCTGCCCGACCTCGTGGAGCGCTACCCCGCCGACGCCGGGGCGCTGGTCACCCTGCTGCTCAACCACATCGTGCTCGCCCCGGGCGAGTCGATGTTCGTGCGGGCCGGTCTCATCCACGCCTACTCCCGCGGGCTGGGCGTGGAGATCATGGCCTCCTCCGACAACGTCCTGCGCGCCGGTCTCACGCCCAAGCACATGGACGTCGAGGAGCTGCTCGACGTCACCGACTTCACGCCGTCGCCGGCCCCGTACTGGAACCGCGTCGACCTCGGCGACCCCGACTACGCGCGCCTCACGCCGCCGGTGGAGGAGTTCGCGCTCCACGTCGCCACCAGCCCGGTCTTCGAGCTGCCCCCGCAGGGCCCGCGCATCGTGCTGGCCCTCGAGGGCGAGGTCGACGTCGTGTGCGGCGGCTCGCGCCGCACGCTCCCGCGCGGCCACTCGGTGTTCGTCCCCCACTCCGCGGGCCGCATCGTGGTGATCGGCGAGGGCCGGGTCGCCGTCGCCTCCGTGCCCGACTGAGGAACACCTCGGGTCCGCCTCGCGGCCGATCGACGCACCGGCCGGCCGCCCCCTCTCCCGTC
Organism: Nocardioides sp.; assembly: GCF_964228225.1. GTDB lineage: Bacteria > Actinomycetota > Actinomycetes > Propionibacteriales > Nocardioidaceae > Nocardioides. The sequence goes on from NZ_CAXQZB010000066.1 coordinate 2,608, forward strand.
TGCCGGGTGGGCGGAGTGTCAGTCGGTGAACGTCGAGTCGTCCTCGGATCCGACCTCGTACCGGATCTCCTCGACCACGAGATCGATCCCCTGCTCCAGCAGGGAGTCGGGCAGGGTCTGCACGACCCGGTCGAGGTAGTCCACCACGGTCGCGGCCGGATCGAGCTGGTAGCCGCCCTCCACCTCGCGCACCATCACCGTGGCCCGGTCGATGCCGGTCGCACGCACGAACTCGGCCGGCAGGCAGGCGGAGTCGGAGTCCTCCACCACCGATCCGCCGGGCTGGTACTCCTGCGCCGTGCCGCAGTCCCCGACCAGCTCCGCCCCCACACTCACCGGCTCACCGGTGATGTCGTCGAAGTCCAGCCGCGCCACCGCGCGATCGATCGTGAGACGGGTCAGGCCGTCCCCGACGTCCTCGACGTCGACGTCCAGGTCCTCGAGCGAGGCCGACGTCACCGTCACCCCCACCAGGTACTCCTGCACGATCGAGGCGTAGGGCCGCAGCGCGATCGCGAGACCCTCCGGGAGCGCGTCGACCAGCGCCGCGACCTGCCCGCCGTCGACGAGGGTGGCCAGGTCGGAGAGCACCGCTTGCGGCGTCGCCGAGATGCGCGGCCGGTACTCGTCGGACTCCGCGTAGTCGGCCGCGACCAGGCCCTCGTCACCGTAGGCCCGGATCCGGAACTCGCGGACCGCGTCGCCGAACTGCAGGTCCAGCGCCGAGGCGAGCAGGCTGACGTACCAGCGGCCCTCGACCCGGACCGTCAGGACGGCCGGAGGCACTCCGTAGATGTTCTCGAACGCCTCCGGGCTGCCGTCCAGCGTCGTCTCCTCGAGCACCGCGGTGAGATCGCCGAGGCGCTCCGGCAGTCGTTCGGGGTCGAGGGCGATGGTGGCGAGCCCCCGGGTGGGCACCACCCGGGCGAGATCGTCGGCCAGCTGCTCCACCTCGACGTCGAGGTCGTCGACGCGGAGGTCGACGGCGTCGAGCAGCCGCCCACCTCCCGTGAGCCCGACGTCCTCGAGCCGCTGCCGGGCGCGTCCGAAGCTCGCGGCCAGACCGACGACCTCGGCGGGGTTGACCACCGCCAGCGCCGCCACGGCGTCCTGGGCGGTGACCGCGGCGACGAACTCGCGCACGGCCTCCTCCGGTGAGTCCGCTCCCGGACCTCCGCGCAGCACCGACCACGCCACGATCCCACCCGCGACGAGCGCGAGGGCCAGGGTGCCGATCAGGGCGATCCGACGCCGCGGCAGCCCGGTCGGGGCGATGCGCGGCGGCGGAGACGACGGCGGCGCCGTCACCGAGGACGGCGGGGCGGGTGGCGGTACCGAGGGGACCGGCGGAGCGGGCGGCGCCGGAGGCGGCACGGGCGGTGTCCCGGCCGACGTCCCGGCCGACGGCGCCGGGGGCGGGGTGCCCGGGTCGGGGGCGAGGGCGGCGCCGCACCCGGTGCAGAACCGTTGACCGCTCGCGCGGGCCGTGCCACACCCACCGCAGAACCTGCTCACGTCCGAGACCTCCTGGGGATCACCGCGGTGGGACGACGACCTCGGGTCGGGTCGAGGTGGGGAGCGCGGCGGTGCGCCAGTCGACCAGTACCGCACCGGTTCCCGCAAGTCCCCCGATGACCACGACGACAGGCGCCGGCCCGAGGTTCGCCGGGGCGAGTCCGAGCACCCACCACACCCCGGCCGAGCCGAGCACGACCATCGCAGCGAGCGCTCGGCGGATCCACCGGACCGGAGCGCCACGCGGCACGGCGCAGCCGATGAGGACGACACCGGCCCCCGGCGGCACGAGCAACAGCCACCACCAGCGGTCCGCCTCCGGGGAGACGCCCGCGACCACGCCCGCGCGGAGCAGGGTGACTGTGTCGGCCAGCGAGGAGTCCGCCAGCAGGCCCTCCCGCGCCCAGGGCACCAGGAACTGCAGGGCGCCCGAGGCACCACAGACCACCCAGAGCACCGGGGCCACCGCGTTCCATGACGGCGCGACACGGGCCCCGGGCGACCTCACCAGGCCGCCTCGACCTGCCAGGCGGGGAGGTCGGGTCGGTCGATCCAGTGCCGACCCTCGTGGCGCAGGGCGGCGACGTCGGCGTCGACCATGATCCGCGCCAGACCCTCCCCGTGCACCCGCGCCTGCCAGCCCAGTCGCTCGGCGGCCAGGCTGCTGTCGCCGATCAGCGAGGCGCCCTCGGCGGGGCGCAGGTAGCGGCGGTCGAAGCGCACGTGCTGCTGCCAGTCCAGGCCCGCGTGGTCGAACGCGGCGGCCACGAACTCGCGCACCGAGGTGCGGGTGCCGGTGGCGAGCACGTAGTCGCCCGGCTCGTCGGCCTGCAGCATCCGCCACATGCCCTCGACGTACTCCGGGGCGTAGCCCCAGTCGCGCACGGCGTCGAGGCTGCCGAGGTAGACGTAGTCGTCGAGACCGGCCTGGATGCGGGCCACCGCCCGGGAGACCTTGCGGGTGACGAAGTCCTCGTGGCGACGCGGCGACTCGTGGCTGAAGGCGATGCCGTTGACCGCGAACATGCCGTAGGTCTCGCGGTAGTTGCGGGTGATCCAGTGCGCGTACAGCTTCGCCACGGCGTAGGGCGAGATCGGCTGGAAGGGGGTGTCCTCGCGCTGCGGGGGCGGGCTGGCGCCGAACATCTCCGAGGACGAGCTCTGGTAGTAGCGGCACTCGATCCCCGAGGCGCGGATCGCCTCGAGCAGCCGGACCGCACCCAGACCGGCGGCGTCGCCGGTGTGCTCGGGGCGCTCGAAGCTCACCGCCACGTGCGACTGACCCGCGAGGTTGTAGACCTCGTGCGGGGCGATGCGCCCCAGCAGGGTCATGAGCCGGGCGCTGTCGCCGAGGTCGCCGTCGTGGAGGAAGAAGCGCACGTCGGGCTCGTGCGGGTCGCGGTAGAGGTGGTCGATGCGCCCCATGTTGTACGACGACGCCGAGCGCACGACGCCGTGCACCTCGTACCCCTTGGCCAGCAGCAGCTCGGCGAGGTAGGACCCGTCCTGGCCGGTGACGCCGACGATCAGCGCACGCCGGCGATCCTGCTCGCCGGCGGCGTCACCGGGGACGTCGCCGGCGACGGAACTGGCACGGGGAGACGTGGTCACCCGCCCGATCGTAGTGAGCCCGCGCCCGCGCGGATCACTCGTACCCGAGGATCTCGTGCCGCTTCTCGGCCCAGGCCAGGGCGGCGGCGATGGCGTCGGGGATGCTCAGCTCGGTGCGCCAGTCGAGCAGGCGCGCCGCCTTGTCGACGTTGGCGAAGGCACCCACGGCGTCGCCGGGACGCGGCGGGGCCTCGGTGGTGGGCACGGCCCGACCGAAGACGCCCTCGAAGGCGCTGATGAGCTCACGCACGGTGACGCCGTCGCCCCGACCGACGTTGATGATCGTGGCGGGCGCCTGCTCGGCGGCCAGGACGTCGTCGAAGCGCTCGATCGCACGCACGTGGGCGCGGGCGAGGTCCCAGACGTGGATGTAGTCGCGCACGCCGGTGCCGTCGCGGGTGGGCAGGTCGGTGCCGGTGATGGTGAAGGAGTCCTTCTGCCCGCGGGCGGCCAGCACCAGCTGGCCGAGCACGTGGCTGGGCTCCTTGACGTAGATGCCGGACTCCAGGTCGGGGTCGGAGCCGATGGGGTTGAAGTAGCGCAGGATGATCGCGCGCAGGTCGGTGGCGGAGGCGAGGTCGAGCAGGACCTGCTCCATCATCCGCTTGGTGCGGGCGTAGGGGGAGGGCGGGTCGAGCGGGTCGTCCTCGTCGACCTCGAAGCCGTCCTTGGTGGCGTACAGGCTCGCGGAGGAGGAGAACAGGACGCGGTTCAGCCCGAGCGCGGTGAGCTCGTCGAAGAGCTCGAGCGACTTCGCGACGTTGTCGCGGTAGTACTCGTAGGGCTTCTCCACCGACTCCGGCACGACGATGCGTGCGGCCATGTGGATAGTGGCGTCGATGTCGGGGTGCTCCGCGGCGATGCGGCGCAGCAGTGCGCGGTCGGCGATGTCGCCCTCGTAGAAGATCCGGTCGCGCACGAAGGCCAGCGGCCCGGTCAGCAGGGAGTCGAGGATGACCGGGGTGTGCCCGGCCGCCTCGAGGGCCTTCGCAGTGGTCGAGCCGAGGTAGCCGGCCCCGCCGGTGATGAGCACCTTCATGGCCGACACGGTAACGGTGCTCCCCGACCGGACCACGAAAAGTGACGGAGCCGACGGCCTCCCTCCAGCCGTCGGCTCCGTCACTGTCGATGCCGGGGTCGCGACGTCGGGGCCTCGCAGCCCGCTCTGCAGGTCTCCCCGCAGCACCTCGCGACAGCACCAACTCTGCCGTGCGACGGCGGTGCGCGCCTCGGCCGAGCAGCCGGAACCGGGATGGCCCGGGGGGACTACCCGCGGCACCGGACGACGGGGCGGGCGCGGAGGCGGGGACCGAGGACACCGACCCCAAAAGCAGGACGGAGCCGACGGCCTCCCTCCTGCCGTCGGCTCCACGCCTGGGTCGCGACGTCGGGGCCTCGCAGCCCGCTCTGCGGGTCTCCCCGCAGCACCTCGCGACAGCAGTAACTCTGCCGTGCCGCGAGGCGCGCCACCTCAGGCGAGCAGACGTGCTCGGGATAGTCCTTTCGGACTAGACGGCGCGCCAACCGGGGAACGTCGCAACTAGCGAAATGTGCAGGCCGGAGCCGTGGATCCACGGACTGCGCTGCACATTTCGCTAGTTGCGACGGGAGACCGCGGGCTACTCGGCGAGGAGGTCGAGGAGGTAGCGGCCGTAGCCGGACTTGAGCAGGGGCTCGGCGAGGGCGGTGAGGCCGGCGTCGTCGATGAAGCCCATCCGCCAGGCCACCTCCTCCGGCGCCCCGACCTTGGTGCCCTGGCGGGCCTCGATGGCGCGCACGAAGTTGCTGGCGTCGTTGAGGTCGTCGAAGGTGCCGGTGTCGAGCCAGGCCGCCCCGCGGGGCAGCACCTCGACCTGGAGCCGACCCTGCTCGAGGTAGATCCGGTTGAGGTCGGTGATCTCGTACTCCCCCCGCGCCGAGGGGCGCAGGGTGCGGGCCAGCGCGGACACGTCGGGGCCGTAGAAGTACAGCCCCGGCACGGCGTAGCGGCTGCGCGGTCGCGCGGGCTTCTCCTCCAGCGAGATCGCCCGGCCCTCGGCGTCGAACTCCACGACGCCGTACGCGGTCGGATCGGCGACGCGGTAGCCGAACACCGCCGCACCGTCGAGGTCGGCGAAGCGGCGCAGCCGGGTGCCGAGGCCGGCGCCGTGGAAGATGTTGTCGCCCAGCACCAGCCCCACCGACTCCCCGCCGATGTGCTCCTCCCCGATCACGAAGGCCTGGGCCAGGCCGTCGGGGCGCTCCTGCACGGCGTAGGTGATCGCCAGACCGAGGTGCGACCCGTCGCCCAGCAGCCGCCGGAACTGGTCGGCCTCGTGCGGGGTGGTGATCACCAGGATCTCCCGGATGCCGGCGAGCATCAGTGTCGAGAGCGGGTAGTGGATCATCGGCTTGTCGTACACCGGCATCAGCTGCTTGCTCACCGCGAACGTGATGGGGTGCAGTCGGCTGCCCGTGCCGCCGGCCAGGATGATCCCGCGCATCAGCGCACCGCCCGACCGGGTCGGGCCGAGGGCCGAGGGGCGGACGGATCCACGGTTCCGGGGGTGGACAGCACCGGCTTAGCCTACGGTGATCGGGTCGGTGCCGACCTCAGACGGCGCCCGGCGTCCCCCATGCACGATCCGCATCACCGAGGACCCCCCGACCCATGACCCTCGTCGCTGGACCTACGCCCTCCGGGCTGCACGGCGCCCCGAGCGCCCGGCCGAGCGCGCCCGCGCGCCGCTCCCGGCTGCTCCCCCGCCTGCCGCTGGCCATCCTCGCCGTCGACCTCACGCTGCTGCTCGGGGCCGTGCTCACCGCCCTGCTGGCGCGCGCCACCTGGGACTTCGCCACCGGACCCGCCGACCTCAGCCCGGACCTGCCGCTGCTGGCACCGGCCCTGGTCGGCACCTGGGTGCTGTCGCTGGCCGCGGCCGGCGCCTACACCCGGACCTACCTCGAGGTCGGCACCGAGGAGTTCCGCCGGGTCGCCAAGGCGGCCCTCGCCGCTGCCGCGCTCGTGTCCACCGCCTGCTTCGTGATCAAGTACCCGCTCTCGCGGGGGCTGCTGTTCACCTACGCCGCGGTGGCGTTCGTGCTGCTGCCGGTCGGCCGCCTCGCCGTGCGCCGTGTGCTCTACCGGGCCCGCGGGCGCAACTCGCTGCTGCACAACGTCCTGGTGATCGGCCACGCCGACGAGGCCGAGCGGGTCGCGGCGGTGCTGCGGCGCGACGCCCGGCTGGGGTACCGCGTCGTCGGCGCGCTGTCGCCGGGCGGCGTGCCCGGCACCCTCACCGATCGGGGGGTCGCGGTGCAGGGCAGCACCGCCGCGATCTGCGACCACGTCGTGCGCTCGGGGGTGGACGTGGTGTTCTTCGTGGACGGCGGCGTGCGCTCGGCCACCGAGATGCGGCGGATCGCCTGGGCCCTGGAGCCCCACGGCGTGCAGGTGGTGGTGGCGCCCAGCATCTCCGACGTCGCCGGCGACCGGGTCAAGATCCGGCCCGTCGGCGGCCTGCCGCTGATCCACCTCGACCCGCCGCGCGCGATCGACGCCTCCCGCTGGGGCAAGCGTCTGCTCGACATCGTCGGCTCGGTCGCGATCCTGGTGGCGGCCTCCCCCGTGCTGCTCGCGGCCGCGCTCGCCGTGCGCTGCGGCGACCGGGGCCCGGTGCTGTTCCGGCAGGCCCGCGTGGGCCGCGACGGCCGGGTCTTCGAGGTGCTCAAGCTGCGCACCATGGTCGTGGACGCCGAGGCCCGGCTCGCCGAGCTGCGGGCCGCGCACGGCTGGGACGGCGGGCTGTTCAAGCTCGCCGAGGACCCCCGCATCACCCGGGTCGGCCGGCTGCTGCGGCGCCTCTCGATCGACGAGCTCCCGCAGGCGTGGAACGTCCTGCGCGGCGACATGAGCCTGGTCGGTCCGCGTCCCCCGCTGCCGGAGGAGGTGGCGGCCTACCCGGTCGACGCCCGTCGTCGCCTGCGGGTGCGTCCCGGCATCACCGGGCTGTGGCAGGTCTCGGGACGCTCGGACCTGTCCACCGAGGAGGCCCTGCGCCTGGACCTCTACTACGTCGACAACTGGTCGGTGCTGCAGGACCTCTCGATCCTGGCCAAGACGGTCACCGCCGTGCTCAGCTCCCGCGGCGCCTACTGATCCGTGCCCTCCTCGCGCGGGCGCAGGGCCGGCAGGACCGGTCCGCCCACGCCCTAGAGTGGGCGCGTGCGAGTACTGGTCACGGGTGGGGCGGGATTCATCGGCGCGAACTTCGTCGAGCACGCCGTGGCGCAGGGCGCGGAGGTCACCGTGCTCGACCTGCTCACCTACGCCGCCTCGCCCGACGCGCTGGCCGCGCTGCCGCAGGTGCGGCTGGTCGTGGGCGACGTCGCCGACGCCGCGGTGGTCGAGCCGCTCGTGGCCGAGCACGACGTCGTGGTGCACTTCGCCGCGGAGTCGCACAACGACAACTCCCTGCGCGACCCCGGCCCCTTCATCCGCACCAACCTCGTCGGCACCTTCACGCTGCTCGAGGCCGTGCGCCGCACCGGGGCACGGCTGCACCACGTGTCCACCGACGAGGTCTACGGCGACCTCGCCCTCGACGACCCGGCTCGCTTCACCGAGGACAGCCCCTACCGCCCCAGCAGCCCGTACTCGGCCAGCAAGGCCGGCTCGGACCACCTCGTGCGGGCGTGGGGACGCAGCTTCGGGGTGCGCGCCACGCTGAGCAACTGCTCCAACAACTACGGACCCTGGCAGCACGTCGAGAAGTTCATCCCGCGCCAGATCACCAACCTCCTCGACGGCGGCCGCCCCAAGGTCTACGGCACCGGCGCCCAGGTGCGCGACTGGATCCACGTGGCCGACCACTCCGCCGCGGTGTGGACGATCCTCGAGCGGGGCGTGCCGGGCGAGACCTACCTCATCGGCGCCGACGGCGAGCGCACCAACCTCGACATCGTCCGCACCCTGCTGCGACTGCTCGGCCGCGACGCCGAGGACTACGACCTGGTCGCCGACCGCCCCGGACACGACCAGCGCTACGCCATCGACTCCACCAAGCTGCGCCGCGAGCTGGGCTGGACGCCGCGCTTCGCCGACGTCGAGGCCGGGCTGGCCGACGTCATCGCCTGGTACCGCGGGCACGAGGACTGGTGGCGCCCGGTCAAGGCCGGCACCGAGGCCGCGTACGCCGCGCGGGGCCAGGCGTGAGCGACCCCGCCCCGCTGGCCGTCGAGACGACGGCGATCGCGGGGCTGCTCGTCGTCCGGCTGCCCGTGCACCGCGACGCCCGCGGCTGGTTCAAGGAGGCCTGGCAGCGGGAGAAGATGGTCGCGCTCGGGCTGCCCGACCTCGCCCCGGTGCAGCACAACGTCTCCTTCAACGCCCGGCGCGGCACCACCCGCGGCCTACACGCCGAGCCGTGGGACAAGCTGGTCACCCTCGCCACCGGCCGGGCCTTCGGCGCCTGGGCGGACCTGCGGGAGGGCGCGGGCTTCGGCACCGTGGTGACCCTCGAGCTCGACCCCGGCGTCGCGGTGTTCGTGCCGCGCGGGGTGGCGAACAGCTACCAGACCCTCACCGACGACGTCGCCTACGCCTACCTCGTCACCGCGCACTGGAACCCCGCGGTGCGCTACCTCGGCCTCGCCCTCGACGACCCCGCGCTCGGCATCGACTGGCCGGTGCCGCCGGCCGAGGCCGAGGTCTCGGAGAAGGACCGCAGCAACCCCCGGCTGGCCGAGATCACCCCGGTGCCGCCGCGCGTGCCGCTGGTGCTCGGCGCACAGGGCCAGCTGGGCCGGGCCCTGATGCGGGCGCTGCCCCACGCCGTCGGGGTCGACCGCGACCAGCTGGACCTCACCGACCCCGCCGCGCTCGCCGCGTGGGACTGGGCGCAGCACGACGTCGTCTACAACGCCGCCGCGTGGACCGCCGTCGACGCCGCCGAGACCGCCGAGGGACGCCGAGGCGCCTGGGCCCTCAACGCCCGGGTGCCGGCCGAGCTGGCGGCGATCGCGCGCCGCCACGACCTGGGGCTGGTGCACGTCTCCACCGACTCCGTCTTCGACGGCGAGCAGGAGGTGCACGAGGTCGACGAGCCCGTGGCCCCCCTGGGCGTCTACGGCGCCTCGAAGGCCGCCGGCGAGGCGGCAGTCACCTCCTGGCACCGCCACCACCTGGTGCGGACGACCTGGCTGGTGGGCGAGGGTCCCAACTTCGTGCGCACGATGGCCGACCTCGCCCGCCGCGGCGTGAGCCCCCGGGTGGTGGACGACCAGATCGGACGGCTGACCTTCGCCGACACCCTGGCCGACGCGCTGGTGCACCTGGTGCAGCACGCCCCGCCGGGCACCTACCACGTGACCAACGGCGGGCCGGCGCGCTCGTGGGCCGCGATCGCGCGGGCCGTCTTCGCCGCCTGCGGCCGTGAGGCCGACGACGTCGTGCCGGTGTCCACCGCCGCGTACGCGGCCGGGCTGGACGCCCCGCCGGCACCCCGTCCGCGGCACAGCACGCTGGCCCTCACCGCCCTCGAGGCCACGGGCTTCACGCCCGAACCGCAGGACGAGGCCCTCGCCCGCTACCTCACCGCCCTGCTGTAGGGCTCCCCGTCTCCCGTGGTCACCCGCGGAGTGCACCGGTCACCGGCGTTGACCGGTGCATTCCGCTGGTGACAACGGGGAACAGGGACCCTCAGGCGCGGCGCAGGCTGAAGCGGCGGCGCGCAGCGCGCTCGGGGGTGGGGGCGTAGCTGTAGCCGTACCCGTAGCCGTACCCGTAGCCGGACCCGCGGCGCCGCGAGGGCACCTGGTTCACGACCGTGCCCACCACCTTGGCGTCCACCGACTCGACCCGCTCCAGGGCGTGGCGCAGCTGCTCGCGGGTGGTGCGGCCGTGCTTGACGACGGCGAGCAGGCCGTCGGAGCGTGCGGCGAGCAGGGCGGCGTCGGTGACGGGCAGCAGCGGCGGGGCGTCGATGAGCACGATGTCGAAGCGGGCCCGCAGGTCCTGCAGGAGCGTCTCCATGGCCTGCGACTGCAGCAGCTCGGCGGGGTTGGGCGGGCGGTGGCCGCAGGGCAGCACCTGCAGTCCGGTGTCGCCGTAGGCCTGCAGGGCGTCGTCGAGCTTGACGCGCCCGATGAGCACGCTGGTCGTGCCGACCGCGCCGTCGAGGCCGAGCCGGTCGGCCATCGTGGGCCGGCGCAGGTCGCACTCCACGAGCACCACCGACTCCCCGGCCAGCGCGAGGGTGACGGCGAGGTTGGCCGACGTCGTGGACTTGCCCTCGCCGGGCAGGGAGCTGGAGATCACGAACACCCGACGGTCGTGGTCGACCTCGACGTACTGCATGTTCGTACGCAGCACCCGGAACGCCTCGGCCCACGGCGTGGTGTCCTGCAGCGCCTCGTGCGGGGCCAGGCGCACCGCGGCGGCGTCGGAGCCGATGTTGGCCAGCACCGGCGCCTGGGTGACGGTGGCGACGTCCTCGGTGGTGGTGATCGAGGTGTCGAGCAGGTCGCGCAGGACGGCGAGGCCGGCGCCGAGGAGCAGCCCGAGCGCCAGACCGAGGGTGAGGTTGCGCCGAGGGTTCGGGCTGATCGGGCCCAGCGACAGCTGGGCGTTGTCGACGATCGAGACCCGCACCGGCGCCGACGTCTGGCCTTCCGGCGTCTCGATCTCGGACACGAGGTCGCTCAGCGCCACGGCGTAGGCCTGGGCGATGTCGCGCGCCAGCACGGGATCGGGGTTGCGCGCGGTGATGGTGAGGTTCACGGTCGCCGGGACGGCCGCGGCGCTGACGCTGCCGCGCAGCGCCCCGGCCGGCACGCGCCCGCCCATCGCGGCGGCGACGGCGTCGGCGAGCTTGCGGGTGCCGACCAGGTTCACGTAGGAGGCCACACGCTGGGTGGCGAACTGGTTGCCGACGCTGGCCTCGCCGGTGTTGGTGGCGGCGGTGGAGACGAAGAGCTGGGCGGAGGAGGCGTAGAGCGGGGTCGCCTGCCAGGTCATCAGTCCCGAGGCACCGGCCGCCAGCAGCACCGTGGCGACGATCAGTCGCCAGCGGCGGCGGATCGTGCGCCAGTAGTCGGTCAGTTCCACGGTGTTGCCCCTCCACGCCAGGGGACGCGCTCTCCCCAGCGCGTCCTGCCGCCCACCCTATCGACCACGGGGGCCCGCCCCTGCGGGTTCGTGGCGGATCGGTCCCGGCCGGGCCTCAGCGACGACGCAGGCCAGCGATCGCGGGACGCACGTCGGCGAGGTACACGAGGGTGGCGACGAGGAAGACGATGAAGATCAGGCCGCCGCCGATGGGCACGAACTGCAGCACCACGCCGACGCCGAGCAGGGTGCACCACGTGGCCTTGTTGAGCTTGCCGGCCGCCTCGTAGGCCGGGGCGGGCTGCAGCAGCGCGTGCACGAAGGCGAAGATCGAGAGCGCGAGCACGGCGAAGAACACGACGGTCGCCAGCGTGCCCTCGATGAAGAAGACGTGGTCTGCCCAGGAGTCCATGGTGGGCACAGCGTAGCGGCCCCCACCCGGCCGCGGGGGTGGTCGGCGCCGCCCCCGGGAACGCCCTCGGCCCCGCCGTCCACAGGGACGACGGGGCCGAGGAGGAAGGGAAGGTCGGACCCCGCAGGGCCCTGGTGGGGCTCAGGCGCCGGCGGCGGGGGCCTTCTTGGCCGGAGCCTTCTTGGCGGCCGGGGCCTTCTTGGCGGCGGGCGCCTTCTTCGCGGCCGGGGCCTTCTTCGCGGCGGGGGCCTTCTTGGCGGCCGGGGCCTTCTTGGCGGCCGGGGCCTTCTTGGCGGCCGGGGCGGCGGGGGCCTCGGTCACGGTCACCTCGACGACGGGCAGCTTGGCGCCCTTGACGACAGCCTCGCCGCGCTTGGCCAGGTCGGCGTAGGTGGCGGTGAGGGTGGCGACGTTCTCGTCGACGACGGTCTGCACCTTGGCCTGGACCTTGGTCGGCAGCGCCTCGGCGGCGGCCTGCAGCTCCGCGACCCGGGCCTCGACGCGGGCACGGCGGGTCTTGGCGACCTCGAGGGCCGACTCGCGCAGGGTCTTGGGGTCGAAGTCGGTGACGGTGCGCTGCACGTCGGCGACCTTCACCTGGGCGTCCTTCTGGACCTCGGTGAAGCGCTTCTGCACGTCGGCGACGTACTCCTTGACGGCGGTCACGGCGAGGTCGCCGGCGCCCACGGAGGCGTAGAGGGGCTTCTGGGCGGCCGCGGGGATCTCGAGCGAGGCGAGGTCGATCTTGGTCTTGGCCATGGTTACTTCTCCTTGATCTCGGCCGGGTCTCCGGCCTGGGGTGCGACGCCGGTGTCCGCGGGGTCCGCGGTGCCGGTGGTGCCGGCGGTGGCGTCGGCATGGGTGGGGTTGATCTCGTCGTCCTCGTTCCGCTCCGCCGCGTTGAGCGCGAGGAACGACGCATAGACATCGAGGAGTGACTGCTTCTGCCGCTCGGTGAGGCCGGGGTCGTGCAGGACGGCGAGTTCGACCGTGCCGTCGGTGGTGACCTCGGGGCTGACGATCCCGGCGCGGACGTAGAGCTGGTCCGCGGAGATGCGCAGCGCCCGGGCGATCTGCTGCAGCACATCGGCGGAGGGCTTGCGCAGCCCCCGCTCGATCTGGCTCAGGTAGGGGTTGGACACACCCGTCTGCGCGGCGAGCTGCCGCAAGGACAGCCGCGACGCGAGCCGCTGCTCCTTGAGGTAGTCACCGAGCGACTCGACGGTCTGCCCGACCTTGCTCTTGGCCATGCCCCCATCTTGCTAACTGTTGTTAGCACTTGCAAGCAAAGCGGGCGTGACCTCACCCACACATCCCCTGCAGGACAAGGGATCTGCGGCGGATCTGGGTGCTTGCAACCAGGCAGCAGTGGCCCCCGTCACGCGCGGGCCCTGCGGCCTCACAGCACGGCGCGCACCTCGCCGACGACGTCGTGGGCCCCGGTGAGCGGCACCCGCGTGGCCGCCCGCACGCCGGCCGCGTCGACCCCGGGCTCCTCGAGCACCCCGGCCCGGGCGAGCAGCGCCCCCATCACCGCGCGGCGGGCGCGGTCGCCGCCGTCCTCGATCTTGACCGCGGCCACCCGGCCGTCGGGCAGTGCCACGACGTAGCTGGCCTCGGCGCCGTACTTGCCGATCGCGCCGGGGACCGCGGTGAGCAGGACCCGCTCGTCGCGCGTCGTGCCCGAGACCAGCTCGGGCCGGGACCGCACGGCCGCCGCGACGCGACCCTCCTCCGAGGCCGGGTCGGCGGTGGCGATCGCGGCGAAGGCGCGGGCCGTGCCGAGCAGGGTGGTGGCGAACTGCGGCGCGCCGCAGCCGTCCACCACGGTGGCGGCGACGGGCTCTCCGGTGAGCTCGGCGACGGTCGCGGCCAGGGCCTGCTGCAGCGGGTGCGCGGGGTCGCGGTAGCCGGCGGTGTCCCAGCCGCGGTGCACGCAGGTGGCGAGCATCGCCGCGTGCTTGCCCGAGCAGCCCATCGCCAGCGCGGTGCGCTCGCCGCCGGCACGGATCACGGCATACCGGGTCGCTTCGTGCCCCGGCCAGTCGGGCGGGGTCTGCAGGGCGTCGGGGCCCAGGCCGACCGAGTCCAGCAGGGCCAGCACGCCGTCGGTGTGGATCGGCTCACCGTCGTGGCTCGCGCAGGCCAGCGCGACCTGGGGTGCGCTGAGCGGGACGCCGAGGCGCAGCATGCCGACGGCCTGCAGCGGCTTGAGGGTGGAGCGGGTCAGGATCGGGGCGCGGACGTCGCCCCACGACGCCGTGACGACGCCGTCGGCGTCGAGCAGCAGCGCGATGCCGCGGTGGCGGCCCTCCACGAAGCCCGAGCGCACGACCTCGGCGAGCACCGGCGACCCTGCGCCGGGACCGGTTTCGCGCGACACCTTCTCCATCGAGCCCATGAATCCACGTTATCGACTCTGCTTTGGCAAGATGCCCCGCATGTCCTCACCCGGGCCCGGCTCCGCCCCGCTCCCCCAGCACTGCCCCTCCCCAGCCGAGCTCGACGACCTGGAGCTGCTCCTCACCGGCGCGCTCGCCCCGCTGGACGGGTTCGACCTGCCCGGCAGCCCCGTGACCCTGACCCTGCCCGACGCGCTGCGCGCCGCCCCGGAGATCGAGCTGGTCGACCCCGAGGGCCTGCCGCTCGCGCGGGCCGCCCTGCGCGCCGACGGAAGCCGCGAGGTCCGGCTGCTCACGCTGCCGCAGTACGGCCCGTTCCGCCGCCTCTACCTCAGCCCCGCGCAGGTGCGCGCGGCCCACGCCGGCCGCACCGTCGTGCCGGTCGACGACGCCCTCAGCCTCGCCGACCTCGAGGAGCTGCGCGGGCGCGGCCCCCTGCTGCTGCTCGCCCTGGTCGGCACCGGCACCCCGCGCCTGTCCCCCGTGGCGCTGCTGCGCGCCACCCTCGCGGCTGCCGACCTGCTGCCCGACGCCGTCGTCGTGGCGGTGCCGCTGGCCTCGCACGGCACCGCCGCCACCGACCACGCGCTGGGGGTGCAGGTGGTGGCCACCTACGCCGCCGGCGACCCGGTGCACGCCCTCGGCGCCGCGGACCCCGACGCCGCCCTGCCCGAGGCGGTGGCGGCGATCGTGGCCGAGGACCAGCCCGCGCCGCAGGACCAGGGCCTCGTGCTCTTCTTCACCGGCCTGTCCGGCAGCGGCAAGTCCACCCTGGCCCGGGCGCTGATGGACCGACTGCTCGAGCAGGGCGGGCGCAGCGTCACCAGCCTCGACGGCGACGTCGTGCGCCGCCACCTCTCGGCCGGGTTGACGTTCTCCAAGGAGGACCGCGAGACCAACATCCGCCGCATCGGCTGGGTGGCCGCCGAGATCGCCCGCCACGGCGGGGTGGCGGTCGTGAGCCCGATCGCGCCCTTCGACGCCACGCGCCAGGACGTGCGGGCGATGGTCGACGCCGCCGGCGGTGCGTTCTTCCTCGTCCACGTCGCCACGCCGCTGGAGGAGTGCGAGCGGCGCGACCGCAAGGGCCTGTACGCCAAGGCGCGCCGCGGCGAGATCCCCGAGTTCACCGGCATCTCCTCCCCGTACGAGGCACCCACCGACGCCGACGTCGTGGTCGACACCACCGGGCGCACCATCGACGACGCGCTCGACGACGTCGTCGACGCCCTCGCCGACGCGGGCTACCTGGACCTGCGCCGCACCCCGGCCGCGACCCCCGCCACGGCTCCGGCCGCGGCGCCGGCCGCGGCGCCGGCGGCCGCGCCGGCCGTGTCGGAGGAGGAGCGTCCGCTGCGGGTGCTGTTCGTGTGCACCGCCAACATCTGCCGCTCGCCCTACCTGGAGCTGCGCGCCCGCGCGATCGCGGAGTCGCTCGGGGCGGGGGTGGAGATCGGCAGCGCCGGCACCCACGGCTGGATCGACAAGCCGATGGAGCAGCGGATGGCCGACCAGGCCCGGGCCCGCGGCCTGGACCCCGCGTCGTTCCGCTCCCGTCGCCTCACCCCGGCGATGGTCGCGCAGGCCGACCTCGTGCTCACCGCCGAGGCCACGCACCGCGCGTTCATCCTCGAGGAGGACCCGCAGGCCTTCCGCAAGGTCTTCACCCTGGGTCAGTTCGCGGCCGCGCTGGGCCAGATCGACCCGACGCTGGTCGGCCACGCCGCCGTGCGCGCGGTGGGCCAGCACCGCGGCAGCGCCGACCCGGCGCACGACCTCGCCGACCCCTACGGTCGTGGCGCCGACGCCGCCACCGCCACCGCCCGACGCGCCGACGACCTGCTCGACGTCGTCCTCCCCCGACTCGGCGCCACCGGCGCGGAGAGGACCTCCTGATGGACCTGCTCACCACCACGGCGCTGGCGATCCTCGTCGCCGGCTTCCTCGTCGGCATCGTCGTCGGCCTCACCGGCATGGGCGGCGGCGCCCTGATGACCCCCGCCCTGCTGTTCCTCGGCGCCGGCGCGGGCGAGGCCTCCACCGTGGTGGCCGCCGACCTCACCGCCGCCGCGATCTACAAGTCGGGCGGCGCGATCGTGCACGCCCGCGAGGGCTCGCCCAACCTCGAGCTCGCCAAGTGGCTGATCATCGGCTCGGTGCCGATGGCGCTCGCCGGGCCGTACGCGGTGAAGGCGTTCACCGCCGACGAGGACCAGCTCGACTTCGTGCTGAAGATGTCGATCGGCTTCGCGCTGCTGCTCGCCGCGCTCACCTACGCGCTGCGGCTCTACCTCAACCTGCGCCGGGTGCGCGGCGGCGGGCACCTCGGCGAGGAGGACCCGCGCATCCGCCCGCTGGCCACGCTGCTGGTCGGCGCGCTCGGCGGTCTGCTCGTCGGCATCACCAGCGTCGGGTCCGGCTCGGTGATCATGGTCGCGCTGCTCATGCTCTATCCCGGCCTGTCGGCGGTGAAGCTGGTGGGCACCGACCTCGTGCAGGCCGTGCCGCTGGTGCTGGCCGCCGCGGTCTCCAACGTCGCGATCCACGGCCTGGACTGGGAGCTGCTGATCCCGCTCGTCATCGGCTCGGTGCCCGGCACCGTGCTGGGCAGCCGGCTCGCCCCGCGCGTGCCCCAGTCGATCCTGCGGCGCGGCATCGTGGTCGTGCTGACGATGTCGGGCGTCGCCCTGCTCGACAAGGCCGGCTGGAAGCCGCTCGGCGCCGACGAGACCCACCCCATGCTGGTCGCCGGCGTCGGCGTGGCGATGCTGGTGCTCGTGCCGCTCGTGTGGGGCCTGCTGCGACGCGGTCAGGGACTCCCGATGTTCGGCGCCCCCACCGTGGCCCAGCTCGAGGGCGTCGACGAGCTCAAGCCCTCGGGCCCCCGCACCGAGTGACGGCGGGCTCCGCGGCGGCGCGCGTCGCCGTCGTCGACCTGGTCGAGCCCGACCGGTTGCGCGTCGCCGCGGAGCCGGCGCTGCTCTACGCCCAGACCCGGGTCGAGCTGCTCGCGGGCTTCCGTGAGCTGCGGCGCACGGCCGCGCTGCTGCGCCTGCTGCCGGACCGGTGGGCCCACGGGCTGGCCGACCACCTCGCCGGACCCCTGGCCGATCCCCTGGCCGATCCCCTGGCCGATCCCGATGGCGACGTCGCGGCGCACGACCGCACCCCGGAGGACGAGGCCGCGCTGCTCGCGGGCGTCGTCGACGACCTGCGCTCGCTGGAGGGGCGGGCGCTGCGGCGGATCCTGCCCGACCTGGGCGACGCCGCACGACACGCCGGCGCCCGTGCGGTGCGCGAGGAGCTGCGGCACCGCAGCCAGCGGCGCAGCGACCCCTCCCTCAACCCCGAGGCCGCGCGCCTGTTCAGCGCCGTGGGGCGGCTGGCCGCACGCTCGCGCCGCTCGCCCGATGCGCTGATCGCCCTGCTGCTGCACAGCGTCGCCCTGGCGCCCGGCGAGGCGGCGCTGATGCCCACCGGGATGGTGCACCTGCCCGGCACCGGCCGCACCCTGCAGGTGCGCGCCCCCGCCGACGCCGACCCCGCCGGGCTCCCCGCGCCGGTGCTCGACACCCCACCGGGACTGAGCCTGATGGCCGAGCTCGGTGTCGCGCCCGGTCCGGCCCCGCGCCTGGACCCG
This sequence comes from Nocardioides sp., assembly GCF_964228225.1. Lineage (GTDB taxonomy): Bacteria > Actinomycetota > Actinomycetes > Propionibacteriales > Nocardioidaceae > Nocardioides. Next base: position 20,274 of record NZ_CAXQZB010000066.1, read on the forward strand.
GCGGTGCGCACCCGCGACCTCCTGCGGTACGCCCCGCGCGACCTGGCGGTCGAGCTGACGATCGGCCTGGCCGAGCAGGTCCTCGACCCCTCCCTCGCCACGTCTCCCGGGGGGCGGCAGGCGACGGTGGTCGACCTCGACGACGGGCCCGAGCCGGCGCCGGGCGCACCGGCGCGCCCCGCGACGGACGCCCGACCACGGCGTGTGGCGGTCGTCGCACCCCGCTGAGCGAGGCGGCGCAGGGGTGCCGCCACGCCCTAGGCTGCCCGCCATGAGGATCACCGTCGTGGGTCTGGGGTACGTCGGACTGTCCAACGCCGTGGTGCTCGCCGGCGAGCACGACGTCGTCGCCGTGGACGTGGACCCCGGCCGCGTGGCGGCGCTGAACCGCCGCGAGGCGCCGATCGAGGACGCCGAGCTGAGCGAGCACCTCGCCACCCGCGACCTGCGACTCACCGCCACCCTCGACGCGCAGGCCGCCTACCGCGACGCCGAGATCGTCGTGATCGCCACCCCCACCGACTACGACGAGCGCACCCTGTACTTCGACACCTCCACCGTGGAGACCGTCATGCGCGACGCCCTCGCGGTGGCCCCGGACGCCACGATCGTGGTGAAGTCGACGGTGCCGGTGGGCTTCACCGAGCAGATGCGCGAGCGCCACCCCGGCGCGGCGATCCTGTTCTCCCCCGAGTTCCTGCGCGAGGGCCGCGCGCTGTGGGACAACCTGCACCCCTCGCGGATCGTGGTGGGCGGCGACCCCGACCGCGCCGCGGTGTTCGCCGACCTGCTGGCCGCCGGCGCCGAGGACGACGACGTGCCGGTGCTGCTCACCGGCACCACCGAGGCGGAGGCGATCAAGCTGTTCGCCAACACCTACCTCGCCCTGCGCGTGGCGTACTTCAACGAGCTCGACACCTACGCCGCCTCCCACGGCCTCGACAGCGCCCAGATCATCGAGGCCGTCGGGCTGGACCCGCGCATCGGCGGGCACTACAACAATCCCTCCTTCGGCTACGGCGGCTACTGCCTGCCCAAGGACACCAAGCAGCTGCAGGCCAACTACCGCAACGTGCCGCAGAACCTCATCAGCGCGATCGTGGAGGCCAACACCACGCGCAAGGACTTCATCGCCGAGGACGTGCTGCGCCGCAACCCCACGACGGTCGGGGTGTACCGGCTGATCATGAAGGCCGGCTCGGACAACTTCCGGGCCTCCAGCATCCAGGGGGTCATGAAGCGGCTCAAGGCCAAGGGCGTGGAGGTGCTGGTCTACGAGCCGACCCTGACCGAGCCCACCTTCTTCCGCTCCGAGGTGGTGCACGACCTGGCCGACTTCAAGGCCCGCAGCGACGTCATCCTGGCCAACCGGCGCACCGACGCCCTCGCCGACGTCGCCGAGAAGGTCTACACCCGCGACATCTACGGCCGCGACTGACCGGTGAGCCTGGCCCGCGCCGCCTGAAGTCGCAGGCGCGCGTCCTGCCGGCGTCGTGACGCCTGCTGGGCAAGGAAGCGGACCCGGGAGACGACGACGTCGGGGGGCAGGTGCGGGCGCGCGAGGTGCGCGTAGGTGGTGTCGGCGAACGCCACGTAGTCAGGTGTGAGGAGACCCGCGTGGAAGGTCGTGAAGTCGACCCGCTCCCGCGCGTGCCACAGGTGCTCCCACAGATGCAGACTCACCGCATCCGGGGGCAGCCCCACGCGCCGGTCGAAGAGGTCGGCGAGGCCGGCACGGGTGTAGTCGAGGGCGAAGAAGCGGGTCTCGGCCTCGACGCGCACCGCCTCGGGCATCTCGACACTCAGGCGGTACGGCAGCAGCGTCGAGTGGTTGCTCCACGAGCCGTCGAACGCGGCGGGCATCCGTCGTCGCCATTCCGTGATGAAGGCGGATCCGGCCTGGGCGGCGATCCAGGCGTTGCACAGGGAGCCCGCCGCACCGTGGGGCGGGAGCTCGTGGCCCATGATCGCGGGAGCGGCCGACCACTCGTGGGGCGCGGGGCGCACGAAGATCGAGTCGATGTCGGCGTAGTAGCCACCCTCGGCCATCAGGATCTCCAGCCGCACGAAGTCGGAGAGGTGGGCGTGGCGGTAGGGCTCGTGGGCGGGGTCGGCCCCCTCCAACCCCTGTCCGAGCGCCGCGGGGTCGAGCTGGCGGACCTCCACCGACGCAGCGATCCGGTCCCACCACGGACCCCACGGCCGGTGGTGGAGGTGCACGACGACACGTGCCCCGGGGTTGACCGCGCGGCAGGACGCCAGGCACAGGTGGTGGTGGAGCGGGAACGGCGCATCCTGCTCCCGCAGGCCGTAGACGAAGTGGAAGACCGCGGGGATGCGGGGCGTCGGCGGCACGCCCCGAGGCTAGCCGCGAACGCCGCGGGCTGAGACGCGCACGAAGTCCTGTGAGCCGGTCGACATACTGCTGACTTCGCCTGCCAGGGCCGCGGCTGACTACGATGAGCCGCTGGCCGTGCCGGCCAACCCCCGACCCGAGAGGCCCCAAGGCAACCCATGACCACCACGCATGCCGATTACCGGTTGAGCCAGTTGGATCAGTTGGAGGCGGAGTCGATCCACATTTTCCGGGAGGTGGCGGCGGAGTTCGAGCGTCCGGTGTTGATGTTCTCGGGTGGTAAGGACTCGATCGTG
>NZ_CAXQZB010000067.1:0-6945 GCF_964228225.1 Nocardioides sp.
CCGCGGAGGAGTGCTGGGAGCTGCTCGAGGACCACGAGCTGGGCCGGATCGGTTACCGCCTGGTCGACGAGGTCCACGTCGTGCCGGTCAACTACGCGGTGGTCGATCGCACCCTGCTGATCCGCACCGACGCCGGCAACACGCTGCTGGCGGCCGCGCTGGAGTCCGACGTCGCGCTGGAGATCGACTCCGTCGAGTCGCTCGCCGACGGGCGCAGGGTCGCCTGGTCGGTGCTGGTGCGCGGGCACGGGCGGGTGCTCGGCGAGGACGAGGCGCACCGGTACGACGACCTGCCACTGGTGCCGTGGGTGTCCACGCCCAAGTGGGAGGTCGTGGCGATCGTGCCGGAGGCCGTCACCGGACGGCGCTTCCAGCTCGTGCCCGCCTGAGCCGTCCCCCCCCCTTACGATTTCAGTGAGATGAGTCGGCGTTTCGTGCGACCCTGAGTTGGTGCCCAGCGCCCCGACCTGCCCACGCGGCCACACCGACTCCCGCGTGGTGCGTGACGGGGTCCAGAGGACCGGCGGCCGGGGAACGCCAGCGGTGGCGGTGCATCCGTCCCGACAACAGCTACCACCGGTTCCTCGGCGCGATGAGCAGGACACGCGCGCTCGATGAGACCTGTGTGGAGTGCGAGAACCACCTCGAGGCGCACCAGGGCCCGGGTGCACCCGCGGAGTTCGAGTACCTGGTGCGCGAGGTCGCGACCGCGCTGGTGAACCTGGGCCGTGGGATGAGCTACACCGACGCAGCGAAGCGTGTCCGGATGACCGCCAACGTCGGCAAGACCGCGGCACTGCGGGAGGTCGTGAACGGACAGACAGTCGCGGAGTGGATGGCCGACTTCGTGCCCGTGGTCGCGGCCCGCCACCAGGAGAGCGAGTGGCCCGCCGTGCTCGTCCTGGACAGCACCCGGTTCATCTGGACCAACAACCGCTCCGGGCAGACCTTCGACCTGTTCAGCGTGCTGGCGGCGTACGGCTACGACAAGGACGGCGAGAACGGCCGGCTGTGGAAGCTCGCGGCCGCTCCGACGAACGACGGCCCAGCCTGGGAGGAGTTCCTGGCCAGCCTGCCCGGCCGGCCGCTGTCGGTGGTCTGTGACCGCGACTACGGCATCATCGGGGCGGTTCAGCGGCACTGGGGCCGCGGCAAGAACGCCGTGCCCATCCAGCTGTGCGAGTTCCACATCATCGAGAAGGGCCGCCAGGCGCTCCGCAAGGACGGCGTCGAGTACGACGACCCGCTCTGGGAGCTCCTGCACGTCGCGCTCCAGTCCCGAACCGGCTGGGACGCGTTCGACGCCGCCGTCACCGACCACCCCGCGGCGGCGAACGGCCGCAGGTGGGTGGCGTACTGGCGGCGCCGGATGCGCGCCCAGACCGACCGCCGACCGAGCCTGCCGCCGGTGTACGGCAACGGCGCCATCGAGGAGCCCATCCGCCGCGTCCGCGCGGTGCTCGAGTCGCGCCGTTGAACGTTCCGAAACCGAGCCCGCATGGACCTCCTGCTCGAGCTGGTGCGGCTGGCCCATCTACGCGCCGACGACGCCGGCGTCTACGCCATCGACATCCGCGGCCACCTCAGCAAGCACGCAGGCATGCCGTCTCGTCGCTACCGTGCGCTCTACGACTCCTGGGGACCGAAGAGCAACCAGCAGCGCACCTACAGCCTGTGGTCCACCCCAGCGGAGAAGGCCGCGAAGGAGCTGCGCAACGCAGCGCGGAAGAAGACCGGCCAGCCACCCAAACCCGCAGCGTCCGCTGGCGCGGTCGCACAGCAGGAGGCGGAGCCGGTCGGAATCGACTTCTGAGGGTTGGCGGCTGGTCAGACCGGGTCGAGACCAGACGCAAGGACGCGCGTCACGGCCCACTGCCGGTCGTGCCCGCTCGACCGGGGGAAGCCACCGGTGTCGAACACCCTCTGGAGGTACGAGACGAACGACGTCGCCGTGTCGGTGACGATGAGCGCGTCGGCGCAGGCGTCCGGAAGGACAAGACCGTACGGCGCACCCCCGCTGACGTTGTTCTTATGCAGGTGGTCTGGCGCGACGGGCAGCTGGAATGGCCTGCCCTCCGGGTACTCGCGCCACTGCTCGAACTCGTCGAGCAAGTACGGCCGGACGTCGTCCCTGGGGTAGCGCAAACCCGCTACCTCGACGACGAGTGGGTCCGCCGCGGCAGAGGTCTCCCAGTCGGGGTGAGTGCCGACCATCCACACGTCGCCGACGATGCGCACCCAGGACGACAACACCATCGGGACGGGACCGAAGGTCTGGTCGAGCCAGTCGACGAAGTCCTCCGCGTCTGGCCCCGGTCCGGTCAAGGGCTGCACGGGCGTGCCGTCGTCGTCGTTCTCGTGGAAGCGGTAGTCCTGCTCGAGCAACCGCTCGATGAGCACCTCGATGTTGCATCGCGCCCGGCGCGCCATCTCGTCGCAGACCGCTTGAGCCTCGTCGGCGAACTGGGGGTCGCGCACCTGAGCACCGAGCTGGCGCAGTTCGTGCCACACCACGTCCCGCTCGCCGTCCAGGTAGCGAGCAAGCCAGCGCGGGTGAGACGTCACGAGAGCGACTGTGCCGGACTGTCGCAGTTGCGGCAATGCGCCGCCCGCCTATCTCACTGAAATCGTAAGGGGGGGCCGTCCCTGAGCCGTCCCATCGCGGCCCCACCGCGACCGGTCCGGGTCGAACGGGGCCGATCGGGGCCGAACGGGCGCAGGGGTCAGGCGTCGTGGATCGGCTCGGCGGGCAGCTTCTTCGGCTTGCGCATCCGCTTGCGACGGCTCGGGATCATCGAGCGCATCTCCTCGAGCTTGCCGAAGCAGAGCAGCCGGTCGCCGGCCTCCAGCACGTGGCGCGCGTTGGGGTTGGGGATGACCTGGGTGCCGCGGTGCAGCGTCAGGGCGGTGATGTCGCGCTCGCGGAGCCCGGAGTCGCCCAGGGTCTTGCCCACCATGTCCGAGGCCTCGAAGACCAGGATCTCCGCGACGCCGTAGCCGGTGGAGACGGTGAGCCGCTGACGCACGTCGATCTCGGGGAAGGCGACCTGGTTGTCGATGTAGTCGATGATCGCGCCGGCGACGTCGAGGTCGGTGGCCCGCTCGATGCCCTCCAGGCCCGGCGAGGAGTTGACCTCCATCACCAGCGGCCCGTCGTTGCCCTCGAGCATGTCGACGCCGGCGACCCGCAGGCCCATGATCTGCGCCGAGCGCACCGCGGCACGCTCGAACGCCGGGTCCAGCTGGACCGGCTCGACCGACCCACCGCGGTGCACGTTGGAGCGGAACTCGTCGCCCTTGGCCACGCGTCGCATCGCGGCGACCACCCGGTCGCCGACGACGAGGGCGCGGATGTCGCGGCCCTTGGACTCCTCGACGAAGCGCTGGATCAGCACGTTCTGCTTGGTCGACTGCAGCGTCTCGATGATCGCCTCGGCGACCTTGATGGTCGGGGCGAGGATCACCCCGATGCCCTGGGTGCCCTCGAGCAGCTTGATGACGACGGGTGCGCCGCCGACCCGCTCGATCGCGGGGATCACGTCGTTGCGGCCCTGGACGAAGGTCGTGGCCGGCATCCCGATCTGGTGGCGGGAGAGGATCTGGGTCGCACGCAGCTTGTCGCGGCTGTTGGAGATCCCCCACGAGGTGTTCGGCGTGTAGACGTCCATCTGCTCGAACTGCCGCACCACGGCGGTGCCGAAGTAGGTGATCGAGTTGCCGATGCGCGGCAGGATCGCGTCGTAGTGCGAGAGCTGCTTGCCACGGAACTGCAGGTCCGGCTCGTCACCGGACAGATCGATACCGAAGCGCAGCGTGTTGAGGACCTTGACGGTGTGGCCCCGGTCCAGGGCCGCCGTGCGCAGCCGCTGCGTACTGTACGAGCGGGGCGCGCGGGACAGGATCGCTAGTTTCATGACCACCCGAGTGTGAGTGCCGGACGTGTGGACCACCATGTGCCCGACGGGTGCCGAGCGATGGAGAGGACGAGCCAGCGTGCCAGCAGAGCCGACGGGCGACCAGACCCCTGTTCCTTCCTACACCCTCGCGGGTTGGCGTGAATGGGTGAGTCTCCCCGGCCTCGGGGTGCCCTGGGTCAAGGCCAAGCTCGACACCGGCGCACGCACCAGCGCCATCCACGCCTTCGACCTCGTCGAGGAGGAGGTGGACGGGCAGCGCTGGGTGAGCTTCTCCATCCACCCCTGGCAGGGCACCGACGAGGACGCCGTCTCGGCCCGCTGCCCGGTGCTCGACGTCCGTGAGGTCCGCTCCTCCTCCGGTCATGCCGAGGAGCGCTACGTCGTCCCCATGGAGATCACCCTGCTCGAGCGCACGGTGACCGCGGAGATGACGCTGTCGCGGCGTGACGAGATGGGGTTCCGGATGCTGGTCGGGCGCGAGGCGCTGCGGCAGGGCTACGCCGTGGACCCGGGCAGGTCCTACCTCGGTCCCCGTCCGCCCGTCGCCGTACGCCGGCGCAACCGGGGACGGTGAGCGTGCCCCGCGACTCCTTCGAGATCGGTCCGGTCCGGGTCCGCGCCGGGCGCAAGCAGGCGCTGGCGCTGCCGATCACGCGCCTGGTCACCGGCGCCGACGTCGACCTGCCGATCCGGGTGGTGCACGGTCGGCACGACGGGCCGACCGTCTGGATCGACGCCGCCATCCACGGCGACGAGGCCGTGGGCGTCGAGGTCGTGCGCCAGGTGCTGGCCGACCTCGACGCCAAGTCCCTGCGCGGCACGCTGATCGCGGTGCCGATCGTCAACGTGCTCGGCTTCATGAACGGCGACCGCTACCTGCCCGACCGGCGCGACCTCAACCGGTCCTTCCCCGGCTCGCGACGCGGCTCGCTGGCGGCCCGGATCGCGCACCTGATGATGACCGAGGTGGTCGCCAAGTGCGAGGTCGGCATCGACCTGCACACCGGCTCGGACCGCCGCACCAACCTCCCGCAGATCCGCGCCGACCTCGAGGACGAGCGCACCCGCGAGCTGTCGTTGGCCTTCGGCGCGCCGGTGATGATGCACGCCCGGCTGCGCGACGGGTCCCTGCGCGCCGCGGCCCGTGAGGCCGGCGCCAAGGTGCTGCTCTACGAGGCGGGCGAGGCGTGGCGGATGGACGGCTGGGCCGTCGACGCGGGCGTGCGCGGCGTACGCCGCGTGCTCGCCCACCTCGGGATGATCGAGCCCCCCGAGGAGGACCCGCCCGCCCCGACGCTGGAGTCGTGGCGCTCGGGCTGGGTCCGCGCCCGCGGCACCGGGATGCTCCACCTCGAGGCCGAGCTCGGCCAGCGGGTCACCAAGGGCGAGCGCCTCGGCGGGCTCTTCGACTCCTTCGGCAAGCGCGTGCGGCTGGTCCACGCCGACCGCGACGGCATCGTCATCGGCCGCACCGAGGCGCCCCTGGTGTCCTCCGGCGACGCGGTGGTCCACCTCGCCGAGGTGCTCGAGTCACCCGCCCAGGCCGTGGAGCACGAGCCGCACCCGGACTCGGTCGAGGAGACCGACGAGTCCTGAGGGGGTCCCCTCACCGGGTCTCGTGGCTGTGAGTCTTGGTAGTGGCTGGCCCGGGGCTGGCTGGCAGGGTCGGTCTGGCCGGTTCTCTGTCGTGTTCGTGACCCACTCGTGGCTTGACCTGTGGGCTGTTGCTGGCGGTGTCCTTGCCGAGACCTGTCCGAACGCGGCGGCGAGCCGGCCGGGCGCCCCGCCCACGTCGTTGGCCTGATCAGAAGCCTGTCCCACGCGTGTTCACGCACGTGTGGTGACCCATCACAGTGATGCCGCGTCGTGACCTCACCCGGGGCGTGCCGGCCGGCTCAGCCGGCCATGACACCCACCCCGTTGCAGCAAGGAGCGCATCTGATGGCCGGCCCACAACCCATCGTGGCAGACGTCTACACCTACGTCGTGGGCGTGGACACCCACGCCGCGACCCACCACTACGCGATCATCGAGGCCCGCACCGGAGGGCTGATCGATCACGCCGAGTTCCCCACCCACACCGCCGGGCTGCTGCGCGCAGCCGACTGGATCGCCCGCCGCACCGCAGAAGCGACTGCCGGCGAGGTCGACCGGGTGTTGGTCAGCATTGAGGGCACCCGCAGCTACGGCGCCCAGCTCACCGCTGTGCTGTCCCAGACCGGCTACCGCGTCGTCGACGCCCCGACCCCCAAGCGCGAGCGTGGCAGCGGCAAGAACGACCAGATCGATGCGGTCGTGGCCGCCCGCGGCAGCCTGCACAAGCACCTCGACCAGCTCGCCGATGCCCGCAGCGGTGAGACCTCAGCGACGCTGCAGGTGCTGCTGAGCGCCCGCAACTCCATCACCGGCGAACGCACCCGCGCGATCAACGCGCTGACCGCGCTGCTGCGCGTGCACGACCTCGGCGTCGACGCCCGCCGCAAACCCACCCGTCAGACCATCCGCAGCATCGCCGCCTGGCGTACCCGACGAGGCGACACCCCCACCCAGGCCGTCGCACGCCGCGAGGCAATCCGTCTGGCCACCCGGATCCTGGCCCTGGACGCCGAGGCCACCAGCAACGACAAGCAGCTGCACGACATCGTCGCCGCGACCGCCCCGACCCTGCTCGACCTACCCGGCGTCGGACCCGTCAACGCCGCCACCGTCCTGACCGCCTGGTCCCACCCCGGACGCGTCCGCAACGAAGCCAGCTTCGCCAAGATCGCCGGAGTCTGCCCACTCGAGGTCTCCTCCGGACGCCGCCACGAACACCGCCTCAACCGCACCGGCGATCGACAGCTGAACCGCGCCCTGCACTCCATCGCCAGCAACCGGATGAAGTACCACCCAGCCACCCGCGACTACGTCGCACGCCGCACCGCCGAGTCCCTCACCAAACCCCGCATCCGCCGCTGCCTAAAGCGCTACATCGCACGCGAGATCTACCGACACCTCGCAGCCCTTGACACGCTATAGAAGCGTCTCG
>NZ_CAXQZB010000068.1:0-4574 GCF_964228225.1 Nocardioides sp.
CCCACGGCCGGGGCCGCCACGCTCACCGCGGCGGCCACGGCGTCGCTGCTGGCGAGCACCGCGACGTCGGCCCACGCCGGTCTGCCCCGCACGATCGGTCCGGGCCAGGCGGTGATGGTCGACGGCGTGCGGTTGGCCATCACGGGCCGGGCCACCGACGGCGCCGTCGCGACCGGCGACACCCGGCTCGTGGTGGCCGACGACACCACCCGGGTCCGGGCGCCCATCCCGGCGGGCCAGAGCCCGCGCCTCTACACCCGGATCGCCTCCTTCGGCTCCGGCGGCCCGGGCTACGTCGTGTCGCAGTCCGGGGGCGACGCCGCGGGCTGGACCGTGTTCGTGATCGACGGCCGCGGCCGGCTGGTGGCGGCCCAGGAGCCGCGACGGCCGTTCCTGGGCAACGCGGCCGGGGTGGACCTGGCGGGGCAGTACGCCGAGCAGCGCACGCGGATCGCGGCGCGCGGCCTCACGACCGTGATCACGGCCCCGGACTCCGGTGACCGCGTCGTGTACCGCTGGCGGCTGGTCAGCCGGGACGGCGTCCCCACGCTCGTCGCCCGCCGGCGCTGAGGCCCTCCAGCTGCGCGCGCAGCTGGGCGAGCTCGGCGTCCTGGGCGGCGCGGGCCTCGCGCAGCTGCGCGAGCCGGGCGTTCTTGCGGGCCAGCCGCTCCTCGAACTTGGCCCGCTCGGCGATCACCAGCGCCTGGGACTCATCGGAGGCGATGGCGGCGGCCACCCGGAACTCCTCGGCGTACTCCTCGCGCAGCCGGTCGAGGTCGGCGCGCGCGCCCGTGTCGTCGGGGTCGACCACCAGCCGGCCGGCGGCCTCCCAGGTGGCCTCGGCGAGTGTGCGCAGGCCCTCGCTCACCGCGAGCCCGTTCCAGGTGGCGGCGGAGCGGTTAAGCGAGGTGGTGAGGAAGTCGTCCACCGGGTGGGGCGCGGCGAGGTCGCCGACGGGCACCCCGATCTGGCCGCAGGCGCGGGTCATGGCGGCGCGCCAGTCGCCCAGCAGGTCGTAGTAGGGCACGAACGCGCGCGGGTTGCCGCGGGTGGCGTGCTCGGTGACGAGCACCGAGTTGAGCCAGGCGGCGACGTTGGCAGTCTCGCGCTGGCGGCGCATGCTGTCGGAGAAGTCGGAGAGGTAGGCGGTGTCGCGGCTGCGCACGACCTGCGCGGGGTGACGCAGCATCGTCAGGCTCACGAGGTCGGCGCCGACGGCGGCCGCCACCCGCTCCCACAGCGGGTACACCCAGTAGGCGCGGGTCTCCTTCACCACCACGACGTCGTCGTCGGCCCGCCCGGCCAGCTCGCCGGCCAGCCAGTCACGCAGCTCGGCCTCCCGCTCGGGGGTGACGTCGGCCATCGCGACGTCGCCGGCGTGCGGGCGGGTGTCGATGGTGCGCACCCCGATGCCGTTGAGCCAGTACTTGTGGAAGTCGGCCACCCACAGCGGCTCGTAGTAGCCGCGGGGGTTGTTCTCGTCCGTGGGCACCTCGGGCTGCGGGATCGCGAATCCGAGCCGCTTGAGGGTGCCGGCCACACTGCTGGTGCCGCTGCGGCCGGAGCCGGTGACGAGGACGAGCGTGACCACCGGTGAAGGTTAGCCCACCCGGTTGCCGTCCTCGTCCCAGTGCTCGGCGACCTTCTTGCTCGGCTGCACGCGCGGCGGCTCGCCCGGCATCTTGGGGTAGTCGGGCGGGAAGTTGAGCTCACCGCCGGGCAGGGTCTCCCACAGCTCCAGCAGCGGGGTGAGGTCGTGGGCGACGTCGTCGATCTCGGCCCACGGGTCGCCGTCGGCGAGCAGGTCGGGCACCGCGTGGAGGTGGAAGGCCGCGGGGTCGGTGAGGTCGGCGGCCTGCGCCCAGGTGAGCGGGGTGCTCACCGGCGCGCCCGGCCGGGCGCGCAGGCTCCACGCCGAGGCGATGGTGCGGTCGCGGTTGTTCTGGTTGTAGTCGAGGAAGATCCGCGCGCCGCGCTCCTCCTTCCACCAGGCGGTGGTGACGCCGTCGTCGCGGCGCTCCAGCTCGCGGCCCAGGCCGATCGCGGCGTGGCGGACCTCCTCGAAGGTCCAGCGCGGCGCGATGCGGACGTACACGTGCAGGCCCCGGCTGCCGCTGGTCTTCACGAACGCCCGCAGGCCGAGCTCGGCGAGGGTGTCGCGGGCCAGCAGCGCCACCCGCCGCACGTCGGCGAAGGTGGTGCCGGGCTGCGGGTCGAGGTCGATGCGCAGCTCGTCGGGGTGGTCGACGTCGGGGCGACGCACCGGCCACGGGTGGAAGGTCAGGGTGCCCATCTGGGCCGCCCACACCAGCGCCGCCGGCTCGCTGGGGCACAGCTCCCGCGCGCCCCGGCCGCTGGGGAAGGTGATCGCCACGGTCTCGATCCACTCGGGCGCACCCTTGGGCAGCCGCTTCTGGTAGAACCCGTCGCCGTCGTCGCCGTAGCCCGTGGAGAGCCGCATGCCCTCGCGGTAGCCGTCGGGCCAGCGCTCCATCGCCGTGGGCCGGTCCCCGATCGTGCGCATCATCGCCTCGCCGACGGTCGCGAAGTACCGCGCGACGTCGAGCTTGGTGACCACCGGCGTCGTGGCGGTGGCCTCGTAGATCACGCGGTCGGGACTGGACACGCGCACGGCGCGGCCGCCGGCCTCGACCTCGGCGGCGGGGGTGGCGGGCATGGGCGCCACGGTAGCCCGGCCGCCGCCCCACCGCTGCCCCACCGCGGCCCGACCGCTGCCCGACCGCTGCCCGACCGCTGCCCGACCGCTGCCCGACCGCTGGCCGATGCCCCGCCCGATCCCGCGCGACGCCGCCCCCGTTCGGGGGTGAAATCGGCTCCGCGGCCCCGCGGAGCCGGCCGAGCAGCGTCGTCCCGACCCTACGTTCGCGACACCAGACCCCTCAGTACGGAGATGACATGCGCGTGTCCCGTTTCCCCACGAGCGCCCCGATCGGCGTGGCGCTCGCTCTCGGCCTGGTCGCCGCCGCGACCACGGCGGTGACCGTCCAGTCGGTGTCCCCCGCCACGGCGGCGCCCGGCAGCCCCGGCACCCCGTCGGCCCCCGAGGTCCTCGTGGCCGAGGACTTCCAGCAGGGCCGGACGCCCGGTCAGGTCTCGACGCTGCCGGCCTACCGCGGCGGCGTCTACACCGCCGACCCCGCCTGGCTGGACACCTCCTCGGGCAACGGTCTGCTGCTCGACGGCACCAGCTCCGACGCCGACCTGGTCACCGCGGGCTTCACCGCGGCGCCCACCGCCGCCGGACCGACCACCCAGGGCGGCCGGCTGCGTCAGCTCGCGATCGCCCTCGGCGTGCTGAACGGGACGCCGGACCCGGCCGACAACGTCGCGGTCACGGCGTACTCCAACAGCGCACCCGGGGCCGGCAAGGTCGAGTGGGCCACCGTGAACCCGCTGTCGCTCAACGCCGACGGCCGGTTCCTCACCGTGTCGGCGAACGTGGCCGTGGTGAACTGCGTGGTGGCGGCCAACGACCCGCTGCTGAAGTTCTACCTGGTCGACGGCACCACCGAGCGCGCGGTGAACGACGTCGCCCTCAACCCGTGCCCGCCCGCCGGCGGCACCGACGACGCCACCGCCACGACCCTGCGGGGCGGGAATGCCGTCCTCTTCGACGGCGACCAGGTCGGGGTGCTGATGCGCAACGAGCAGGGCAGCGGCTCGGGCAACGACCACGCCTACGACGACATCACCGTCCTCGACGTGACCCCCCAGTTGGACAAGGAGTTCGTCGCTCCCCGGGGACCGCTCTACCCCGGCACCCCGATCGACCTGGTGTTCACGGTGACCAACACCTCCGAGCTCGGCGAGAAGGTGGGCTGGGAGCTCACCGACTCCCTCTCCCGCGACCTCGCGGTGGCCGGGACGCCGAGCACCGACTGTGCCGCCGCCACGATCGACGCCGTCCCCGGCGCCTCGCGCATCGCCGTCACCGGCGGCACGATCGGCGAGGGCGTGGCCTCCTGCACCATCACCGTGCCGGTGACCGCCGACGGCACCGGGACCTTCCGCAACTCCGCCTCCAACATCGCCTCGCGCGGTCTGCGGTCCCCGGGCGCCACGTCGGTGACCTTCGTGGCTCCCCCCGTGCCGGCGGACCCGTCGCTCAGGCTGGTGAAGAAGGCCGACCGGACGCGGATCACCGCGGTCGGTCAGGTCGTGCGGTACCGGTTCCGCATCACCAACGACGGCAACGTGCCGGTGCGTCAGGTGGGGGTCTCCGAGATCTCCTTCAGCGGCCGGGGCACGCTCAGCACCCCGCGCTGCCCGCGCCAGCAGGCCCGGGTGCTGAAGCCCGGCGACAGCGTCGTGTGCACCGCGCGCTACCGCGTCGTCGCCGCCGACCTGCGCACGCGCACGCTGCGCAACACCGCCCGCGCCACCGGCATCGCCCAGGGCGGCACCTTCCTCCGCTCGCCGTCGTCGGTCGCGGCCGTCCCGGTCCGCCCCCTGCCGACGCCGCCGAACACCGGGGCCTGATGCCCGCCCGCGCCCCACGGGCGCACGACGTCGCCCGCCGCTGCGGCCCGCACCGCAGCGGCGGGCGACGCCGC
>NZ_CAXQZB010000069.1:0-6117 GCF_964228225.1 Nocardioides sp.
GAGGATGTGGACACCGAGGCGTTTGAGGTCGGCTGGTGCGTGGTCGGCGGCGAAGTGGATGAGTGAGGCTTCGGCGTCGAGTTTGACCTGGGTGCCGAGGCGGTCGGGGAGGTTGTCGACCGTCTCGATGATGACGCGGGCCTGACCCTCGTTGACCAGACCGGATGACATGGCTGCTGCCAGCCTGGGCAGACGCTCCAACGCTTGCGCGAGGCGGTACTGCGACGCGGTGATGCGCCGCTCGGTGCGGGTGGCGTGGGCCAGCCAGGCGCCGGGGTCGCGGGCGCCGGTGTCGTCGGCGACATCACCGGAGGCGGCCAGGACCCGGGCCTTCAGCTCGGCGACGGCGGCCTCGACCTTGGTGAGCTCGATCAGGGCGGTCTTCTTGTCCTCCACGCTCATGTACACCGGCTGGACTTCACGCACCTCGCCGAGGGCGGTTTGGAGGGTGTGGGCGCAGGTGATCACCGGGTGGGTGGTGGTGACGTCGACGCTCATGCGCTGGTTCTCCGAGATCCCGAGAAGGACTTGTGGGGACCATCATGAGATGGGGGTCCGACACAATGACCCTGCTCGACCCCGGGCTCTCCACACCTCCACCCCGGGCCGGCTTCGCGACCCCTGACAGACCCCGCCAGCGTTTCTGTCGTCCACGCCCGCGCCCAGCGCCGCTCGCGCCCGCCATTGGCCCGGCGGCCGTCGTCCACGCTCGAAACCGCCCAACTACTCGACCAAATCTCGTGCTCCTTGCATGAAGCTTCAGCCGACCAGCACGAGATTCACCGGCCCACCGGTGACTCCCGAGCCTTGTCCCCGGCGCGCGAGACGCGGTTCACCTAGGAGCGGAGCCTCTGTCCGCACCCCACCCCGACCACGCCACCGGCTTCCCCGATCGACAGCCGCCAGCGCGCGTCATCCTCGCCCGCCGACCCGGCCTCAGCCGCGCCACCAGCTGACCGTCGTCCACGCTCGAAACCGCCCGACTACTCGACCGAAACTCGTGCTCCTTGCATGAAGCTTCAGCCGACCAGCACGAGATTCACCGGCCCACCGGCGAATCCCAGCTCCCGCCGGCGCCGAGGGCGGCGGGCTAGGTTGGGCACATGCTCGTGGCCTTCAGCGTCGCCCCCACCACCGCCACCACCGACGACGGCTCGGTCGCCGAGGCGGTGGCGGCCGCGGTGCGGGTGGTGCGCGAGTCCGGGCTGCCGAACCGGACCTCGTCGATGTTCACGGAGATCGAGGGCCCGGACTGGGAGACGGTGATGGACGTCGTCCGCAGGGCCACCGAGGCGGTGCTGGCGGTGTCGCCGCGGGTGTCGCTGGTGCTGAAGGCCGACATCCGACCCGGCTACGACGGTCAGCTCGACGCGAAGGTCGCCCGGGTGGAGCAGGCGCTCACCGACTGAGCCGCGCCCGACATCAGCCAAGGCGCAGGTCCCACGGCAGGGCCAGCACGCCGGCCGGCAGCGGCATGCCGAGGCGCTCGGCCCAGTGGCTGATCATCGCCTCCGGTCCGCCGAGCGAGCCCGCAGTCGCCGACGCCGGCAGGCCCAGCGCGTCCCACAGCCCCCCAGCGTGGACGGCGCCCGGAGCCTCGCTCGACTCCACCGGGCGCAGCTGCTTGAGGACGTCGAACGGGCTCGGCGTGCGCATCCGCAGCCGGTCGGCGGGGACGCCCACGAGCGCGGCGACGCGGTCGATCGCGAGGCGCGAGCCGCCGAGGTGGTCGACGAGCCCGCGGGCGTGGGCGTCGGCGCCGGTCCACACCCGGCCGCGGGCCAGTGGCTCCAGCAGCTCGAGCGGCTGGCGGCGGTCGGCGGCGGCCTTGGTGGTGAAGTCGGCGTAGACGTCGTCGAGCCAGGAGTCGAGCACGGCTCGCTCCTCGTCGGTGAAGGGCCGCTCGGGGGCGAGCATCGCGGCGCGGGGACCGCTGGTCATCGTCTCGCGCTGGATGCCCAGGCGCTCGAGCAGGCCGGCGAGCACGAACTTGCCGGCCAGCACGCCGATCGACCCGGTGATGGTGGTGGGCTGGGCGATGATCTCGTCGGCGCCCATCGCCGCGAAGTAGCCGCCCGAGGCGGCCACAGTGCCCATCTGCGCCACGACGGGGCGGCCGGCCTCGCGCAGCGCGAGGACCTCGTGCCGGATGGAGTCGCTGGCCACGTAGGAGCCGCCCGGGCTGTCGACCCGCAGCAGCACGGCGGCCACGTCGTCGTCGCGACCGAGCGCCCGCAGGCGCGCGCACACCCGCTCGGACCCCGCCTGTCGTGCGTTGCCGGGGCCGAGCACGATCGCGCCGGTCACGTTGACGACGCCGACCGTCCTGGTGCCGTGCCCCGGCAGCGCACGGCGCACCACCTGGGCGGCGGGCGCGGTGCGCCCGGTCGCGGCGGCGTACCGATGCGCGTAGCGCAGCTCCCAGGCCGGCGTCCACGCCTCGCGGGCGGCGGCGCGCACGTCGTCGTAGTAGCCGACGTGGTCGACCAGACCTGCCTCCCGGGCTGCCTCCGGTGTGAGCGGAGCCGCCGCGATGGCGGCCTCCACGGCGCTCGTCGTGACACCGCGCCGGCGCGCCACGAGGGCGACGGTGTCCTCGACGATGGAGTCGGCCAGACGCTGGGTCATCTCCCGCACGGGCGCGGTGATCTCACTGGCAGCGAAGCGGTCGGCGGCGGACTTGTACTCGTGGCGCTGGCCGAACTGGGGCTCGACGCCGAGCTTGTCGAAGCCGCCCCGCAGGAGCGTGACCGCGAGCGCGACGCCGGTGAGACCGAGACCGCCGGACGGCTGCACCCAGATCTCCCGCGCGCGCACCGCGACGCGGTAGGCGGCGAGCCCATCGCCGATCTCCCCGAAGGTCTCGGTCCAGGCGACCGTGGGCTTGTGGCGGCCGAACTCCTCGATGAGGTCGCCCACCTCGTCGGCCTCCGCCAGGCTGAGCGGGCACGTGCCCACGTGGATGAGCAGCCCCAGCACCTCGTCGTCGGTGGCGGCGCGTCGCAGGCCGCGGCGCAGCGCGCCGAGTGACGGCGCCTGGCGCAGGCGCAGCGCCTCCCACGGCGTGGACGGCGGGTTGATCACCACGCCCTGCGAGAGATCGATCTCGAGCACCGTGCGCGGGCCGCGCGCCCGGTCGCCGAGCAGGGGACTGAGCAGCTTCGCCATGCTCCGAACCTAGCCGGGGCGGTGAACCGGCCTGGGATAGCGTCGAGGTCGGCGGCGACGCGCGAGCTGGCCGCCGCACGGACGAGACGAGGAGATGCAGGTGAGCGAGGGTTTCCCGCCCCCGGATGGCGCGCCCCGGCTGCCCCCCGGCGTCCCACCGCCGCCGGCGTATCCGCCGCCACCCGCGTACCCACCCCCGCCGGACCCGCCGCCGTCGGGGTCCCCCGCCTCGCAGCCGCCCGCCCCGCGCCGCCGCCGGGTGGTCGCGATCGCGGTCGCCGGTGCGCTCGCGCTCGCCCTGGTCGGTACGGCCGTCACGCTCTCCGCCGTCGAGGACGACGAGCCCGCGCCGAGCGACCTCGCCGCCGTGCGCACCTACGGCTCGCTGCCCACCACGCACCTGCGCCCGGGCGAGCAGCGGCGCTACGCGCAGTCGCCGGCGGTCGGCGGCCCCCACGCGCCGGTCTGGCTCGACTGCGGCGCCTACGACCGTCCGCTGCCGGAGGTCAACGTCGTCCACGACCTCGAGCACGGCACCGTGTGGATCACCTACCTGCCCGACGAGCTCAGCCCGCAGGGGCTCGAGCAACTGAGGCGGTTGCGGCCCGACAACGGGATCCTCTCGCCCTATCCGGGCCAGAGCGCCCCGGTGGTGGTCACGGTGTGGGGGCGTCAGCTGGCGCTGCGCGGGGCCGACGACCCGCGGCTCCCGCTGTTCATCGACGCCTTCGGTGCCGGTCAGACCGCCCCCGAGCCGCTCGCGTCCTGCCACGGCGGGGCCGACCCCGACGAGGTCCCCGGCTCGGAGCGGCTCAATGCGGCGCCAGCCTCGCCGACGCTCCCCACCCCTCCGATCGCGACCAGCCAGGAGAACCCGTGACCACCCAGACCGCCTTCACCGTGCTCCCCGTTCCCGGCCCCGGGGCAGAGGACGTCGTCGTCGCCACCCACGGTCCGCACGAGGGGAGCGTGTTCACCGGCACCGAGGACGGCGCGATCGTGCGGATCGCGCACGACGGCCGCCGCCTCGAGCGGGTCGCCGAGACGGGCGGCCGGCCGCTCGGCATCGAGTTCGCCCCCGACGGACGACTGCTCGTGTGCGACGCGAAGCGCGGGCTGCTGTGGGTCGATCCCGCCACCGGCGGCGTCGAGCTCATCACCGCCGAGGTCGAGGGCCGCCCCATGCGCTTCTGCAACAACGCCGCGATCGCGGACGACGGCACGATCTGGTGGTCCGACTCCTCGACCCGCTACGGCATCGACCGGTGGAAGGACGACTTCGTCCAGAACACCCGCACGGGTCGGCTGCTACGGCGTGCGCCGGACGGCGAGGTGAGCGTCGTCCTCGACGGACTGGCCTTCGCCAACGGCGTGGCGCTGTCGTCGTCCGGCGACTTCGTGGCGGTGGCCGAGACGGGCGCGCGCACGGTGGTGCGGCACTGGATCAGCGGTCCCAACGCCGGGATGCGCGATCGCCTGTGCTCCGACCTGCCGGGCTACCCCGACAACATCGCGCGCGGCAGCGACGGCCTCATCTGGATCACGATCGCGAGCCCGCGCGACCCGCTCGTGGAGGTGCTGCAGAAGGCGCCGCTCGCCCTGCGACGCCTGGCCACCAAGGTGCCCGAGGCCCTGCAGCCCAAGCCCCAGCAGACCGTGCGCGTGATGGCCTACGACGACCACGGCACCCTCGTGCACGACCTCGACGTGCAGCCCGCCGAGCACCGCGCGAGCTACCACATGGTCACCGGCGTGCGGGAGTTCGAGGGGCAGGTCTGGATGGGCAGCCTGCACGAGGCGGCGGTGGCGCGACTCGACCTCGCCGCGTTCGGGTCGCGAGGGTCCAGCGCCTAGACTCGATCCATGGCAGTCCTCGACACGATCACCGGGCCCCGCGACCTGCGGGCGCTCTCCGAGGACCAGCTGAGCACCCTCGCGGTCGAGATCCGCGACCTCCTCGTCGGCACCTGCGCGCGCACCGGCGGCCACCTCGGTCCCAACCTCGGCGTGGTCGAGCTGACCATCGCGCTGCACCGCGTCTTCGACTCGCCGCGCGACCGTGTGGTCTTCGACACCGGCCACCAGGCCTACGTGCACAAGATCCTCACCGGTCGCGGCCGCGACTTCGACGGTCTGCGGCAGGAGGGCGGCCTGTCGGGCTACCCGAGCCGCGCCGAGTCGCCCCACGACATCGTCGAGAACTCCCACGCCTCCACCTCGCTCAGCTACGCCGATGGGCTCGCCAAGGCCTACCGCATCCGGGGCGAGGATCGCCACGTCGTGGCCGTGATCGGCGACGGCGCCCTCACCGGCGGCATGGCCTGGGAGGCGCTCAACAACATCGCCGTCGCGCACGACTCGCGCCTGGTGATCGTCGTCAACGACAACGGCCGCTCCTACACCCCGACCATCGGCGGGCTGGCCACCGCGCTCACCTCGCTGCGCACCAACCCGCGCTACGAGCACGCGCTCGACCTCGTCAAGCGTCGCCTCAACGCCGTGCCCGGCGTGGGATCGGCCGCCTACGACGCCCTCCACGCGCTCAAGAAGGGCCTCAAGGACGCGCTCGCGCCGCAAGGCCTCTTCGAGGACCTCGGCCTGAAGTACGTCGGCCCCGTCGACGGCCACGACCGCGCCGCGATGGAGACCGCGCTGACCCAGGCCAAGCGCTTCGGCGGCCCGGTCATCGTCCACGCGCTGACCCGCAAGGGCTACGGCTACGACCCAGCCGAGCGTCACGAGGCCGACCAGTTCCACGCGCCCGGCCCCTTCGACGTGCAGACCGGTGCGGAGAAGCCCAAGGGCCGCATCTGGACCGACCACTTCTCCGAGGCGATGGTCGACCTCGGCCACCGCCGCAAGGACGTCGTCGCGATCACCGCCGCGATGATGCACCCGGTGGGTCTCGACGCCTTCGAGCGGCACTTCCCGGAGCGCACCTTCGACGTC
>NZ_CAXQZB010000070.1:0-7802 GCF_964228225.1 Nocardioides sp.
CGAGCGTGACGGCCTCTTCTGCGAGAAGATCTTCGGTCCCACCCGGGACTGGGAGTGCTACTGCGGCAAGTACAAGCGCGTGCGCTTCAAGGGCATCATCTGCGAGCGCTGCGGCGTCGAGGTGACCCGCTCCAAGGTGCGCCGCGAGCGCATGGGCCACATCGAGCTCGCCGCCCCGGTCACCCACATCTGGTACTTCAAGGGTGTCCCGAGCCGCCTGGGCTACCTGCTCGACCTCGCCCCGAAGGACCTCGAGAAGGTCATCTACTTTGCGGCCTACATGATCACCTCGGTCGACGAGGACGCCCGCCACCGCGACCTGACCTCGCTGGAGAACAAGGTCGCCCAGCAGCGCGAGATGCTCGAGCGCCGTCGCGACACCTCCCTGGAGGACCGCGCCCGCAAGCTCGAGGAGGACCTCGCGGCGCTGGAGGCCGAGGGCGCCAAGGCCGACCAGAAGCGCAAGGTCAAGGACGGCGCCGAGCGCGAGATGGCGCAGCTGCGCAAGCGCTCCGAGACCGAGATCGCGCGCCTGGAGGAGGTCTGGAGCACCTTCAAGTCCCTCAAGGTCCAGGACCTCATGGGCGATGAGCTGCTGTACCGGGAGATGAAGAACTGGTTCGGCAAGTACTTCGAGGGCCACATGGGCGCCACGGCGATCCAGAAGCGCCTGGAGAACTTCGACATCGAGGCCGAGGTCGAGTCGCTGCGCGACACCATCGCCAACGGCAAGGGCCAGAAGAAGGTCCGCGCCCTCAAGCGCCTCAAGGTCGTCGACGCCTTCCGCAAGACCGGCAACAAGCCGCAGGGCATGGTGCTCGACGCCGTCCCCGTCATCCCGCCGGACCTGCGTCCGATGGTGCAGCTCGACGGTGGCCGCTTCGCGACCTCCGACCTCAACGACCTGTACCGCCGCGTGATCAACCGCAACAACCGCCTCAAGCGACTGCTCGACCTCGGCGCGCCCGAGATCATCGTCAACAACGAGAAGCGGATGCTGCAGGAGGCCGTCGACAGCCTCTTCGACAACGGCCGTCGTGGTCGTCCCGTCACCGGCCCGGGCAACCGGCCGCTGAAGTCGCTGTCCGACATGCTCAAGGGCAAGCAGGGTCGCTTCCGTCAGAACCTGCTCGGCAAGCGCGTGGACTACTCGGGTCGTTCGGTGATCGTGTCGGGTCCGCAGCTGAAGCTGCACCAGTGCGGTCTGCCCAAGAACATGGCGATCGAGCTGTTCAAGCCCTTCGTGATGAAGCGCCTGGTCGACCTCTCCCACGCCCAGAACATCAAGTCCGCCAAGCGGATGGTCGAGCGTGCCGTGCGCCCCGAGGTCTGGGACGTGCTGGAGGAGGTCATCACCGAGCACCCCGTGCTGCTCAACCGTGCCCCCACGCTGCACCGCCTCGGCATCCAGGCCTTCGAGCCGCAGCTGATCGAGGGCAAGGCCATCCAGATCCACCCGCTCGTGTGCGGCGCGTTCAACGCCGACTTCGACGGCGACCAGATGGCGGTGCACCTGCCGCTGTCGGCCGAGGCCCAGGCCGAGGCGCGGATCCTGATGCTGTCGACCAACAACATCCTCAAGCCCTCCGACGGCCGGCCGGTCACCATGCCCTCCCAGGACATGATCATCGGTCTGTTCTTCCTCACCACCCAGGTGGTGGAGGCGGCCGAGGGCGAGGTCCTGCGCGCGTTCTCCTCCCAGGCCGAGGCGATCATGGCCTTCGACCGGGGCGAGATCTCGGTGCAGACCCCGATCCGGATCCGTCTGGTCGACACCGTGCCGCCGCTGGGCTCGGACAGCGAGGAGGCGGGCACCTTCGTGCTCGAGACCACGCTGGGCCGCACCCTGTTCAACGACACCCTCCCGGCCGACTACCCCTTCGTGAACTACGAGGTGGGCAAGAAGCAGCTCGGTGCGATCGTCAACGACCTCGCCGAGCGCTACTCCAAGGTCGAGGTCGCCGCCTCGCTGGACGCCCTCAAGGACACCGGCTTCTACTGGGCCACCCACTCGGGCGTGACCGTCTCGATCGACGACGTCACCACCCCCGACGCCAAGCGCGAGATCCTCAGCAAGTTCGAGGCCGACGCGGCGAAGGTCCAGAAGAACTTCGAGCGCGGCATGATGACCGACGACGAGCGTCGTCAGGAGCTCATCGAGATCTGGACCGAGGCCGCCAAGGTCGTCGGTGAGGCGATGGAGGAGAACTTCTCCAAGTCCAACCCGATCTTCATGATGGTCTACTCGGGTGCGTCCGGGAACATGAACCAGATCCGCCAGGTCGCGGCCATGCGAGGCCTCGTGGCCAACCCCAAGGGCGAGATCATCCCGCGGCCGATCAAGTCGAACTTCCGCGAGGGTCTGACCGTCCTGGAGTACTTCATCGCGACCCACGGTGCCCGCAAGGGTCTGGCCGACACCGCGCTGCGCACGGCCGACTCGGGCTACCTCACCCGTCGTCTGGTGGACGTCTCCCAGGACGTCATCATCCGCGAGGACGACTGCGGCACCGAGCGTGGCCTGCCGAAGAAGATCGCCTCCCGCGAGGAGGACGGCACGCTGGTCAAGCACGAGCACGTCGAGACCTCGGCCTACGCCCGCACTGCGGCCACCGCGATCGTCCACCCCGAGACCGGCGAGGTCCTCGCGGGTCCCGGCGACGACCTCGGCGACGTCAAGATCGGTGAGCTCATCGCGGCCGGCATCGAGGAGGTCAAGGTCCGCTCGGTGCTGACCTGCGACGCCCGCACCGGTACCTGCGCGAAGTGCTACGGCCGTTCGCTGGCCACCGGCAAGCTGGTCGACATCGGTGAGGCGGTCGGCATCATCGCCGCCCAGTCCATCGGTGAGCCCGGCACGCAGCTGACCATGCGCACCTTCCACACCGGTGGTTCGGCCACGGCCGACGACATCACGCAGGGTCTGCCCCGCGTGGTCGAGCTCTTCGAGGCCCGCTCGCCCAAGGGTCGTGCCCCGATCGCCGAGGCCGCCGGCCGCGTGGAGATCGAGGAGACCGACAAGACCCGCAAGGTGCTGCTCACCCCCGACGACGGCTCGGAGGTGCAGGAGTACCCGGTCTCGAAGCGCGCGCGCCTGCTGGTCGCCGACGGCGAGCACATCGAGGTCGGTCAGCGGCTCATCGTGGGCACCGAGGACCCGCAGGACGTCCTGCGCGTCCTGGGCGTCCGCAAGGCCCAGGAGCACCTGGTGGACGAGGTCCAGGCCGTGTACCGCAGCCAGGGCGTGGCGATCCACGACAAGCACATCGAGATCATCGTGCGCCAGATGCTGCGTCGCGTCACGGTCATCGAGTCCGGTGACACCATCCTGCTGCCCTCCGACCTGGTCGACCGGGTCAAGTTCGAGGAGGAGAACCGCCGCGTGGTCTCCGAGGGCGGCAAGCCGGCCTCGGGTCGCCCGGTGCTGATGGGCATCACCAAGGCCTCGCTGGCCACCGAGTCGTGGCTCTCCGCGGCCTCCTTCCAGGAGACCACCCGGGTGCTCACCGACGCCGCGATCCACGGTCGCTCCGACAGCCTGCGCGGCCTGAAGGAGAACGTGATCATCGGCAAGCTGATCCCGGCCGGTACCGGCCTGGAGCGCTACCGCAACATCCGGGTCGAGCCCACCGAGGAGGCGCGCGCCGCGGCCTACTCGGTCACCGGCTACGACTCCTACGACTACGAGTACGGCGGCACCGGTCAGGCCGTCGCGCTGGACGACTTCGACTTCGGGTCGTACCAGAACTAGTCACCCCACCACCGGAGCCCGTGTCGCCTCGTGCGACACGGGCTCCGGTGCGTCTCGGGCGTCGTGGCGGCCCGGGAAGTTCTCAGGCGGTTCTCACAACCGTGCCGCCTGCCCGGAGGTCTCACCCTGTGTCCGGCACACACGGTGCCGGGCCGAACCGAACAGGAGACCTGCTGATGAACCCGATCGCCCGTACCGCGGCCGGCGCGGCCCTCGCCGTCGCCACCGCGTCCGCCGTCCTCGTGCCGGTCCTCGGCGGTCCGGCGCAGGCCGCGGCGCCGTCGCCGTGCACCGACCGCGACGTCGTCGCCTCCTACCGCCCCACCGACTCCGGGGCCGGCCATTCCTACGGCCGACTCGTGCTGCGCAACACCGGCACGGTGAGCTGCACCGTGCACGGCTACGGCGGCCTGTCCTTCGTGGGGGGCGGCGACGGCACCCAGATCGGGGCCGCCGCGACCCGCGAGGCCGCCCACGTGCCGACCGTGATCCTCGCCCCCGGTGAGCGGGCGGTCAGCCGGGTCTCGATCACGCAGGCCCTGAACTACCCGCGTCGGGCCTGCCGGCCCCGCCCCGTCGACGGCTTCCGGGTGTACGTGCCCGACGCCACCGCCGCGCAGTTCGTGCCGCTGCCCGACGGCTACCGCGGCTGCGCGGACGCCGACGTCCGGCTGCTCAGCCACGGCCCCTTCCGGGCCCGCTGACCCCGCCGACGGCCCGCCGGCGGGCCGGTGCGCGCCGCCGTGCGGCGAGCCCGGACCCGTCGGAGGGAGAGGGGGGTCCCCTGAGAGGATGGGAGGGTGACCGACGCCGCATCCACCGCTCCCACCTCCTGCGACGTGCTCGTGGTCGGCGCGGGTCCGGCGGGCTCGGCGGCCGCCGCGTGGGCCGCCCGGCTGGGCCGTGACGTCGTGCTGGCCGACGCCGCGGTGTTCCCGCGCGACAAGACCTGCGGTGACGGCCTCACCCCCCGCGCCGTGCACGAGCTCTCCCGCCTCGGCCTGGAGCCGTGGCTGCGCGACCGCGTCACCAGCCGCGGCCTGCGCGCCCACGGCTTCGGCCAGACCCTGCACCTGCCCTGGCCGGGAGGGAACCTGCCGGACTGGGGGAGCGCCGTCCCCCGCACCGAGCTCGACGCCCACCTGCGCACCACCGCGCTGGCCGCCGGAGCGGTCGGGGTGGAGGGCGCGCGGGCCATCGACGTCGTGCGTGACGGCGACCGCGTCACCGCGGTGCTCTTCGCCACCGCCGACGGCGTGCTGGAGATCGCCTGCCGCTGGCTGGTCGTGGCCGACGGGGTGCGCTCCACCCTGGGCAAGGTGCTCGGCCGCGAGTGGCACCGCGAGACGGTGTACGGCGTGGCGGGGCGGTCCTACGTCACCTCCGAGCGGTCCGAGGACCCGTGGATCAGCAGCCACCTGGAGCTGCGCGGGGAGCACAACGAGGTGCTCTCCGGCTACGGCTGGATCTTCCCGCTGGGCGACGGCACCGTGAACCTCGGCGCGGGCACGCTCGCCACCGCCAAGCGGCCGGCGAACATCGCGATCAAGCCGCTGATGGAGCACTACGCCGACGGGCTGCGCGAGGAGTTCGCCCTCACCGGCCCGCTGGAGCACAAGACCTCCGCGCTGCTGCCGATGGGCGGGGCGGTGAGCCACGTCGCGGGCCGCAACTGGGCCCTGATCGGCGACGCCGCCGGGTGCGTGAACCCGCTCAACGGCGAGGGCATCGACTACGGCCTCGAGACCGGCCGGCTGCTGGCCGAGCTGATCGACGGCGCCGGTGACGGGCTGGACCTCACCGAGCGGTGGCCGGCGATCCTGCGCCACCACTACGGCGAGTCGTTCTCGATCGCCCGCCGGCTGGCCGGCCTGGTCACGGTCCCGCGGCTGCTGCCCGCACTGGGCCCGATCGGCATGCGCTCGGACCTGATGATGACCCTGGCCCTGCGCTGGATGGGCAACCTGGTCACCGAGGAGGACGCCGACCGCGCCGCCCGCGTGTGGCGGTGGGCCGGACGACGCTCGCTGGCCCGCGACCACCGCCCGCCGTTCTCCTGATCGGCTCCGAACCACCGTCGTGGAGCCGGTCTACGCAGGAGTCATCGCGCTGGGGCGCGTCGTGCTGCGGCGACTGGACCTGACGGTGCGCGCCAGCGGCACCGAGCACCTGCCCACCCGGGGGCCGGTGGTGCTGGCCAGCACCCACGTCTCCTTCCCCGACTTCGCCTTCATCGGGCGGGCCCTGCTCGACGGCCCGCCCGACGTGCGGCGGCGTCGGGTGCGGTTCCTGTGCCGCCACGACATCTGGGACAGCCCCGCCGGGCCGGCGATGACGGCCATGCGCCACGTGCCGGTGGACCGGGAGGCGCCGGCCGCGGCCTACCTCGCCGCCCGGCGGCTGCTGCGCGCCGGGGAGGCGGTGTGCCTGTTCCCCGAGGCGGGCATCTCCGCGGCCTACGTGACCCGCGCGCTCATGCCGGGTGCGGTCGCCCTGGCCCGCGAGACCGGAGCCCCGCTCGTGCCCGTCACCACCTGGGGCGGTCAGCGGCTGTGGGGGCAGAAGCGCAGCGTCGAGGAGCCGCTCCCGCGCCCGCTGCTCACGCGGGGCCGCACGGTCGACGTCGTGCTCGACGCGCCCTGGCACGTGCCGCCCGACGCCGACGTCGTCGCCACCACCCGACGGCTGGGCGAGCACCTGCACGCCCGCCTCGAGGAGCTCCAGCGCCGCCCCGAGCACCGGCCCCGGCCGGGGGAGTGGGCGCCGTGGTACCCCGCCCACCTCGGGGGCGACGCGCTGCCCCGCGCGGCGTCGTTCGCGCTCGACGCGATGCCCCGCTCGGCGGTGCTGCCCAGCTGGGGACCGGACGCCCCGGTGGGGGCCGCGGCCGGCACTAGGGTGGAGCGGTGAGCGGACGGCGGTGGCAGCGGGTCGCCGCGTACGCCGTGATCATCCGGGACGGCGAGATCCTGCTCAGCCGGCTCGCGCCGCGGGTCAGCCGCCGCGAGCTGTGGACCCTGCCCGGTGGCGGCATCGACCACGGCGAGCACCCGCGCGACGCCGTCGTGCGCGAGGTCTATGAGGAGACCGGGCTGCGCGCGGAGGTCGGCGAGACCGTGCGCCCGTTCTCGCTGCACCTGCCCGACGACTGGCGCGAGGGCCGCCGGGTCGACGCACACTCGCTGCGGCTGGTGTTCGAGGGCCGGGTGCCGGCCGGCTCCCCGCCGCCGCGGGTGGTCGAGGTCGACGGGTCCACGATGGCCTCGGCCTGGCACCCCCTCGCCGACGTGCTCGACGGCACCGTGCCCACGGTGGCCCTCGTGGGGGAGGCGCTGGCGGCCTACCGGCCCGCCCGGGTGCAGCGCGTCGCGGCCTACGGCCTCGCGCTGCGCGGGGACGGCGCCGCCGCGGAGGTGCTGCTCACCCGGATCTCCCCCCACGGCCACCACCACGGCTCCTGGACGCTGCCCGGTGGCGGGGTCGACCACGGCGAGCCCCCCGCCGACGCCGTGCGGCGCGAGGTGGCGGAGGAGTGCGGCCTGGAGCCCGCGCGGATCGTGGTCGGCGCCGTGCTCGGCGTGCACGACGTGCACCTGCGCGGCAACGCGCCCTCGGGACGCGACGAGGACTTCCACGGGGTCCACCTGATCTACGCCCTCGACGTGCCCGCCGACGCGGTGCCCCACGTCGCCGAGGCCGACGGCACCACCGACGCCGTCGCCTGGGTGCCGGTCGCCGACGTCCTCGCCGACCGGCTGCCCGTGCTCGACGTCGTCCACGAGGCGCTCCGGCTCCGCGCCGGGCTGTCCTGAGGCTCGCCGAGGAGCGAGCGTCGGCGACGTGCGGCGTCGGTCGACGTCGTCCGCCCTCCCCGGGCGTCTCGTGACGGCGCTGGGGCGCCTCCTCGACGACCGTGGGTTCCGGCGGGTGTCTCGTGACGGCGCTGGGGCGCCTTCTCGACGGGCGTGGGTTCCGGCGGGTGTCTTGTGACGGCGCTGGGGCGCCTTCTCGACGGGCGTGGGTTCCGGCGGGTGTCTTGTGACGGCGCTGG
>NZ_CAXQZB010000071.1:0-44430 GCF_964228225.1 Nocardioides sp.
GGAAGTCGGTGGGCCTGGCCACCGGCGCCGGGCTGCTGGTGGGCTGGCTGCTCACGCGCCGCTGACCACACCAGGCATGTCTGCGCCCGCGGGTGACGACACCCGGCGCACGCGGGGCCACTGGCTCGACCTGCTGCAGCCGGTGCTGTTGCTTGCGCTGGACCTGATGCACTGGCGCGCCGCCGTGCAGGGGCTGCGCGACGGCCTGCAGATCGTGGGGTCGGCGGCCGAGACCGCCGCGATCGCCGCGACGGTCGAGAGCAGCGAGGGCGTGGTGTTCGTGCCCGCGCTCACCGGCCTCGGCGCCCCCGACTGGGACCCCCACGCCCGCGGCACGATCCTCGGCCTCACCCGCGGCACCACCCGGGCCCACCTCGTGCGGGCCACGCTGGAGGCCATCGCGTTCGAGGTGCGCGACGTGCTCGACACCCTGCCGGTACGCCCCGCCGCCCTGCGCGTCGACGGCGGGGCCGCGGCCAACGACCTGCTCTGCCAGGTGCAGGCCGACCAGGTCGGGGTCGAGGTGCGGCGGCCCCGGCTGGTGGAGACCACCGCGCTCGGCGCGGCGTTCCTCGCCGGCCTCGGGGTGGGGGTGTGGGACTCCACCGAGGACCTGCGCAGCACCTGGCAGCTGGACCGGGCCTTCACGCCCCGCGCGGACCGCGCCGACGTCGACCGGGACCACGCGCGGTGGCGCGCCGCCGTCGAGCGCAGCAAGGGCTGGGCCACCCTCTGAGGACGCCGGCACGAGGGGTGGACAGCCGTCCTGCCGGCGGGCGGGGTGGGAGGTCCTAGGCCCGCCGAGGCGATGCAGGAGATGGTCCTCGCGCTCGAGCGCTGCGAGGGCACCACCACCGACCCCGACGGCTACCGCGTGCGCTACGCCGTGCAGGACGCGGCGGGCTTCGGTCGCCGGTCCTCCGTCTTCCGACGCACGGCGACCCAGGCCACCGGCACCGACCACTGGAGCGAGGTCTACGTCCAGCAGGGTCGGGTGCTGCTCGACGCCTGGGCGCAGCGCGACGGCCGTCGACCCGCGATCGCTCCTGTGCTGCGCCTGGCCCGATCGACCCTGGACCGACTCAGCTGAGATCGGCCAGGCGGCGCTGGGCGGCGGCGTGCTCGGCTGCCACCTCGTCGTGGTCGTCCTGGTCGCGCCGCAGGGCCTCCTCGGCCTCGACCAGCGCGTCGTCCACCTGCTCGTACTCCGCCTCGAGGTCGGCGGTGCGGCGGCGCAGCTCCTCCAGCCGCGACTCCAGCTCCAGCGCCCGGGCCTCCAGCAGCGCCACCTCGCGGCGCCGCTCGGCGACCGCCTCCTCGGCGGCCGCCCGGCGCTCCTCGATCTCGGCGAGCGCGGCCCGGGCCTCGGCGCGGGCGCGGTCGGCGCCGCCGTCGGGATCGGGGACCACGCTGAGCGCGGGGGCCGCCGCCGCGACCGGCGTGGCGCGATGGTCGTGGGCGAGCACGGCCGGTACCGCGACGGCGTCCGGCGGCACGACGTCGTCGATCCCCGTGGCCTGCAGCGGCTGCACCAGCAGCCCCGACCGCAGCGCCGCCCCGGCCGGTGCCGACAGGATCGCGGCCGTGAGGGTGGCCTCGACCTGCAGGGCCACCGCCTCGGTGAGGCGCACCCCCGCCGCCCGCGCGTGCCAGCGTGCCTGCGAGGTGACCGCCGCGGTGACCTGGCGCCGCTGCACCGTGAGCGCACGCAGCTCGGACGCGCTGAGCCCGGCCTGCGCCGCCCGCAGCCCCTCCCCGACCGCGAGCACCTGGTCCACCTGCTCGTGCTCGCGCCGCACGAGCAGGTTCACCGCCCACGCCGCCAGCGCCGGCTTGCGCAGCGCCTTGACCTGCGGCCCCAGCGCGGTCCCGCGCAGCTCCTTGGCCCGGGCGTCGCGTGCGGCCGTGAACTCGGCCAGCGGGAGGGCGTAGAGCGCGTCGGCGATCGCCAGCAGCTCGGGCAGCTCGGGCAGCTCGGGCAGCTCGGGGGCCGGCTCGTCGGGCACCGGCGTCAGTCCTCGTCCAGACCCTGCTCGATGGCGTAGCGGGTGAGCTCGACCCGGTTGTGCATCTGCAGCTTGCGCAGGGTGTTCTGCACGTGGTTCTGCACCGTGCGGTGGCTCAGCACGAGCCGTTCGGCGATCTGCTTGTACGACAGCCCCTTGGCCACCATCTTCAGGATCTCGGTCTCGCGCTCGGTGAGCTCGGGGTGCTCCGGCTCGCGGGTACGCGGATCGGCCATCCGGCGGAACTCCCCCAGCACCAGACCGGCGAGCCCGGGGGTGAACACCGAGTCGCCGCGCGCCACCCGGGTGACGGCGTCGAGCAGCTCGGCCTTCGAGGCCGACTTCACGAGGTAGCCGGTGGCGCCGGCCTTCACCGCCTCCAGCACGTCGTCCTGCTCGCCGGAGGCGGAGAGGATCAGCACCCGCGCGGCGGGGTCCTGGCTCAGCACGGTGCGGGTGACCTCCACCCCGTCGGGGGCCGGGATCTGCAGGTCGAGCACCACGACCTGCGGGCGGGTGGCGGCGAAGCGCACCAGCGCCTGCTGGCCGTCGGAGGCCACGGCGACGACGTCGAAGCCGGCGCTGATGAGGTCGCGCTCGACGGCGTCACGCCACATGGGGTGGTCGTCGACCACCATCACCCGGATCGGATCGCTCACAGCACGCGACCCTAGTCGTCCTCCTCCAGGCGCCGGTAGCGGCCGCGGCGGTGCAGCAGCGCCGGCTCCGGGTCGGGGCCGATCTCGGGGTCGTGGACGGTGAAGGTGACCAGCCGCGACCAGCCGACCTCGGCGGCGGACTCCCACGCCAGCCGCGCGCCCGCGAGGGCGTCGGTGAGCCGGGGTCCGCCCGGCGCGGGGGCGAAGTCGCCGCTGCGGAAGGGACCTCCGGGCGAGGGCGCCAGCCCGGCGAACACCTCGGCCAGCTGCCGGTGGCGCCACCCGAGGACGGCCAGCCGCGCCGCGCCGCTGGACTCGGCGGCCTCGGTGAGGTCGGCGTCCGGGTCGAGCAGGACGAGCAGACGGGCGGGCTCGCCGGCGGCCAGCAGCACCGAGGTGACCGTGAGACCGGCCGCGCGGCGCCCCGGCGGGCCGTCGAGGTCGGCGCCGCTGGTGAGCAGGCACACCGCGCCGCCGAGCCGGCCGCGCAGCCGCCGCAGGGGGTCGGGGTCGGTCGGGAAGGGGTGGCCGTCGTGGATGGTCATCCGGCCGCGCCCGGACTCGTGCGGGGCACGGTGAACTCCCACTCGGTGCCGAAGCCGCCGGTGGTGAGCTCGGCGGTGCCGCCGAGGTCGCGGATCCGGCCGCGGATCGACTCCGCGACCCCGAGCCGCCCCTGGGCCGCGGCCTCCTCGAGCCGTCCCGGCGGGATCCCGGGACCCTCGTCGCGCACGGTCAGCACCACGACGTCGGGAAGCACCTCGGCGAGCACCCAGGCCGGGGCGCCCTCACCGACGTGGCGGGTCACGTTGTCCAGGCACGCGCCGACCACCGCGACCAGCTCGGCCACGACCGGTCCGGGCAGGTCGACGGTGCCGGCGGGCACGACGACCTCGACCCCCGGGCGGAGCGCGAGCCGGCCGAGCTGGCCGAGCAGCTCCACCGGGGCCGTGTCCAGCACGGCGTCCTGGGAGCGGATGAGGCTGCGCAGCCGCACCTCCTGCTCCCCCGCCAGGCGACCGAGCTCGGCGGCCTCCCCGCCCAGCTCGCCGCCGCGCCGCTGCACCAGCGCCAGCACCTGCAGCACGCCGTCGTGCACCACCCGCGCCAGGCGGGCGCGCTCCTCGGCCGCCGCGGCGGCCCGTTCGGCCTGGTCGCGCTCGTGCGCCATCTGCTGCAGCGAGCGGCACAGCAGGCCCACGATGGGGCCGCCGATGAGGAGCAGGAAGTCGTTGCCGATCGTGGTGCCCGCGATCTCCTGGCGCTGGGCGAGGTCGAGCCCCCCGATGAGCAGCCCGGCGCCGAGACCGCCGAGGGTGCCGAAGCGCACGGCGCAGGTGAGCAGCGCGGCCATCACCCAGAACCCCGGGATCGAGGCCTCGAACCAGGGCCCCTTGACCACCGGGGTCAGCGCGAGCACGCCGAGGGCGACCGCGAGGTCGGCGAGCACCAGGCCGGCGTCGCGGCGCCGCATCACCGTGGTGAGCACGATCATCAGCACCGACCAGCCGACCATCGCGGCGAGGACGGCGTAGCCGGCCGCGGGGTGGTCGAACCGGTCGACGCCGCGGTAGAGGTTCAGCCCCACCGCGTAGGCCAGCACGACGACGCGCAGGACGGCGAGCGCCACGAACATCCGGCCCTCGACGGCCAGTTCCGCCGCGCCGACGGGGGACGCCGTCGCCCTGCTCCGGACCACCACGTCCGCGAGCCTACTGCGACGACGGCGCTCCGCCGCGTGGGTCAGGCGGCGAAGATCGCGCCGGTGAACAGGCAGACGTTGCCCTCGCCGTACACGCCGTTGCCGCTCATCAGGTTGCCGCTCTTCACGGCCGCACCGGTCCAGCCGCGCAGGGTGGTGCCGTCGGGGGCGAAGATGGTGAAGTCGCTGTCGTCCTGGGAGCCCATCGACGCCGTGCCGGGAGCGGCGGAGTCGGTCTCGAGCTGGCGGTCGGTCTCGAGCGTGGTGGTGTTGAGGAAGTCGCCGGCCGTGGACCCGCCCTCGAGCGAGTCCTCCCGGGAGTCGAGGATCGCGCCGTCGCGGGAGGTCTTGACCGACACCTCGGAGTAGGTCTCGCCGACGCTGAGGTCGACGAAGCACTTGGCGTAGATCGTGATCGCACCCTTGCGGAAGAGCACGACCTCGGGGGCGGCGGCGCGGGCGGCGTCGATGTTGACACCGGAGGTGGCCACGACGCGCTTGCGCGGGATCGCCTTGTGCACGATCACGCCCTTGCCCAGGTCGGAGGCGGTGAGGCTGCCGTTCTTGACGTCCTTGCCGGTGAGGGAGCTGTCCTTGATGTCCTTGCCGGTGAGCATCTTGGCGGCCACGGCGGTGCCGCTCATCGAGACGACGAGGGCGAGGATGGCGACGATCAGTGCCGCGCTCGGGCGGCGGGAGGGGGTCTTCACGGCGGTCTCCTGGGGGATCGGGGGACCCGGTCGTGCACCGGGCGCCGTCACGCTAGGACACCCACAAGGAACGGACAAGGGGTCGGCGGGCCGCTCAGGCGGCCGCGGGGGGCTCCGTCGTGCCGGACCCCGAGCCCTTCGCGGCCTTGGCGCGCTCCTTGTCGAGCTCCTTGGCGCGGGTCGCGTACATGTCGACGTACTCCTGCTCGGAGAGCTTCATGATCGCGTACATGATCTCGTCGGTGATCGAGCGCAGGATGTAGCGGTCGTTCTCCATGCCCTCGTAGCGGGAGAAGTCCAGCGGGGGCCCGAACCGCACCGTGGGCCGCACGAGCCTGCCGAACGTCTTGCCCGGCGGGGCGATGACGTCGGTGCCGATCACGGCGGTCGGGATCACCGGCGCGCCGGACTCCAGCGCCAGCCGGGCCACGCCCGTCTTGCCGCGGTAGAGCCGCCCGTCGTGAGATCGGGTGCCCTCGGGGTAGATGCCGAACAGGTCGCCCTCCCCCAGCACGCGCTTGGCTGACAGCAGGGCGCCGGCCGCGGCGTCGGCGCCGGCGCGGTCGATCGGCACCTGCCCGGTGCCGGAGAAGAACTGCTTCTGCAGCCAGCCCTTGATGCCGGGGCTGGTGAAGTACTCGGCCTTGGCGACGTAGGTGACGCGCCGGCGCAGGGTGAGCGGCACGAACAGCCAGTCGGCGTAGGAGAGGTGGTTGCTGGCCAGGATCGCCGGGCCCTGCGTGGGCACGTTCGCCACGCCCTCGGCGCGGGGCCGGCACACGACCCGCAGCAGCGGCCCCAGGGCCACGAACTTCAGGAACCAGTAGAACACCGGTGTCCCTCTCCTTCACCTCGATACGACCGCCGGACCACCGCAGCCTAGTCCGTCCGCGTGACGAACCCGCGACACGGCATGATGCGGTTCATGAGCGGTCCCACCCCCGTCGATCCCGAGTCGCAGCCCTGGCGTTGCGAGGCCCGTCCCGAGCTCACCGGCGGACGCCGGATCGGGGTCGTGCTGAGCCACGGCTTCACCGGCACCCCGGCCTCGATCCGGCCGTGGGGCCGCCATCTCGGCGAGCTCGGCTACGCCGTGCGGGTGCCGCTGCTGCCCGGGCACGGCACCCGGTGGCAGGACCTGAACCGGTGCCGGTTCGAGGACTGGGCCGGCGCCCTGCTGGGCGAGGTCGACGACCTGGCCGGCGAGGTCGACGCCCTCGTGGTGGGCGGGCTGTCGATGGGCGGGTCGCTGTCGCTGCACGTCGCGAGCCGTCGCGACGTCGCCGGCGTCGTCGTCGTCAACCCGGCGCTGGCCACCGGCCGCTTCGACGTGAAGCTGCTCCCGGTGCTCAAGCACGTGGTGCCGGCCTTCCCCGGCATCGCCAACGACATCGCCAAGCCGGGGGTCAGCGAGTACGGCTACACCCGCACCCCGCTCAAGGCGATCCACTCCTTCATGCAGGCCTGGCCCGGGATCACCGCCGCCCTGCCGCAGGTCACCGCCCCGCTGCTCTACTTCCGGTCCCCGCAGGACCACGTCGTCGACGGGCTCACCGAGCCGATCGTGCTCGGCGGCGTCGGCAGCACCGACGTGACCCGCATCGAGCTGCCCGACAGCTTCCACGTGGCGACCCTCGACCACGACGCGCCCCGGATCTTCGCCGAGACCGCGGCGTTCGTGGCCCGGGTGACCGCCCCCGCCGCCCCCGGTCCCGACGCCTAGTCCCGCCCCGTAGTCTCGGCATCGTGGCTCGCGAGGACGACGACGACGTCTGGCGCGCGATCGTCGAGAACTTCGGGGATCGCGCCGAGATCGACGACGAACCCGTCGCTCCCCCGGCTCCGGAACCGGTCGACCTCACCGCCGGGGACGACGAGGCCGACGGCCCGTTCGGCGACCCGTTCGGCGAGCCCGAGGACGTCGAGGGCTTCGTGCCGCCCGCCCCGCCGCCGCTGCCGCGGCTGCCCCCGGACCGGTTGGCCGCGTGGTGCGGCGTGTTCGGCTCCCCCGCGCTGCTGCTGCTGTGCCTCATCGCCGGCGTCGACCTGCCCTCGCTGCTGGCCTACGCCATGGTGATCGGCTTCGTGGGCGGGTTCCTCTACCTCGTGGTCACCATGAGCCGCGAACCCCGCGACCCCTGGGACGACGGCGCGGTGCTCTGACCGGTCGGGGTCCCGATCAGCCCACGGCGACCGCGGTGAGGGTGCCGGCGTCGTCCAGGCGCCACAGCCGCACGTCGCCACCGCCGCCGGGCAGCTCGATCTGCGAGTACAGCGCGGTCCCGCCGCCGGCGACGACGAGCCGCTCCGACCGCCCGTCGGGCGAGAAGCCGCTGCCGAAGTAGGTGTCGCCCGCCGCCACCCGGGCCAGGAACGGACCGTCGTCGCCCACCACCGCGAGGAAGGCGGCGGTGGAGTCGCCTCCCTCACGCTGGACGAGGTAGGCGGTGCGGCCGTCGATCCGCAGCTCGGAGGTGATCAGCTCGGCGTACCCCGCGCCGGGGATCGCCACGCGCTGCGGCGCTCCGTCGGGGCCGGTGAGCACGAGGTCGAGGCCGCGCTCCCCACGCTGGAGCCGACCGTAGGTGCCGCTCGGGAACGCGACGGAGCGACCCACGCCCTGCCCGGTGGTGACGTCGGGGGTCGGCAGCTGCGACTCGTCGCGCGGGACCTCGCAGCGCGCCGCCGTGCCGCTGCCGGGCTCCCCGGTGAGGCAGTACGTGCCCTCGGGTGCGGGCATGAGGTCGACGGTCTCGGGGTCGGCGTGGTCGCTGCCCTCACCGGGACCCGACACGCCCCAGTAGTGCAGCGCGACCTGCCGCGGGTCCTCGGCGGTGAGCGCGACCGCGGTGCGCAGCACGCCGCCGCTGAACCAGGTGCGGTAGGCGCGGCCGTCCTCGGTGGTCCCGTTCCCGATCGGCACACCCCCGGTGACCAGCGCCGTCCGGATCCGGTCCGAGCGCAGGGTGATGACGGTCAGCTCCTGTCCCGGCTCCCCCGTGCTCACCACGTAGCCCTCCCCCGCCTGGCCCAGCATCAGCCGGGTCGCGGAGAGCAGGTTCGGGGAGCCGTCGGCGGTCAGGCCCAGCCGCGTGCTCCACTGCCGCCCGTCGGGGGCCGTCAGCCGGAAGCGGCTCGAGTCCGGGGACACGACGGCGCTCCAGCCGTCACCGGTCCTCACCGTCGTCCCCGGCTGCACCCACGCGGGGTCCAGCTCGAGGAACCGTCCACCCGCGCCGGTGTAGCCCGGCACGGGCTGCTGGCCGACCGGCGTCTCGGACACCTCCGCGCCACCCGCCGTCGAGGTGGCGGGCGAGGTGGAGGGCGAGGTGGTCGTGGCAGCGGCCGACGTCGCCGGGGACGACGGTGCGTCGTCGCGGGCGACGGCGACCGCCGTCGTGGAGAGCCCTGCCACGGCGGCGAGAGCGAGGGAGGCGAGGACGAGGCGGCCCGAGCGGCCCGAGAAGGTGGTGGTCATGTCACCTCAGACGCCGGCCGTTCCCGTTCGGTTGTCGGGCGGCACGACAGGGCGGCACCCGCGTCGGGTGTCGCCTGTCGGTGCTTCCTGTCAGGTCAGTCGAGCGGGGTGGTGCCGGTGGGTCCGCGGAGGTAGCGGCTGCCGGACGGCAGGGTCCAGAGGTACGACCGGCCGTCCGGGGTGGTGATCGGTTCGTAGGTCCAGTCGTGGTGGGTCTTGAGCCGGTGGTGGCGTCTGCAGAGCGCGGCCAGGTTGTCCGTCGACGTGGGTCCGCCCCGGGCGGGGTGGGCGTGGTCGAACGGGTCGATGTGGTCGAGGTCGCCGCCCCGGGCGGGGCGCGGGCAGTACGGGGCGACGCAGGTACCGTCCCGCAGGATCACCGCTTCGCGGATCATCGGGGTGGCCTCGTAGGCGTCGGTGTGACGGACGGAGCCGGTGTCGAGGACCGGCCGGACGGTCACCTTGGTGCCGGCCACGCCGCACCAGCTCTTGATCTGGTCGAGGGTGACGGGGATGCGGGTGTTCTCCAACCGCCCGATCCCGGTGCCGGCTTCGACGGCGGCCTGGGAGAGGTGGACGTAGAGCGTCAGGTCCCGTTGGTTCCTGGGCTCGGGGTCCTCTTCGCTCGGGGCGCCGAAGTCGAGGGCGAGTTGTTTGCGGCCGAGCTCTCCGAGGGCCATGGAGCGTCGGACCTCGAGGGAGTCCTCGCTACCGGCGGCCTTCAGTTCGGCGGCGACCTGCCCCAGGGCCCGGTCGAGGTCGAGGGCGTCAGCGGCGTCGAGGGTCGCGATCATCTCGACGGTGCCGTCGACACCGGTGGTCGCGGTGCCGATCAGCACCCGGCGCCCGTCCGCAGCAGCCTTCGCCTGCTCCGCGGCGAGTGCGGGGTCGTGGGCGGCGATCGCGGCGGCCACGGTCCGGTCGAGCTGGGCGAAGGAGCACGAGTGCGCGTAGGCGGCGAGACGTGCGTCGACGTACTCGGCGACGGTGGCGTTGCGGCAGTAGGTGCGGTCCGCGATCAGCCTGGCTCGCCACACCGACACCTCCCCGGCCAGCACCCGCACCCACAGGCGCGGGAGGCGGGTGGCGCACTCCTTCGCGGCTGACAGGTACCCCAGGCCCGACTGGTAGGTCCGGCCGGTCGCGCACGCGAACTCCGCCACCGCGGACTCGTCGATCCCCGCGACCTCCTCGATGGTCTTGGGCTCCTCGTCCGCCCGGGGCCACACCACGATGGGGTGGGCGACGGCGTAGGTCGCGGCGCCGATGAAGAACCTGCGCTCGGCCGCTTCGGCGTCGCCGGCCAGCTCCGTCAACCCGGTCAGGGTGCGCGCGTGAGAGACCGTGGACGCGGTGTCGGCCGTGGCGGTGGGCATGCTCCGATTCTACTCGAACATGTGTTCGAGCTACAGTGCGAATCTACAGGTCAGAGGTCGTTTTCGGCCCGAGGTGGTCTGTCGGGTGCGGGCGTCTCGTGACGCTCGCCGGGGGCTCGCTCCTCGACGACCGTGCCGTGCCCCACGACGCCCATTCCGTCACCCTTGCGTTCGTCGATGTTGCGCCCCGGCAGACGACATCGGCCCGAGGGGGGTCTGTCGGGTGCGGGCGCCTCGTGACGCTCGCCAGCGGCTCGCTCCTCGACGACCGTGACGGCCAGCCCCCACCAGCAGACGGCGCCGCCACGTCACCGTCCGCCGTGGGTCGCCGTCTTCCCGTCGTCCCCAGCGGAATGTGCGGGGAGCGCCCTGGACCCGGCGGCCGGCGCCTGCACATTCCGCTGGTGACGACGCCCGCGCCGGGCACAGGCGGTCTGTCGGGTGCGGGCGCCTCGTGACGCTCGCCAGGGCTCGCTCCTCGACGACCGTGCCGTCCCCCACCACGCAGGGCCAGCAGCCAGCGGCAGGCGGCGCCGACCTCCGGCGGGCCGGGCGTACCCTCCGCGAGTCCCGGGCCCGGAACTCAGTCGCGGAGGAGGAGGGCGGCGCCGACGATGCCGGCGGCGTTGCCGAGGGTGGCGGGGAGCAGGGGTGGGAGGGTGCGGTGGGAGGCACCGACGAGGTGGGTGGCCAGGGCCTGACGGGCGGGCGCGAGGAGTGGTTCACCGGCCACGGAGACGCCGCCGCCGATGACGACGACCTCGGGGTCGAGGGC
The DNA here is from genome assembly GCF_964228225.1 of Nocardioides sp. GTDB lineage: Bacteria > Actinomycetota > Actinomycetes > Propionibacteriales > Nocardioidaceae > Nocardioides. The sequence continues at coordinate 10,707 of NZ_CAXQZB010000071.1, forward strand.
GGCGACGAGGGAGGCGACGCCGCGGCCGAGGGCGACGCCGATGTCGCGGTAGGCGGCGAGGGCGACGGCGTCGTCGCGCTGGGCGGCGTCGGTGATCATCGGGCCGTCGAGGCGGGAGGGACGACCCCCGGTCCAGCGGTGCAGCAGCGACTCCGGCGCCGGCAGGTGCTCGCGGGCGGCCCGGACGAGCGCGCGTCCGGAGCAGTACTGCTCCCAACAGCCGCGCAGCCCGCACGGACACGCGCGGCCACCGACGGAGTAGCTCATGTGGCCGAACTCCCCGGCCATGCCGCCGGCGCCGCGCAGCACCCGGCCGTCGAGCACGTACGCGCCCCCGATCCCGGTGCCGAGGGCGACCAGCAGGGCCGAGGAGCGACCGCGGGCGGCACCGAAGCGGGCCTCGCCGCGCGCGGCGCAGTTGGCGTCGTTGTCGACCGCCACCGGCACGCCCCAGCGCTCCTCCAGCCGGGCCCGCACCGGCTCGCCGGCCCACGGCAGGTGGGGGGCGAACATGACGCGCTCGCCGTCGGGGTCCACCAGACCGGCCACCGCCACACCGACGCCCGCCGGGGTGCGCCCCTGCGCGACCTCGGCGACGGCGGCGTCGAGCGCGGCCTCCACCTCGGCCAGCGGCACGCGCGCCCCGGGGGTGGGCCGGCTGGCGGTGCGCACGAGCCGGCCGGCGTCGTCGATCTCCCCCGCCAGCACCTTCGTACCGCCGATGTCGACGCCGATCCACGGCGCGGACCGCGACTCGGGAGGCTGGGAGGGCTCGGAGGTCACGGGCCGACCCTCAGCGACGCGCGAGGTCGGCGGCGCCGATGACGCCGGCGTCGTTGCCGAGGGCGGCGGCCCGCACCTCGAGCTCGGGGTGGTGGCCCCGTCCGCTCAGGTGGGCGCCGTAGGCCTCGCGCAGCGGGTCGAGCAGCAGGTCCTCGGCCTCGCTCACCCCACCACCGATCACGACGACGCCGGGGTCGAGCACCGCCGCGAGCGAGGCCAGCGCCTCCCCCAGCCAGCCGCCGATCTCGGCGAGGGCGGCCCGGGCGGTCGGGTCGCCGTCCTGGGCGGCCGCGGTGACGAACGGGCCGTCGATCCGGTCGGGGTCGCCGCCGGCGCGGGCCAGCAGCGCCGCGCCCCGGGGGTCGAGCGCGCGGGCGCGAGCGGCGGCCACCAGGGCACGACCGCTGCCGTACTGCTCCAGGCAGCCCTGCCGGCCGCAACCGCAGTCGCGTCCCCCGGGCACGACCCGCAGATGGCCGATCTCGGCCGCGGCGCCGAAGGACCCGCGGAACAGCTCGCCGCCGAAGACCAGACCTCCGCCGACGCCGGTGCCGATGGTCATCATGAGCAGGTCGTCGGCGTCGGCGGCCGCACCGAAGCGGAACTCGCCCCAGGCGGCGGCGTTGGCGTCGTTCTCGACGACGACGGGCAGGTCGAGGCGGCGCTCCAGCGCCTCGGCGAGCGGCGCGTCGCGCCACGCGATGTTGGGGGCGAACATCACCACGCGGCGCCCGGCGTCGACGTAGCCCGCCGCGCCGACGCCGACGGCGGCCACGGGACGGTCGACCGCGAGCCCGCGCACGAGCGCGGCGATGGCGTCCTCGACGTCCTCGGCGTCGCCCGCGGGCGAGGCCACCCGGTCGTGGGCCAGGATCTCCCCCGACGCCGACACCAGCGCCGCCGCGATCTTGGTGCCCCCGACGTCGACGCCGCAGGTCAACGCGTCGGGATCGACGACCGCACGCGCCCGGCTCACGTCCACTCCTCGTCGTCGTCCTCGTCGCCCCCGAGGTCGATGTGCTCGACGCTGCTGGACCCGCTGCCCGACCCGGTGGGCGGGACGGTGGCCAGCATGCCGGCCACCGCCTGCAGCAGGCTGGAGGCGGCCTGGCCGAGGTGGGCCTTGACCTCCGGCGTGGTCTGGCGCACCAGATGCACCGTGCGGCAGATCGGGCAGTAGGTGCACTCGGCCGCCCCGGTGGCGAGGTGGTCGTCCACCTCACGGGCCAGGTGCGCGGCCTGGCCGGCGATCCCGGCCGCCGCGGCACCCCAGTCGGTGGACTGGTCACGCGCCCAGTCCGAGAGCGCACCGAAGAGCTTCGCGGCCTCCTCGCCCACCGATCCCACCTCGCCCACCGGCTCGCCGGGCTCGCCGGCCGGGGGCTCGTGGGGGTCGCTCACGGGGCTGCTCCTGGGTCGTGCGCCGGGGCCGAGGGGCCCGGCGTCCGGCTGGCCGGGGCGCCGTCGCCCCCGGTCGTCTTCTCGCGGAACCGTACCCGGAGCACGCCGTCGTCCACACGCGCGCCCGCCACCCGGAGCCGCGCCAGGCCCGCGGGCAGGGTGAGCACGCGGCGGTAGGACCCGACGGTGACCACGAGCTCCTCGCCGTTGCGGGCGAGGTCGACCTCGGAGCGGGTGACCAGCGGCAGGGCCAGGTGCAGCACGGCGCCGTCGTCGCGCCGCACCACCTGGAACGGGCCGTGACCGGTGGGGACGGCGAGGGGGTCGTCGTCGCCGTACACCTGGGCCGCGAGCCCGGCCAGCGCCTCCACCCCGACCGGCTCGGTGGGCCGGTACTCCGAGCGCCACACGGGCAGCCCGGCGAAGGACGCCGTCACCTCGGTGAGCACGGCGTCCTGCGCCAGCACCCACCGGGTGCGCCAGTCGTCGGCGCCCTGGGCCGGGAAGATGCGGTTCGCGACGACACCGTCGACCCGGTAGCCGTACAGCGACAGCGAGGTGTAGCTGCGCCGGGCCTCGGCGAGCACGACCTGCTCGGGGGTCAGCACGATCCGGACGCTGGAGCGGGGCCCGGTGAGCATCCGGCGGACCTCGTCGAGCTCGCCGTGGAGCCGCTCGACGGCGTCGAACACGGTGCCCTGCGGCATGGGCACGCCCGCGGCCCGGCTCAGCACCGGTCGCAGCGCCTTCATCACCCGCGCCTGGGTCGGGAAGACCCGCTGCATGTACCAGCCCAGCGCCTCGGGCAGCGCCAGCAGCCGCAGCGTCTCGGCGGTGGGGGCGCAGTCGACGACGATGACGTCCCACCGGCCGCTGAGCACGTGCAGCCGCAGCTCCAGCAGCGCGAGCACCTCCTCCGCGCCGGGGATGACGGTCAGCTCCTCCGCGGCCACGGGGTCGACGCCGGCCACCTCGAGCACCGAGAGCAGGTAGCGCTGGATCTCGGCCCAGGACTGCTCGAAGCGCAGCTGGGCGTCGACCTGCTGCACGAACAGCCGGGGCGCGACCTCGGTCGGCTCGGCGCCCACGGCCGGCACGCCGTAGGCGTCGGCCAGGGAGTGGGCGGCGTCGGTGGACAGCACCAGGGTGCGCGCCCCGCGCGCCGCCGCGAGCGCGGCCGTGCCGGCCGCCACGGTGGACTTGCCCACCCCGCCCTTGCCCGTGAACAGCAGGAGCCGCGCCACGGCGGGGGACGGCGGCGCTCCGGCGCTGGCCGCGGAGGTCAGTGCACCGACTCCACGCGCTGCTTGAGGCCCTTGAGCGCGGTGTCGATGAGGATCTTCTCGCCCTTGCGCTTGATCATCCCGATCATCGGGATCGCGAGGTCGAGCGCCAGCCGGTAGGTGACCTCGGTCCGACCGCCCCCGAGGTCGCGCAGCACGTAGGCGCCGTCGAGCGAGCGCAGCATCTTGCCCTCGGCCAGGGTCCAGGTCACCGCGCGGTCGCCGTCCCAGGTGTAGGCCAAGGTGTACTCGTCCTTGACCGGGGCGACGTCGAGGGCGAAGAACACCTCGGCGGCACGACCGGCGTCGGCGCCGGCCTCGGCGCCCAGCACGGAGCGGACCTCGGCCACGGTGACGCCCTTGGCCCACTGCGGGTAGGCGGCGAAGTCGGCGATGACGGCCATCACCGCCGCGGGCGCTGCCTCGACCTCGATCGAGGAGGTGGTCTGCTCGGGCACGGTGCGAGGCTAGCGGATCGGCCTCCCCCCGCGGGCCGCGGTGGCGGTGAGGAACGCCACCCCCGCCCGACCGGTAGCGTGCGGGTGCGTCGACGGCGACGCACCGGGACCCCTCCCTCCCGTCACGGACCGTCCAGGAAGGTGCGGCATGCGCGAGTTCTCCACCCCTCTCGGCGACGTCGTGCTGCCTCGCGACCGCACCCTGGTCGACGACGTCCGCGACCGGGCGGCCCAGACCCCCGACCAGGTGCTGTTCGTGCGCGACGGGGAGCGCGGGCCGGGCGAGGAGATCGACGCCGCCACCTTCGCCGCCGAGGTCGACGTCGTGGCCCGCGGGCTGCTCGCCGCGGGCATCGACGCCGGCGACCGGGTCGTGCTGATGTCGCGCACGCGCTACGAGTGGACGCTGCTCGACTACGCGCTGTGGGCGGTCGGGGCGATCGTGGTGCCGGTCTACCCCTCGGCCCCGCCCGAGCAGGTGGCCTGGGTGCTGCGCGACTCCGGGGCGGTGGCGGCCGTCGTCGAGCTGCCCGAGCACGCCGCGCGGCTGCGCGAGGCGTGCGGCGAGGACCCCGAGACCGCCGGCACCCGCGTGTGCGACCGGCTGTGGGTGATCGACCCCGCCCAGGGGCCCGACGCCGTCGCGGCCCTCACCACCGCCGGCACCGAGGTACCGCTCGCCGTGCTGCAGGAGCGCCGCGACGCGCTGGGACCCGACGACGTCGCGACCCTGATCTACACCTCCGGCACGACCGGCCGCCCGAAGGGCTGCGTGCTCACCCACGCGACCCTGCTGGCGGAGGTCGCGGTCGGCCTCCACGAGCTGGCCCCGGTGTTCGCCCGCCCCGACGCAGGCACCGTGCTGTTCCTCCCGCTCGCCCACGTCTTCGCCCGCATCGTGCAGATCGGCTGCGTGCAGGCGGGCGTGCGGGTGGCGCACGCCGGCGACGTCACCGCCCTGGTGCCGATGCTGCGCACCCATCGCCCGACGTTCCTGCTCGCCGTGCCGCGGGTCTTCGAGACGCTGTTCAACACCGCGAGCCAGCAGGCCACCGCCGACGGCCGGGGCGGGGTGTTCGAGCGGGCCGTCGCCACCGCCATCGACTACTCCAAGGCCCGGGAGCGCGGCCGCGTCGGACCCGCGCTGCGGGCGCGGCACCGGGTCCTGGACCGCGTCGTCTACGCCCGGCTGCGCGAGGCCCTGGGCGGGCGGTGCACCGTGGCGGTGTCCGGCGGCGCACCGCTGGGCGAGCGGCTGGCCCACTTCTACCGCGGGGCCGGCGTCACCGTGCTGGAGGGCTGGGGGCTCACCGAGACCGCCGCCGCGCTCACGGTCAACGTGCCCGAGGCCCACAAGGTGGGCAGCGTGGGGCGCCCGCTGCCCGGCACCGCCGTGCGCGTGGCCGACGACGGCGAGCTGTGGGTGCGCGGTCCACAGGTGTTCGGCGGCTACTGGGGCGACGACGCCGCCACGGCCGAGGTGCTCGAACCCGACGGGTGGCTCCACACCGGCGACGTCGGCGAGGTCGACGACGAGGGGTTCGTGCGCGTCACCGGCCGCAAGCAGGAGATCCTCGTGACCGCCGGCGGGAAGCACGTCTCCCCCACCGTGCTCGAGGACCGCCTGCGCACCCACCTGCTCATCAGCCAGGCCCTCGTGGTCGGCGACCGCCGGCCCTACGTCGCGGCGGTCCTCACCCTCGACGCCGAGGCCGTGGTGGTCTGGGCGGGCTCCCGCGGGCGCCGGCTGCGCAGCACCGACCCGGCCGAGGTCGTCGCCGCCCTCGCGCACGACCCCGACCTGCTCGCCGAGGTCCAGGCCGCCGTCGACGACGCCAACGCGGCGGTGTCGCGCGCCGAGGCGATCCGGCGGTTCACCGTGCTCGACCGCGACTGGACCGAGGAGGGCGGCCAGCTGACCCCGAGCCTGAAGCTGCGCCGCCACGTCGTGCTGCGCGAGTGCCGCGACGAGATCGCCGACCTGTACCGCTGAGGGCGCGGCTGGCCTGATCCACGCCGGCTCCACCGCGGATCCACAGGTCGGTGACAGGACCGGAACCCCAGGTCACAGCGCTGCCGCCGATCGTCTCGTGGACGAGGCATCCGGCGCGGAATTGCCCGGAATCGGCCCCCAACGCCCGTGGGTCTCCCTACAGTGTCAGGCGGGATGGGAGACGCGGCGACCGCACCGGTGCGGTCGGCCCGATCGGGCACGCGTGGATCAAGTGGGAGGCTTGTCAACATGGATCGTCGCAGGGTGATGCTGGTGGTCGCGGTGCTCGTGGCCGCACTCGGCGCGGGCCTGGTGTTCGTCTACGCGCAGGGCGCGGAGGACCGAGCCGCCCAGGAGTACGACACCGTCGACGTGCTGGTGGCCACCCAGCAGATCGCCGCGGGCGAGTCGGCCTCGGCCGCGTCGGCGGCGGGCAAGCTGGTGAGCCGGCCGGTGCCGCGCGGGCAGCTGCTGGAGGGCGCCACCAACGACGGCACCCTGTTCGCCAACACGGTGGCGCTGACCACGATCTACCCCGGCGAGCAGCTGCTCCCCCAGAAGTTCGGCACCGTCGACCAGGTCGAGGGCGAGAGCACGATCGCCTTCCCCGAGGGCGACATCGCCGTGCAGGTGCCGATGACCGACTACGGCAAGGTCGGTGCGTTCACCCGGCCCGGGTCGCACGTCGTGATCTTCGTCCAGCCGATCGTCGACACCACCGTGCCGGCCGACCCGAACGCCCCGACCCCGGACGCCGACGCGCCGCTGCCGCTGGCCGAGGTGCTGCTCAGCGACGTGCTGGTGATCGGCGTCGGCTCGGCCACCACCTCACCCTCGGCCACCGACGCGCAGGGCAACCCGCTGGAGGAGACGCCCACCACCAACCTCACCCTGGCCGTCAACGAGCGCGAGGCACGGCTGCTGATCGCCGCCGCGTCGCAGGCCGACGCCGGTGAGAGCACGCTGTGGTTCGGCCTGCGCAACGACGCCAGCGAGGTCTCCCCCAGCGAGATCTTCCGCGACGGCAAGGGCAACCGCGTCCCGGCGCCGGGCGGCGGGGCCTGAGGAGGCCGACCATGCCGATCCTGGTCGATGCCGAGGACGACGTCGTCGCGGCGCTCCTCCCGGCCCTGCCGGCGGGGGCCCACGCCGTCGCCCACCCCGATCGGGTGCTGCCGTGGCTGCAGCAGCATCCCGACGAGTACGTCGTGGTCTTCGGACCCTCGGTGGCCCGCCCCACCGCGCTGGCCGCGGCCGAGTCGCTGCGACTGAGCCACCCCACGGTCAGCGTCATCCTCGTGGTCGACGCCCTCGACACCGCCCTGCTCGCCGGGGCGATGAAGGCCGGCGCCCGCGACGTCGTGCAGACCGACGACCCCGACGCGCTCACGCTCGCCGTCCGCCAGGCCCACGCGCTCCACGTGGCGCTGCGTGGGCCCACGGGGGCGCGCCAGCACGGCCGGATCATCACCGTCTTCTCCCCCAAGGGCGGGGTCGGCAAGACCACGATGGCGGTCAACCTCGCGCTCGCCCTCACCGAGGGCGGCGCGCGCCGGGTCTGCCTGGTCGACCTCGACCTCGCCTTCGGCGACGTCGCGATCACCATGCAGCTCTTCCCGACCCACTCCATCGAGCACGCCATCGGTTCCGAGGACTCCCTGGACCAGGAGATGCTCGACGGGCTGCTGACCCGCCACCACGACTCCCTCATGGTCCTGGCGGCGCCGACGCACCCCGACGTCCGCGAGCGGGTCAGCCCGGCCCTGGTGGCCCAGGTGCTGCACCTGCTGCGCGAGAGCTTCGACTACGTCGTCGTCGACACCGCCCCCGCGTTCGACGACCAGGTGCTCACCGCCCTCGACGCCACCGACGAGTGCGTGATCGTCGCGACGCTCGACGTGCCGACGCTGAAGAACGTCAAGGTCGCACTGGAGACCCTCGAGATGCTGCACGTCGCCGAGGGCCACCGCCACCTGCTGCTGAACCGCGCCGACGACGCCGTCGGCATCAGCAGCGACAAGGTGGAGGCGATCCTCGGGATGCCTGTCGCGGTGGAGGTCGCCTCCTCCACCGACGTGGCCGCCTCCACCAACGCCGGCACCCCCATCGTGGCCGGCAAGCCCCAGCACCCGACGAGCTCGGCGATCCTGCGGCTGGCCAGCACCCTGGCGGGCGAGCCGGTGGCCGTGCCGGGCCCCACGCTCGGCGTGGTCCCGGACCTCGACGACCCCAAGGGTCGCTCGGCGCGGTTCCTTCGTCGTCGCAACCCCGCGTGACTCCGTCCGCCCCCGACCTCCACCTCCGGGCCCCCGGCCCCGCATCGACCCCGAAGGGTGTCCGCCGATGAGCAGTCTGTCCGAGCGACTGGCCGCCGCGCGACGTGCCGCCACGGCCGCCCAGGCCGCGCAGGCCGCCGCCGAGGCCGCCGTCTCCACCACCGAGGACGGCGCCGCCCCGGTGGAGCCGACCACGCCCCTGCGCGCGCCGGGGGGCAGCCACCGGGCGCCCGACCCCGTGCCGGATCCGCTGAACGACCCCCTCGGCGAGCCCCACGGCGGGCCCCTCGAGGCGCCCGTCGACGAGACCCCGGCGCCCCCGGTGCCGGCGGAGCCGGCGGAGCCGAGTGCGCCCGCCACCTCCAGCAGCCCCCTGGGCACCGCGCTGGCGGCGGCCGGTGGCGCCGCCCCGCCCGCGGGCGCGCCCTCGCTGGCCAAGGGCGGGAGCCGGCTCCCCCGGGGGGCGGGCGGCGCCGCGGACCGCCTGGAGGAGCTCAAGGCCAGCGTGCACGCCGAGCTGCTCCAGCAGCTGGGCCCCCACCTCTACGACTCCGACATGGACCAGAACGAGCTCGACCAGCGGGTGCGCACCGTGCTGGCCGAGCTGCTCTCGGCCCAGGAGCGCCCGCTGTCCTCCAGCGACCGCGCCCGGGTGACCCAGGAGATCAGCGACGACATCCTCGGCTACGGGCCGATCGAGCCGTTCCTGCGCGACCCCGACGTCTCCGAGGTCATGGTCAACGGCCACGCGAGCGTGTGGCTGGAGCGCAAGGGCCGACTGGTGCCGGCCGAGACGACGTTCAACGACGAGGCGCACCTGCGGCGGGTGATCGACAAGATCGTGTCCCGCATCGGACGCCGCGTGGACGAGTCCAGCCCGATGGTCGACGCCCGCCTGCCCGACGGCAGCCGCGTGAACGCCGTCGTCCCGCCGCTGGCCATCGACGGCTCCGCGCTCACGATCCGCAAGTTCGCCGCCGACCCGCTCACCGTCGAGGACCTGATCCGCTTCGGGTCGCTGACGCCGCAGACCGCCGACTTCCTCGAGGCCTGCGTGCGGGGCCGGCTGAACGTGATCGTGTCGGGCAGCACCGGTGCCGGCAAGACCACCACCCTCAACGTGCTGTCCTCCTTCATCCCCGACGACGAGCGCATCGTCACGATCGAGGACGCCGCGGAGCTGCAGCTCAAGCAGGACCACGTGGTGCGGCTGGAGTCGCGCCCGGCCAACATCGAGGGCAAGGGCGCGGTGACGATCCGCGACCTGGTGAAGAACAGCCTGCGCATGCGGCCGGACCGCATCATCGTCGGCGAGGTCCGCGACGCCTCCGCCCTCGACATGCTGCAGGCCATGAACACCGGCCACGACGGGTCGATCTGCACCCTGCACTCCAACGGCCCGCGCGACACGCTCTCCCGCATGGAGACGATGGTGCTGATGGCCGGCATGGACCTGCCGGTGCGCGCGATCCGCGAGCAGGTGGCCTCGGCGGTCGACCTCATCGTCCACCAGACCCGCTTCAAGGACGGCACCCGGCGCATCACCCACATCACGGAGGTGGAGCGCATGGAGGGCGACATCATCACCCTCCAGGACATCTTCGTCTTCGACCACTCCGCCGGCTTCGACCTCCAGGGCAACCTGCTCGGCACGATGCGGCCCACCGGCCTGCGACCCAAGTTCCTGGAGAAGATGGCGCAGTCCAACGTGACGGTCGATCCGCTCGTGTTCCACGCCGGGATGATGCGATGACGCTCCTCGCCCGCCGCCGGGTCGCCGGCGCACTCACCGGCCTGCTGGCCGCCCCCACCGCCCTCCTGCTCACCGCACCGGCCCACGCCGCCGACCTCACCGAGCCCGCGATCGTCCAGCTCTCCCGCACCCCCGCGGGCCTGCAGGTCGTGGTCGACGTGCCGGCCGACGTCACCCCCGACCTCGCCGGGGTGGGGGCCACCGTCGACGGCACCGACTACCCCGCCACCGCGGCCCGGATCGCCGACGGCGACACCACCGTGCAGCGCACCACCGTGCTGGCCATCGACACCTCGGCCTCGATGGAGGGCGAGCGCTTCGCGGCCGCCCAGGAGGCCGCCCGCGCCTACCTCGACGCGGTGCCCGCCGACGTCGCCGTCGGCATCGTCAGCTTCGACTCCGCGGTGCGCACCGACCTCGAACCCACCCTCGACCGCGACGCCGCCCGGGCCGTGATCGACGACCTCACCCTGGCCCGGCGCACCGAGCTCTACGAGGGCGTGCTCGAGGCGGTCGCGGTCGCCTCCGGCGGCGACGGCACCACCGCCGACGGCGGCCAGGCGCAGGTCCTGCTGCTCTCCGACGGCGCCGACACCGGGCGACTGCGCGTGGCCGACGTCGCGGCGAGCATCGCGGCCTCCGGCGTGCGGCTCGACGTCGTCGGCCTCGAGCAGTCCGCCGCCGACCTGCGCACCCTGGAGCGGCTGGCCGGCGAGGAGGGCCGCGTGGTCAACGCCGACCCCGAGGCCCTCGCGGCGGCCTTCTCGCAGGAGGCCTCGGTGCTCGCCCGCCAGGTGGCGGTGACGATCGAGGCGCCCGCCGAGGTCGTCGCGGGCCAGGTCTCGGTCGCCCTCACCCTGCCCAGCAGCGGGGGCGACCTCCGCCTCGCCTCGACCCTGCCCGCCGCCGACGGCGCGCCCGCCCCGGCCCCGGCCCCGATCACCGCCGCCACCGCGAGCGGACCCGGGATCGACCTGCCCGGCTGGGTCAACTACGCCGGAGTCGCGGTGTTCGCCCTCGGCCTCGTGCTCGCCGTCATGGCCCTGGTGCCCCGCCGCCCCGAGCCGCTCAGCGTCGAGGAGCGCGTGGTCACCTACAGCCAGCTGGGTCGTAGCACGGCCCCCGTCGTGCCCGGCGGCGGTGTCCCGGACGCCGCCAAGCCCGAGCCCGCCCTCGCCCAGGCCACCGAGGCGGCCGCCCAGGTGCTGCGTCGCAACCGGGGCCTGGAGGAGGGGATCACCCGCCGCCTCGCCGCCGCCGGCAGCGAGCTCAAGGCCTCGGAGTGGCTGCTCGTGCACACCGGCGCGTTCGTGGCGATCACCCTGCTCGGACTGCTGATCGGCGGCGGCCGCCCCGTGATCGCCGTGCTGTTCGTGGTGCTCGGCGCCCTCGGGCCGTGGCTGTACCTCGGGATGCGCGGCTCACGCCGCCGCAAGCGCTTCGACTCCCTGCTGCCCGAGACGCTGCAGATGATGGCGAGCTCGCTGTCGGCCGGGTTGTCGCTGGCGCAGTCGGTGGACACGATCGTGCGCGAGGGCGCCGAACCGGTCCGCACCGAGTTCCGGCGGGTGCTGGTCGAGACCCGGCTCGGGGTCTCCCTCGAGGACGCCCTCGAGGGCGTCGCCACCCGCTTCGACAGCCGCGACTTCCGCTGGGTCGTCATGGCGATCCGCATCCAGCGCCAGGTCGGCGGCAACCTCGCCGAGCTGCTGCACACCGTGGCCGCCACGATGCGTGAGCGCGAGTACATGCGCCGCCAGGTCAACGCCCTGGCTGCGGAGGGCAAGCTGTCCGCGATCGTGCTCGGCGGCCTGCCGCCGCTGTTCCTGCTCTACCTCATGCTGACCCGCTACGACTACGTCGAGCCGCTGTTCACCGAGCCGCTCGGCATCGTGATGCTCACCGGCGCGAGCCTGTGGCTGGGCATCGGGATCTTCTGGATGAGCCGACTGGTCAAGGTGGAGGTCTGACCCATGGTGCTGTTCTTCATCCTCGGGCTGGTGCTCCTCGTGGTCGCGGCCCTGCTGATCACCTCGGCGCTGGCCACCGACGAGGAGCACGACGGCGTCGGCAAGTCCCTGGCGGTGCTGGAGGCGATGACCACCGCCCCCACCGAGCTCAAGAGCGAGCTGGACCGCCCCTTCGCCGAGCGCGTCCTGGAGCCGCTGCAGGCCCGCGCCCTCACCCTGGGCCGACGGCTCAGCGGCAACGACTCCGCCGAGCGGCTGCGCCGCAAGCTCGACCTCGCCGGCAACCCCGGCGACTGGAGCCCCGACCGGGTGATCTCGTTCAAGGTGATCGGGGCGTTCTCCCTCACCCTGCTCGGCCTCGCCCTGGCGCTGGTGATGGCGGTGCCGGTGACCATCCTGCTGGTGATGACGCTGGGCGGTCTCGTGCTCGGCTTCTTCACCCCCGACCTGTACCTCTACCAGACCGCCTACAACCGGGCCGAGCAGATCGAGTCGACCCTGCCCGACGCCATCGACCTGCTGACCATCAGCGTGGAGGCCGGTCTGGCCTTCGACGCCGCCCTGCAGCAGGTGGCCCGCAACACCGAGGGCGCACTGGCCCAGGAGTTCAGCCGGGTGCTGCGCGAGATGCAGATCGGCCAGAGCCGCTCCGACGCCCTGCGCGCGCTCTCGGAGCGCACCAACGTCGACAACCTCAAGACCTTCGTGGGGGCGATGGTGCAGGCCGACGCCTTCGGCATCCCGATCGCCAACGTGCTGCGGGTGCAGTCCAGCGAGATGCGCGTCAAGCGGCGCCAGCGCGCGGAGACCAAGGCCCAGCAGGTGCCGGTCAAGATGACCGTCCCGCTGATCTTCAACGTGCTGCCGGCGCTGTTCGTGGCGATCATCGGTCCCGCGATCCTCAGCGTCCTGGGCAAGTTCTGAGCCCCACCCCGGCTGGCAGGCGGAGGAGGCGGACGCGAGGATGAGCCGGTGACCCCGCCCCAACGCGCCTCCCGCATCTCCGTGGCCGCGCGGGTGTTCGTCGTCGTCGCGCTCGGCGCGCCGGTGGTGTGGTACCGCGACCAGTACACCCTCACCGCCCTGGTGATCCTCGACGCGATCTGGCTGGCGATCTCGCTGGCCGAGCGTCGCCCCGCCTGGACGATGAGCCTCGGCCTGGCCGAGGCCGGCGCCGTCGGCCTGCTGTGTGGCGTGGCGCTCAGCGACGCCCCCGCGGTGCTGCTCGCGCTCGTGGTGGCGCCGTTCGCCGCCGCGGTGCGCCACGGCGTGCGGGCGGGCGCGCTCGCGCTCGGGGTGCAGACGATGATCCTGCTCGCCGCGGCCTTCGGCGCCAGCGACCAGGCGCCGACGTCGGAGCAGGGCCTGTCGATGGTCACCTGGACGATCGCGAGCATCGGACTCGCCCTGATCGGCGGGTTCGTGCACGTGAGCCTGGACGCCGTGCCCGACGAGCTCTCGCCCTACCTCGACGCCCAGCGCCTGATCCGGCAGCTGCTCGACCTCTCCGACGACCTGTCCTCGGGCCTGGACGTGCCGACCCTCGCCGGGGAGCTCACCAGCCAGGTCCGCGACGTCCTGCCCGCGGCCACCCTCGGTGTCTACGCCCCGCGCGGAGAGGTGCTGGTGCCGCTCCTGGCCCGGGCGCACGACGGCGTCCCGGGCGCCGACGGCGTGCTCGAGGCCGCCGAGGCGGCCGAGGACCTGGCCCTGGAGTCCTGGACCCGCCAGGAGCCGCTGACCTACCACGACGCGTTCGCCTTCCCCCTCGGCGAGCGCATCGTCGTGGGCGGCACGATCGGGACCGGCTCCGACCTGAGCCTGGAGGAGATCGAGCACCGCATCCTGGACCTCCTCGAGGACCTGCCCGCCCTCGCGGTGCAGCTGGAGACCGCCCTGCTCTTCGCCGACTTCCGCGACTCCGCCTCCGCCGACGTGCGCCAGCGGCTGGCGCGAGAGATGCACGACGGCGTCGCGCAGGACATCGCCTCCCTCGGCTACTTCGTCGACGCCCTGGCCGCCAAGGCGACCTCGGAGACCCAGGAGAAGGCCTTCGCCCTGCTGCGCGAGCGGATCACCAAGATCGTGGCCGAGGTCCGCCAGTCGGTGCTGACGCTGCGCACCAGCATCGGCGAGTCGGCGAGCCTCGGCGCCGCGATCAGCACGGTGGCGCGGCACCTGAGCGAGTCCTCGCGGATCCCGATCGCGGTCACCCTCGACGAGCACTCCACCCGGCTGCGGGCGGAGGTGGAGGCCGAGCTGTTCCGCATCGCCCAGGAGGCGATGAACAACGCCATCAAGCACTCCCGCTGCTCCGCGATCGAGGTGCACTGCCAGGTGCACGCCCCGCGCGCGGTCATCACCGTCACCGACGACGGCCGCGGCCTGCAGCAGGCGCGCAGCGACTCCCACGGGCTGAAGATCATGCGCGAGAGGGCACGCCTGGTGGGCGGGGTCCTGGAGATCCGCGACAACCCCACCGGCGGGCTCACGGTCGCCGTCACCGTCGGCACCTGAGGACCGCTGGTCGGATCTCCTTCCCGTCCTCGTCCGGGACTGAGAGGATCGGCACATGGCTGGCGCTCCCCTCCGCATCCTGCTCGTCGACGACCACGAGCTCATCCGCAGCGGGCTCTCCGCGGTCCTCGACCTCGAGGACGACATGGACGTGGTCGGCACCGCGGGGTCGGTCGCCGAGGCGCTGGCCCGCTTCGCCGAGCTGCGCCCCGACGTCGTGATCGCCGACCTGCAGCTGCAGGACGGCACGGGCCTGGACATCGTGCGCACCCTGCGCAAGGGCAACGACACCGTCGGGCTGATCGTGCTCACGATGCACTCCGGCGACGACCAGATCTTCGCCGCGATGCAGGCCGGCGCCTCGGGGTTCGTCGGCAAGGACGCCCCGAGCAGCGAGGTCGTCAAGGCGGCGCGGCACGCCGCGGTGTCGCCGCGGGCGTTCGTGTGCGCCGGGCTGGCCGGAGCGATGATGCGCCGGGCCTCGGGTGAGTCCACCTCCCTCACCGAGCGCGAGCACGACGTCCTGCTGCTGCTCGCCGACGGGCTGGGGGCCGCGGCGATCGGGGAGCGGCTCTACCTCTCGGAGTCCACCGCGAAGTCCCACATCGCGCGGATCTACCAAAAGCTCGGCGCCGCCAACCGCGCCCAGGCGCTGGTCACCGCCATGCGCATCGGACTGCTGTCCTCGATCTCCCCCAGCGAGAAGTAGGACCACCCTGCCCCGCGCCCGGCCCTAGTCACAAATGACTAGGCGGCTCGATCCAGACTCCTGATGAGGCGCCCGGGCCGACACCAGCATGATTCTTCATGTGAGGTTCCTCGCCTCACATGAGGGACCAGCCCCACATCACCAGATTGGACGACCGACATGCTCCAGACCGCCCTGATCCTGCTCCAGGCCCGCAAGTCCGAGATGAACGAGCGCGGCGCCTCCGCCGTCGAGTACGGCCTGCTCGTCGCCGGCATCGCCGCCCTGATCATCGTCGCCGTGTTCCTGCTCGGCAACAACCTCTCGGGTCTGTTCAACGACACGGCCAACTCGATCGGCTGACGCCGACCTTCGGCACCGCACGGGGCGGATCCGGCTTCATCGCCGGATCCGCCCCGGCTGCGTCTCCGGGGTGTGACAAGGATGCGGCAAGCACCGCGGCCCACCGTCGGCTCACGTCGCGCCCCGTCCCACCCCACCCCCACTCCCGCTCCGAGGTCGAAGGACGTCCCATGAGGTCCCCGCTCCTGCTCCGCTCCGCCCCCGCCCTGCGCCGCCGCTGCGAACGCGGCGCCTCCTCGGTCGAGTACGGCCTGATCGCCTTCGGGATCGCCGCCACCGTGGCCGCCGCGGTGTTCTTCTTCGGCGGCGCCGTGCACGACCTGTTCAACGACGCCTGCGGGATCATCCCCGGCGCGACCTGCTGACTCCGGCTGACCCCGGCTGGTGCCGGCTGACCCCGCCGATCAGCCGGCGCCGGGCAGCGACCGCAGCCGCTGCTGCCACGCCCCCAGCAGCTGCGCCTCGCTCCAGCCGGCCGCGCGGCGCAGCGCCCGTGCCGGATCGGCACCGGCGTCGACGGCGTCGTACAGCGCCACCAGCCCGTCCTGGCCCGCCCGGTCGGCGATGGTGACGCACAGCAGCCACGCCCCCTCGTAGACCGCGCCGAGGTGCGGCCCGCGGGTGTCGAAGTCGGCCGCGCTCGGCAGCGCCCGCGGGACGCCGTCGGCGCGCACCCGCGCCGCGATCTGCCGGGCGGTCGTGGCGAGCGGCAGCGTGGTGTCGCGCAGCGCGACGTAGTCGGCGAAGCCCTCGATGAGCCACAGCGGTGAGCCGCTGCGCGGCGCACGCGTGGCGAGATGGGCCAGCTCGTGGGTGAGCACCACCTGGCGCGCCGCGGTGCCGAGGCCGTCGAACACCTCGGGGTTGAGCAGGATGTGGATCGGCGACGTCGCGGAGTTCACGCCGTCGGGACTGCCGGTCACCGCGGCGATCTGGGTGTAGTAGCCGGGCTCGACGTCGAGGGTGGACTCCAGCGCCGCGGCGTCGGCCGGCACCTCCAGCACGAAGGACCGCGACCACCCCGAGACGACGGCGGCGACCTGCGGGACCGCCCGGCGGGCCAGCGGCAGGTAGCCGGCGGGGTCGCGCGGCTGCTGGGCGACCACGAGCACGCCGCCCTCCGCGCTCACCGAGATCGGGCCCGCCGCCCAGATCGGGGTGGCGAGGTCGCCGCCGCCGACCGTCACCACTGTGGCACCGGCGCCGGGGGCGCCGCGCACCTGCACCTGCATCTCGGCGCGGGCCTCGGCGCGGTCGACACCGCGATAGCGCCAGCGCACCTCCGTGCTCACCGCCACGGTGCCGTCGGGGGCCACCCCTCCGATCCGGTCCAGCAGACGCAGGCTCACGCCGAGGTCGGCGGCATCGGCGTTGCGGGCCAGCTGCGCGAGACGCTCGCCGGCGGTCGGATCCACCCCGAGGGCGGCGGCGGTCGCCGGGTCGTGGGCGTCGATCGCGCGTCCCAGCGCGGCGACGACGGCGGCGACGTCGCCGTCGGTGGGGCCGGTGGGGGCAGCGTCACCGATCCGCGCGACGTAGGGCTCCTCACCGCCGCCGAGCAGCAGGACCCCGGCCACGACGAGCGCCACGAGAAGCCCGAGGAACCCGACGAGTCGCGGGCCGCGACGACGCGGCGCAGGGGCCCCGACGCCCTCGGGCGCGGGGTCGACCGGGATCGGGGAGTCGCTCAGCGGCGTCAGCCCGGGCGGACCGCGCCGACGTAGGGCATGGAGTACAGCGGCGAGACCCGCACCCCGGCGCCGGGGTTGGCGGCGTGCACGATCATGCCGTTGCCGATGTACATGCCGACGTGGCTGATGGGGCTGTAGTAGAAGACGAGGTCGCCGGGCTGCAGGTCCGAGGCCGCCACATGCGGGCCGGAGCCGTACTGCGCGGCGGAGGAGTGCGGCAGGGCCACCCCGGCCTGGGCCCAGGCGACCATGGTCAGACCCGAGCAGTCCCAGGCGCTCGGGCCGGCCGCACCGTAGACGTAGGAGTCGCCGACCTGGGCCATCGCGAAGTCGATCGCGGCCTTGGCGCGCCCGGAGGCGGGGATGTTCTTGGGGATCGCGGAGGTGTCGCCGGCGAGGAGCGCCTCGCGCTGCTTCTCCTCGAGGTCGGCCAGGAGGTCCTCGGCGGAGGCGAGCTTCTCCTCGACGGTCGCCTTCTCGCGGGCCAGCTGCGCGCGCAGGTCGGTGAGCTGGTCGACGCGGGTCTCGGTGGCCTGACGACGCAGGTCCAGGGCCTTCGCCCCGGCGCGGTAGTCGTCGAGCACACCCTGCTGCAGCTCCTGCAGCGAGCTCATCGCCCCCATCTGCTCCACCAGGGCGCCGGTGTCGCCGGCGGTGAGCACGGAGGTGAGCGCGTCGTAGCCGCCGCCGGTGAACTGCGTCAGCACGGCATCGCGCGCCTCGGCGCGGACGTCGTCGAGCTGGCGCGAGGCGCGGCGCTCGTCGGCCTGGAGGTCCTCGAGGCCCTCCTGGAGCCGGTCGAGCTCGAGCTTGGCGTCGTTGAGCCGCTCGGAGGCCTGCTCTGCCTCGTGGAAGAGCGTCTCGACCCGGTCGCGGACCGAGTCGATGTCGGGCTCCGCCTGAGCGGGCATGGTGGTGAGCCCGAGCACGGCGGCGAGCGCGAGGCCCGCCCCTGCCGAGGCGAGTCGCAACCGTCGGTCCTGCACGGTCAGCCGATCCCCTTCGCGTGTCGTGCGTCTACCGGGTGAGCTGACGGGTTCGGGCACGACCTGCCCTACCCCCGCTCCTGGCCCCGAGGCCGTCTCGCGAGGGATGCACCCCAGTGTGGTGGTTCCCCGGCTCCGACCGTGGTCGGACTCGACGTGGTGCCCGTGCGGGTCGTCGACCCGCGTCCGCCGGACACCGGGCCCTACGGTAGACGCAGCGACCCGACCGTGTCACACGAGCCCACCGATGGTGGGCGGGATCACGCCGACTCGACGATCGGGCTCGCCGTGGGCAGCACCAGGCGCAGCGGGGGCACCAGCCCACTCTCGGCCAGCACGTCGAGCGCGCGGCGCTCCTCCTCGTCCAGCCTCAGCTCCGGCGGCGGTCCCAGCAGCACCGTGACCACGCAGTCGTGGCAGGCCAGGCCGCGGACCTCGCAGCTGTCGCAGTCGATTCGTGTCGTCATGTGCGGAACCCTCCCAGCACCCACCGACAGTTCCCGCCGACCGTTCCTGCTGACCGTTCCTGCCGACCGTCCTCCCCCGGGGTCCGTAGGCTGCCGGGATGACCGGATCACCGCCCCCGCCGGGAGGCCGCGGACTGCGCACCGCGGCCGCCAGCCTCGTCAGCCGGATCCGGTTCCGCCGGATCGGCGGGTCGAGCGCCTACTGGGAGGCCCGCTACGCCGCCGGCGGCGCCTCGGGAGCGGGCTCGGTCGGCGACCTGGCCGCCTTCAAGGCCGCCCACCTCGACCGCATCGTGGCCGAGCACGGCATCGGGTCGGTGATCGAGTTCGGGTGCGGCGACGGCGACCAGCTCGCACTGGCCTCCTATCCCCGCTACCTCGGCCTGGACGTCTCCCCCACGGTCATCGAGCGCTGCCTGGCGCGCTTCGCCGGCGACCCGACGCGCAGCTTCGCCGTGCTCGACCCCGCGCGCTTCCACGACCCGGCCGGGTTCCTGCGCGCCGAGCTCACGCTGTCCCTCGACGTGCTCTACCACCTGGTCGAGGACGACGTCCGCGACCGGCACCTGCGCCAGCTGTTCGGCGCCGCCACGCGGTTCGTGGCGATCTACTCCTCCGACGAGGAGCTGCCCGATCCCGCCGCGCACGTGCGGCACCGGCCGTTCTCGCCGTGGGTGGCCGCCCACGCCCCGCAGTGGCGCCTGGTCGAGCGGATCGCGAACCCCCACCGCGGGCACGACCCCGCCGCGGTCGCCGACCTGCACCTGTTCGCCCGCGTCGGCTGACCCGACGCCCCGCGCCGCCGCGTCACTGCACGGTTCTGTCGGTGCCCGCGCCTACCGTTCCTCCCATGTCCTCCCGCCCCTCCCCCGCCGCCCCCGGTCGCGCCGCCGGCCCCGCGGGGAGTCGCTGGGAGCAGCAGCGCAGCTTCGACGAGCTCGGCCGGCCGCTGCGCGACATCACCTTCTGCGTGGTCGACCTCGAGACCACCGGCGGCTCGGCGCAGAACGGCTCGCGCATCACCGAGATCGGCGCGGTGAAGGTGCGCGGGGGCGAGGTGCTCGGAGAGTTCCAGACCCTGGTCAACCCCCACACCCCGATCCCCGCGTTCATCGCGGTGCTCACCGGCATCAGCAACACGATGGTGGCCGCCGCGCCCCCGATCGAGTCGGTGCTGCCGGCGTTCCTCGAGTTCGCCGCCGGGTGCGTGCTCGTGGCCCACAACGCCCCCTTCGACGTGGGGTTCCTGCGCCACATGTGCACCGAGCAGGGCCGCGCGTGGCCGGCCTTCGAGGTCGTCGACACCGCGATCCTCGCCCGCCGCGTCATCCCGCGCTCGGAGTCGCCCAACCACAAGCTCGGCACCCTCGCCCGCGTGCTCGGCGCCACCACCACCCCCAACCACCGCGCGCTCGCCGACGCCCGGGCCACCGTCGACGTCCTGCACGTGCTGCTCGAACGGATCGGCACCCAGGGCGTGCAGACCCTGGAGGAGCTGCGCACCTACTCCGGACGGGTCAGCCCGGAGCAGCGGCGCAAGCGGCACCTGGCCGACGCGCTGCCGCACGCCCCCGGCGTCTACCTCTTCCGCGACGACGCCGACCGGGTGCTCTACGTCGGCACCTCCCGCGACGTCCGGCGCCGGGTGCGCACCTACTTCACTGCCTCCGAGACCCGCACGCGCATGGGCGAGATGGTGCGGCTCGCCGCCCGCGTGGAGGCCCTCGAGTGCGCCACCCCGCTGGAGGCCGCGGTGCGCGAGCTGCGCCTGATCGGTCACCACAAGCCGCCCTACAACCGCCGCTCGCGGTTCCCCGAGAAGGTCACCTTCCTCAAGCTCACCCGCGAGGTCTGGCCGCGGCTCTCGGTGGTCTCCCAGGTGCTCGACGACGACGCCGACTACCTCGGCCCGTTCTCCTCCCGCGCCAGCGCCGAGCAGTGCCTGGCCGCGCTGCACGAGACCTTCCCGATCCGCCAGTGCCGCGACCGCCTGGGCCGGCGCAGCAGGCGCACCCCCTGCGTGCTCGCCGAGCTCGGCCGCTGCCTGGCGCCGTGCGACGGGTCGGCCGACGAGCTCACCTACGGCGCGGTGGTGCGGCGGCTGCGCGACACGCTGGTCGACGATCCCGACGACGTCGTGGAGGCCGTCAACCACCGCATGGCCGTGCTGGCCGAGCAGGAGCGGTTCGAGGAGGCCGGGGTGCACCGCGACCGCCTGGCCTCCTTCGTCCGGGCCGCGTCCCGCACCCAGCGGCTGACCTCCCTCACCTCCTGCCCCGAGATCGTGGCCGCCCGGCGCGAGGACGACGGCCGGTGGGCCGTGCACGTCATGCGGTACGGCCGGCTGGCGGCGGCCGGCACCATCCCGCCGGGCAGCCACGCCCGCTCGGTGGTCGACCAGCTCCTCGCCGCCGCCGAGACGGTGCGGCTCACGGCCGCCACCCCAGGGCCGGTCCCGGTCGCGAGCGCGGCCGAGACCGAGCTGGTGCTGCGCTGGCTGGAGTCGCCCGGCGTGCGTCTGGTCGAGGTCGAGGGCGAGTGGACCTGCCCGGTCAGTGGGGCCGCCCGGCGGCTCGCCCCCCACGGCTCGATCGCCGAGCCCGCCCCGTTCGCCGGCTGACCCGGCGGGGAGCACGCCCCTAGGCTGCTCGCATGATCACCGCCATCGTCTTCATCCAGGCCGAGGTCGACCAGATCCCCGAGGTCGCGGAGGCGATCGCCGCGCTCGACGGTGTCTCGGAGGTCTACTCCGTGACCGGCGGCATCGACCTGATCGCGCTGATCCGGGTGCGCCAGCACGAGGACATCGCCCGGGTGGTCGCCGACCGGCTCAACAAGGTGCCCGGCGTGCGCGACACCGAGACCCACATCGCCTTCCGGGCCTACTCCCGCCTGGACCTGGAGTCGGCCTTCTCCCTCGGCCTGGACTGAGCGGGACTCACCCGGCGCGCCGGGCCACCAGGAAGTGGGCCAGCGGGAACACCTCGCCGGTGGCCCTGCGCGCCAGACGACCGAGCGGCGTGCGGCCCAGCCCGAGCGCGAGCGCGCACACCGCGGCGGCGAGGAACCGCCCGACCAGGGGCACCTGCTCGAGGGCCTTGGCCACCAGGTCGGCCTGGACGTCGAGCAGCCCGCCCAGGGCCGTGACCTCCACGACCTCCAGCCCGTGGTCGCGGCACAACCGCTCCAGGGAGTAGCGGGTGTGGCGCAGGTAGTCGTGCGGCGCCTCGTGCACCCGGTACAGGAACGGGGTGTTGAGCAGCAGGTGCCCGCCCGGTCGCAGCACCCGCGCGATCTCGGCGATCGCGAGGTCGGGGTCGGGCAGGTGCTCGAGGACGTCGGAGCTGAGCACCACGTCGGCGACGCCGGTGGCCAGCGGGAGCGGTCGCCGCAGGTCGCAGTGCACGTCGACCCCGGCCGACTCGTGCAGGGAGGCAGGCCAGTCCAGCCCTACGGCCCGCTCCACCAGCGACGCGTAGCGCAGGCGCAGCGGCGCGCGGCCGCAGCCGAGGTCGATCAGCAGACCGCGGGCGTGGCGGCCCAGGGCGTCGTCGTAGCGGGCGGCGGTGAGGTCGGCCACCAGGCGCGACGACGCGGCGAGGTCGCGCCGGTCACGGCTGCCGACCAGCCGGCCGCGGCGCCACCGGTACTTCGACGGCGTCCAGACGGCGGCCCCGCTCACGGGCCCACCTCGGCCTCGGCGAGGGCACGCACGACGTCGTCGTTGCCCCCGGCGAGGTTGGCCGTGGCCAGCTGCGGGGCGTGCCACACCGGACGGACCGGGAAGTGGTGCGGGTGGTCGGCCACCTGCCCGATCCCACGCCCGGCGCGCACGGCGACGTGATGGATCCACAGGTCGTCGGCGCGCGGTGCGAGCCGGCGGAAGGCGTCCCCGGCCGCCCGCAGCTCGGCGAGGAAGCCCACGGGGTACCAGACGCCGCCCACCCCGGTCGGCACCCGGTCGGCGGACGGGTCGGTGCCCCGCGCGAGCGGCCACTCCCGGTACGGCGCCCAGCCCTCCCCCCGCGCGATCCTGCGGCGGCTGCGATGGCACCACAGCGCCTCGGGCGCGCGCGCTCCGGCGTCGACGAGGTCGGCCAACCAGCGGCGCGGGTAGTAGACGTCGTCGTCGGCGGTGACCAACGGCGACTCCGGCTCCCCCGGGTCGAGGGCGAGGGCGGGCACGTACTTCTTGTGCGGGCCGAGGTCCTCGCACCCGCGCACCTCCAGCCCGCGCCGCTGCAGCCGGCGCAACGATCGTGGCGGCGCGGCGACCGCGGCGGCGTCGTCGAGCCAGAGCACCAGGCGGTGCGGACGCACGGTGCCGGCGGCGATCGACTCGAGCGTGAGGTGCACCCCGCGCAGCCGGGATCCGTAGGTGGTGAGCGACACGACCACGGGGGCCTCCCCCACCACCGGACGACGCCGCAGCCGGTGCAGGACGCCGAACCACGGGGTGAGCACGAACCCCAGCACGACGGCGCGCAGCGACTCGGCCAGCGCGACCGCCCGGCTGCGCTCGCGGGGGACGTCGACCGGGCGGCGCAGGGCGCGACCGTACAGGGCACCGAACACCGGCGCCGGCAGCAGCTGGACCCCCCGGCGCAGGAGCAGGTTGAGGACCATCCGCGGCGCCGAGATCAGCCCGAGTCGCCGCAGCTCGGTCTGCAGGCCCCACTCCAGGCGTCCCAGCGCCCGCCGACGCCGCAGCACGGCCGGCCCGGCGCGGAAGGAGACCAGGGGGTCGGGCAGGCTGTCGGCGCGGGCCCCGGCGGCGAGCAGACGCGCCATCAGCCCGTAGTCCTGCATGTGCCGCCACGGGGGGTAGCCGCCGGCCGCGAGCGCCGCCTCGCGCCGGTAGAAGGCGGTGGGGTGGTTGACCGGGTTGTTCCAGCGCACCCGCCGGGCCAGCGCCGGGCCGGTCGGTGCGGGACGGATCGCGACCGGGGTGGCCGGGTCGTCGTCGAACTCCGCCATCGCCGAGCCCAGCAGGTCCAGGTCGTGGGCGGTCGCATGGGCGAGCTGCCGGGCGAGGCGGTCGGGGCGGTTGAGGTCGTCGGCGTCGGCCTTCGCGATCCACACCCCGCGCGCCGCCGCGAGGCCGGCCTGGTTCGCCACCCCGGCACCGGAGTTGACGGCCAGCACCACGCGGCGCACGCCGTCATGCTGCTGTTCGAAGCGCTCGAGCACCGCCCGGTGCGCCGCCGACAGCGGACCGTCCTCCACGATCACGACCTCCTCGGCCCGACGCTCCTGGCGGCGCAGGGAGTCCAGGCCGGCCGCGAGGTGGGCGGGGTCGACGCCGGCGTGCACGGGCAGCACAACGCTGATCTCCGGGGTCTCCGGGGTCTCCGGGGCCGTCACGTGGTGCGCTCCGGGGCGGTCGCCCGCACGAGCAGCCCCAGGCCGAGCAGCCCCACCGCCACCAGCCCGAGCACCGGGAGCGGATGCCAGGAGGCGTCGGCCAGGGCCACCGGGTTGCGGGACTCCGAGGCGCGCACCCCGAGGATCCCGACGACGTGCGCGGCCATCACCGCCGCGAGCAGACCCACCCGTCGGCGCGGCGACGGCGTGCGGCCCGCGCGGGCGAGCCCGACCCCGGCGAGCAGCACGAACCCGACGGCGTAGGGCAGGCCGTAGCGGCCCTGCCAGATCACGCCGTCGCGGCTGTCGCCGGCGGCGATCGTGGCCAGGAAGCCCAGCATGAGCGCTCCGGCGAGGGCGCCCAGCACGACCCGCTGGGCGTGCGCAGGGGCGTGCCGCACGAGCTGCTGCAGCACGACGATCACCGCGCCCGCCACCAGCAGGTACACCGGCCAGGGGGCGAACTGGTTGCGGTAGGGGTAGGCGGCGATCGCCTGCACCACCCACAGCACGCCGTGCGCCGGGCTGAGCCCGACGTCGTCGCTGCCCGGACCGGCCGAACCCACCGCCGAGCCGGGTCCGCGGACCCACCACAGGAACTGGGCCGCGCTGAGGCCGGCCGCGAGCACGGTGAGCACGACGGCGCGCCGGGAGCGCCGCAGCACGTCGCGGGCCGCGGCCGGCGCCCAGGCCACGAGGGTGAGGGCGATCCCGGCGAGGAACACCGGCCCGAGCAGGCGCAGGCTGCAGATCACCACCGCGCAGAGGGCGAGGACGAGCCACAGCACCCGGTCACCGACCGGGTCGGGGTCGTCGCGGCCGGACAGGAGGGCGAGACCGCCGAGCCACACGCCGAGGCCCGCCGCCATCTCCACCCCGTTCGGGGCGGCGACGGCGGTGGAGTACAGCAGCACCGGACTGCAGGCCACCACCAACGCCAGCCGGGGCCACGACGCTCCCCCTGGAGCACGGGCACCGCAGCGGCCGGCCGCGTAGGCGGCGAGGCCGAGCAGCAGCCCGCACAACCCCACCGTGGCCAGGCGCATCGCGGTCAGTGCCGCGGCGCCGTCGAACGGACGCGCGATCGTGCCGACGATCCAGTAGAACGCCGGGTGGTAGCCGGCCGCGGCCGAGCCGACGTCGACCAGGCCGTCGGCGCCCGGGGGGCCGAGCGGGCTGCAGTTGTCGGGACCGGTGTAGCGCAGGCTGGCGCACTCGGCGTGGGCGGCGGCGACCAGGTCGGGCGGCACCCGCACGAGCAGGCCGCGACCGTCGGGCACCGGCGCCGTGGCCTCCACCTGGCCGCGGGCGACGGCCGCGGCCCGGAACGCGTGGTCGAACTCGTCGATCCCCCCGAACGGGGGCAGCGTGACCACCCACGCCAGCGGGACGAGCAGCAGCCCGAGCACCAGCAGCAGGCCCGGCGGTGCCGCTCGCACGGCCCGGCGCGCACCGCGGGGGCGCGACCCCGGCCGTTCGTCGACTCGCACGCCTCCACCCTAGGGCGCCACCGCTCCTGGCGAGGCGGTCCGCGCCACCCGATCGACCCCACTGCGCATGGCCCGTTCGGACTAGACGGTCGGCCCGTCGATCCGGTGCCGCACGCCGGCCGACACACCTAGGGTGGGGGGACCAACGATCCACCGACACCGTCCTGATCCCACCCGGAGCCCGCCATGCCACCGACCACCGCGCCCTTCCCCTGCGTGGTGATCCCGATGCACGACGAGGCCGCGGTGATCGCCGAGGTCGTCCGCGAGGTGCGGCGCGGGTTCGCCCGGGTCGTGTGCGTCGACGACGGCAGCAGCGACGACAGCGCCGCGCTGGCCCGCGCCGCCGGAGCCGAGGTCGTCGTCCACCCGATCAACCTCGGCCAGGGGGCGGCGATCGAGACCGGGATACGGGCGGCGCTGCGCGACCCGGCGGTCACCCACGTCGTGACCTTCGACGCCGACGGACAGCACCGGGTGGACGACGCGCTGGCGATGGTCGAGACCGCGGCGACCCACGACGTGCAGGTGGTGCTCGGCTCGCGGTTCCTCGGCGACGTCTCGACCCTGCCGGCGGCCCGACGCCGACTGCTGCGGGCGGCGACCGCCTTCAGCCGCGCCACCACCGGCCTGGCCCTCACCGACGCCCACAACGGCCTGCGCGTGCTGCGTCGTGACGCCGCCGCCGACCTGCGGGTGCGGCTGCACGGCATGAGCCACGCCAGCGAGATCCTCGGCACGATCGCCCGGCGCGGGTGGAGCTACCGCGAGCACCCGGTCACGATCGACTACACCCCGTACTCGCGCGCCAAGGGGCAGCGGGCCTACAACGCCGCCAACATCCTCTTCGAGGTCGCCTGCCACCGGCTGCGGCACGCCGCCTGACACGCCGCGCCCTAGGCTTGCCCGCCATGTCCGTCCTGCCGGCCGTGCTCACCCCCGCCACCGCCCTGCTCGACGGCGCCGCGATCAAGGTCCTGCTGGTCCTCTCGCTCGCCGGTGCGGCGGCGTTGCTGGTGCGGGGGCGGCCCACCGCGCTGAGCCTGCTGCTGCGGCGTGCGCTCACCCTCGCCGTCGTCGCCCTGGGGGTCGTGGCGGTGCTGCTGCCCGACACCGTCACCGACGTCGCCCAGCTGCTCGGGGTCGGACGTGGCGCCGACCTGCTGCTCTACGTGCTGTGCGTGACGTTCCTGTTCGTCACCATCGGCCTCTACCTGCGCCTGGGCCAGCTGCACGACCGACAGGTCGAGCTCGCCCGTCGCCACGCGCTGCTGGAGGCCGAGGTCGCCCGGCTCCGCGGCGACGACGCCTGAGCGGTCGTGCGACGCCCCGGACACCCGGGGGATCAGGCGCCGGCGGCCGCGATCCAGCGCTCGAGCACCTGCCCCGCCGCCCCGGAGTCGACCGACTCCGCGGCGCGGGCCAGCCCCTGCTCCAGGGCCGCGAGCGGCTCCTGCCCAGGGGCGCCGTGCACCGCGAGGGCGGCCGCGGCGTTGAGCAGCACGGCGTCGCGCACCGGGCCTGGCTCGCCCGCCAGCAGCCGACGCACGACCTCGGCGTTGAAGGAGGCCTCACCGCCGCGCAGGTCCTCGGCCGTGGCCGGCGCCAGTCCGAGCGCGGCCGGGTCGACGACCTCCTCCCGCACGTCGCCGTCGTGGACGACCCACACCCGGGAGGTCGTGGTGGTGGTGAGCTCGTCGAGGCCGTCGTCGCCGCGGAACACCCAGGCGTCGGCGCCGCGGGCTGCGAAGACGCCCGCCATGATCGGGGCCATCCGCAGGTCGGCGCAGCCGATCGCCTGGGCGGCCGGGCGGGCGGGGTTGGTGAGCGGACCGAGGAAGTTGAACGTCGTCCCGATGCCGAGCTCGCGCCGTGGCGCGGCGGCGTGGCGCATCGCCGGGTGGAAGGCGGCGCTGAAGCAGAAGGTGATGCCGGCCTCGACGGCCACGGCCGCCACCCGGTCCGGGGCGAGGTCCAGGCGGATGCCGAGGGCCTCGAGCACGTCCGCGCTCCCGGTCTGCGAGGACGCCGAGCGGTTGCCGTGCTTGACCACCCGCGCCCCGGCCCCCGCGGCCACGATCGCCGCCATCGTGGAGATGTTCACGGAGTTGGACCGGTCCGCGCCGGTGCCGACGACGTCGAGCAGGCGACCCGCCACCTCGATCGGAGTGCGCCGGGCGTACATCTCCTCAGCGAGCGCGGCCACCTCGGCCACGGTCTCGCCCTTGGTGCGCAGCGCGACCACGAAGCCGGCGATCTGGGCAGGGGTGGCCTCACCGGCCAGGATCTCGCCCATCGCCCAGCGCACCTGGTCGACGGCGAGGTCCTCGCGGGCCGTGAGGGCGCCGAGGACCTCGGGCCACCGCGACGACGTCATCAGGAGGTCGACGGGACCCGCGGGCGCAGCAGGCCCAGGGCGGCCTCGGCGAGCTGCAGCGGGTCGATCGGGTGCGACACCGCGGCGTCGGCGCGCGACCAGGTGGCGAGCCAGGCGTCCTGTGGACGACCGGTGAGGACGATCACCGGCGGGCAGCGGAAGATCTCGTCCTTGAGCTGCTTGGCGATCCCCATCCCGCCGGCGGGCGTCGCCTCGCCGTCGAGCACCACCAGGTCCACGCCGCCGGCGTCCATCGTCGCGATGACCACCGGCTCGGTGGCGACCTCGACGTACTCGAGCTCGGGGAGCTCGGGGTGCAGCCGCCGCCCGAGGGCCAGGATGACCTGCTGGCGCGCGTTCACGTCGTCGCTGTAGACGAGGACCTTGAGTCGGGAGACGTCGCTCACGTCGTGCATGCTATCGGGCGCCGCCCGACGGCGCGCAGGGCCTCGGGCTCAGCGCGAGCCGGGCACGAATTCCCACCCGCAGGGGTGTAAGCCGCCGGCCGGGCCCGACAGGTGGCGGCCCCGACGGGGCCGCTCGCCGGGCTCGGACCGGTCGCGCGAGGTGACACCCGTCACAGCCGCGCGACCCGGCGTACCCGCGCCGCCGGGGTGCGCAGCGGTCCCCGGATCGTTCGGAGCCGCCACGACCCGATCGGCCCGACCCGGGCCGGGGACGCCCGGATCCCGCGTCACGGCGCGGTCCACGACCCCCGATGGGCGTCGGAGGCGGAGGACGCCAAGCCTGGACGCCGTGCTCGCGACACGCCGTCGCACCCGCCCCCCGGGGTCTGTCGACCGCGTCCCGCCGACCACCCGCACCGACCCCGGGAGCGGGTGAGGCGTCCGACATCGGGGGTGGTGCTGAGAGTGGCCTGAAACCGCGCCATAATGAGTACGTGGCGACCTCGACTGCGACCCTTCCGGCTTCCCGTCTGCACGGGCAACACGACCGCCCGTCGATGGTTGCGGTCGGCACCATCATCTGGCTGTCCAGCGAACTGATGTTCTTCGCGGCGCTCTTCGCCGCCTACTTCACCATCCGCTCGGTCAGCCCCGAGCTGTGGGCCGAGAGCACCGCGGACCTCAACGTCCCGTTCGCCTCGGCCAACACCACGATCCTGGTGCTGTCCTCGCTCACCTGCCAGCTCGGCGTCTTCGCCGCCGAGCGCGGCCAGGTCGGACGCACCGGGTCGGTGTTCAACATCAAGGGCTGGGGACTGCGCGAGTGGTTCATCCTCACCTACGTCATGGGCGCGATCTTCATCGGCGGCCAGGCGCTCGAGTACGCCGAGCTCGTCCACGAGGGCCTCACGCTCTCCTCCGACGCCTACGGCTCGATGTTCTACCTCACCACCGGCTTCCACGGCCTGCACGTGACCGGCGGTCTGCTGGCGTTCCTGCTCGTGCTCGGGCGCACCTACATCGCCCGCAAGTTCACCCATGAGCAGGCCGTCAGCGCCATCGTCGTGTCCTACTACTGGCACTTCGTCGACGTCGTGTGGATCGGGCTCTTCGCCACGATCTACCTCATCAAGTAGTCCCGTCACCCCCCGAACCAGCAAGGGATGAGATTGTGCGTTTCCTGAACCGCTCCGCAGGTTGGGTCTCCCGGCGTCGCCGGGGGCCGCTGGCCGGTCTCGCGGTGCTCTTCCTCGCGCTGCTGCTCACCGGTGGCGTCTACTCGGCGTTCTCCCCCGGTGCGAGCGCCGAGGAGACCGCGACGTCCGCCGAGGACATCGCGAAGGGCCGCGAGCTCTTCATCGTCGGCTGCGCCTACTGCCACGGCTCCAACGGCGAGGGCGTGCTCACGCAGTCCGGCGAGCAGTACGGCCCGCCGCTGATCGACGTCGGCGCCGCCTCGGTCGACTTCCAGGTCGGCACCGGCCGCATGCCGCTGGCCGCGCCCACGCAGCAGGCCATGCGCAAGCCCCCGGTCTACTCCGAGGAGGAGACCCGACAGCTCGCCGCCTACGTCGACTCCCTCGGCACCGGTCCCGCGATCCCCACGGTCGAGGACTACACGCTGCCGGCCGACCTCACCGAGGAGGAGCGCGAGGAGGCCATCTCCCGCGGTGGCCAGATCTTCCTCACCAACTGCACGGCCTGCCACAACTTCGACGGCTCCGGCGGTGCGATGCCGCGCGGCGGCTTCGCCCCGACTCTTCGGGGTGTGTCGGCCAAGCACATCTACGAGGCACTGTTGACCGGACCCCAGTCGATGCCCTCGTTCTCCAACGGCAACCTGAGCCCCTCGGAGAAGCGCGACGTCATCGCCTACCTGAAGAAGACCGAGCAGACGCCCGCCTACGGCGGCGCCGGGCTGGGCAACCTCGGACCGGTCTCCGAGGGCCTGTTCGCCTGGCTCGTCGGCATCGGCGGTCTGGTCGGGTTCGCGGTCTGGATCGCCGCCCACACCACTCGTTCGTCCAAGAAGCCCCGCGGCGCCGCCGCCACCACGGAGTAGGGAGTCCAGCGCGTGAGTCACCACGACGAGCACCTGCCGGCCGTGCCGGAGGAGCCCATCGCCAACCCGGGCCTCCCGGAGCACGTGTACCGGCCGACCGACGTCGACGACCGGGCCGAGCGCCGCGCCGAGCGCCAGGTCGCCTCGCTGTTCATGGTCTCGGCCGTGTTCACGATCCTGTTCCTGGTCGCGTACTTCAGCCTCGACATCAAGGACAACTGGGCCACCGTCGGCGGCCTCGGGGCCTCCACCGTCGCCCTGGGCGTCTTCCTCGGCCTCGCCCTGCTGTGCATCGGCGTCGGCATCATCCAGTGGGCCCGCAAGCTCATGGCCGACCACGAGATGGTCGAGATGCGTCACCCGGCCCGGTCGGCCGACGAGGACCGCGAGGCCACCCTCGCCGCACTCGCCGACGGCCTGGAGGAGAGCGGTATCGGCCGCCGTCCGCTGGTCCGCAACAGCCTCTTCGGCGCCGTCGGCCTGCTGGGCCTGCCCGCCGTCGTGCTGCTGCGCGACCTCGGCCCCACCCCGAGCGAGGTCGACGACGCCGCCACCGGCAAGGGCCTCAAGCACACCCTGTGGGGCACCCGGCCCAGCGTCCGCGTGGTGCGTGACGTCGTCGGCACCCCGATCCGTCCGGGCGACCTCGCCATCGGCGACCTCGTCAACGCCGTTCCCGACGGCCTGTTCGACCTGCACGGGCTGGACCTGCAGGTCGCCAAGTCCAAGGGCGCCGTCGTCGTCGTCAAGATGGAGCCCTCGGAGATCAAGTCCACCCAGGCCCCCGAGGGCGACAACTGGAGCTACGAGGGCGTCCTCGTGTTCTCCAAGATCTGCACCCACGTGGGTTGCCCGATCTCGCTGTACGAGCGGACCACCCACCACCTGTTGTGCCCGTGTCACCAGTCGACGTTCGATCTCGCGGACTCGGCCAAGGTCGTCTTCGGGCCCGCCCACCGTCCTCTGCCGCAGCTGCCGCTGACGGTGGACGAGGAGGGCTACCTCTGCGCACGCAGCGACTTCGTCGAGCCCGTCGGGCCTAGCTACTGGGAGCGTGAGAAGTGAGCATCGATACCAGCAAGGTGGCGCGTACCAACGCGTCCACTGCCGCTGACACCCGCAAGCCCAACCGGGCGGGCGTGGTGGCGAACTGGGCCGACGAGCGCCTCGGACTCGGCACGGCCATGAAGAAGAACCTGCGCAAGGTCTTCCCTGACCACTGGTCCTTCATGCTGGGCGAGGTCGCTCTGTGGAGCTTCGTCGTCGTGCTGCTGACCGGCGTCTTCCTCACGCTCTGGTACGTCCCGAGCATGGGCGAGGTCGAGTACAACGGCTCCTACGACCCGATGCGCGGCGTCGGCATGTCGGAGGCCTACCGGTCCACCCTGCACATCTCCTTCGACGTGCGCGGCGGCCTGCTGCTGCGCCAGATGCACCACTGGGGCGCGATGGTCTTCATCGCCTCGATGATGGTCCACATGATGCGCGTCTTCTTCACCGGCGCGTTCCGCAAGCCGCGCGAGATCAACTGGGTCATCGGCTGCCTGCTGCTGTTCCTGGGCACCATCGAGGGCTTCACCGGCTACTCGCTGCCCGACGACCTGCTCTCCGGCACCGGTATCCGCGCGGCGGACGGCTTCATGAAGGCCTCCCCCGTCGTCGGCACCTACATGTCGTTCTTCCTCTTCGGCGGCGAGTTCCCGGGTGAGTCGATCATCCCGCGCCTCTACACCGTCCACGTGCTGCTGATCCCGGGCCTGCTGCTCGCCCTGGTGGCCGCCCACATGCTGTTGCTCGTGTACCACAAGCACACCCAGTGGGCTGGTCCCGGCCGCACCGAGGAGAACGTCGTCGGTTACCCGATGCTCCCGGTGTACGCCGCCAAGGCCGGTGGCTTCTTCTTCATCGTCTTCGGCACCATCGCCGTCATGGGTGGTCTGCTGACCATCAACCCGGTGTGGAAGTTCGGCCCCTACGACCCGACCAAGGTCACCGCGGGCTCGCAGCCCGACTGGTACATGGGCTGGCCCGACGGTCTGCTGCGGATCATCCCCGGCTGGGAGTCGGTCATCTTCGGCTACACCATCAGCTGGAACATCATGATCCCGATCCTGATCGCGCCCGTGGTGATGCTGCTCGTCCTCATCGCCCTGCCGTTCATCGAGGCCTGGATCACCGGCGACAAGCGGGAGCACCACCTGCTCCAGCGGCCGCGCGACGTTCCGACGCGGACCGCGATCATGGTCTCGCTGATGACCTTCTACGGCCTCGCCTGGGCCGCGGGCGGTAACGACATCATCGCGATCAAGCTGCACCTGTCGATCAACCAGATCACGTACTTCATGCGCGTGATGATCTTCGTCGGGCCCGCGATCGCGTTCTTCGTGACCCGCCGCTGGTGCATCTCGCTCCAGCGCCACGACCGCGAGAAGCTGCTCCACGGCTACGAGACCGGCGTGATCATGCGCTCGCCTGAGGGCGGGTACTCGGAGCGTCACCTGCCGATCAGCGAGGCCGCGGCCTACACGCTGACCGCGCGGGACCGCGACGAGGTGTTCGTGGCCGGCTCCAAGGTCGACGAGAACGGCGTGGCCGCCCCTGGTGGTCGCCTCGACGGACTGCGGTCCAAGCTCTCGACGCTGATGTACGCCGACAACGTGCAGAAGCCCACCGTCGAGGAGCTCGACGAGGCGCGTCACCACCTGGAGCACGAGCTGCACGGCGACCACGCGCTGGTCGGCGGCAGCGAGCCTCCCGCGCTGGAGAAGGGCCACTGAGCCCCCTCCCCCGCTGAGACACACCACCAGGGCCCCCGGACATCGTCCGGGGGCCCTGGTGCGTCTCCGGCCGGCGCTGGCTCTGGGCGAACGCAGCGAGTGGCAGGCGGCTGTGTCGGGTGCGGCTGACTCTCGGGTGCGCGCGTCTCGTGACGCTCGCTGGCGCTCGCTCCTCGACGACCGTGGCACCCCGACGCCGTCACGAGGCGCGGTGACCTCTCCGGTGCAGGCCTCCCGCGACCCCCGCCGGTCTCCTCACGGTCGTCGAGGAGGCGCCCCAGCGCCGTCACGAGACGCGGTGAGCCGGCAGACGGCGCTACCGCGTGAGGGCTGCACCCCCGGGTGCGCGCGTCTCGTGACACTCGCTCGCGCTCACTGCTCGACGAACGTGTCACCCCGGCGCCGTCACGAGGCGCGGTGACCTCTCCGGTGCAGGCCTCCCACGACCACCGCCGGTCTCCTCACGGTCGTCGAGGAGGCGCCCCAGCGCCGTCAGGAGACGCGGTGACCTCTGCGGTGTAGGCCTCTCGTGGCGCTCACCAACGCGAGTTCGTCGACGATCCCTTCACGGGCGTCGAGGAGGCGCCCCAGCGCCGTCACGAGACGCGGGGAGCCGGC
>NZ_CAXQZB010000072.1:0-10132 GCF_964228225.1 Nocardioides sp.
CCGCCCCCCCCCCCCCCCCCCCGTTCCGGCGCCGCAAGGCCGCCGACCGGCTCCACCTGGTGGAGGGCCTGCTCATCGCGATCCTCGACATCGACGAGGTCATCGCCCTCATCCGCTCCAGCGACAACGCCGGCGAGGCGCGCACCCGGCTGCAGCAGGTCTTCGACCTCTCCGAGCTGCAGGCCGACTACATCCTGGAGATGCAGCTGCGCCGGCTCACGAAGTTCTCCAAGATCGAGCTGGAGAAGGAGCAGAGCGAGCTGCAGGCCACGATCGAGCGGCTCGACGCGATCCTCGCCGACGACGCCCTGCTGCGTCGGGTGGTCTCGGACGAGCTGGGCCAGGTGGCCAAGGACTTCGGCACCCCGCGCCGCACCGTGCTGCTGGAGTCGGCCGGCGTGAGCGCCGCCGCCTCGGCGGTGCCGCTGGAGGTGCCCGACGACCCCTGCTTCGCGATGCTGTCCTCCTCCGGCCTGCTGGCCCGCACGGCCTCGGACGAGACGCCCGGCACCGGCGAGGGCCGCGCCAACCAGGACGTCGTGCTCTCGGTGGTGCGCACCACGGCGCGCGGGGAGATCGGGCTGCTCACCAGCCGCGGCCGGGTGCTGCGGCTCTCGGTGCTCGACCTGCCCGCGATCCCGCCGAGCGCCAGCGACCCGCACCTGCAGGGCGGCATCCCGCTCGGCGCCCTGCTGGCGCTGCCCGACGGGGAGCGCGCGCTCGCCCTGTGCACCCTGGTCGCCGACGGTCCGGGGCTCGCCCTCGGCACCCGCGACGGCGTCGTCAAGCGGGTCAACCCCGAGGTGCCGAACAAGGACGAGTGGGAGGTCATCGGCCTCAAGGACGACGACGAGGTCGTGGGCGCCGTCCAGCTGGAGACCGGCACGGAGACGCTGTGCTTCATCGCCAGCGACGCCCAGCTGCTGCACTTCCCCGCCGACCTGGTGCGCCCGCAGGGCCGCGCGGGCGGCGGCATGGCGGGCATCAAGCTCGGTGCCGGCGCGCGGGTGGTCTGGTTCGGGGCGCTGCCGGCCGACCCGGAGGCCTCGGTCGTCGTGACGATCGCCGGTGCGGGCTCGGCGCTGCCCGGCACCGAGACGGGGTCGGTGAAGGTCACCCCGTTCAGCGAGTACCCCGCCAAGGGCCGCGCCACGGGCGGCGTGCGGTCGCACCGCTTCCTCAAGGGCGAGGACACCCTGGTGCTCGGCTGGGCCGGCGTCGCGCCCGCCCGGGCGGCAGCGGCGAGCGGCGCCCCGGTGCCCCTGCCGAGCGAGTTCGGGCGCCGTGACGGGTCCGGGGTGCCCGCTCCGCAGCCGATCGTGGCCTGCGCCGGCCCGGTGGCCGCCCGGCTAGGGTGAGGACCATGCGACGCCTGCTGTCCGTGCCTGCCGCGACCCTGCTCCTCCTCGGCGGTCTCACCGCCTGCGGTGGGGGCGACGACGCCGCCGGCGGCGGCGAGGCGTCCCCCGAGGAGCTCCTCTCCGGCGCGGTCACGCGGCTGGAGGAGACCTCCGGGGTGCGGCTCACGCTGAGCACCGACGACACCCCCGACGCCGACGCCTACCTCACCCGCGCCGAGGGCGTGGTCACGGACGCCCCGGCCTTCGAGGGCACGGTGTCGGGCAAGTTCATGGGCATCCCGGCCGACGGCGTGAGCGTCGTCGCGCTGGGGGGCACCCTGTACGTCGACGTGTTCGGCACCTCCCAGGAGTTCGACCCGGCCGACCTGTGCGCGCCCGACCCGGCGCTGCTGCTCGACGCCGACGCCGGCGTGCCGGAGGTGCTCGCCGCCGCCACCGACCTCACCGCGGGCGAGAGCCGACGCAGCGAGGAGGACACCAGCGTGATCGTGACCCCCTACACCGCGACGGTGCCGGGCGACGCGGTGCGCAACCTGCTGCCCTGCGCTCCGGGCGACTCCTTCGACGCCACCTTCACCTTCACCGACGACGACGTGCTCGAGGGCGCCGAGATCACCGGGGAGTTCTTCGACGGCAGCGGCCCGATCACGTACCGCATCGGCATCACCGAGTACGACGTCGAGCAGGAGATCAGCGCGCCGTGACCGAGGCGGCCCCCGGGCAGCGGGCGCTGCTCGCCCTGTGCGCCGGGGCCGTGGCGTTCGCCGCGATCGACACCTACGTGGTGGTGCTCGCGCTGCCGGACATGATGGCCAGCGTCGGCATCGGGGTCGACGAGCTGCAGCGGGCGGCACCGATCATCTCCGGCTTCCTGCTGGGCTACGTCGCGATCCTGCCGCTCATCGGTCGGGTCGCCGACCTGCGCGGTCCGGCGCCGGTCGTGGCGGCCTCGCTCGTGACCTTCGCAGTGGGCTCGGTCATCACCGCCGCAGGCTACGACCTGCCGAGCATGGTCGTGGGCCGGTTCCTGCAGGGCGTCGGTGGCGGCGGACTGGTGCCGGCCACGATGGCGCTGGTCGCCGCGCTCTACCCGCCCGAGCGACGCGGGGTGCCGCTGGGCCTGGTCTCGGCGGTGCAGGAGATCGGGTCCGTGCTGGGGCCGCTCGTCGGCGCGGCCGTGCTGGCGGTGGCCTCCTGGCGCGGGATCTTCCTGCTCAACGCCGCCGGCGGGCTGCTGCTGTTCGTCGGCCTGCGCGCGCTGCGGGCGAGCGGGACGGGCGCACCCCCGGCCCACGAGCGTCCGGCGCGCACGGGGCCGCCCGACGTCGTCGGCGCCCTCGCGCTGCTCGTGCTCGTGGCGAGCGCCTACCTCACCGTCGACCCACCGCGCTCGCTGCGGCTGGACCTCACCTACGGCGAGCTGTTCCTGCCCGTGATCGACGGCGCCACGACCCGCTGGTTGTGGCCCGTGGGCCTGGTGACGATCGGTGCCTTCGTGGTGCTCGCGGTGCGCTCGGTGACGGCGTCGCGCCCGCTGATCGACGTCCGGCCGTGGGCGCGCAGCCTGGCGGCGACCGACCTGCGGGGCGCCCTGCTGCTGGCGGCCGCGCTGGCCGGGATCGTGCTGGCCTTCGCCACGGCCGACCCCGCGGTGGCGGTGTTCTCCCCGCAGGGCCCGTGGTTCCTGCTGGGCTCGGCGGTGGCGGCGGTACTGCTCGTGCGGCACCTGCGCACGGCGTCGGACCCGCTGGTGCCGCGCGGCACGCTGTCCGCACGCCCGGCGTGGGGGGCGCTCGTGGTGAGCCTGCTGGTGGGTTGGGCGCTGATCGCGGCGCTGGTGGACATCCCGCTGTTCGCCCGCACCACGGTCTACCCCGACTCCCAGCTCGACGCCGCGCTGGTGCTGCTGCGGTTCCTGGTCGCGCTGCCGGTGGGGGCGGTCCTCGGCGGGCTCGCCCTGCGGCGGATGCCGGCCGGCGTCGTGGCCGCGGTGGGCATGCTGCTCGCGGCGGCCGCCTTCTTCTGGATGTCGACCTGGGACGTCGACGCCCTCGAGCACGCCTCGGCCTGGGTGCCCCTGGTGACCGGCGGGCTGGGCTTCGGCCTGGCCCTGGCGCCCGTCAACGCGGCGATCCTCGCCACCACGCGCGAGGACACCCACGGGCTGGCGAGCGCGCTGGTGGTGGTGGCCCGCATGGTCGGCATGCTCGTGGGCATCTCGGTGCTGACCACCCTGGGCCTGCGCCGCCTCAACGAGGCCCGCGACGCCGACCCCGGCCTGACGATCCGGCAACTGGGGGTGCTGCAGGAGCAGGCGGTGTTCGCGGGCGCGGCCTGGGCGGCACTGCTGGCCGCGGTCCTGGCGCTGGTGCTGTTGCGCGGGGCGGCCACCCGGGGTCAGCATCTCGGACGCGTGATCGCCGCCGGCGGCTGAGGCGTTACGGTGCCGTGGTGACGAACTTCGACGACCTCCTCGCCGCCAACCAGGCCTTCGCCGACCAGTTCGACAGCTCCGGGTTCGACGGCATCGCCCACGCCGGCGTCGCCATCGTGACCTGCATGGATTCGCGGATCCTGCCGCTGGAGATGATCGGCCTCAAGCTCGGTGACGCCAAGATCCTGCGCAACCCCGGTGGTCGGGTCGACCACGCCACCCTCGAGGCGCTGGTGCTGGCGGTGCACCTGCTCAACGTGCAGCGCATCATCATCGCCCCGCACACCCGCTGCGCGGTGGCCTCCAACAGCACCGAGACGATCCTGGGCCGCGTGGCGGAGTCCTCGGGCAAGTCCGCGGCGTTCATGGACTTCCAGGCCATCAGCGACCAGTCCGAGGCGCTCGCCGACGACGTGCAGAAGGTGCGCACCCACCCGCTGATCCCCGAGAGCGTGCTCGTGGGCGGCTTCATCTACGACGTCGACACCGGGCTGCTCACCCAGAAGTTCTGAGCAGCTCCCGCAACGGCGCATCCACCAGGGCGCCCGGCAGCTCCGGCAGCCGGGCGCCCAGTGCGTCCAGGTCGCCGATCCCGCGCAGCCGGTCGAGCAGCGCCCGCACGTCGGCGGCCGGGTCGGCCACGGCGACGTCGAACAGCAGCGGGCAGTCCACCGCCCCGCCCTCCGGCTCCGGCGGCAGGTCGGGGGTCCAGCAGCCGACCTCGAGCGCGAGCGTGGCGCTCGCGCCGAGACCGACCACCCGGGTGTCGAGGTACCAGAACAGCTCCCCCGCCGCGAGCCGCAGCCGACCCTTGCGGGGCTTGGCTCCCCCGGCCTTGAGGGCCTTCACGACGGCGGCGCGCTGGGCGGGGATGCTC
Organism: Nocardioides sp.; assembly: GCF_964228225.1. Taxonomy (GTDB): domain Bacteria; phylum Actinomycetota; class Actinomycetes; order Propionibacteriales; family Nocardioidaceae; genus Nocardioides. Next base: position 4,673 of record NZ_CAXQZB010000072.1, read on the forward strand.
ACCGATCCATCGTAATCGGGCGCGGATCCTCCCTGAGCAGCGCGGGAAGCACGCGCTCGGTGCCGGTGGGACCGCGTTCGTAGGACTCCCCCGTGGGGCTGGTCCAGTGGTAGATGCGGGTGCCGTGCTCGTCGACCAGCGGATGGTAGGTCCAGCCGAACAGCGTCTTGAGACGGTGGTGGAAGCGGCACAGGCAGGCGAGGTTGTCGTCCGAGGTCTCGCCGTCGGTGTCGCCGGGCGCCCAGGGGACGATGTGGTCGAGGTCGGTGCCACGGGCGGAGCGGGCGCACCAGGGGAAGACGCAGGTGGCGTCGCGGAGGATGACCTGGTCGCGCAGGAGCGGTGAGGGCACGTAGCCGTCGATGTGGTGGGGGGCGTCTCCGTCGAGCACCGGGCGGACGGTGACGCGGGCCCCGGGGGCGGCCACCCACTCGCGGATCTGGCCGGCCGTGATCGGGCTGCGCGTGTTCTCGCAGTGGCCGATGCCGTAGCCGGAGGCGAGCGCGGCGTCGGAGAGGTGCAGGTAGAGCGTGAGGTCGCGCCGGGGCGTCGGGGCGCTCTCCGCACCCGGCGTCCCGTGACCGTGGAGGTAGCGGCGCGCCAGCTCGCCGAGGGCGCGGGAGCGGCGCACCTCGAGCGGGTCGTCGTCCCCGGCGGCCGCGAGCTCGGCGGCGACCCCGGCCAGGGCCACGTCGACGTCGAGCGCGTCCTGGAGGTCGAGGGTCGCGGTGAGGTCGACGGTGCCGCCGATGTCGTCCTGCTGGTGGTGGAGCGTCACGTGGCGGGTCTCGGCGCGAGAGATCCGGATCTCCTCGGCGAGGTCGGGCTCGAACATGGCCCGGGCGGCCTCGACGGTGCGGGCGATCTGCGCGGCGGACAGCGCATGAGCGTCACCGGCCACCCGGCGGTCGACCCAGGCGGCGCCCTCGGCGGAGAGGACGGCGGTGCGCTCGGCGATCTTGCGCGCCCGCCACACCACCACCTCGTCGTCGCACACCCGCTGCCACAGCCGCGGCAGCCGGCAGGACACCTCGACCGCGTCGGCCAGGAACGACCGGCCGGCCGGGGTGGAGAGCCGCAGGGCGCACGCGAACTCGGCCGCCGCCGAGGGATCGATGCTCACCGACCCGACCCCGCCGCTCGCCGCGTGCTCCGGGTCGTAGTCGTCGGGCCGGACCACCCCGTCGGCATGGGCGATCGCGTACCCCGCGGCCGCCACGAACACCTCGCGCGCCGCGCGCTCCTCGGCCAGCCGCGCGTCGCGCGCGGTCACGAGGAGGGAGGTGGCGTCCATGGCTCCATTCTCCTCGAACATCTGTTCGAACACAAGACCCGAACGCGATCACCCCGGGATCTGTGGACGGGCGATCCCGACGACCCGGATCATCCGGGGAGCCTCCGAGGGAGGCTCGACCGCCGCGCCCGAGCGGTCGCGTCGGGGACCTCGCAACCGCGCCAGGCCTCCAGCGGTACGTCGGTGAGGTTCGAAACGAACCTTCACTGCAATCAGAGCGCGCCGAAACAGCCCCAGGAGCGATGATGGAGGCATGCAGACAGTGACGCTCTGGCGACCGACAGGCCCGCAAGAGTTGGCGCTCGTCGAGGCTTCTGGCTGGAAGGAATGGCCGCCTCGCCTGCCAGATCAGCCCATCTTCTACCCCGTGCTGAACGAGGACTACGCGACACGGATTGCCCGCGACTGGAACGTCAAGGCGAGCGGCGTCGGCTACGTGACGCGCTTCGCGGTCGAGAAGGCGTTCCTGAGCCGGTACGAGGTCCAGCAGGCTGGTGGGCACACCATCCTGGAGTACTGGATTCCTGCGGAGGACCTCGCAGAGTTCAACCGACACATCGTGGGCACCATCGACGTCATCGCGGAGTACCGGTCATGAGGTCCCGCAACAGCCGAAAGGCCGCTCGCGGGCCAGAGTGGGCAGTGACGGTGCGCCTCAACAACGGCACGGTGCAGTTCTACACAGGCTCGTCCGCCAGCGACGAGTGATCTCCCCGAGAGACATAGGCGCATCGCTACGAGTCCGATGAGGATGCTCGAGCGTTCGCCACATCGTGTCGGATGAACTCGGCAGGGAGAGCGTACTCAGCTGTTCACCTCGGCCTGCCTCGCTGAACGGGTGCACTATCCAGACGAGGCAGCGCCTCAGGCGCGCCGGTATCGAGCGTGAGGCGCACGACTTAACATCGGCGGTCCACGAAAGTCTGGTGCGAGTCGGCGATGAAAGACGCGGAGTACGCAGGTCATAGCGGCATGTGTCGTCGACCGCGATGCTCTCGGCGACTCATCGAGAGTTCGGTAGGCAGGGCGCGTATGTCACGCTGCGTCCCCTCCGAACCCAGCCCGGCAACGGGAGACATCCTCGCGGCGTGACGTAGCCGGTCTCGCTCACGACCTCGCCGCTCAGGAGAGTGACATCCACGCGCGAGCGTCCGGGGCCGAAAGTCTCCACGACTCGACCAGCGATGACCGCGCGGGACACGTCCTCGATGAACTTGACGTCATCGAGGGTCGCAGCAAGTTCCCAGCGCCCGCCGTGATGGCCCGCCTCCACCTGCAGCGCACCCTCGGGTTGCTGCAGAAACTCTGTCCACGTGAACCCCAGAGCGGCTGACGCCACCGGTTCGACGTCGACCAACTTCCTACCGGACGACCCTCTACGACCGACAGTTGCGTAGCCCGCCAACTCCTCCGTCAAGTCGTGCGCGAGCGCATCGAGCCTCGCCTGAACCTCCTCATGCACCGCGAGAACCGTCGCTGACGTCCATCAGAAGTCGAGGTCCTCGGCCACCAGGCCACTGCTGCCGGCGACGATGAACTCCTTGCGGGGGGCGACCTCGGAGCCCATGAGGAGCTCGAAGATGTGGGTGGCCTCGTCGGCGTCGTCGATGGTGAGCTTGCGCAGGGTGCGGTGGCGGGGGTCCATGGTGGTCTCGGCCAGCTGCTTGGCGTCCATCTCGCCCAGACCCTTGTACCGCTGCACCGGGTCCTTCCAGCGCACGTTGCGCTTCTTCAGCTCGGCGAGCTTGCGCTGCAGCTCGTCGTCCGAGTACGTGTAGACGTACTTGGGCTGGTCCTTCTTCGGGTTCGAGATCTCGATGCGGTGCAGCGGCGGGACGGCGGTGTAGACGCGGCCGTCGCGGATGAGGTCGGGCATGTACTTGAAGAACAGGGTGGCGAGCAGGCAGCGGATGTGGGCGCCGTCGGAGTCGGCGTCGGCCATGAAGATGATGCGGCCGTAGCGGCGGGCCTCGAGCTCGAACGTGCGCCCGGAACCGGCGCCGACGACCTGGATGATCGAGGCGCACTCGGTGTTCTTGAGCATGTCGCCCACCGAGGCCTTCTGGACGTTGAGGATCTTGCCGCGGATGGGCAGCAGGGCCTGGAACTCGGAGTTGCGGGCCATCTTGGCGGTACCGAGCGCGGAGTCGCCCTCGACGATGAACAGCTCGGTGCGGTCGTTGTCGCCCGAGCGGCAGTCGGCCAGCTTGGCGGGCAGCGAGGAGGACTCCAGGGCGTTCTTGCGGCGCTGGGTCTCCTTGTGCTGGCGCGCGGCGATGCGCGTCTTGGCCGCACCCGCGACCTTCTCCATCAGCAACCGGGCCTGGGCCTTCTCGGTGCGCTTGGTGGAGGTGAGGTACTCGGCGAAGAACTTCGCCACGATCTTGCGCACCTCGGCGCGCACGGCCGGCGTGCCGAGGATCTCCTTGGTCTGGCCCTCGAACTGCGGCTCGGCCAGTCGCACCGTGACCACGCCGGTGAGGCCCTCCAGGACGTCGGACTTCTCGACGTCGGCGTCGTTGACCTTGAGCACCTTGGCGGCCCGCATGGCGTCGTTGAACGGCTTGACCAGCGCCGCCTCGAAGCCGGCCACGTGGGTGCCGCCCTTGGGCGTGGCGATGACGTTGACGAACGAGCGCAGCTCGGTGTCGTAGCCGGTGCCCCAGCGCACGGCGATGTCGACGCCGAGCTCGCGCTCGATGTCCTGGGGCGTCATGTGGCCCTTGTCGTCGAGCAGCGGCACGGTCTCGGTGAAGCGGCCGGTGCCCTCGATGCGCAGGATGTCGGTGACCGGCTCCCCGCTCGCGAGGAACTCCACGAACTCCGCGATGCCGCCGTCGTGGCGGAACCGCTCCTCGACCGGCTCCTCGCCCCGCAGGTCGCGGATGACGATCTCCAGGCCGGGCACGATGAACGAGGTCTGCCGGGCGCGACCGATGAGGCCGTCGATCTCGAAGCGGGCATCCTTCGTGAAGATCCGGCGGTCCGGCCAGAACCGGATGCGGGTGCCCGAGCGGTCCTTGGCGACGCGGCCCCCGGAGCGGGTGAGCCCGCTCTGCGGGGTGAAGCCGGCGTCGGGACCCTCGGCGTCGAACACGCCCGGCGTGCCGTGGCGGAAGCTGAGGCCCTGCACCTTGGGGCTGCGCTCGACGTCGATGTCCATGCGCGCCGAGAGCGCGTTGACCACCGAGAGGCCCACGCCGTGCAGACCGCCGGTGGCGACGTAGGAACCGCCGCCGAACTTGCCGCCCGCGTGCAGCTTGGTGGCCACCACCTCCACGCCGGGCAGCCCGGTCTTGGGCTCCTTGTCGGTGGGGATGCCGCGACCGTCGTCGTGCACCTCCGCCGAGCCGTCGGCGTGCAGGATCACCTCGACCCGGCTGGCTGCACCCGCCAGGGCCTCGTCGACGCCGTTGTCGATGATCTCCCACAGGCAGTGCATCAGACCCCGGGTGTCGGTGGAGCCGATGTACATGCCCGGCCGCTTGCGGACGGCTTCGAGGCCCTCCAGCACGAGCAGGTGGGCGGCGTTGTAGGTGTTCTCGGCGATCGTGGGCTCCTGGCACATCGGACGGGGAAGGTGAGGCGGGCACCACTGTAGGAGGCGACACGCCGGGGCCCACGTGCGCCACGCCCCCGGTGAACCACGTCACGATGGGGTCACGTCGAGGGACCGATCGGATGATCTTCGCGAGATTCACCCCACTGGTGCCGCCCGGCGCGTCACACTCGAGACAGCACCACCTCACAACTGCACACCACCCGCCCCGCAGCGACGCGGGGCAGCACCACGCACGAGTGATCCGTGATCGCGTGGCGTACACCACCAACCGGCGGGAATCTTGTTCAGCCTCGCTACGTTGGACCGTAGGCAGGCGACCGAAGAAGAGATGAGGCCGAGATGACCACTGCAACCGCCCCCAGCAGCAGCTTGACCGCTGAGGACCGCTGCGACCGCTGCGGTGCCCAGGCCTACCTCCGCGTGGAGCTCCAGAGCGGCGGCGAGCTGCTCTTCTGCGCCCACCACGCGCGAGAGCACGGTGCCGCCCTCAAGCAGGTCGCCGCGAGCGTCCTGGACGAGACCCACCGGCTCAAGGGCTGAGCCCCCACCCCCACGCATCAGCGACGGGCCCCCGGCGATCGCCCGGGGCCCGTCGCCGATCTCA